>JAPOOG010000105.1 GCA_026713545.1 Bryobacterales bacterium
ATGACGTTCCTCGGCTACCGGATTGGGCGCAACCACCGACCGGGCACGGGTGCCGCCTACATCGGCCCGCGTCCGAGCCGGGCGAGCGGCCAGAGCATCTGCCGTCGTGTGAGCGAGCTGACGACGCCGCGAGACGTGCGCCTGCCCCCGGGGGTCGTGGTGAAACGCCTGAACCGGTTGCTGACCGGCTGGGCGAACTACTTCATCCTGGGGCAGGTAAGCCCGGCCTACGTGGCGATGGACCGGCCCGCGACCCGGCGGCTGCGCCAGTGGCTCTGTCGGAAGCACAAGGTGCGGGCCGGGAAAGTAGTGCGCTTCCCGGCCGACCGGCTCTGGTCCGAGTACGGGCTCACGCACCTTGCACCGCGGACGGCGAGCTTTCCGTGGGCGACGGCATGATCTCGTCCGAGAGCCGGATGCGGGAAACCTGCACGTCCGGTTCGATGAGCGGCGACTGGAAACGGAGTCACGGGGAGGAGTGAGGCACCGGCATCGGCGAAAGCCGCCGGGAACGGCTACCCCCTCCGCCTACCGCCACCGCGCCAGTCGTCGACTCTACCACCAATCTGGTCGGTACCCTGATAGGCTCGCCACGCTGCCGGAAAGCCGAGGCAGGTAAGTCGTGAGAGGGGGGAGTGTAAAAGAGGGGGTTATCGTTCGACGCCGTTGACGTAGGTGAGGGTTCCCGTTCTTACGTCCGGGGCGCGCTCCAACCAGTAGCCGTGCCGCTTGCCGTCCACCACCGGCCCTTCCCCTGCAGATTTTCCGACTCAATACAATATCTAGCGAGGCACTACATCAGACCGACGACGGCAATTGATCTCGACGTTACTTGACTCAATCGTAAACCTCAGCGCGCAAGAAGGAGTCTAGGTCAACCACACCGAGCCGTTCCTGGTGGTTCCAAAGGTGAATTCGACTCGCTTGGATTACGACACGACTCAACGGGAAGACGAGAACATCTATGAAGCAGTTCAAGGATCTGTACATCACCGGTCCGGTCGAACAACTTGACGCATTGGTCGCCGCGGTCTCGACGAACCTGCCTGATGACTGGCACCGCGACCCCGAGGCTGAAGCCCTCATGGCAGAGGTTGATCGAGAGGGGAAGGATGCAAGCTTCGCTTTCTCCCGCGACGCTAAAGACGGCGACCCGAAAACTGGACTCTTCCTGATTCGAGAGTGTGGGCGACTCTATGTGCCCAACATCGTCCCACACGACGACGGGGAACTGTCCATGGCCCAGTACAATCGGATACTCGACGAGTTCGCGGACGTGCTGCGCGCATACGTTCCGTCCGACAGCCAACTCACGATGGACGTCTCAAGCGAAGACGTAACCATCACCGACTGGGTTTCTGATGAAGCCGCTGAGCTTCTGCAGCGCTTCTCTACTATTGCCAACAAGTCCACCGGCTCGTCACATCCGCGAGATTTCGAACGCTGGGCTGATTTCCTGATTCAAGTTCACCGGGAGCGTTCCACTCTCTACAGCGATTCACTCAAGCAATGGCTGGTCGAGGAACTGAATTGGCCTCCAGACCGAGCCGGAAAGCTCGCTAGGCAGTTCGAATTCGCGCGTGACCTGCTCCAAGCCTATGACCGATCCTGATGACCGCGTTGCCCTGCGACGACCTTGTCGCCCAGATTGCAAAAGCCGACGTTCCGGTTCTATTGCTGGACACCTGCACCATTCTCGACGTTGTTCGAGCACCGCTATTGGACCATCTGGGCATCCACGATATCGACGCCGCACATACCTTAATCAGCCGGGCTACCGGATCATCTCCCGGCGTTTCCATGGTGATAACAGAACAGGTCCATCAAGAATTCCGGGAGAAAATCGACGCAGTCGAGAAGGAAACCTGTGCCGGGATCAAGAAAGCCACGGATAGGTTCGTCGGAATTCTGAAGCGCATGCAGGCGCTGTCCCCTGAGGATTCCATCCCTGACCCTGTTGACCTGCTCACGCTGGAATTTCCACAAAGAGGCCGATATCTAGCCGAGCGAATCGTTGATACGAGTTCTACACTGACTGATCACGACGACGAAGTCTTGAAGGCGTACGACCGTGTAAAGCACGGAAAGCCACCTGCTACAAGAGCCAAACAGTCAGTCAAGGACTGCATGATAGCCGAGAGCTATCTACGCCTCGCAGCTACGCTTCACACAGGCGGCTTTTCCCGGAACATGGTATTCGCTACCTCGAACACCAAGGACTACCAGCAAGGACACTCAAGCCTGCATCCTGAACTGAGGGCAGAGTTTCGCTCGGCTTGCCTCGAATACTCGCCCTCATGGTCGGCCGCACGCCATGAACTCGACAGGTGCAGCACTGGGTTACGCCCTCACAATTTCAAGTAGCTTCAGAGCTTGCGCATTACCCTCCAGACGACCTGTTCCGGCCCAGGCACATCCAATTCTCCGAATCGGCACTTGAAAGCAGGACGGTAGCGGGAGTGTTTGGCTGGGTATCAGGCGCAAGAAGTGGGTACGACGGAGGTCGGGCGGCCCCGAGCATAGTTGTGCGGGATATCGTGGTTGGGGCTCCCTCCCACACGCTGTTCCCCGAGAGAGGAACAAGAGGGAAGACCTGACCGTACCGGCCCCCGCGGCAGCGCCGGCGCCGTTGGTAGATCTGGTCCTCGATGGCCTGGTCAGCCTGCATTCCCGCCGCGCTTACCACCGGCAACTGGAGAATTTTTTTTACTCGATACCCGTCAAACGCCCCTGACTCGGGGTTCACCCGCACCACGCTGGAGCGCTAGGGAAAATACGAGCAGCCGAGAAAGCGCCCGCGCGCCAAGTACCTCGGTTAGGATTGAAATAGTGTCAAAAGATCGTTCTACAGCAGTCCTTGATGCCAAGACGTTCCATGTTGGTGTGTTTGAGGCCGGCTCAGATTCACTCATGCCCTGTTTATTCCGGACGCCTCGGCTGGAGAGCATTGGTGCCAACGCCCGCGCTGCATAGGAATCCGCCCGGGGGAGCTCAAACCGATGTAACCCCACTCCGACTGCTTACCAAACTCTCAGAGGTTTTCACGTTCTCTGAATCACTACAGCTGTAGGCGGAACAACTCCGATGCCCAAACTCATTCCGGACGGCCCCGACATTCCGGGCGAGCTCATCCAGAAACAGGAGGCTGGTGAGATAGTCTTTTTCTGCGGTGCGGGAATCTCCGTTCCTACTGGCCTGCCGAGCTTTCCACGGCTCGTTAAACGGCTCTACGCGTCACTGAACGTCTCCCTCACTTCCAGCGATGAGAAAATGATCGAACGGGGGGAGTTCGCCGAAGCGCTGGACATACTTGAGAATCGGGTCACTGGCAATGCAATGCGTTCAGAAGTGGCGAGGCTACTTTCTTCTAACCCGAAGCCAGGCTCTCTGCGGTTGCACCGAGCCTTGCTTGGAGTCCTGCGTAACTCGGCAGGGCTGCATCTGGTAACGACGAATTATGACGACAACTTCGCTCGCTCGAGCGGCCCGGATGACCTCGATTACCACGTAGGACCTGCACTTCCGGACTTGGATAGCTGGAATTCTGTCGTTCACCTTCACGGCCGTATACAAACATCTGAAGCAGGACCGATTGCATCCCAACTAGTGCTGACCGGCACCGACTTCGGAAAGGCGTATCTCACCAAGAGATGGGCTGCGGAGTTTGTCTCCAACCTAATGGATCGCTACACGGTCGTGTTCGTTGGTTACAGCATGGGAGATTTGGTCGTTCGTTATTTGGCGAGGGCCGTTACTAACCGGCGTGGTGGCAATCGCACGTATTCCCTTGTGGGGTACATTGATGAGAGGCAACGCGAACAACGCGAATCTGAATGGACCGAAACCGGCATCCATCCGATCTTCTACCACTCCCGAAAGAACCATGATTTGTTAGTCCGTACGGTCGAAGAGTGGGCCAAGCTCGCAGCAGATCCTCACCAATACCGGATCCAAGTCGCGCTGTCCGGTCTTACGAGGGTACCGGACCCCAAAACACACGAGGCCGATCCCGATCGCGTGGTTTGGGCGCTCTCAGACCCGGCTGCCACTTGGCCTGCATTTAATAAAATTCGACACACTCCGGTTCCGGGTGCGTACGCCGCAGGTTGGCTTCACGAGTTCGCTGTCCGCGGCCTTATGGCGGGGACGGTTCAGCCCGAGCCCCATGAGCGGGGGCCGGCAGGCCCTGTGGTCACAGTTCGTGCGGATCAGCAGATGCTGCAAACGGATTCCGTCGCCAATGCGGTTGCGTTTTGGATCGCAATCCACGCGCACTCGCCGGAAATCTTCCAGTGGGTGATCAACCGCGGACACAACATCGGTTTCGAACTCCGGAGGCGGCTATGGGACCGTCTCATCTCGGCCGAAAACGATCTGCCCGACATTCCGCCGCGGCTCGGACGCCTATGGACGCACCTCCTTGCCGAGCCTCCCGATGATGACCAGTTCCTGTTGCGCCTAGATCGTATCCTCAACAACCTCTCACGGGACAACACCGAAGCAACGGACGACATTCTTCTACGGCTGCTCCGCCCGCGGCTCGGCGTGTTTCCCGGCCCCCCGCCGTACCGGCTCCTCTCGCCCGACGATTCTACGCCGGAACAGGTCGCCCTTCTCTCCTGCGGGCATACCGATGTCATCCTGGGGTGCCGCGATGAACAGCACCGATTCAACGTGCTGACGGAAATCGAACCCGGAAGATTTGGACACTTCTTGAGGCGGCACGCCGTCACGCTCACGGAGTACCTAAAGACCGCCTTTGTGTTGCTGCGCCGGAGCGACCGGGATGACGCACGGATCATCCACTTCGAGCTTTCCGATGCATTTGCCGGTGCAATCAGCGATGAAGAGTGGACAAACAACCAGCGGCGCAGGTCCTTACGCGATCTTGTCGGTACGTGGACGGTGTTGCTGGATTGGGTTCGAGAAAGCTACTCCGCGCTTGAGGAAGACGGCAGGGAGCGCGACTATCTACTTCGTTACTGGGCCGCTAGTAGCGAAAAGATGCTGTGGCGCATTGCCTTGGAATCCATTAATCAAGACGGTACCGCCGATTTTGATCTGGTCCGTCTCATTCTCCACCGCAACGCGCAAGAAGTGCTGTGGGATCCCGATTTCCGCTCGGAAGTCCTAGCGATGCTTCGACAGGTGGGCACGCGGGCATCGTCGGGACTCCAGGCTGAGTTGCTGGACGCCGTGCAAAGCAGAGCGGATGCCGGTACGTCCCAGCCAGATTCTGACGGGGCTATTCTGGACGAGGTCGGGCCCCGGCTGGCCGCCCTGAATGAAGGTGGAGTCATTCTGAGTCCGGATGCGGCCCAAACTCTCGCTGTGTTCGAAAGACGGCAACATGCCGCACACCGGCACGAATCTGAACCTACAACGGTCCCGCTCAGTGGCCGAGCCCGGGAAGTTGCTGCGGCGCTACGAAGCGGGTCAGTCGATGTTTCCAGATTCCGGCAATTCACACAACGGCGCCCGGTCACCGCGATACGCGCGCTCCAAGAACTCGGACACAGCGGAAACTGGCCAACCGAGATGTGGAAGGCGACACTGGATGTGGTCCAGACGAAGATTAAGGACTCAAAACCGGGACATAAGCTAAGTGCAAGGCTGATCGATATCCTTCTGGGAATTCCCGAGGATTTCTTCCAGAACCTCCAAGGAGAGATCGCGCAATTCGTGGATGTTCTCGGAGAGCGGTGGTCTGGAACAGACGAGAGTGAGTTCTGGCGGCTATGGATGCGCGGCTGGGAACATCGCTCTCAGCAGTCAGGCATCCTGAGCCACATTGACGCCCTTACCAACGCGCTGAACACGACGGCTGGAACGTATGCAGGCGCGGCGATGAAGCGAATCCGGGACGTCACCAGCAAGACGTCGCGCCCCATCACGAATCATCAGAAATCCATTCTCAATCAGATTTCTGGTGATGAGTCTGGATTGGCCGGCATTGTGATGCTCGTTTTCTGGGTGGACTGGCTCTATCGCAATGAGACCGACTGGACGACCCGACACGTACTTCCACGACTGCGCTGGGGGAGGGCTACACCTTCCAACGACCTATATGAGGAGGTGCGCGCCCTTTGGGGAGTGGTTGCCTTCCGTGGTTCGATCACGCCCGAACTCGTGCAAGTCCTAGGTGCAGACCTCTGGACGGCCGTTCAACAACACAAGAAAATCGACCACGGGGAGAAACTTGTTCGGTTGTTCGTATATCTGACCATGTCTCCACAGGCGGATCTGATCGACGAGTCTACCTGTCGAAAGACGGCGCGTATTGTGATCCGGGACAATCCGTGGCATGTGGGCGTAGCACTTCAAAGAGTGCTGGACAAGCGTAAGGACGACCAACCGCGCGAGCAAGTCTGGAGAGAACTCGTGGGTCCATGGCTCAATCGATTCTGGCCGCGCGAGAAGGCTCTCAATACTGGCCAGAGTTCTTTGGCACTCGTGGAAGTCATCATGGCAACCGGAGATGCATTCCCGGAAGCAGTGGAATGGGCCAATGGCTATCTGATGGCGTCGAACGACCGGCAGATCCGTACAGTCTGTTACTACGAGAAGACGTGGAAGTCACATCCTCGGGCGGCTGTTGCCCTGTTGCACCGCATCGTTCCAGAGGTCGGCATCGATCCGTGGGCGAGGGCTTCTCTCGCGGATACGCTCAGGACCTTGCGGGAAGTGGACGCGACGATTCCACAAGATTCCAGGTTCGTGGAACTGGAGCAGCGGGCCGCGCGGTGAAACGAGAGACGCGTGCTGCCGTGGTGGAGACATTCTGGCTAATGTGGTCGGGACAAGCGGTATTCTGTTGCGCTAGGAGTTGACGGCATGTTGAGGCAGGATCTTGCGAATCGTATACGCCTTGGTGAGGATGGAGGACTCGAACTCAAGGAAGTGCACTTCAAGGGCCGTAAGATCGAAGGTCCAAAGCGAGCGGAACTCGCGGATGAATTCGCGGCTTTTGCGAACTCGGAGGGAGGTCTATTCGTATTGGGAGTAAACGACAAGACCCGAACGGTAACCGGGATTCCGCTGGACCGACTGAATGTCGTCGAAGACCTTGTCCAGGAGGTCTGCAACGATTCGATTCAGCCCCCACTGGAAGCGGGAATCTATCGAGACGAACTACCGGTGTCGTCGAAACCCGGACTCAAGGGACCGAGTATTTCGAAGCCGGTCCTAGTGGTTAAAATTCCACAGAGCCTCTTTGTGCATAAGAGCCCCGGAGGGTACTTCCGCCGGATTGGCAGTTCCAAGCGCCAGATCGAACCCATGGCCCTACAGCGGCTGATGACGATGAGGGCACAGACCGGAATGACGTCGTTCGACGAGTTGCCGGTTGCCAGGACCACACCTGAGGATCTCGATAGGTCCGCTGCCGAGCGCTTCGTGAGCGAGGAAGCCGACTTCGATGTTGCCGTGCGTAAGTTGGGGCTGATCGTCGAGGATGCCGATGGCGCAGCACGGCTGTCAGTCGGAGGCGTTCTGATGTGCACTTCGAGGCCTCAGCGATGGCTCCGCGCGGCGTACATTCAGGCAGTGCTCTACGCCGGAGAACGGCAGGATGACCACTACCAAACAGACGCCAGGGATATTGTGGGCCCGCTCGACGTGCAGGTTAGCGAAGCGTTCGACTTTGTTCGTCGCAACATGCGAATCGGCGCTGTCAAGCGCCTTGGGCGCGAAGACGTTGCGCAGTACAGCGAGAAGGCTGTCTTCGAGGCCTTGGTGAACGCGGTCGCCCACAGGGACTACTCCATCGCCGAGAGCAGGATTCGGCTCCACATGTTTGCCAACCGGATCGAGTTGTCCGTGCCCGGTGGATTGGCAAATACGTTGACCCCCGATGTGCTCCACCTGCGCCAGGCAACGCGGAATCCGCTCGTCGTATCCCTTTTAGCCAGGTGTCCCTCGCACCCCGAGTTCCCGAAGCGAAAGCTCATGGAGCAGCGCGGCGACGGCGTTCCCAGAATTCGCAGAGAGACGCAAAACCTTACCGGACGCCTTCCCGATTACTCCCTAACGGGCGACAGCGAACTGCGCCTAGTTCTGCCGGCAGCCGTCCCGTTCTAGTTTCGAGCCCGCCAGAGCCCCCCTACATAGCCGCGGACCGACCCTGAGCCCAATGTTTCACCAAGTTGCCGAGAATGTGCAAGTATGCATTGCCGCTGACTGTGGTTCCCACGCTGGAATTCAATAGGTAGTCAAGAATGATCGACGGTTTCCAACGCGTTCTGGATCACATCCGATCCATTGCCGGTTCCGAATACGAGAAGGGGCGGCTCTTCGAGCGCCTGATGAAGCGGTATTTTCAGCAGGACCCGCTGTATCGGGACCGGTTTTCGAATGTGTGGCTGTGGGGGGAGTGGTCCGCGACGAGGCCGGACTTTTCCGCCAATGACACGGGCATCGACCTGGTCGCGGAAGAGCGTGAGGGAGGAGTTTGCGCCATCCAATGCAAGTGCTACGCGCCGGGTACCCGGATCTCGAAAAAGCACTTGGATTCATTCATTTCCGCATCGGCTCCCCCCCACCTCCCCCCCCCCACCCTTGTGGTCACCCGAGACGCGTGGGGGGCGCACGCCGCGAAGAACACGCA
>JAPOOG010000165.1 GCA_026713545.1 Bryobacterales bacterium
CAAGCGGCGCGCGCCTTGTCCTGACGGCCCTCTCACGCACTTCACCTCGCCTCGTGGTGAGACATGAAGGCTAACCGGAAACGTATTCCTCATGGCCACGATCATACACGCGAAGAGAGCCCAAACCACCCCAGAGGCCGGCCACGCGGTATTTCCATGGATCTCAATACGCGCGGCGCATGCTTCAGAGTCGATCCAGGACCCTTCCACAGCGTCTTCTATGCGAGTATCCCGTCGATGACGTGCCCGTGAACATCGGTAAGCCGAATATCCCGCCCGGCGAAGTGGAAGGTGAGTTTGGTGTGGTCGAGGCCCAGCAGGTGCAAGACGGTCGCGTGGAGATCGTGAATCGTGAGGATATTGTCGATCGCCCGGTATCCATACTCGTCCGTCCTTCCGAAGATGGTGCCGCCCTTGACGCCGCCGCCGGCAAGCCACAAGCTGAATCCGTAAGGGTTGTGATCGCGGCCATCCGCCGCTTGCACAAACGGCGTGCGCCCGAACTCGCCGGACCAGAGAACGAGCGTCTCGTCGAGCAGTCCGCGCGCTTTCAAATCCTTGCTCAGCCCGGCGATCGGCTGATCGACCTGACACGCATTGATCCCGTGGTGCTCCTTCAGCTTGTTGTGCTGATCCCATGGATTGCCGAAGTTCCTCAAGCCGTTCGTCGGAACCATCGTCAGCTCGACGAAGCGCACGCCGCGCTCGACCAGGCGCCGCGCCATCAAACACTGCTTGGCGTAAGCGGCTTTCTGCGGGTTCTCGGAGTCGAAGCCGTAGAGCTTCTTCGTCGCTTCCGTCTCTCCGTTCAGATCGACGATGTCCGGCACGACGGCCTGCATACGGTAAGCCGTCTCATAGTTACGAATGGCAGCTTCAATCGGCGCGTGATCGCCGGTATCGGAGAGGAAACCTCGATCCATCTCGTCGACGAAGGCCAGCCGACGGCGTTGCAGCGCGTCCGATTCCTTCGGGCGGATATTGTGCAGCGGCTCGTCCCGATCGGGATAGAGAAACGAGCCCTGATGGGTCGCCGGCAGGAAACCGTTGCCGAAGACGTTGAGGCCGCCCAGGGGTATGCCGCCGCTTCCGAGCACGACGAAACCCGGAAGGTTGTCGTTCTCCGTTCCCAGACCGTAGCTGACCCAAGCACCCATGCTGGGGAAACCGGTGAAGGGCTGTCCGGCGTGAAAGTAGAAATTGGCCTGGGCGTGCTCCATGAACTTGACGGTCATCGAGCGGATGACCGCGAGATCGTCCGCCACCGACCCCATGTGCGGGAACAGGTCGCTCACGGGGATGCCGCTCTCGCCGTAGTGATGGAACTCCCAAGGGCTCGGAAAGATGTCGCCGTCCTGGTTGAACATCGTCCGTTCGGTCTTGAACGGCATCGGTTGACCGGCTTCCTTGGCCAAGCGTGGCTTGGGGTCAAACGAATCGATGTGCGAAACGCCGCCGGACATGTAGCAAAAGATGACGTTCTTCACCCTGGGCGTGAAGTGCGGCGGCAACGCGGCGAGCGAGCCGGCCTTTCGCGCGGGACCCGTGTCGGCTTCGTCGGCCATCAGCCCGGCCAGCGCCAGCATTCCGAAGCCGATGGAGCTGCGCCGCAGCATGTCACGGCGCGTCAAGCGCGGGCGGAAATGGAGATCGCGCGTCATCGGCTGTTACCGAATATAGATGAATTCCTTGAGATTGAACAGCGTCTGCCCGAAGTCCTGCCAGACCTGCCGATCGCTCATGATGCGGTCCGCAGCGACATCGTGCTCCACAGCCAAACCGGCAACGAAGGTTTGCGCCTCGTCAAGATCGCCGGACGAAGGA
This sequence comes from Bryobacterales bacterium, assembly GCA_026713545.1. GTDB lineage: Bacteria > Acidobacteriota > Terriglobia > Bryobacterales > UBA6623 > JAPPLB01. The sequence continues at coordinate 1,825 of JAPOOG010000165.1, forward strand.
GCACGGCCCAACGCCTCGAGAAACATCTGCTCAATCCGCCGTCGAGGATCGGCGCTGCCGTCTTTCACGATGCGGTCGGCCCATTTCCCGGCTTGCTCGATCGCGAACGGACTATTCATCAGCGTGAGCGACTGCGCGGGGACGTTCGTCACATCGCGCTGACCGCGCGTCGTGGCGGGCTTCGGCACGTCGAAGACCTCCAGAAACGGATGTCTCAGGTTGCGGCGAACTTCCAGATACACACTGCGCCGGCCGCCGCCGTCAAGCGGCCCTTTTTCCTTATCGCCCTTCGCCCGGCCGGACTCGTGCGCATAGTACGTCTTGACCGAGGGACCGTACATATCCGGCTTCAGCTCACCTGACGCCGCCAGAATCGCGTCGCGGATCGCTTCGGCTTCCAGACGACGGATGTGGGCGTGCTGCAGAAGCCTGTTTTCGGGATCGGCGGCCTGAGCTTTCCCGGATGCCCGGCTGCTCATGCGATAGGCCCGAGAAGTCGCGAGCCGCCGCACCATCTCCTTGATCGACCAGCCCTCATCCACAAAGCGGACCGCCAGGTAATCGAGCAACTCGGGGTGCGTCGGCTCGTCTCCCAGCTTTCCGAAGTTATCAACGGTACGCACGATGCCTTCCCCAAAGAGATGACGCCACATCCGGTTGACCGCCACGCGAGCCGTCAGAGGGTTACGCGGATTCGCGACTTCTTCGGCAAGGTGCAGGCGCACGTCTCGCGGAGCGCCGAATGGCTTGCCGCCCAACGCCGTCAGGAACTTCCGTGGGACCGGATCGGCTGGATTCTTGTGATTGCCGCGGACGAACAACGGCTGGGCCGGCGCGGCCTCCTCGAGCAAGCCGGGAGCTCGACGCGGCACCGGAATCCCGGCCTCCAAACCGCGGTACTCGGCAACGAGCGGCTGCAACTCGACGAGCTGTCCCAGTGATGTCGGCAGCAAATCGCGGCGCACAAAGTAGTCAAGGTACGCCGCTTGCTCTTCAGTCAGCGCACCGCCGCGCCATGATTCGACGGCGTCGACCAGCAAATCTCCGAAGCGCCGGGCCAGCTCCTCTTGGAAAGACGGCGCCCCCCCGCTCAGGAGATGCAGGATCGGCAGCACCACCTCCTTCGGCGAGCCGCCGTTGTCGTGAAAGACGACGCGGTCGGCTCCGAAGTACGAGCGGCCGTCGAACAGCGGAACCGGTTTGGAACTGCGATAGGTGTAGTCCTCAAGCGTGGCGAACTGGATGTAGGCGGTGAACCCTTTCCAATAGGTCGCATCCCAGCGGACCCACGTCATCTCGTCGTTGGAGAGGTTGAAGCGCTGCCCGTAAATGCCGCCGCGGGGCACAGCATAGTTCTCGATGATCAATTGGACGGCGCTGACGTTGCCGCCGAGGCCGCGAAGGCTGATCGCATCGTGCTCGATTGTGAACCGCGGCGATTGCAGAATGCCATTGTGCTTCGGCGTCAGCAGGTGCGTGTAAACACCGCCGGGATAGATCCCGCTGACAACTTGATCTCCGGTGGGCTGAACAAAGAATGCACCGGCCTCAGCGGGCTTATCGGGCATGCCGACACCGTAGCGCAGCCATTCGTTGTATTCCATGCCTCCCGGATGCCAGGTCTCTTCGAAGTGGGCCGCATTGAACTCCGTTCGGGACCGAACCTCGTCGCGCCAATGGCGGGCCAGACGCGTCCAACCCGATGCAAGTTGGTCCCCTTCTTTCCGGCGAAGAGACTCCCAAACGGCAAGAGGGCTCTCCTCGTCGCAGGCCGCTTCTTCCAGAGCCTTCTTGATGGCGGCGTCCTGCTCGTAGATCAACCGCAGTTCAAGCTTGCGCGCCGCGTCGATCCAGGCAGCAGCGAGCTTTTCCTTGATCCGGACCTTCAGCGCGGCAAGCTTCTCGCGGTGCACATTGAGATCATTCGGGTTGTCGATCGTCGCTTGAATCGGCCGCGCGCCGTAGAAGACGCCGAACAGCGAGTAGAAATCCTTCTGACTGATCGCATCGAATTTGTGATCGTGACAGCGCGCGCACGAAACGGTCAGCCCCTGAAAGGCCTTCGAAAAGACATCGATCTGATTGTCGGTCCACTTGACGCGGTCTTCCAACGGTTCAACGGGTTGGAAGGCATGCTCGACCATGCGGAAGTGCGCGACGCCGAGGAGGGATTCGTTGGTCTTGCCGTCGGCGCTCCAACGAGGCTCGGCCAGCAGATCACCCGCGATATGCTCGCGGACGAGCTGATCGTACGGCAAGTCCTGATTGAGAGCGCGAATCAGGTAGTCGCGGTAGCGCCAGGCCTGGGGAACATCCGGGTCGCCTTCGCTGCCGTGCGATTCCGAATAGCGGACCAGGTCCATCCAGTGGCGCGCCCAGCGCTCACCAAAGTGGGACGAAGCCAGCAGCCGGTCAACGAGGCGCTCGTAAGCCTCGGGAGAGTCGTCGTTCACAAATGACTCGATCCGTTCCGGAGACGGCGGCATCCCGGTCAACGCAAACGAAAGCCGCCGTATCAGAGTGGGCCGGTCCGCCTCTTCCGCCGGTGAGAGTCCTTCGGATTCGAGCCTGGCGAGAAGGAAGCGGTCGACATCGTTCAACGGCCACGCCTGGTTCCTGACTTCCGGCGGTGAAACCGCCTTCACCGGCTGCCAGGCCCAGTGCGCCTGTTTGCGGGCATCGAGGTCAAAGCCGGTCTCTGCGGCGGCGAAGTCCCTTGATTCATCCTGCGGCCAGGGCGCTCCCATCTCGATCCACTTCGCCAGCACCGCGATCTGATCGCCGGCAAGCATTCCCGTGGGCGGCATCTGAACCGATTCGCCCCGCACGGCATGCATCAGGCGACTTTCATTGGGCCTGCCCGGGACGACCACCGGTCCGGCTTCGCTGCCTTGCCGCAACCCTTCGGCAGTATCGAGGTAGAGCTTTGCGAAAACCGGCTTGGCCTGAGCGCTATGGCATTGATGGCAGTGCTCAGCCAGCAACGGACGGACCCGAGATTCGAAGAACTCGAGCTGATCCGTAGTGGGCGCGGCCGCGAACGAAGAAACCGAAAAGAGGGCGTACAACAAACCGGCCATAGCACAGCCGGCGAGTAGAGAGCCTTTGCTGTGTGACTGCACGTGCATCCGCATCCGCATCCGTGGCCGGCGCCGATCAGACTGGAGCCACAACCATTTTAGACCGGGAGCTATTGGGGACAAGCAGTCCATTCGACACAGCGGCTATCGCAACGGGCAAACTCCAACTCGGCTCAAGCAGAACCCCCTTGTCGGGTTTCTCGTGCACGTCTGTTTTATAGAGATCTTGGTCGAGTCAGGATTCGCCCGTCTCATCGTGGGTTCGCCAAAGCAGGCGCAAGCTCAACGTCCAGGCGGCGGCGGGCAAGAGCATCGCCAATCCTACTCCGAGCGCGGCCGTGCGGGCCGCGACAGCGTGGTCGATCGCCCAGCCGCAACTATAGCTTGCGACCGACGCCGTCACCATGAAGAGAGCGAGGTCGGCGGCGAAGACGCGTCCTCGAAAGCGGTCGTCCGTACTGAAGTGAAGGAGTGTCATCGAGTAGACCCAAACCAGCGAGCCGCCGGCATGGGCGACGACCATTGTCCAAGCCGCTACATTCAGGGACCGCGCCTGGCTGAAGACCACGTAGGAAAACGCACCGGCCAGATATCCGGCGAGCACCGCCCATCGCATCCGGCTTCGGCTCCCGCCGACAAAGGGACCCGCGACCAAAGGGCCGAGCAGCGAACCGACGCCCTGGAACACCAGCAGCAGGCTCATGCCGAGGGCGGGCACGCCTCCTACGGCGAACTCGCGGCTGCCGATCACGCTCACCAGGACCAAACGCGCCCCGAGGATGCCGAGGCCGAACTTCAAGGTCAACAGCGACGCGAGTCTCAGGTCGCGGGCGACGTAGCGAAAGCCTTCGACGATGGGACCGAAACCCAAGACCTCACGCCAGCGAAAGCGGGTATCGGGATCGACATGGGTTTCGCGTGCCCGCATGCGGTAAATAAACCAGGCCGAGAGGAGAAAAGAGCCGGAGTTCAGCAAGAACACTGTCTCGCGGCCGAACCAGGCGACGACAAAGCCTCCGATGGCGGCGCCCGCTGTGACGCTCACGGACCAAGTGGTTCCTGCTACGGCGTTGGCCGTCGCGATGTCGCGATGGCCCACAACGTTCGGCAGGATGGCGGTGCGCGCCGACTCGAAAAAGGCCGCGGTCGTCACCTCCAAGGCCAACAACACATAGAGAAACCAAATCTGTTCGCGGGTCCCGACGGTAAGCATTCCGAGCACGACCGCCGAGCGCACAAGGTCGGTGATCAGCATTACGCGCCGGCGGCTGACACGGTCGTTCACCGCGCCGGCTGTCGGTCCGGCGACGAACATCGGCAGAATCTGCAAGACGGCCGCGAGGGCCACGGTCTCGGCAGACCCTGTCAATTTGAGCAGGAGATCGTAGATGGCGACCGAGTAGAACCAGTCACCCGTTCCGCTGACAAGCTGAGCGAGCCACAAACGCCGAAAGTGGACATTACGGCGCAGCAACCGGTAGTAGTTGGGAAGGGTGATGCCCGTGTCGTCGTTCACTTCGAGGTCCGGCCTGCAGGCTCCAACGGCACATCAACGTCGAGTTGCTCAGCCACGATAGAGGCCGGTGCGCTCCCGGACGAGATCCATCGTCTGTCGAGCAATGGGAGCGACTCGCTCGGCCCCCTCTTTGAGGATTTGCCGAATCGTCCCGCGGTCGGCCGTCAACTCTTCATAGTTCTTCTGAATCGGCTCGAGTTGCGAGACCACCATATCCGTAACGGCCTTCTTGAGATCGCCGTAGCGCATCCCGGCGAAGTTCTCCTTCATTTGCTCGTCGGTCCATCCGGAGAAAGCCTGGAAGATGTTCAACAGATTCCGCACCCCGGCGCCCGGGTCATCGAAGTCGACGCCGGGCTTGGAGTCGGTAACGGCCCTGCCGATCAGTTTCCTGATGCGGTTCGGCGGATCGAGCAGATTGATGGCGTGGTTAGGACCGGTTGCGGACTTGCTCATTTTTTCCATCGGTTCGTCGAGTCCCATGACGCGGGCGCCGACAGCGGGCAGCCTGGTCTCCGGAACAACGAACGTCTCGCCGTAGAGCGTGTTGAATCGCTGCGCGATGGCGCGTGTCAATTCCAGATGCTGCGCCTGGTCCTCGCCAACGGGCACGATGCCTGCCTGGTAGAGAAGGATGTCGGCCGCCATCAACGTGGGGTAACAGAACAGCCCGGCGCCAACGGACTCCTGCTGCTCGAGTTTCGCCTTGAACTGTGTCATGCGGCTCAACCAGCCGAAGGGCGTTACGCAAGTGAAGACCCAGGCAAGCTCGACGTGCGCCGGCACGCTGGACTGCACGAAAATCGCAGCGTGCTTCGGGTCAATGCCCGAGGCCACATAGAGAGCCGCTACGTCTTCAATCTTCTTCTGCAGCTCCTTGGGCTCCTGATAGACCGTGATGGCGTGATGATCAACGATGCAGAAGATCGGCTCACGGTCGTATTGCATCAGCACCCAGGTTTTCAGAGCACCCAGGTAGTTGCCGATGTGCAGATTTCCGGTCGGCTGCATTCCGGAGAAGATTCGTGGCTTCATAAGACGGCCAGAGAGGAAACCTCACATTCTACGGGGCGGCTTCTGAACCTCACAAGCGCGCGACTTTCGAGATCCGTTTGGAGGCAACCTGCGCCGCAGCGGGAGATTCATTCTCCGGGAGCGATGGTATAGTCTAGGCAGCTAGCCTACGTTTCTCACCATCTGACGGCCGAAGCACGCGATACGACCGCCATGACTTCGCTTTTCCTTCGCAACGCTTGCTTACCGTGCTCGATGTACTGCTCAAGTACACTTGCGCGCGCCAAGCGGCTCGCGCCTCGTCCTGACGGCCCTCTCACGCACTTCGTCTCGCCGCGTGGTGAGAAATGCAGGCTTGCTGATCGGAATATTGCCGGAACGTAGGGCAGGGTGCCTCTCATGGACTTTGACCAGTTGCACGCATTCCTGGAAATCGTGCGCCTGAAGAGTTTCTCGAAGGCGGCGCGCTCGTGCTTTCGCACACAGCCTGCGATCAGCGCGCAGATCCGGCAGATGGAACAAGAGCTTGACACGCAACTCTTCGAGCGCTTCGGGAACCGGATCTCGTTGACGGCCGCCGGCAAGGTATTCGCCACGTACGCGCAAAAGATTCTCGATACCAGGCGCGAGGCTTTCGATACGGTTCGGGAACTGGAGCGTGTGCCCCGCGGAGAAGTGATGATCGCGGCGAACGAGGCGACTTGCGTGAACGTGCTGCCGCGCGTTTTCTCGACCTACAAGGGGAAGTTCCCCCACGTGCAATTGCAGGTGATTCGCTCCTACGGATCTACGATTGTCGATGCCGTGCTCGACAACTCCACGGATTTCGGCATCACGCACATGCCGGTGAGGGAGCGTCGATTACAGTCGGTGGAAATCCATAACGACGAGATCCGGCTGCTCGTGCCGCCGGGCCACCCGTTGGCGGCGTTGAGGAGCGTGGGCGCGGAACAGATTGTCCAGTATCCGTTGTTGCTGCCGAAGAGGGGACGTACACGCAGCCGCATCAATGACTACCTGGATATCTACGAGGACGAGATGGAAGTCTCGATGGAGCTGGAGTCGAGCGAGATGATCAAGCAATTCGTGATCGCCGAGCTGGGGATCGGCTTCATGGCGGTTACGAATGCTCAGAACGAGCTTCGAAGCGGCGCACTCCTAGCGGTGCCTCTGGCGCCGCTGCCGATGATCCGCACTCTCGGGCTGATCTATCGCAAGGACAAGGCGCTGTCCCGTGCGGCGCTGGGTTTCATCGATGTGGTGAGCGAGTTTGCCGGCGCGGAACCGGTCCTCGAAAAGGCGGTCTCCCACGGTCCTCGAAAGGCGTCGAGAGCGTCATGAACCGGGTCTTGAAGACATCTTCGATCCGCATCGCGACGGCCCGAAAAGAAGCAAACTTCCGCTCGGTCGAGGAACTCCCGAGCGAGTTGAAGAAGGAAATCAAAAAGGCTCTCGAAGGACCGGATACCGAGACGCTTTATATCGCCAATCAGGCGGCCTACGAGCGCATCGGGGAACTCGCATGGGAGCGTCAGGATTCGGAAAGCGCCGTGGAAGAGAAGCAGCTCTTCCACCGAAAGCGGCAGGCGCTAGCGACGTTGGGTGCGGTGCTTTCCGCCGCCGCACTCACCTGGGTCGTGCTTACCCTATTCGGTAAACCGTAAGACCCGACAAGAGCTTCGGATAGAAGTCCGTGGACTTCTGAGGCATTACTCCACCCGCGAAGGATATCTGCGCGACCTTCCGAACATCGACCGGGCGGAGCAGAAACGCGATCTGGGCCTGACCCGAGCGGACCTCAGCGACGGCAGCGTCGAAGCCACGCACGTAGCTGATGTTCTTCAATTCCCGGACGTCTTCGTCGGAGATCCCCAATGCTTCAGCAAGCAGCAGTCTGTGGAGCACGACCACATCGAGACTTCTCTCTTCCGGAGCGACATCAGGCAGGCAAGCTTCGAGGACGTCCGGGCGGCCCCGGAGCAAGTAGTTCCTTGCGGCCCCCTGGAGACTGACGCCGATGGCCGAGCGGCTGGCCGGCGCCGAGTCGAGGGCTTCCCGCAACTCATCGGAGCTTGAAAAAGCTTCGGTGTCGAACCACTGCTCGACCCTCTGTCGGAAGGCTTCGGCCGGAAAGCCACCCAGGCCCGCGAGGACGCGATGGGTCGCCAGCACGACCAAGCCCGCCGCACGCATGTTCACGAAGGTCATCATGACGCGGTCCGCACCGGGAACGCCGGCATTTTCTTCGGCGTAGGCCAAGGACGTCTCGTAGCGGTGATGGCCGTCGGCGATGAGGATCTTCTTGCCGGCCATGACTCCCTGGATTTCAGTGGTGACGGCGGGGTCGTCAATCTTCCAAACGCGGTGAAGCACGCCGTCGTGGTCCATGACGTCGATCAGCGGAGGCGATTCCGCGGCCTCATCGAGGCGAGTCTCGACGGCTCGTTCGGGGTCGTCGTACAGCACGAAGAGTTGCCCGAAGTGCGACTTGGTGTGCCGCGTCAGCAGCAAGCGGTCAAGCTTGGGGCCACGGTGCGTCAGCTCGTGGCCGAAGATGACCTTCTTCTCGTACGGAAGGGTCTCCGTCAAACCGATGAACCCCTGGCGAACCAGCACTTCGCCGCTTTCGGGATGCTTGAATTGCTGGAAGTAGGGGTAGAAGGCTGGCGCTGCATCCTGCGCCAGGACGCTGCCGCGGATCCACGCTTCGAGGTCGGCGGCGGCGCGGGTGTAGACGTTATTCGCGTCGTTGTCGCCCGGCTTCTCACGGCCTTTCGTCAGGCGTACGAAATTGTTGGGGCTGGCGTCGTAGTACTTCTGCTGCAAATCCGGCGGGATCTTGTCATAGGGCTGCGTGACGAGGTTGTGGATCGGCCCTGCCATCGCGGTATAGCGGAAGGCCGGGAAGGGGAAGACGTTCGCCATAGGAGACTCTGAAAGAGGCGCTCAGCGGCGCCGGCTGGAACACTTCTCAAGCAACAAGGATCGGCGAGAAGGAGTGGCGGGAGCGACGGGATTCGAACCCGCGGCCTCCGGCGTGACAGGCCGGCGTTCTAACCAACTGAACTACGCCCCCGTTACTGGGAAACACGGCGAGAAGGAAACACCAGACATGCAGGACCCGATGGGCTTCCAGCCTCGCCTGACCTGCATTCCTCACCACGCGGCGGAAAGCCGCGCAGCACCCCTCAAGTCTGATGCTAGCACGGGGACCCGAGGCGCGCAATGCAAGGGCCGGGCGCAACAGGGATGGGGACACCGCAAAGGGCGCTCGATCAGTCAAGGGTGAGCGCCCGCGGTGTCTCGTATTTCCGTTCCATGTTGTTGCAGGCGCCGACCTTAGGCACGAAGGAGCTCACGGGCTTCCAGTTGTCACCTTCTCTCTCTTCCACCCAATAGGTTCCGCTCGAGAGATCTTCACGGAGGCGCCAGCGGTCTTCCCCAGCGGAAGGATCGAACGGGATCTCGGGCTCCTCACTGCTAAACCCACGGATGTTCCACGAGCTGCCTCCCGTCCTCGTTTCGTACAGCTCGAACGGGTCTCCCTCGGCATCCGTCCGCTCAATGATGAGGAACCCGTGACGAGGGTTTTCGAAATCGAACTCCAGCACGATGCCGTTGCGGTCCTCCTCATCCCAGATGTAGCGGTCGGTCCACCTCTCTCCGCCGTTGCGCGTGGAGAGCATGAAGGGATCGGGGGACGTGTCAGCTTCCCATTGTTGGCCGCCGATCCAGCCGTGCTTTTCGTCGACGGCTCGAAAGATCTCGAGACTTCCACCGGGTATGCGATCGAGGGGCTCGGTCCAGGTCTGGCCTCTGTCGTCGCTGGCGAGCAGCAGGGACGAGACCGTACCGGCCGACGCATGGACGTTCCCCATCACGTAGACGCGGTCGCCAAGGCTACCGATGGCGACCAGCTCCATCACGAGGGAGCAGGGCGTGACATCGTTGCAAACCAGACCCGCGCGCAGCAGGTCCTCCTCCCAGCATTCGAGAGGCAAGACCAGCGGTTCGCCTTCGAAGACGAGCCGGGGCGCTGCTTCGGGTTCCGCTTCGGGCTGACCGGCGAAAGGGACGGACAACGTCCCGACACAGAGCCATAGAACCATCAGCCGGAGGGGAGCCCGCATGAGAGTCTACTAGCAGGGTAACCGAATGCGGGCCTGACATTTCGCCGGGGCCGTGATGATATGCTCGGGTACCGAGAACAGGAAGTGGGGAGGGAATCGGAATGAACCGACGAATTTTCCTGATGGCGAGCAGCGGCGTTGCGTTGGCGGCCGGGCCTTCCGAGCGGATTCGCGTCGGCCTGATCGGAAGCGGAGGCCGGGGCCGCACGTTGACAGGACGTTTTCGGCGGCACGACGACGTCGAGATAGACGCGGTTTGCGACATCTACGAGCCGAATCTCGAAGCAGGGTTGTCGGCAGCCGGTCCGGGAGCGAAAGCCTATCGTGACTATCGAAAGCTGCTCGACAACAAGGACATCGACGCCGTGATCATCGCCTCGCCCGAGCACTGGCATCACCGGATGCTGCTCGATGCGATCGCGGCCGGCAAGGACGTCTACATCGAAAAGCCCCTGTGCCGCACGCCCGAAGAAGGCGTCGAGATGGTCAAGGTTGTCCATGCTTCGGACCGAGTCGTCCAGGTAGGCATGCAGCGACGGAGCTATTCCTTGTATCACCAAGCGCGGGACCTGCGGCGTTCGGGCAAGCTGGGAACGGTTCGGATGGTCCGCACGTACTGGTTGAACAACGGCCTGACACTGCGGGAACGAAAGTTCGAAGGACCGATCGACTGGGATCAGTGGATTGGTCCGGCCGAACGGACCGCCAAGAGCGAGACGCTTTTCTTCAATTGGCGGCACTTCGCCGATTACTCGGGCGGCGTCGTGATCGATCAAGGCGCGCACATCTTCGACTCGATCCACATGATCATGGACGCCGGGCATCCTTCAGCCGTCAACGCTTCCGCTTGCCGGGGACATATGGAGGGCGCGGACCGGCCGGAGTCGGTCGTGGTGACGGCCGAGTATCCCGAGGACTTCCTGGCCGTGTTCACGATCAACTACGCGGCCATGCGGTATCCCGGCAAGGACGACCAGCTCAACGCCTACGACGGTGACGAAGGCCGCATGGACGTGGGCCGGGAGTTCCTGCGCGTTTTTCCCAAGGATGCGCCGATGGAACCCTCGATCGACGACAACCGGCCGGGAGGGTTCGGCCAAGCAACCACGGAACACGTGAACAGCTTTCTGGAAGCAATCCGGCATCGCAAGACGCCGTCGGCGCCGATCGAAGTCGGGTTTCAATCGGCGTTGGTGCTGCACCTCGGGAATCTATCGCTGCAGCACGGCAAGCGCGTTCGGTGGGACCGCGACAAGATGACCGCCGTCGTGTAAAAGAGTCCGAGAAGGACTGCGTTAAGATGGTGAGTTTCGTTAGTTGTCCCTAGTCCGGGACGCTCAACGAACCCCAATCACCCTTCGGAGGAATGTACCCGTGACAAAAAGAGGAATCCCGATCTTTCTGTGCCTTTTGGGGCTGCTGTCGGCCCCTGGCGCGACCAACGCCGAGAAAAAGATCATCTATCCGCCCAAGATGAAGCAACACCGCCCCAACATGCCGTTCAGTCCCGGCGTGCAGGTGGGCAACATCCTGTGGCTCGCCGGCCAGACGGGCGGCAGCATCGAAACCGGCGAGTATCCGAAAGATTTCGCCGAAGAAGTTCATTCGACATTCAAGCGCATCGAGATGATCCTGGCGGACGCCGGTTATACGTTCGACGACGTAGTCGATGCGAAGGTCTACCTCACCGATATCGCGAACTTCTCGACCATGAGCGGCATCTTCCGGGAGTACTTCAAGAAGGACCCGCCTGCACGGACGACGGTGGGCATCGCGAGTCTCGTGGGCAAAGCCCGGATCGAAATTACGGTTACGGCGGCAAAATAGCCCGCCGGCGAGAGCGCCGGTGGAGTTCGACGCGCGTTTTCAAAAATGCTGGAAGCCTTGCGGCTCAAGAGGCCGGCTCTTGCCGGACGAGGTGAGAAAAACCCCTTGGCGGGCGACGACCGTTCCGATGGGCGTGAGGCGAACGCCTTTCCAACTCCTCGGCATCGGGGTGGAGGGCCGGGCCGTGAACAACAACTCGTACTCTTCGCCGCCGTGCAGAGCCTGCTCGACGGCAGCGCCGGCGAAGCGGGGTACAGCGGACTCGTCGATCTCGATGCCGATGCGGCTCGCCTCGGCGACTCGCCGGGCGTCGGTTGAAAGCCCGTCGCTCAGGTCAATGGCGGCGGTGGCCCGTCCGGCCTTGCGGAGATAACGACCGAGGTCGAGGCGGGGCCGCGGGCGGAGATGCCGTTCGATCGCGGGGTCGTCCTGCGTCTTCGTGAGCGACTGCAGCCGCTCGAGGCCGAGAACGGACCCGCCGAGCTGCCCGGACACATAAACGACGTTGCCGAGGCGTGCTTGGTCGCGGCGGAGGACTGTTCCGGCAGGAACCGAGCCCGTGACGGTGACGTGAGCGGCGAACCGCTCGGCGCGGGCCACATCGCCCCCGACGAGGGTGGTTCTCGTGGAACCGGCCAACCGGAACATTTCAGACAGGAATTGCCTCAACCAGCCGTTGGCGAGCGACCACTCCGGCAACCCCAGTGACAGCAGGAAGTGAAGCGGTTTGCCTCCCATGGCGGCGATGTCGCTGAGACCGCGGGCCAAGCATTTCCATCCGAGGGCATCCGGGGGATGGCTGCTCTGAAGAAAGTGCGTATTTTCAATGATCTGGTCTGTCGTCAGCAGGCTGTCACAGCCGCTTGGAAGAGGCTTTACGACGGCTGTATCGTCTCCGATTCCCAAACGGACACCCGCCCGGCGGGCATGCGAGGCCCTTTGTCGGATGCTCTCAATGACCTCGTCTTCGATCATCCTGGCAGGGTATGACTGGAAGTTCCTCAGGTTTCAGGAAGCGAAACCATTCCGGGGCTGCAACCGTCTTGACAGATATCCGGAAACTTGCTAGCTTGCAGGGTAATCCTTGGCTCAGGATCAAGTCGGCGGTTTCTCCCACGGGGATCGTTGGTACTCGTCACCCGCAAGGCTGGTAGCCAGTGTCAAGCACAAACACCCCAAAACGCTCCCGAAAGCATTATCTCATTGTTGTCGTGGCGCATTCCGTCCACGGCCGCATTCGGCGTATCCACATTCCTCACTACGCGATCCACATCGTTCTGAGCTTCGCCTTGTTCGGGGCGATCGTAGGCCTGGGGCTGGCGGGCAGCTATGCCCGTATGCTCTGGAAGGCCACGGCCTACAACGAACTGCGCGACGAAAAAGAAGCCCTGCAGCGCCACAACGCGGAACTGCAGAAGACGGTCGCCGAGCGGAACTCACAGATCGCTTCGCTCGGAGAGTTAGCGAATGAAGTGTCGATTGCGTTCGGCATCAAGCGCCCCGAGGCGTCCGGGACACCGACGCCGGCGGAACCGTCCGCCAAGCGCGGTTATGAGGACTTCGTCAGTCAATATGGTTTCCTGCAGCAAGTCCGCTTGTCGCCAACCGGCAGCAAGCCGCTCTGGTATTGGCTCGAGAACACGACGCCGTCGGTTTGGCCGGTACGAGGCAGGCTGAGTTCTTCATTCGGCACCCGCCGCGACCCGTTCAGCGGAGAGGGCGCCTTCCACCCCGGCGTAGACATTCGTTCGCGGTACGGCTCCCCTGTCGTCGCCGCTGCCGACGGCATGGTCACCGAGAGTGGTTGGGCAGGCCAGTACGGCAAGCGAGTCGTTCTCAGTCACGGGCGGAACTCTCTTTCGACCCATTACGCCCATCTCTCCGAATTCCTCGTGCGGGCCGGAGAAATCGTCCGCCGGGGACAAGTGATCGGCCGGACCGGCGCTACCGGAAAGACCACATCGCCGCATCTGCACTACGAAGTTCGCTTCAAGGGCACTCCGGTCAATCCTTACCGCTATTTGCAGAAGAGCAATCTTCGCGGCACTTCCTTCCAGTTCGCCGACTAACCTGCATTTCTCACCACATGACGTCGTAGCACAAGATACGGCCGCCATGACTTCGTTGCGCTTGCTTGCCGTGCTCGACGTACTCTTCAAGTACGCCTGTGCGCGCCAAGCGGCTCGCGCCTCGTCCTGACGGTCGTCTCGGCAGGGTGAGTTGGTTGTCTGCTCGATTCAGGGGGCAAGCCGATCCAAGATGCCTCCAACGGCCATGACATAACGGTCCACCTCGGACTCGTCGTTATAGAGGTGGATCGCCGAGCGAACCCGCCCGTCATTGGCCCAAACGATAATGTCCTGCGCGGCCAACGCGGCGCCGATCTCATGGGCCGCGGGATGGAGGAAAGACACAATCCCCGATTGATACGCCGGGGCCTCCGGCGTCAGCAACTTCAGCCCCAAATCGGCGAGCCCGGTGCGCATCTTACGAACCAGGGGCGCCAGCGATTCGTCAAGATGAGCTACGCCGACCTCCAACAGATACTGCAAGCTGGCGCGTAACGCATAGATGGTCGAGAAGTTCGGCATTCCGGAGACGAACCGCGCCGCGCCCTCTTTGTATACAAAACGCTCGAAACGGTCCGGGGTGAAAATGTTCGGCACGCCATACCAACCGGCCGTCGCGGGCGACAGGCGTTCCAACAACTGCGGCGAGCAATACGTGATCCCCAATCCGTGCGGCGTGAAAAGCCACTTGTAAGAACTCGCGACGAGAAAATCGACATTCTCGATGCCGACCGGCACACGACCCAGCGCCTGCGTCGCATCCACGGCGAAAACCGCGCCGGCTCGGTGGACTTCGTCGCCGAGTTCCTTCAGATAAGGGAGTTGCGTGCCCGACTTGTAGCTCACCTGGCTCACCGAGACCAGCTTCGTGCATGGAGTGATGCGAGAGATAATGTCTTCCCGGCGGATCATTCCGCCGTCCGCTTCGACGACTACCAATCGCACGCCACGCTCCTTGAGGCGGAGCCACGTGATCACGTTCGAGGGAAACTCCAGATCCGTAATGACGACCTCGTCGCCCTGCGACCAATCCATCGAGTTGGCGAGGAGGTTGAGTCCTTCCGTCGCGTTGGCGAGAAAGGTGACAGAGTCCTTGGGCGCATTGAGGAACGAAGCGGCAAGCCCCACCGTCTCGGTCTCCACTTGATAGATCTTCGGCCTGTTTACGCTGCCCTTCGACTTGGCGCGCGCGTACTCCAACAGCGCTTCCCGAGAGTCGGTTGAGAGCAGTCCTTCGGCAGCCGTGTTCAAGTAGGTGTACTCACGGGTTTGGGGGAACTTGTCTTTGGAGGGTATCGAGACGGTCATTGTGAACTCCCTATGATGACACTACAGCCGTTTCGGGCCCTGACCTGAAACATCGTCCGGATCAAGCGGCCTTGACGCCTGTCCGGATGTTTCTTGCTCGAATGATCCGCTCTGCGTAGCGGGGCGGGGGCGGGACAAGCCTGCTTTTCTCACCACATGACGGCCAGAGCACGCGATAAAAAGGCCGTGGTTAGTGGATAGTTGTTAGTGAAAAACCTTGCAGGCCGTGATTCGTGTCTCGTGATTCGTGAAAACCATGGGTGGAGGAATGGTTCGCTCCAGAAGAAATGTCGAAAAAGGCCGTGTTTCGTGTCTCGTGAAATCTTAAAGGGCCGTGTTGTTGGCGCGGGCGGCGCGCGCCTTGTCCTGACGCCCCTCTCACGCACTTCGACTCGCCACGTGGTGAGAAAAGCAGGCTAGCGCGTCCCGGCGGATGAAAAAGAGAATCAGCGAAAACCGCCTTGCGGCGTCTGGAGACCGCGTTTATACTGGGGCTTCGAAAAAATACTCCGCAGGTGGACCTGTTCTCGAGAGGTCTCGGTGCCCGGCGATATCACAGAATTCCACGCGCCCCAACGAGAGGCGGCCCTGTTCTACGGGATGTTTCTGCGTGGACGTTCCGCCGATTCCCTCAGGGAAGAAATTGACGTTTCGCCGAAGCTGTTCCACAAGTGGATGCGGGCCCGAGAGTACGATCCGGCATTTCGCAAAAACCTCTTCCGGATGTACTCCTACCGCAAGCGGGTACTTGCCATCTTCGACTTCCTGGTGACAAGCACCCGGAAGAACCACGCACCACACTGAAATCGTTCCGTCTCGACCGGACGTCGGCAACCCGTGGCGGGAGTTCCATGGAAAGCGCGACCAGGTGTTACTCCATCGACTGCGTGGCGCGTAACGCCGCCGCGTGACCTTCACCACGGGTTGTAACCTGCATTTCTCGCCACCTGACTGCCGAAACACGCGATACGACCGCCAAGTGGCGAGAAATGCAGGTCAAGGCAGCCCGGACTCCACCGCCGTCCTGACGAGAATCAAGACTCCGAGCAGTGTTACCACGACGGCGCTCCCGACGGGCAGCACTCTCAACAGGGGCCCATCTTTCGTCAAACGACTGAGAGCGGGCCCTGCCAAGACCATCGCAATGCCAATGGCGATGAGCACCGCCGCGAGCCCGAGGCTGAAGGCGACCAGAACGAGCAGTCCCAATGCAATGCGGTTGATCGTAAAGGAGATCAGAAGCACGGCCAGGGCTTCCGGACATGGCACTAGGCCGCCGGAAATGCCCAAGGAGAGCAAGCTGCCGCGGCCAGCCCTCGGCGGATGGTTGTGATGCCCATCGCCGTGATCGTGTCCCTGAGAATGTTCATGTCCGCCGTGGCCATGAGAGTGGCCATGCTCGTGGTGGTGGCCATGGCCATGCGAATGAGAGTGAGGTTTGCCGAGGGGCCAATGGCGATGTTGATGTTCCTCAGCACTGTTTCTTGATCGAAACGCTTGCCAGCGGCTCCAAAAAAGCCATCCTCCGATGATCACGATCAGCAGGCCGCTCGTGAAGGACAACCAAACCAATAAGCGGTCGACGAGCAGATACTGTGACGCATAAAGCGCAACGAGTCCGAGTGCGAATACGCCGGCGGTGTGGGTGATCGTCACGACCGTGCCCAGATAGACAGCATCTCCGATCGTCCCCCGCGAACCGGCAAGATATGCGGCCACCACCGCTTTGCCGTGACCCGGACTGAGCGCGTGCGCCGCGCCCGCCAGAAAGGATACGCCCAGAGCCACCACAAGGAAGCCCATCGTGGGCTCGTTGACGGTCAAAAGGGATTCCAGCCGTTCACGCAGAGCCGTCTCTCCTTCGTTAGCGGAGGATTGCTGCTGCGCCAGCAAGCCGGGGCCCGCCAACAACAGAGCCGCCAACAGGGTGATGGTGAGCCGGGGCGCCAACGTCCTCTGATGCTAGCATTTACGGTTTTCGACTGCTCCGACGAGAAGGTAGAAATGCATCGAGAAACCTGCGCGCGATTGCGGACGGCAGCGGCTCGCAGCCGAGCACCGCGGTTCCGCCTCAGCGCCTTCTCGTCTAGCCGGCGCCATTCATTTCGGGATCAACAACTCCGGCGAAACCGCAGTGTGCTTTAATGAGGTTGGATTTTGGACGGCTTGAGCCCACCACGAGCAATACGTACCAACGCTCAGGCTGCCTGGGGAGATGAACCGTGCCAACTGCGGCCTTGCTCTGTTTGGTCCTGTTGCCGCCCCAGCTTGTCGACCGGACAAAAGAAGCCCCGGCCCCTCCGCCGGACCAGCGGGAGATCACGACCGAAAAAAGGGCCGACATCTACATGGCCCGCAAGATGTACCGTGAGGCCACGGAGACCTATCTGACCGCCCTCCGGTCCGAACCGCAATCCGCGCGGCTCCACAACAAGATCGGCATCGCCTATCACCAGCAGCAGTATTTCGATGCGGCCAAACGCAGCTATGAGCGCGCCATCCGGGCCGACAAGCGCTTCTCGAAAGCCCTTAACAACCTCGGAACCGTCTACCATGCCGAGCGGCGTTTCAAGAAGGCGATCAAGACCTACCGCAGATCACTGAAAATCGATCCGAACATTGCATCCGTGCACAGCAATCTAGGCACCGCCCTTTTCAGCCGCGGCAAATTCAAACAGGCGACCGAAGCGTTTCTCATTGCTCTTCAGCTCGACCCGAAAGTGTTCGAGCGCCGCGGGCGTGCGGGGACGCTGCTGCAGGACCGCACCGTCGAGGACCGGGCGAAGTACCACTACTTCATGGCCCGCGCCTACGCCGCCGCCGGGAACTATGAACGCGCCCTGTTGAACCTGAGGCGAGCCTTCGAAGACGGCTACCGCAGGCCGAGGAAAGTCCTCGAAGACCCGCTCTTCGAACCGATGCTGGATCTCCCTGAGTTCCAGGCTCTGCTCGGCATCGGTCCCCAGCAGGCCGCCCGGTAATCACCGCTCGCGGCTGTCTCAACCAACACTCCCGCAATGGCCGAACTGAAGACTTCGCCCTCATCAGCTCCGTCTCGACGAGCCACTCTGATCGTCACGATCGTGGCGGCCATGTTCATCATCGTGCCGTCCCTCTTCTGGCTCGACACCTGGTTCGGGCGCGAACTGACTGACGAGGAGATCCGCGAGTACCTGGCCGACCAAGAGAAACCCCGCAAAGCGCAACACGCGCTCGTTCAGATATCCGAACGCATGTCGGCGGGCGACCCTTCCGCGGAACAGTGGTATCCCGACATTGTCGAATTAGCCGGACACAGCTTGGCGGAGCTCCGTGTGACCGCCGCCTGGGTGATGGGACAAGGCCGCGAGAGCCAAGCCTTCCACGACACTCTCTTGACACTGCTCGACGACGACGAGCCCCTCGTGCGCCGTAACGCGGCGCTTTCGCTGGCCGGATTCGCTGACCCGACCGGGCGGCTGGTGCTGCAGTCGATGCTGCGTCCGTACACCATCACGTCGCCGCATGCTGGAAAGCTGCAGAACCGCCTCGAACCCGAAGACACTGTTTCCCCGGCCACGCTTCTCGCCCGCATTGAACAGACCGGGGCCGAAGAACCCGCCGAGATCCGCTCTCCCGTCCCCGGCGTGGTCAGAGAACGGCTTCTGAAGGATGGTTCGGATGTGATCGTCGGCGACAAGATCATGGTGCTCGATCCCGACTACGACCACGCCTTCCAGTCGCTGCGCGCATTGTTCCTGGTGGGGACCGAGGAAGATCTCGAGGACGTCCGACGCTTTCTGCGACCTCGTGAAGGCATGCCTGCGAACGTGGCTCAGCAAGCTCGGCTCACAGCCGACGAAATCCGCCGCCGCGCAGCCGGTTCTTGAAAAAAGCAGGTCAGTTCACGTAGATCCGGGGTACGCGCTCCGAAATGCGGCACAGCACCTCCAGCGGAATCGTATCCAGCAGCGATGCCATTTCCGCCGCATCCAGCGATGCACCGACCAACGTCACTTCATCGCCGGGTCGAGCCTGCGGGACATTCTCGAGATCAACCAGCGCGATGTCCATGCTCACCAAACCCACGATCGGGCACCGCCGCCCGCCAATGACGACTTCGCCACGGTTCGACAACCGCCGGTCCAGACCGTCTCCATAACCGATCGGCAGGACACCGATCCTAGTCGGCGCCTCGGCGCAGTACGTCCCGTTGTAGCCCACCAGAGCCCCCGCGGCGACCGGACGCACCAACTGGATCCGGGTCTTCCACTCCAGGGCCGGAGTCAATCGAAGACGTGAAGCTGGCGCATCGCCACGAGCGGCAGCCACATAGCCATAGAGGGAGATGCCCGGACGCGCGAGATCCATATCCAGTTCGGCCCGATAAGCGAGCGCCACGCTGTTGGCGCAATGCAGATACTTCGGCCGCAATCCGAGCGCGGCCAATGCGGAAACGACCTTCAGGAATCGGAGTTGTTGTTCTTCGCACTGCGGGCTCGTAAAGTCCTCGGCGGCGGCGTGATGAGTCGCCAGCCCCGCGAAACTCAGGCAATCGGCGCTTCGGACAACAGCCGCGAGCCTCTTCGGGTCGGAGTCGTCGAACCCGCAGCGGCTCATGCCGGTATCGACCTCCAAGTGATAAGGCAGGCGCCGGCCTGCGCGGCGGGCCTGCCGATTCCAGCGCTCGACCTGACCCTCGTCCTGAACGAACGGCGTCAGCCGGAGTTCAGAAGCCATTTCCTCTTCACCCTCCAGGAAGCCTCCGAGGACGGCAATCTCGCCTCCGATTCCGGAATCCCGTAGTTCGGCCGCCTCGGCGAGGCAAGCGACGGCGAACCTCCGGCAGTCATGCTCCTCCAGGGCTTGAGCCACTGCTACGCCGCCATGCCCGTAAGCGTCAGCCTTGACCACGGCCAGGATCTCCGGATGGGGGCCGATCGTTCGACGGATCGACCGGTAATTGCTGACAACGGTCTGGAGATCGACCCGAGCATAAGTACGATCCGTGACGGCCAAACTTGAATCTACCAGAGAACCTTTTCGGGCCTCCGAGGTTCGCAGACGATCCTCGTCCGGACGATGATCCATGCGGACACGCAAGCCCCAGGGGATACCACCCGACCGTACGGGAAGACGACAAGTTATAGTTAGCTCACATGGACTGCCTCCGCTTCGCTCGCTGGAGTGCCTGCGCCGCCGGTGCGATAGCTGGCAGCGCCCTCGGAGCCCAGCCGCAGGTCAGTTTCCATGAAGAGATCCGACCGATTCTCGAACAGCGCTGTCAGGTTTGCCACGGAATGGAGGACGGCCAAGCCGG
Organism: Bryobacterales bacterium; assembly: GCA_026713545.1. Classification (GTDB taxonomy): domain Bacteria; phylum Acidobacteriota; class Terriglobia; order Bryobacterales; family UBA6623; genus JAPPLB01. Next base: position 22,068 of record JAPOOG010000165.1, read on the forward strand.
TCTGTCGCTGACAACCCACGATGGGCTGCTCGAGGGCGGTAAGAGTGGTCCCTCCATTGTTCCAGGTGAGCCGGACAAGAGCCTCCTGAACGAGCAAATCAGCGGCGCGCAACCGAAGATGCCCATGGCAGGCGGGCCGCTGAAACGGGATCAGGTCGAGCTGATTCGCCGCTGGATCGCCGCGGGCGCCGTCGATGACACTCCCGCTGACGCGGATGCGGCCTGGTGGTCGTTCCGGCGCTTGGAGCAGCCGTCGATTCCCGACGCGCGCGGGCATGATGCGGACTGGCCGCGAACGCCGATTGATCGCTTCATTCTTGCCACGTTGCACAGGAAGGGCCTGCGGCCTTCACAGGAGGCCGACCGGCGAACCTTGATTCGGCGTCTGACGTATGACCTGCACGGGTTGCCGCCCACGCCCGAGCAGATCGAGCGGTTTGCGAACGACGGCTCCGCAGATGCGTATGGAGACCTGATCGAGCGGCTTCTGGCCTCGCCGCGATATGGCGAGCGCTGGGGGCGTCACTGGTTGGACGTGGTTCACTACGGCGAGTCCCATGGCTTCGACAAAGACAAGGCCCGCCGCAACTCCTGGCACTATCGCGACTACGTGATTCGAGCGTTCAACGAAGACATGCCGTACGCGCAGTTCGTCAAAGAACAACTGGCAGGAGATGTGCTGAACCCCGACTCGGCCGAAGGCGTGATCGCAACCGGGTTCATTGCGGCCGGACCGTGGGACTACGTCGGGCACGCCGAGCTGCGTGAGGGCACGCACGACAAGCGCGTGACGAGGAACCTCGATCGGGACGACATGGTGATGACGACCATGTCAACATTCGCAAGTCTGACGGTGCATTGCGCCCGCTGCCACGACCACAAGTTCGACGCGATCCGGCAAGACGACTACTACAGTTTGCAGGCGGTGTTTGCTGGAGTCGATCGTGCTGAACGGCCGTTTGACCGTGATCGGAAGGTTTTCCGGGCGCGGCGGGAGTTGCTGGCCCAGCGGCGGGACATCGAGATCGAGCTGAAGCCGCTGCTTGCCAGGACAGCCGAGATGACCGGCCCCCGGATCGAGACGATCGCCGAAGAAATCAAGCCCCTGCGTGAGAAGCGGACCGATCTCGTGGCCAAGGTGGGCGAGGTCGATACTGACGAAAAGAAGGCTCGGCGAGTTGATTTGATCGAACAGATCAAGGCGCTCGAAGCGGAACGAACGAATCTCAGGCGGCAACTCCTGGAGACGCAGGTCCGCGCCCGCCTGGAACGGCTCGAGCAGCAGTTGGAGCAGGTCGATGAGCTCATCGAGGCGCTTCCGGAGCCGGAGATGGTCTACGCCGCGGCGAGCTACTTCAAGCCGCGCGGACGGTTCACGCCGGCGTTCGAGCCGCGCCCGGTTCACCTTCTGCTGCGGGGCGACGTGGAATCGCCGGGAGACCCCGCGCAGGCAGGCGCGATTTCGGCTGTCGATTGGCTGGAGCCGCGATTCCCGCTGGCCCAGCCCGGCGACGAGGGCTCGCGGCGCTTGGCGCTGGCGCGCTGGATCGCCGATCCCGCCAACCCTTTTACGTGGCGCTCGATTGTGAATCGCGTCTGGCACTACCACTTCGGCGCGGGCATCGTCGACACGCCCAACGACTTCGGCAGGATGGGCTCGCGGCCGACGCACCCGGAATTGCTCGACTGGCTGGCGGTCGAGTTTCGGGACCGCGGCGGGTCGTTCAAGAAACTCCACAAGTTGATTCTGACGAGCGCCGTTTATCGGCAGTCATCCGGCGGAGGTGCTGCGCGCGCCAAGATCGATGGGCAGAACCAATACTTGTGGAGGGCGAATCGGCGGAGGCTGGACGCGGAATCGGTGCGCGATTCGGTGCTGCTGATCAGCGGCAAGCTTGACCCGTTGATGGGCGGACCCTCGGCGGAGCACTTCTTCTTCAAGGACGACCACTCGCCGATCTATGACTACTCGCGATTCGATGTCGACGCGCCCGGGAGCTACCGGCGCGCCGTCTACCGCTTCATCGTGCGTAGTGTTCCGGACCCGTTGATGGAGAGCCTCGATTGCCCGGACGCCTCGCTGCTGACCCCGAAACGCAGCAGCACGCTCACCGCGATTCAGGCACTGGCGATGTTGAATGACCCGTTTCTTGTACGACAGGCCGAGCATTTTGCCGAACGGGTCCGCTCGGCGCGCAAGGAGCTCCCCTCCCAGGTCGAGCAAGCATATCTGCTCGCTCTCGGCCGCAAGCCATCGGTTGAGGAGTCGCAAACGCTGGTCGCATATGGCGAGAATCACGGGCTTGAGAATGTGTGCCGACTCATCTTGAATGGCAATGAGTTCATGTTTGTGGATTGAGGCATCCGTGTCACGTCATTCGAACCATCAGCTCCGCCGGTCAGAGCAACGTGGGTTTGCAGGTCACTCCGATCCAAGCCGTCGGCGGTTTCTCTGGAATTGGGCTGGGGGGCTCGGCGGGATCGCGCTCGCGCATCTGCTGGGCCAGTCGAACCTGCTGGCGGAAACTGAGGCTACCGGCACGGATCTGAACGGCGGCTTGCACCATCGCGCGAAGGCGAAGCGCATAGTGCAGCTTTTCATGTCGGGCGCCGCGAGTCAGGTCGATACGTTCGACTACAAGCCGCTGTTGCTCGAGCGCTCCGGCCAAAAATTCGATCCCGGCGGTAAAGTCGAGCTGTTCCAGAGCGATCCGGGTCCGGTGATGAAGAGCCCCTGGGAATGGAAGCAGTACGGCGAGTGCGGCAAGTGGATGAGCAGCCTTGTGCCCCACCTGGGCCGGTGCGTGGACGAGATGGCGTTCTTCCCGTCGATGGTCTCGAAGTCGAACGTGCATGGGCCGGCAACCTTCATGCAGAACACCGGTTTCATTCTGCCGGGCTATCCGAGCATGGGAGCTTGGGTCTCCTACGGGCTGGGCGCGATGAACGACAACCTGCCGACCTTCGTCGTGCTGCCCGACCCGCGCGGCTTCGCGCCGAACGGCCCGGCGAATCATGCGGCGGCGTTTCTGCCGGCGACTCACCAGGGCACGATGATTCGCGTGGGACGTCCGAATCCGATTCACGATCTCTTCCCGCCCGAGTCGGCGAAATATATCACGGCCCGGAGCGATGCCGATGGGCTGGCCGTCCTCGAAAAGCTCAACCGGGGCCACATGGCGGAGCGTGGCGCAGATTCCCGACTGGAAGCGCGCATTCGCTCTTACGAGATGGCCGCGCGGCTGCAAGTCAGCGCCCCGGAGGTGCTGGATGTCTCCGATGAATCAGCGGCGACCCGCAAACTCTACGGGCTCGATGAGCGCGTCACCTCCGATTTCGGACGCCGCTGCTTGACCGCAAGGCGGCTCCTCGAGCGCGGGGTGCGCTTCGTTCAAGTCTGGAGCGGCGCCGACAACGGTTTTCCAAGGCGCAACTGGGACAGCCACGAGGACATCCTGAAAGACCACGGCGAGATGGGTACTGAGATGGACAAGCCGGCTGCGGCGCTTGTCAACGACCTTAAAGCACGCGGCATACTCGAGGACACGATCGTCTACTGGACGACCGAGTTCGGGCGCATGCCATGCAGTCAAGGGGCCAAGGGGCGCGACCACAATCCGTTCACATTCACGTCCTGGCTGGCCGGCGGCGGACTTCGCGGCGGGGGGACGTACGGTGCGAGCGACGAGTGGTCCTACAAGGCCGCCGATACCCCCATCTACTGCTACGACCTGCACGCCACGATCCTGCATCTGCTCGGGATCGATCACAAGCGGCTGACGTTCCGTCACAACGGCATCGACCGCCGGCTGACCGATGTGCACGGCCGCGTGATTGATGAGGTGATCGCGTAGCCCCGGCGGTTACCTTTCGGACCGGTTGAACTCGCGCCGGAAGTAATCGATCACCGTGTCAGAGGGCATGGTGTCGCCCCCCTCGTGAATGGCGTATTCGAATTGATCCGCTTTCCCCAACGCTTCGTATTGCGCCGCGAACAGGTCGCGGTAGTAGCGCGGCGCTTGCTCGTGGGACCCTTTGTCGCGAATGCCGTGACCGGCCAGCATGGGCCTCGGCGCGTAGGCGAGAGGGATCAGGTTGCGGTCGCCGATCTCGAACATGCCCGGCAGGATGTGGCACTTGTCCCGAACGTCTGTGAAATCCGCGGGAGATGCGTCTTCAGGAATGAACACGGTCTTGCGTCCGAAATCGGCCACGGCGGCGACACGGTCGGAAAGCAGGGCCGCCTGCACCGCCAGCCAACCGCCGAGAGAGACGCCGGTCGCGCCAATGCGGGTTTCATCGACGCGAGGGTGGGCGGCCAGCATTTCAAGCGCGGCGATCGAGGCCATCAACTGCACCGAGCGCGTAACCTTGTCCATGCCGAGCCGCCATGAGGCGATGGGTTGCTCGTCGACGCCGCTGGGAGCGGTGTGCGAGAGGTAGCCGGTGTCGAGTTTTTCGACGCTGATCGAGACGAACCCTGCCCGCGCCAGGCGCACGGCAACGCCGCTCTGGTAGCTGTCGAGATTGACGATCAGGTCATGCAGGCCGTTCTTGCTGTGGCCTGAAAAGACCGCCACGGCCGGACGCGGGCCGGATGCGTCCGGCAAGCAGATGACGGCGGGGATCCTGTCGCCGGTTTCGGGCAACTCGATGAGGTGAACCTCCATCTCGATGCCGTGATAACGGATCTTTCCGAGCAGGCGGTCGCGGAAGAGGTGCGGTTTGACGTTGGCCTTCCCTTTGGGGTCGCTGACGGTCCAGGGTCGAAGGTCGAGCGACTCGGTCAGACGTTGCAGCAGCTCGGCGCGGAACCCGGCAAAGCGGTCGGGGGCCAACGGAAAGTCGTCGGGCTGATAGGGGCGGCGGGCGCGGTAGTTCTCGACGAGAGTCGTCACGGTCGGCTGAAGGAGCGGCTCCAGGATCGGCCGCAGCGGGTCGTCCGCAGGCGGCGGAACGGGGGCGGCGGACGCTGTGAGAGCACAGACTGCGACAAAAAGAAGGGAGGCGCGCATCGACATGCGAACAGTGTAGCGGCACTGCGTTAGACTGACCTGCGGAGGCAGCGGATGAAGCTGAAGTTCTACGAAAAACGCACTTGCACGACCTGCCGCAAAGCGAAGGCTTTTCTCACGGACAAGGGTGCGCAGCTCGAGTCCATCGATCTGAATCGAGGCTTGTCCGTCGAAGAGCTGGAGAAGCTGATCGGCAATCGCGATTACCGCAAGTTTCTCAATCCACGCAACGTGCTCTATCGCGAGATGAAGATGAAAGACGGGCCGCCTCCGCGCGACGAAGCCGTCAAGTTGATGAGCGAGAACCCGAATCTCATCAAGCGCCCGATTGTTCGCAAGGGCAATACGATCGCTTTGGGCTTCGATACCCAGGCTTTTGGCGAAATGGTCTAGTTCGCTTCCCGAAGGGCGTCAGCCCGTATCGGATCCTGGGGGAATGAGCGCAACGATCCGGCAAGGCCCTCCGGACCCGCCGCCGATCTTCATGGGCAAGGCGAAGACTATCGCGCCGGTGGGCGGCAACTCTTCAAGACGATAGACGTTTTCCAGACAAGCAATCTGTGCGGCGGCGAAGACCTGGTGCGCCTTGAAATCGGAGCTCGGACCATGATCGATGCTGGCTGTGTCGATGCCGACGATCGCAACATGGCGCTCGACGAGGGCTTCGGCGGCTTCGGCTGATACGCCGGGGAAGTGCAGGTCCTGCGTGTCGCCGGGAACATCGCTTCCCAGGTACTGCTTGGCGTCGGGCCAGCGGCGGCTCCAACCGGTGCGAATCATGATGATCGAGCCGGGATCGATCCGGCTGTGCCGCTGTTCGTGAATTCCGAGGTCTTCGACGGTGAGCAGGTAGTCCGGGTCGCTGTCGCAGGCGGCGGAGATATCGATCACCACCGCCGATCCAATCAGTTGCTCGATCGGGATCTGGTCAACGGAACGTTTGCCCTCTCCGAAATGAATCGGGGCGTCGATGTGGGTGCCGCCGTGCTCGCTCCCGCCGTAGGTGAACGAGCTATACCAGAAACCGCCTTCGGTTCGTCCCCAGGCGACTTGATGGTGCTCGAAGTGCTTGTCCGTCGGCCAGTAAAGGGTTTTCTCGTCAAAGGTATGCGAGAGGTCGATGAGACGGTAGCTGCTGATGTCGAGTGGCGCGGGCGGCGGGGCACAGGCTACGGACAGGAACAAGGCGCCGGCCAGGGCGGCAAGGCGAGTCATGAGTCGTCTCCTGTGTCTCTCTGAGCCTCTACGGCGCTTCCCGCCCTGACACCGACCGGCCGACCCCCATCGGCAAGTCGCCCCGGGCCTCGATCTGGCGCGTGCTCGTGTCGATGCGGGCGAGAGCGCCTCGAACAACAAGAGATTGCCGACCCGGGGAGATGTCCAGACTCCGGATGTCGCCGTTTTCCCCGTTGACAGTGATTTTGCCGATCCATGTTGCGGTCACCGTATCGTACACCAGGATTCCGCCAATAGCTCGCCTATGGACGGCTGCTGTCCGGATGCGCCGCAGTCATACCTCGCTCGCTCCTCGCCTCTCGATCGCGCTTCCCCTGCGAGGCAGACTGATCTCACACAATCTTTATTGAAGGCTAACGAAACAGTAACGGAAGCGGCTTACCCTATAGCCGAGTCGTACAAGACAACGACCAAGAAAAGAGCTGAGAAGCTACACAAGCTACCCCAAGGTAGCGCATCCCAGCCTGACAACCTCCCCCACGAGTCCCGTGACCGTTGGTTCGCGGGCCTCCCTTCCTTTTCGCCTGCGTTTCTTCCCACGTGGCGAGGCGAAGCGCGTGAGAGGGCTGTCAGGACGAGGCGCGCGCCGCTTGGCGCCAGCAACTCGGCCTTTACGGTTTTTCACGAAACACGAGACACGAATCACGGCCTTTTTTTCGCGTGCTTCGGCCACCGGGTGGTGAGAAATGCAGCCTAGTTCAGGTTGCCTTGATAAGCGGCTTCGATCGAGATGTCTTGACGTTGCAGAACCCGGCCGGTGGCGCGGGCCAGCTCGTCGCGAGCCGCCATGTAGCTTCTCATCGCGTTGATTTCTCCCGTGCGGGCATTCGCCAGGTCGCGCTGGACCTGCACGATCTGAAAGATGGACGAGGAACCCAGCGTGAAACGCTTCTTTTCCGCCTCGAGCATGGCGGCGCGCAGTTGTCGCGCCTGCTCTGCGATCTTGTAGCTCTCACGGGCTCGCGCGAGGTCTTGCACCGCTTGCGTGACCTCGAGTTTGATGTTGTTTTCCTGCTGCCGAATCTGTATGTCCGTTCGTCGCCGGCGCAGGAGTTCGCGGGTCATGTCGGCCTGCGCCTGCCGGTTCTTCAAGGGAATGTTGAGGCTCAAGAAAACTCCGTAGTCGGGAAAGTTGCGCCGCGCGATCTGGCCGAGGGCCGTGCCGAGTCCGCCGATGAAGAACGGATTTGCTTGACCGACGCCGGGCAAAACGGTCAAGTTCTCGTTGATCGTCCCGGCCAGCGCATTGTTGCGGGCAAATGCGGTCAAGTCGACCGACGGCAGCATTGCGTTCTTGATGCCCTTGAGGTTGATGTCCGAATTCTCGCGGTTCATCCGGGCCGCCACGAGCCCGGGTCGAGAGCGCAGCGCCTGCTCGATGAGGTCTTGGAGCGGTTCGATCGGCTCGTTCTCAGGCACTTTGATCTCGTCGATCGGCACGATGTCGACGCCGAGAAGCGTCGTGCTTGACGGCCCGAATTTCGAGATGGCGTTCTTGATGATGTTCTCCTGCCGGCGGATGTTGTTTCCGGCATCCAGCAGTTGCTGGCGGTAGAGAGTGGTCTCGGCTTCCACGCGTGTGATCTCGAACCCCGGCTGCAACCCGAGTTCGACCTGGCGCTTCGTGTTCCTGACCAGGAGTTCCGAGAGTTCGAGATCGGCTTGGCGTCCTTCGGCTTCGGCGATGAAGGCCACCAGGTCCCAGTAGAGGTTTTGCAGTTGTGTGACGGTCGAGATGACCTGAAGCTCGAACTGCAGGTCCTGGACTTCCTGGTTGTTCTTCGCGATTCGGATATTGCGGTTGTTGACGGCGCGCCCGAAGCCCTGCAACAGGCGTTGTCTGATCGTCAGCGACATGTCGCTCCCCAACGCCGGGTTGAACAGGCTGCGCAAGTTGTTGTTTTCCGAGAGCACCGTTGAAAAACCGACCCCGAGTGTCGTGCCCGTCGTGAAACCTTGGGAGTAGTTGAGGTTGTAGGAGTTCGTGTCCTGAATGAGAGTGTTGGTGCCTGTTACGAAGTCGCTGATTTGAGGATTGCTGGTTCTCGCGAGGCTCATCGTGGTGCTGAAGGCGGGATCAAGGTTCGTGGTTTGCGTGCCGAAGAACGATGCGGCATTCCCCGTCGCGGCGGCATTCGTTGCCTGCTCGGAAGCGTTGGTCGTGATGCCGGTGGCCTGGCCGCGCTGACCTTGCACCTGCTGGCCGGACCGCTGTACCGACTGGCCGGTGGAAAGCGTGCTGATCTGCGTCTGTACGCCGCTGAGCTGCGCTCCGGCCCGGGCGCGCAACAGGTCGGTATCCGCTTCGAGGCGACCATAGCGGCCAACCTCGATATCGAGGTTGTTCTCGAGGGCCAGCAGAATGAGATCTTGAAGCGAGACGTACAGCTTGCCTTCGCGAATCAACTTGTCGATCGTCGCCGAATCGTTGAGGTCCGCATCGGGCACCTCCGGCGCGCGATAGATGTTGAAGTTCGGCCACGTGCCGCCTCCCCTCGAGTAGTCAATCGCTCCCTGTGCGTCAGCACGCGGGGCGGTGACGCCCAGCAGAACGGCGGCGGTGAGCAAGCAAAAGAAAAATCTCGGCATTCTGAAGACTCCTGTTCCCGGCACGTCGAAAAACGGATTACCTACACCGTAAGACGTAACGAGGCCCATAAGGTGGCGCGGGAAACGTCAGGGCCTGACTGATAGGTACGCTACAGACGGCGGAAACGTTCCTTGCGCTACAAACCGCCGGGACCGCGCTGTCTTCCGGCAGGCGTAGCAAGACTCGTTCGAGCCGAGCCTCAGGGGTTGTCCCGGGCGCTTCGCCAGGAGCCCTCACGGCAAGCCGGCAACAACCATCAAACCAAGTCAGCGGCTGCGTCCGCTTGCGACCATGGTTTCATCCCGCGCCGAACTGGCTCGGAAGGGCCTGCGAAAGGAGCCTGCGCATCGATTCGCATCATCCAACTCCCCTATTTCCGCCAGAACCCAGGCGTCAGCAGAACGAGCGCGGAGTAGAACTCGAGGCGGCCGGCAATCATGCAGAAACTCAAGACCCATTTGGCTCCGGCAGGCATCCAGCCATAGTTTTCGACCGGCCCGACTCCTCCGAACGCGGGACCGATGTTGAATACCGCCGCAATCGCCGCGGTGAGAGACGTCAAGGGGTCCACACCCATCGAGGCCAGCAATAGCGATGCCGACACGATGACGGTGGCGGCAATGTAAACCAGGTTCAGCAAGCTCTGAATCGTCGACTCCGGGATGACGCGTTCTCCAAGACGAACGGCAAACACGCCGTGCCGCTCCACCATGCGCTTGAGTTCTCGATAGATCACCTTGGTGAGCAGCAACAGACGCGCAACCTTGAGACCGCCTGACGTGGAGCCCGTACAGCCACCGACGAACATCAACCCCAGCAACAGCATTTGCCCCAGCGGATGCCACAACTCGAAGTCGTCCGTAACAAGCCCTGACGTGGTCGTAATCGATGTGACTTGAAAGAAACCGGCGCGAAGAGCGGGCTCCCAAGCATACCCGTTGTGAAAACGAAGCAAGACCGTGGCGACGATGCCGGCGATGAGAAGGATGCCGGCGTAAGCCCTCAACTGAGCGTCCGCCAGAACTGCGAGCGGGCGGTGCTCCAGCCACAACCGGTAATGCAGAATCATGCTGACTCCGCCCAAGAACATGAAAACAATGATCGTGTATTCCACAGCGGGATTCTGGAAGCCCGCTACGCTCGCGCTGCGGCTCGAAAAGCCGCCGGTGCCCATTACGGAGAACGTGTGGCACAGAGCATCAAAGTTGTTCATGCCTGCCCAGCGCAGGGCCAGGTACGAAGCGATGGAAAGCCCCAGGTACACTTTCCAGAGCGCTAAAGCCGTCTGAGTAACACGCGGCTTCAGTTTCTCTGAGGTCGATCCGGAGAACTCAGCGCGATAGAGACTGGCGCCGCCGTGCCCGAGAATCGGCAGGATGGCTACTCCGAGCAATATGATGCCCATCCCGCCGAACCAGTGAGTGAGGCACCGCCAGAACAGAACCGGTTTCCCGAGCTGTTCGACGTCACCGAGAACGGTAGCGCCTGAAGCTGAAAATCCTGAGGCGGCCTCGAAGAACGCGTCAGGAAAGCTCGGAAACTCCGGGGAAAAATACAGTGGAAGGCTGCCGAACAAAGTTACGAAAAACCACGTGACCGTTACCAGCAAGAGTGCTTCGCGGGAACGCAATTCACGAGCCGGACGAGGCAGCAAAACAGTCAAAAGACCCCCGGCCGCCGCGCAGATGAACAATGAGATCAGCAATGGGAGAAGCGGTCTGGAGGAAGACAACAGTCCATACAGAATGGGTATCGTCATCGCCAGGGCCAGAAACAGGAGAAACTGCCCTAAGACGTGGCCGATCGAGTCAAACCGCAACACGGTGTCGAACCTGTTCGTTCAGGGCATCCCCGGGACGGATGGAATCAATACCAGAACGGGAACGCGGTAGTTTCTTGCCGCCCAAGGCCCCCGGAGAGCGAGAACTTGCTCCTGACCGCCCGTGGACTCCGCGCAGCCTCGGCCTTGAACCCGGATTTCCTTTGGGGACTTCCGGGCGCGGATAGCGAAGGCGCTCCACGGCTGCCAGGCAACTGTTTACGCGCTGCTGCCACGTTCCGCCCATCGGGTCAACCGACATGACGCGCCATGAACTCATCGCCGCACACCCGGCAGCGATCATCGCTCGTCATGCCGCATCCTGCGTTCGCCGCCGCGCTTGCGCCAGGTCGAAGCTCCCTTGCATCCGCACCCAATGTTCGGCGTCACTCCATCCGATACGCTCCAATGCCAGCGCCATCGTGGGTGAAACGCCGGCGTGTCCGTTGAGCAGCCGCGACAGCGTATTTCGCGTCACGCCAAGGCGTTCCGCGCGCTGTGTCACCGTCCAGCCTTTCGCCTCCATGCTCTCACGGATCAGTTCTCCAGGGTGCGACGGGTTGCGCATGGGCATTGCGGGCCTCCGTTAGTGGTAGTCCATCAGGTCAACTTCTACCGCCTCGCCGCGATCGAAGCGGAAAACGATGCGCCAGTTGCCGGACACGCGCACGCTCCATTGCCCGCGGCGCTCCCCCTTTGAGTCGGTGTAGTTGCCACCCGGGCAGGTCCATGTTCCGCGGCGACCGCGCATCCTGCAGCGCGGTCAGAACGCGCCGGATACGTTCCACCTGGTCGGGGTTGAGCCCCCGGGTATCGTCTCGTTCGTGGAATCTCCGCAGCCCTTTGTGCGCGAATCGAATGCCGCAAATATAGCCTGCATCGTATCACGTTGCAATCCGATGGGCTGTCTGGTCAACGCAATATGGAAGGTTCCCCTTTCTCATTCTCAGCATGGGTTCATTTGGCGGCGGCCGCGGCGGAAGGAACCCGCAGGGCATGTCGCTGTCCGGCGGCTGTCGCGGCTGCCGGACATAATGAGCACAAATGATCCACATCACGGAAGAACAGGTTCGGGAAACGTTGCCCATGGCAAGGGCTATCGATCTGGTGGAGGAGGCGTTCCGGCGTCTTGACGACGGCCGAGCGGTGAATCACGCCCGACGGCGGGTCGTGCTCGACAATGGCGCCTGGCTGCACTGTATGGCGGCAGGCGATAACGAGGGCGGCTACCTCGCCGCGAAAGTGTATGCGACCCGGCCGCGGGTCGGGGCGCGGTTCGTGGTCTTGCTGTTCGACGCCGAAACCACCGAGCTGCTGGCGACCGTCGACGCGAACGCTCTTGGGCAGATTCGGACGGGCGCCGCAACGGGCGTGGCGACCCGCTGCCTGGCTCGCCCGGAGGCGCGGCGGCTCGGGATGATCGGTTGCGGTTTTCAGGCGGAAACGCAGTTGGAAGCCATTGCCGAGGTTCGCAATCTGGAAACTGCGCTCGTGTACAGCCGTTCGCCCGAGCGGCGGGAGCGGTTTGCGCGAAAGATGTCGGAACGGCTGGGGATAGCGGTGCAGGCGGTGAACAGCGCCCAGGCGACGGTCTCGGAGAGTGACGCCGTAGTAACCATCACGACGGCGCGGGAGCCTCTGTTTTCGGCGGACGTCGTGCCGGCGGGTTGCCATATCAACGCGGCCGGGAGCAACCATGCGAAGCGGGTCGAGGTGGATGCCGGCACGGTGGCTCGGTGCGCGCTGGTCGCGGTGGATTCCATCGAGCAGGCGCGGATGGAAGCGGGCGACCTGATTCAGGCTCACGCGGCGGGCTTGCTCGATTGGGGTCGGGTCGTGGAAGTCTCCTCGATTGTGGCCGGCAAAACGGCAGGGCGGGGGTCGGCGGAAGACGTGACGTTGTTCGAGTCGCAGGGCTTGGCGATACAAGATCTGATGGCGGCGGCGCATGTGTACCGGGCAGTCGCCGGCTGAGAGCGTGCGTGCGGCAATCGAGTCGAATAGCTGGCGAGGCTCCGCCTACGACCGGGAAGCAGGCGTACTGAGCGCCGCGTGGACTTGACTCGAATGTGAACCTTGGCCAGGGACAAGAAACTACGTCAGCGCTGCCGGAATATCGGTCTCGGTGAAGCGCTTTCCCTGGAAGAGAAGCGGCTCACCAGATACCCTCGCGAGAGCATAGGAGAAACACTCACCCCAATTGAACTGCGCCGGGTGGCGGCCTCTGCCGAAAACCCGCGCCGCGTACCTTGCCCAATCGACTTGCTCGGGAGTAAGGGGCGCCACCTCTATGGCCGCGTTGTGCAGGAGAAGGTCGAGTTCGCGGCCGCCGATCGGTCCATAGCGGCTCTCCACAACGATGGAGGCCTCCAATACGGAAACGCCCGTTATGAATCGAACGGGGTCATCATTGATGGCCTGTTCGATTCGCTCCGCGGCCGGCTCACTGAGGAGAATCGCCAGAAGCGCCGACGAGTCGATGACCATGGCTATTCCGGGAGACCGCGGCCGTAGCCGAGAATCTCGTCCGAGGGACGATGGTCGACGACGGGAAGCGCGGCGCAGCGCTCGCGGATGGCGCGAAGCTCGTCAAGCAGGCGAGGTTTCGAGCTTCGAGCCTTGGCGCGAAGCAGGCGCTCGCGCAGCGACTGGATCACCGCGTCGGTCAAGGTCTCGCCGGTGGCCTCGGCGAGTTCGCGGGCTAGGCGGTCCGCTTCGGGATGCTTGATGTACAACGCCATTGAATGAATTGTAGCATATATAAAATTGTATATTGTCTATATTCTGGTCCCCGTGGCCGTCATCATGATCGTGTGCTCCGTCCATTGCTCGACCGGCCGAGCTTGGCTGAGCCTCCCCCGGTGCATCACCGCCAGACTGTCACAGACCCCCAGCAACTCCGGGATGTACGAGCTCACGAAGAGAACCGCCTTGCCTTCCGAGGCCAGTCGGCCGATCCATTCATAGATTTGGACCTTGCTGGCGACATCGATGCCGCGGGTCGGCTCATCGAGCAACAGGACATCGCAGTCGTGATGCAGCAGCCGGGCGAGCTGCACTTTCTGCTGGTTGCCCCCGGATAGCGAATGGACCGGCGCTGTGGACGAGGATGTCTTTACGCGCAACCGGTCGATCCACGCGCCGGCCGAGCGGCGGAGCGCACCCCGGTCAAGCCAGCCTCTTCGGGAATAGGCGCCGAGGTCCGAAAGCACGATGTTGTCCTCGACGGCAAGATACGGCGCCAGACCCTCGTCCTTGCGGTCTTCGCTGAGCAGGCCGACGCCGTTGGAAAGCCGCTCGGACGGAGAAGCGGGGCCGCGGTAGCTTGCGACGCGGACCTCGCCGCCGCGCACCGGAGCCAGGCCGAAGACCGCCCGCAGCAACTCGGTCCTGCCGGCGCCGATGAGTCCGGCGATCCCGCACACTTCACCCCGCCGCAGTCGGAGTGAGGCGGACGTGACGCCGGGTGCTTCGAGACCGGTCAGTTCGAGAACCGGCTCGCCGATATCATGCCTAACTCGCGGGAACATGTCGTTCAACTTGCGGCCGATCATCCAGTGGATGATCCTGGCGTTCGAGACTTGGCCGACCGTTCCTGATCCGACGGTTTTGCCGTCCCGCAGGACCGTGAATGCATCGGCGGCTTCCGCAACCTCCTCGAGAAAGTGGCTGATGTAGACGACCGCGACACCGCGTTCGCTGAGCCGTCGAATGACCTGGAAGAGGCGCTCGACATTGGGGCGGGTGAGACTGCTGGTCGGTTCGTCGAAAACGATGATGCGCGCGTCCGTCACCAGGGCTCGGGCCACCTCCACCAATTGCTGCGCGCCGACACTGAGCGAACCGGCAGGTGCGGCGGGGTCGATGTCACTTTGTCCCAGGTCTTCGAGTGCTTGCTCGGTGCGCTGGAGCGCTTCCGCCTGGTCGAGGCGGCCTTGGCGAGAGGGCTCGATCCCAAGCAGGACGTTAGCGGCGACGGACAGGTGCGGGGCGATCGCAAGTTCCTGGTAGATCATGGCGACGCCTTGTTGCCTGGCGTCGAGGGGATTGGCGGGTTCGTAGGTACGGCCATCGATCTGCATCGTGCCGCCGTCCGCGCCATAGACCCCGCTGAGCACTTTCATCAAGGTGCTCTTGCCGGCGCCGTTTTCGCCGATCAGAGCGTGGACTTCGCCGGACCGGACCGCGAAGTCGACGCCGTCGAGAGCGCGGGTGGCTCCGAAGGATTTTCGGACGCCGTCCATGCGGAGTCGGGGAGGGCCGATGTTGGTCTGTTGAGCGGCTGCGGACATGTTCAAATGGCTCGCCCGACCGAAGAGCCGTGAAAGATCACTTTTCAGTCGCGGCGGTGGGATTGAAGCGTATCGGACGTCCTCTGCCGGGACAATACTAGCGAGGAAGTCCTCAGACCGACAAGCAGGACAACGGATCGCCGCGTCAACTTGACTCGAATGTGAACCTTGGCAGCGAAGAAAAAAACTAGTCCAGGTATTCGTCGATGGGAGGGCGAAGCAGCTCGGCGATCTCGGCGTCGTTCATGTTCTCGGGCGTTGCGACGCTGACGCCGGTATCGATGCGTTCGGTCGGCTCCTGCGTGGGGTCGCGTAGATATCCGACCACGGTCTTGATGCCCAACTCGCCCATTCTGAACGGATTCTGAAGGACGAGTCCCTGCAAGTGGCCGTCCGCAAGCGCCGTGATCAGTTTCTCGCTGCTGTCGAAGCCGACGAACTTTACCTGACCGGCTTTGCCGGAGTCGGTAAGGGCCCGCAACATCCCGAAGGTGGTGGATTCGTTGGGACAGAAGATGCCATCGACATCCGGGAACCGGTTGAGCAGGTTTTCGCCCACTTGGTAGGCAGTCTCGGTCGTAACGCCGCCGTACTGGTTATCGCTGAGGATCTCGATGCCGCGATGCTTCCTGATCTCGCTGAGAAAGCCCTCCACGCGGTCCATGGCGCTTTCAGCCCCGACGATCACGCGCATCAGGATGATCTTGCCTCTGCCGTCAAGCGTTTCGACGAGACGCTGTGCGCCGAGGACGCCGCCCTTGCGATTGTCCGTGGCGACAAAGCTGATGTGCTCTTCCCCTTCCAGACCCGAATCCACCACCACGGTGGGAATGCCGGACTTGCGCGCTTCGCCGACGACTTGGCGCAGGCCGGTCCGATCGAGAGGCGCCAGGACAATGCCGTCGACGCGGCGAGCGATCATGTCTTCGACAACGGAGATCTGCTGGGCGCGGTCGTCTTCGACTTGCGGCCCCTTCCAGATGATGTCAACGTCGAGTTCGCCGGCGGCTTTTTTCGCGCCGGCATGAATCGATTTCCAGAACTCGTGGGTGGTGCCCATGGGAATCACGGCGATCGAAAGACGCTTTTCCGAGAGCGGGCCGGCCCCGCCGCAAGCGAGACTTGCCGCCAGCAGGACACAGATGAGAACGACACGGCCATGCAACCACAACATCACCGACCGATTGTAGCCGAACATCGTTGCTGGTCGATGCTCTGTCGAGAGCGGAAGGCTAGCCTCGGACCGACAAGCAGGACAACGGATCGCCGCGCACTGAGACATGCCGGCTAGTCCGCCATTGCCCCCAGGAACTCGGCGTTGCTCCGTGTCCTCCGCATGCGATCGAGCAGCAGCTCCATGGCTTCGACGGTCGACATTTGGCTGAGGACTTTGCGGAGGACCCAGACCTTGTTGAGTTCTTCCTTCGACAGCAACAGCTCTTCCTTGCGGGTTCCGCTGCGGGTAATGTCGATGGCCGGGAAGGTGCGCTTGTCGACCAGCTTGCGGTCGAGGAGAATCTCCATGTTGCCGGTGCCCTTGAACTCCTCGAAAATAACCTCGTCCATGCGGCTGCCGGTATCGACCAGAGCGGTGGCGACGATGGTGAGGGAACCGCCTTCCTCGATGTTGCGGGCCGCGCCGAAGAAGCGCTTCGGACGCTGCAAGGCGTTCGAATCGACGCCGCCGGACAGAATTTTCCCGGAGGGTGGAACGATGGTGTTGTACGCTCGGGCGAGGCGCGTGATCGAATCGAGCAGGATCACCACGTCACGCTTGTGCTCCACGAGCCGCCTGGCCTTGTCGATGACCATCTCGGCTACTTGGACATGGCGCGTGGCGGGCTCGTCGAAAGTCGAGCTGACGACCTCGCCCTTGACGGAGCGTTTCATGTCCGTCACTTCCTCGGGGCGCTCGTCGATGAGCAGGACGATCAGAACGACCTCGGAATGATTCGATGTGATCGAATTGGCGAGCGCCTGTAGTAGCATCGTCTTGCCGGTGCGCGGCGCGGCGACGATGAGCCCGCGCTGACCCTTTCCGATGGGTGTGACGAGGTCCAGCACGCGTCCGCTGAAGTTTCCCTTGGTCGTTTCCAACTTGAGGCGGCCCTCGGGGTACAGGGGCGTCAGGTTGTCGAACAGCATCTTGTTCTTCGAAGCTTCCGGCGGCTCGAAGTTGATGGCCTCGACCTTGATGAGCGCGAAGTAACGCTCTCCTTCCTTGGGAGGACGCACCTGTCCCGAGATCGTGTCGCCGGTCCGCAAATCAAACCGGCGGATCTGCGAGGGCGAGACGTAGATGTCGTCGGGGCCGGGAAGATAGTTGTACTCCGGCGCCCGCAGGAACCCGAAGCTTTCCGGCAGCGTTTCCAGGACTCCCTCGGAGAAGATGTGTCCGCTTTTTTCAGCCTGCCCCTGCAGGATGCCGAAGATGAGTTCCTGTTTGCGCAGGTTTGCGATTCCTTGGATACCCAGCTCTTTGGCCTGCTTGCTGAGCTGCGTGATGTTCATCTCTTTGAGAGAAGCCAAGTCGAGCGCGCCGGCCCGTTCCTGCTGTTGAGTAGGCATGGGTACCTCGAAGTCGAGCTGGTGTGGTTAAGGTTTGAGAGCGTTAGAGATGACGTCCCACAGTGCGGGGACACCTTCCGCCGTCTTGGCGGATAGTGGCAGGGCGGGGCCGAAGGCTTGCTGAACCGCGCGAATCGCTCGCGTTCGTGCGTCTCCTTTCAATTTATCAGATTTCGAGGCGGCCACGAGGTATGTGAGGCCGCAAGCAACGAGCCAGTCCTTCATTTCGTGATCGAGCGTGGTCGGGCCGTGGCGCAAATCGACGATCAGCACCACAAGCCGCAACTGCGAGCGGTCTCGCAAGTAGCTCTCGGCCAGCTTGCCCCACTTCGTGGTCATCTTCCGCGGCGCTTTCGCGTATCCGTATCCGGGAAGATCGACGAAATAGAAGCGCTGATCCAGCAGAAAGAAGTTCAGGCTTTGCGTTCGGCCCGGCGTGCGGCTCACCCGCGCCAGTTCCCTGCGAGGCACGCCGCCTTTGACCGCGCCCCGGCGCAGGAGCGCATTCAGCAGGCTGGACTTGCCGACGTTGCTGCGGCCGATGAACGCGACCTCAGGCCGCCCATCCCTCGGAAACTGCTCCGGGGACGAAGCGCTCAGGATGAATTCCGCGGGCACTCAGTGCGGCAGTTTTTCTTCGGCGCCGGAAGTGGTGCCTTCGACAGCCGGCGGCGGAGCGGAAGGAGCCGCGAGCCCTTCCAGGGGATGCTCCAGTGCAATCGTCAACACCTCGTCCATGTGTCCGACGAAGTGCAGCTTCATGTCCTTCTTGATAAGGGCGGGAATGTCCGGCAGATCCTTCTCGTTGTCCTTCGGCATGATCGCTTCGCGAATGCCGTGCCGGTGTGCGGCCAGGAGCTTCTCCTTCAGGCCGCCGATCGAAAGGACCTTGCCCCTCAACGTCACTTCGCCGGTCATCGCGACGTCGCCGCGAACCGGGACGCGCGTCAACGCGCTGACGAGAGTGGCCGTCAGCGTGATGCCCGCCGACGGGCCGTCCTTCGGGATGGCGCCCTCCGGGATGTGCACATGGACATCGAGGTGGCGATAGAAATCCTTGGGCAACCCGAGCGTATGGGAGCGGGAACGAACATAGCTCATGGCGGCCTGGGCGGATTCCTGCATGACATCGCCCAGCTTGCCGGTCGTCGTGAATTTGCCTTTGCCGTCGAGTAGCGTGGCCTCGATCGTCAGCAACTGGCCGCCGACTTCGGTCCAGGCGAGTCCAACCGCCGCGCCGACTTGATTCTTCTTCTCGGCCCGCAGATCGCGGTATTTCGGGACGCCAATGAGATCCGACAACGCTTCCGGCTTGACAACGATCTTCTTTTTCTTTTCTTTCTTCGCCCGCGAGACGACCTTGCGGGCGGTCTTGCGGCAGATATTGCCGATTTCACGTTCGAGGTTGCGGACGCCGGCTTCGCGTGTGTATTCCTCGACGAGCGCCAGGATACCCGGGTCGGTGAACTCGATATCGGTCTTCTTCAAACCATGCGCCGAGAGCTGCTTGGCGATCAAGTGCCGCTTGGCGATCTCGAGTTTTTCATACTCGGTGTAACCGCTCAGCCGGATGATCTCGAGACGATCCTGCAACGGAGCCGGAATGGTGAAGAGAACGTTCGCCGTGGCGATGAAGAAGACCTTGCTCAAGTCGTACTCGACGTCGAAGTAGTGGTCGACGAACATGTGGTTCTGTTCCGGATCGAGCACTTCCATCAACGCCGCGGATGGGTCGCCGCGAAAGTCGGTCGACATCTTGTCGATCTCATCGAGCATGAAGACAGGGTTTGTAGTGCCGGCCTTCTTCATCATCTGGATGATCTGCCCGGGCAGAGCCCCGATGTAAGTACGGCGGTGTCCACGGATTTCGGCTTCGTCGCGCACGCCCCCGAGAGACAGGCGGATGAACTTGCGGCCCGTCGACCGCGCGATGGACTTGCCCAGCGACGTCTTCCCGACCCCCGGAGGGCCGACAAAGCACAGGATCGAGCCGCGCGGGTCCCTGACCAGCCGGCGCACGGCCAGATATTCCAGGATGCGCTCCTTGACCTTCTCGAGCCCGTAGTGATCTTCGTTCAAGACCTTCTCGGCGAACCCGAGGTCGCGGATCTCGCGTGACTTCTTCTTCCAGGGCACCGCCAGGAGCCAGTCGATGTAGTTCCGGGAAACCGTGGATTCGGCCGACATGGGCGGCATGTTCTCGAGCCGCTTCATTTCGCTGAGCGCCTTCTCCTTGGCGTCCTTCGTCATGCCGGCGTCTTCGATCTTCTTGCGGAGCTCTTCGTATTCTCCTTTTTCGCCTTTGCCGAGTTCCTTTTGAATGGCCTTGATCTTCTCGTTGAGGTAGTACTCCTTCTGGGCCTTCTCCATTTGGCGCTTGACGCGGTTCTGGATCGTGCGGTCGACGTTGAGTTTTTCCAGCTCGATGTCGAGAACCTCGGCCACGCGGGTGAGCCGGTCGATGGGATCGAAGATTTCGAGAAGATCCTGCTTCTCGGGAATCGTGAGCTGAAGGTTCGCCCCGACGGTGTCCGCCAGCTTGCCCGGATCGTCGACGCGGACCGCCGCGATCATCGTTTCGTAGTTGAGATTCTGGCTCTGCTTGACATAGTGCTCGAACGAAGACGTGACACGGCTGTTGAGCGCCTCTGTCTTTTCCGATGGGACCGGGCGCGCGGGATGGACCTTTACGGTGGCGCGATAGAAGCCTTCCTGTTGCGTTACGGTATGCAGACTCGCACGCTCGACACCCTCCACCAGAACCTTGATATTGCCGTCCGGCAGTTTGAGGCTCTGGACGATCGAGACGATCGTGCCGACTTGGTAGATCTGGTCCGGTGTGGGGTCGTCAACCGAAGCGTCGTGTTGCGTCGCGAGAAAAATTTTCTTTTCCGTGTTGAGCGCTTCCTCCAAAGCCAGGACGCTGGATTCCCGCCCCACCACGAAGGGCGTCATCATGTGGGGAAAGATGACGACGTCCCTGATGGGCATCATCGGAAGTTGCCGTATGCCGGCTTTCGGTTTGGATTTCATGTGGACGAACCCTGACGGTACTTATTGTAAGGGGTCGGCCTAGACGGCCTAGACCCCTTTCGCTTCGGCCCCCCAGATGGTCTTGTGGAGTTGGTGGCCGAATCTTACTTCGTCCAAGCCGTCGTTCAGGATCCACTCGGCCAGGTTCGGCAAGTCGACCTCACCGTGCGCGGGTGAGAAGATGACCGCCGCGGCGCGCCGGGTGAGCTGGTGCCGTTTTGTGAGGTCGCGGGCAAACTCATAGTCACGGCGCGTGGCGATGACGAACTTCAGCTCGTCGTGCGGCGACAGATGATCCAGGTTCTCGAGACGAAAGGTGTCGGGCTCGCCTGAGTCCGGGCACTTCACGTCGACGATCTTGATGACATCGGCAGGCACCTTGTCGATAGGTCTTTCTCCGCTGGTTTCGAGCATCACGCGGTAGCCCTCGCCGAGCAGGCAGTCCATCAGGGGATAGACAGGCCGCTGGAGCAACGGCTCGCCGCCGGTGATCTCGACCAGTTTCCCGCCAAGGTCCCAGACCTTGCGCATCACCTCGTCCAACGTCATGCGGGTGCCGCCGTAAAAGGAGTACTCGGTGTCGCACCACGTGCAGCGCAGATTGCAGCCGGTGAGCCGGATGAAGGTGCAGGGTAGTCCGGCGCGGGTGGACTCGCCCTGGATCGAGCGAAAGATTTCGGTGATCTGAAGCATCGCAGCCACGGGTTTTCCCGCTTCGACAAAAACATCTTCGCACGGCGTGTGGTTCACGACGCCTGGAAGAACCGTTGCACGTCAGCGAGCTGCGTCGTGAAAGCGTAGTCCGGCAGGCTGTCGAGGAACGTCTTGCCGTAGCGCGCGCGCAGGATGCGATTGTCGAGCAGCACCAGCGCGCCGCGGTCTTTCGAGTGCCGGATAAGCCGTCCGAAGCCCTGCTTGAGGGCGATCACGGCTTGCGGAATCTGGTAGGACGCGAAGGGGTCTTCTCCCGCTTGCCGCAGGCTCTTCATCCGTGCTTGCACGACCGGGTCCGATGGCACCGCGAAGGGCAATTTGTCGATGATGACCATGCTGAGCTGCTCGCCGGGCACGTCGACCCCTTGCCAGAAGCTGGCCGTGCCGAACAGCACGCAGTTCTCCGTCGAGCGGAACTCTTCGAGCAAGGCCGAGTTGGGCGCGGACCCTTGCACCAGAGTCGGGTGCTCGATCGCGAACGAGGCGGCATCGTGGACCGCGTTCATCTGCTGATAGCTGGTGAAGAGCACGAAAGCGCGGCCGCGGCTGGCGCGGATGAGTCCGATGACCTGATCCGCGGCTTGGAGCACGAACTCCGCGGAGCGGGGATCGGGCAGGCGGGCGGGCACGTAGAACAACACCTGATCGCGCCAATTGAAGTGGCCCGGGACGACCAGCTCTTCGGCTCGCGACACCCCCAGGCGTCCGCGAACGAAATCGAACCTCTCTTCCACCGCCAAGGTTGCCGAGGTAAGCACGACCGTATCGACCTGGTCGAACAGGCGCTCGGCGAGAATCTCGGAGACCTCGATCGGCGTAGCCTGCAGAAAGACGCCTTTGCCGCGCCGCTCGATCCAGTAGACGTATGTTTCGTCCTCGCCTTCCATCAGGAACCGTAGCTCGCGGTCGAGGTCCGCGGTGCGCCGCTCCAGCGGGATGATTTCGTCGATCTGCTTCGGGGTGAGCTTGAGCTGCGTCGCGACCAGATTCAGGGCGTTGAGCAGCAGCGAGTACTGCTCCTGGTGGCGCTTGCGGAAGTCTTCGCGCTGGTCGAAGCCGCTGCGTCCCTGGTAGCGCTCGAAGAGGGCGAAGAAGGCCGTGGAGCGAATCCGCAGCGTTTCGATGGCGGCATCGAGCTCGCGGGAGCCGGCCTCCAGTTGGATCGCGGTGTGCTGGATGTCGCGCGCCAGTTCTTCGAAGCGATAGTTGCTGATCTGAACCCCGAAATGTTTCCCGGCGACGTCCTCCACTTCATGAGCTTCGTCGAAAACGACCGCCTCGTAGTTGGGGATGATCGAGGCGTAGTCGTCTTCCCGGAGTGCGAGGTCGGCGAAAAAGAGGTGGTGGTTGACGATGATGATGTCGGCTTCGGCGGCCCGCTGGTGCATCAGAGTGATGAAGCAGCGGTCGAACTGTTCGCACTTCTGGCCGGCGCAGAGCTCGCGGCGGGCGTCGAGATGGTCCCAGACGGCGCTGTCTTGAGGGAGCTTCTTGAGCTCGGCCCGGTCTCCGGTTTCGGTCTCCTTTTCCCAGGAGCTGATGAGCTTGCGGTCCTCGATTTCGACGAGTCCGGCAAGGGTCGGGCGCTTCTCGGTTTCGTAGAGTTTCTGGCGGCAGAGGTAGTTGTTGCGGCCCTTCATGTAGGCCACGTTGAGAGGGCGGTCGAAATACCGTTCGAGGAACGGGATGTCCTTGTAGTAGAGCTGCTCCTGCAGGTTCTTCGTGCCGGTCGAGACGATGACCCGTTTGCCGCTGGCGATCACCGGAATCAGGTAGGCGAGGGTCTTCCCCGTGCCGGTGCCGGCCTCGACCAGCAGATGACGCCGTTCGGCGAGCACCCTTTCGACCTGCTCGGCCATGGCGAGTTGCCCGGGCCGGAACTCGTAATGGGCATGCTTCGCGGCGAGCAGGCCGTGTTTCCCGAAGAAGCGCCGGGCGCGGGTGTCCTTTCGGCTCTGGCCTGTTCTCATGGAACCGGCGGGATTCATGCGGAGGGTGCGGCGTGGACGGCAGCGCCTTGGGCGTAGCCTAGCACGGCGCCCGCGGCGGGTCCGTTTGTGGCTGGATGCGAAGGAAAAAACGTTATTCGGGGTTGTCTCTAACGGCCTCGCCGGCCTAGTCGGCAGTGTAGCCATTGTCGAGCAGACCGCGGGCGGTCTCGATCTGTTGCGAAGTGATTCGTCTTTTGGGTCCGAAGGCTGTCCAGCATACGCTCGAGCTCAAGTCGGAAGAGGGGCCGCCGGCGCTGATCTTCTCGGCATAGACGTGGGTGCATCCGGCTGCAACGAATTCTTCGCGTTGCAGGGTCAAGTCCTGGTCCTGAGATGAGGCTCGGGCATAGCCGACGAGCAACCTATTGAGTCCCGCATAATATATAGTAACCTTTGGGGGCTTTATCTCGTCTTACTAGACATGGGGAATCCAAGAGGAGTACGACGAGACTTCGAGGCTCTGGAGAAGCGGCGACGAGCGGCCGTGCGGCTGGTGCTGGAGGAAGGCTGGAGTCAATCCGCAGCGGCGCGGCAGGTGAAAGCGGCGCAGCAAAGTGTGAGCCGCTGGGTGGGGGAGTATCGCCGTCGGGGCAGCGCTGGTTTGCGGCGCGCCGGGCGCGCCGGGCGCAAGCCGCTGTTGGACGCCGCGCAGCGGGAACGCTTGACGGCGTTGTTGCTGGAAGGTCCCGAAGCGCACGGCTTC
>JAPOOG010000150.1 GCA_026713545.1 Bryobacterales bacterium
CGGTCCGGCAGCTCACCGCCTCGGACGAGTAGTTGATATAAGTGAGCGTGGTTTGCCAACCCGCTCCCACCGCAAGATGCGGGAAGTAATAGATCCGGCTGCCCGGCGGCGGGGCGACGGTGGCGTCGAGCTCGGCCGTGAGCGTGACCTCGGCCACGGCGCGGGTCGTGCGGAGCATCAGCGAGACGTAATAGGTCCCGGCTCGAAGCGGCGGGGCGGATTGCGGGGTGACGACGATCTGCTCGTTGCCCGTGGGTCCGGTGGAGGAATAGTCCGAGACAACGCTCCCACCCTGAACGGCGTTGTCCTCCCCATAGCGGACATACAGATCCACGTTGACATCGGGATCGACGGATTCCAGCGTGAAGGTTACGCTGGCGGCGCCCTCGGGAACCTCCACCTGGAAGGAAGAGTCCCCGGAGAAGAGCATCGGGGAGTCGACCGGTCCCAGGCGGAAGGCGGCAGGCTGCCCGGGCGGGAGCGCGCCGCCGGTGATCTCCGGCAAGGTGCTGTCGATCAAGGGCCGGATATGGGGATAAAGAGCCGAAAAGTGTGTGAAGCGGTCAACAACGGGCTTGGTCGGGCAGGCATACCCGACAATGTCTCCGCCGCTCAACGCCCCCACCACGGTTTCAGAGTTGCTGAAAACGGCCGACCCGGAAGAGCCCGGCTCCGTGTAGCCCTGTCCCACGGGATAGGAGACGTTGAAATAGGTATCGTCGGAAGGTCCATAGGCCGATTCGGGAATGATCCGGGCGAAGGAGACCCGCTTGAAGAAGCCCCAATCAGCGCTCTGGGGATGATGAATGCCGGTGATCTGGGAGCCGACAGGCTGGGGGGCCGCGTCCCATCCCTGGAACACGGTCCCGGCAGGCAAATCGCCTTCGAGCTGCAGCAGCGTGATATCGCCGTCGGGATGACGTGCACCGCCCAAGGCCGAGAGCAGGCCGGCCCCCTCGGTCCGCGGCACGCTGCGCAAAGCCGGCAGATCTCCGTTGCAGTTTCGTGTCTGGTATGACCAGAAGGCGGTCACGCTGCGCGCTTCCTCCTCGGTTTGCACGCAGTGGGCGGCAGTGAGAAAGTAGGGAGTCAGGTCTTGCCGGCGGTTGTTCAGCAGCGTGCCCGAACAGGCAGCGCTGCCCCCATTCTTCTCAATGACCATCAGCGCGACGCCAGTCGCGGAGCTCGACCATTCGGTGTAGCAGGTCACGTCAAGGTGACAGTCCTCGGCGTCCGTCTCCACCGTCGCCGTGAGCGTGCCCTCGGCGACGACGCCCTCATCAAAGACCAATATCGATACGAAGTAGGTTCCGGCTTGAAGAGGCGGGTCGGAGCGATGGGTGATGCCGATCCGTTCATTGCCCGTCAAGCCCCTGGAGAAGTGGTCAGAGACAGGTTTCCCATCCTGAACGGCGTTGTCCTCGCCGAAACGAACATACAGATCCACATCGACGTTGGGGTCGACGGATTCCAGCGTGAAGGTGATGCGGGTGGCGTTCTCGGGAGCCTCCAACCGGAACGAGTGATCCCCGGTGAAGATCGTCGGGGAGTCGACCGGCCCCAGGCGGAAGTCGGCGGGCTGTCCGGGCGCGAGTGTGCCGCCGCTGATCGTCGGCGGAGCCTCTCCTTCGAGTTCCACTTCCGCCGTGAGCGTGCAGTTGACTTCGACGCCCGTAGCATAGACTGCTACCGATATGAAGTAGGATCCCGCTCGAAGCGGCGGGTCGGATTGGGAAGTAATGACAATCCGTTCATTACCCGTGCGGTTCCGGTGCCGGTGGTCCGTGGCAAGCCTCCCGTCCTGAACGTCGTTGTCCTCTCCAAAGCGCACCAACAACTCCACGTCGGCATCGGATTCCAGAGTAAAGGTTACGCTGGTGGCGTCCTCGGGAACCTCCAGCAAGAATGAGTTAGGCCCAACAAAGAGCGTCGAGTTGTCGACCGGCCCCCGTTGGAAGGTGACAGGCTGCCCGGGCCTGAGCGTGCGGCCGCTTGGCGGCGGCGGAGTTCCTCCTTCGCGTTCCACTTCCGCCGTGAGCGTGCAGTTGACCTCGACGCCCATAGCAAAGACTACGACCGATACGAAGTAGCTTCCTGCTTGAAGCGGCGGGTCGGATTCGGGGGTAATGTCGATCTCTTCGGTGCCCGCAAAGACCTCGTCGGCGGCGTAGTCGAAGACAGCTCTGTCATCCTGAACATCATTGTCCTCGCCATAGCGGACCAGCAGGGCCACGTCGGCATCGGATTCCAGCGTGAAGGTTACGCGGGTGGCGTCCTCGGGCACTTCCAACTGATATGAAAAATCCCCGTGGAACAGCGTCGTGGAGTCAACCGGCCCCCGGCTGAAGGAGACGGGTTCCCCGGGCGTGAGCGGCCTTGCCGCCTTCGGGCGCGGCTGTTGCAGGGACGCAGACCGCTTGACCGACGGGATTGCCTCTGTCAGCCGCGACTTCTTCGACGGCGTTCCCACCGCAAGGTCGATGGGGCCGGGCAACAGCTTGACCGCTCCCGATCGGTCCGAGCCCTCCCGGGCCGCCTTCGGCGATTGGACGCCGTCCTCGGCACCCTCTCCAAAAGCATCGCCCCAGATATGACTGATGGCCACGATTTGGAACGGCACGGCCTCTCCCACCGCCGCCGGATCGGGCAGGTACTCGATCGTCAGGCTGTCGCCGAAAACGATGCCGCTCCAGAAGTCTCCATCGCCGTAAAGGCCCGTGCCGCTATAGAGCCCGACGGTCTGCCCGTCCTCGGAGTGAATCCAGAGACGGCCCGACCCGATGGCGAAGTCCCGAAAGTGAACGCGCATGGCGCGGGCGCTGGGAGAGGTCAACTTCAGACGCCACAGGCGGCCGGCCTCGGTCGATTGCCACGCTCCCTCGGCGGTCGACTTGACGCCTCCTGCGGAGATGCTCAGCTTGAGCGCTCCCTGCGGCAAGCGGCGGTGGACGCCGATGGCGGGCGGGCGGCCGCGTTGCGGCTGCAAACGCTGCAGATCGTCGGGACCCAACGGCGGTAGAGCGACCTCAGCCGGCGAAGGAAGGCTCAGTTGCAGGCTGGGCGGCCGAAGCTCATCCTCGCGCTCGGCCGACGATGCCTTCGACTGCTGTGGGTTGTCCGGAACCAGCGGCCCGATCCGTTGTGCCTGAGCCGGTCGCGGCAGCAGAGCAAGCGCCAGGATAAACAAAATCCCCGAGCCTTGCAGCGCCATCGACGCCATGCGACTCATCCTGTCGGAGGAATGGTTCATATCCGAATCTCTCGTTCCGATGATCTTGTAGACTGCCCGCGTCCAAGCGGCAAGCGTTGGATGGTGTGACCGCCAGTAGTCAGCGAAAATACACTACCACCTACTAATGACGTAGAAGAAAAGGAAATCGGACAGGCCGATTGAAAAAAGTGTGATCTACTCTCTGCCAAGAGCTTGATGAAGAGCGGCTGCGAACGCGAGCGCACTCGCCGGGCGCTCCGACCGCGGCGCAGTCAGCATCGATCCCGCAAATGCGATCGCCCCGCCGCGCCCGTTCCAACAAACGCCGGTCCGAGGTGGGAGCGCGGGTCTCGGATCCGGCGGGTGTCTTCGACGACGAAGGAGTCAGTTCGGGTAGCACGACAAATGGGGACCCAAAACGCCAGCGCCGGTCTGGTTCACCCGGCAGCCGAGGTCAAGATGCCTCCACGTGCCAGCGTTGACCGCATTCGGAACGGGATTATATCGAACAGCGTCCATCGGCTGTGCCCTTGTAGCTGGACTTTATCCGATCCTTCCGGAAGAGATACTCGCGACGGGAGCGGAACCGGGACTTGTCGGCGCCGTTGATATACTTGGGGTACCACCTGCGCGGCGCCTCCCGCAAGCGGCGCGACCAACTCCCTCGGAGCTAGCCATGAACTGGTTAGACATTCTGCTTGCGGTCATCCTGCTGTTCTCGTTCGCCGGCGCTCTCTGGAACGGCATCACCCGTGAAGTGATCCGCATCATCGCGCTGCTCATCGGCATCTTCGGCGGCATGTGGTGGTACTCCGGTCTCGTCCCCCATATCGCACCTTTTATTGGGGACGAATCGCTGGCGTCGTTCGCCGCGTTCGGCGCGATCGTCATCGGCTCGCTGGTCGCCGGCGGCATGACCGCATGGCTGCTGGCGAAAGTCCTGCGCTGGTCCGGACTGCGCTGGTTCGACCGCCTGCTCGGGGGAGCGTTCGGCCTGGTTCGCGGCCTGATCCTAGCGACCGCCATCGTGCTGGCCGTCATAGCGTTCTCACCGCTGACGGGTTCCCAGGAAGTGATCGCCAAGTCGCGCATCGCACCGGTCGTTCTCAACAGCGCCCGCTGGATGGCCTCCTTTGCCCCCCAGGGTCTTCGCGCCTCATTCTTCGACGGCTTCACCCGCATCCGCGACACCTGGGCCACTGCCAAACCCAAGGTTCCCCTCAAGACAGACCCCGGCACGGGGGATTAGAAATCCTCTACCCTTTTTCACCAAGCGGGGAGGCGAAGCGCCTGCCGGCTGCAGGACAGGCAGGCGTGAGAGGGCGGTCAGGCCGAGGCGCGAGCCGCCGGGCGCGCGCAGGTGTACTTGAACCTGCATCGAGCACGGCAAGCATGCGCAACGAAGTCATGGCGGTCTTTACCGCGTGCTTCGACCGTCAGGTGATGAGAACGGCAGGTCAGGGGAAGAAGACGAGCTTGACCAGCAGGCCGATGATGACAGGGCAAAAAGTGAAGACCGCGAACTTGAGGACCGCGATGTCCTGCTTTACTTCGGCGATGTCCTGTTTCAACTCGGCCTTCACATCGGCAATTTCCTTCCTCACGTCGCCGATGTCCTGTTTCAACCCGGCCTTCGCATCGGCAATTTCGTTCCTCACGCCGCCGATGTCCTGCTTGGTGGCGATCCTTTCCCCGACGGGGATGGCGGCGGCGGCAGCCTTGGCCTTGTCGTCGTCGGCGCCTGCGCTGACGAGGGCTTCGTAGACCTCGGTGACCATAATACTCATCGCGATCAATCTAGCACGGAGAGACTGTCGGCAACAATTTCCAACGAATAGGCTGGGGAGGCCGGCGGCGGCGTGCTTGAAATCGAGTGGCTGCGTGTCCAAACCGCATCGCACCCGAGAAGCCCGATAATAAGACCTTATGGACGACACCACCTACCGCATCGAAAAAGACAGCATGGGCGAAGTGCAAGTTCCGGCAGACGCCCTCTACTCGGCGCAAACGCAGCGCGCCGTCAACAACTTCCCCGTCAGCGGCCTGCGTTTCCCTCGCACCTTCCTTCGCGCGCTCGGGCTCGTCAAGGGTTCGGCGGCGGTGGTGAACCACGACCTGGGATTGATTCCGGCCGACATGGCCCAGGCCATTGAAGACGCCGCGAACGAAGTTGCCGACGGCCACCACGACGACCAATTCCCTCTCGATATCTTCCAAACCGGCTCGGGCACCAGCACGAACATGAACGCCAACGAGGTCATTGCGACGCTGGCGACGCAAAAACTGGGCAGCCAGGTCCATCCGAACGACCACGTCAACATGAGTCAAAGCAGCAACGACGTGATCCCCACCGCCATTCACGTCAGCGCGTATCTCGAAACGGCCGCAACGCTGCTGCCCGGCCTGGAGCACCTGCGGGACACGATCAACGACAAGGCGGAGACACTCGATGAGGTTGTCAAGACCGGCCGCACGCACCTGATGGACGCCCTGCCGATTCGCCTCAGCCAGGAGCTGAGCGGCTGGAGCGCGCAGGTGGATCAGTCCGCCGCCCGCATCCGCTCTTCGCTGCCGCGCGTCTCGGCCCTGGCGCTGGGCGGCACGGCGATCGGCACGGGGGTGAACGCGCATCCCGAGTTCGGCCCGCGCGTCGCCAAGCGCCTTGCCGCGCTCACCGAACTGCCGTTTCTCAGCAGCCGCAACTACTTCATGAGCTTGGCAAGCCAGGACGCGATCGTCGAGCTGAGCGGCCAAATCAAAGCGGGAGCCGTGGCGGTCATGAAGATCGCGAACGACCTGCGCTGGATGAACAGCGGCCCGCAGGCCGGGGTCGCCGATATCGCACTGCCGTCGCTGCAGCCCGGCAGCAGCATCATGCCCGGCAAGGTCAATCCGGTCATTCCCGAAGCCGCGGCGATGGTCTGCGCGCAGGTCATCGGCAACGACGCCACGATCACGATCGCCGGACAGTCCGGCAGTTTCCAGTTGAACGTGATGCTTCCGGTGATTGCCTACAACATCCTCGAAAGCGCGCGTCTGCTCGGGAACGTCTCACGCCTGCTCGCCGACAAGGCGATCGCGGGTTTCCAAGTCAACGAAGAGCGCATCGCCGACCTGGTCGAGAAGAACCCGATCCTCGTCACCGCGCTCAACCCCGTGATCGGATACGAGAAAGGCGCGGCGGTCGCCAAGCAGGCCTACCGCGAGGGCCGCAAGCTCAAGGACGTCGCCCTGGAGCAGACCGACCTCACGGCCGCCGACCTCGACCGCCTGCTCGACCCCCGCAAGATGACCGAGGGCGGCATCGCCGAGTAGCGCGGTTGCGTTGAGGCGGCAATTCAATACTTGTGGCGCCGCGCCTCCCAGGTAGCGACCGGGAGCGCGCCCGGATTCAACAACCCTCCCATGCGGTCTCCCCTGAGGGCGCCTTCAAAGCGATATCCGAGAGTGACGCTCTCGAAAGGCAAGGCGCTGCTCAAGCGCACCTTGTCTCCATCCAGGGTTCCACGAACTCTTCCTTCCGCGATCGTACCGATGTGGGCGCCCGTCACGTTGTTGCCGTCGGCTTCGAGAAAGAGCTCGTGTTCGGCATTCCCGACGCCGAAATCCATACGGACGTGCCAGCGGCCCGCAATTTCGTCGACAGGCGTACGCATCACCGGCGCGGGCCTCGGCTTCGGGGCATTCCGAAAAACCGAGTGCAGCCGCTCGGCCACCATTTGGTACTCGCTCGGCTTCATGGCCACCGGCCGCAGACGGAACGACGTTCCGCTGCCGGCAGCATGAGTCGCGATGCGAGGCGTGCCGTTCAACAGATGTGCGCCGACCTCGCCGGCCGTCAGCCCGATCTTCGCCGGGTCCCATTCCACCATCAGGACCGGGAACGGGCCACCGCGCGAGGGTGCGGCGACATACGTGGAAACCCCATCCACTTTCGTGATCTGCTCGGAGATGTACTTGTACCAGCCTTCCCACTCGCGGTACTCCTGCTGCAGGTCTCTGCGTCCAAAGAACGTTTCGACGGCCGTCAGCACGCCGATGATCTCCTCCTTGCTGACCTTCATCGGCCGTCCGAAAGCGTGGTGATGGGCGGCGTTCGCGAAAGCGGCGCGAACCAACTCTTCGTTGCCCACGAGCAATCCCCCGCCCTGGGGGCCGCGGGAGATCTTGCCGCCGCTGTAGGCAACGAGATCGGCCCCCTGGGCGACATAGGGATTGGGAGAGACCAGATAATCCGCAGCCGAGTCGACAAGGACGGGGATTCCGGCCTGGTTGGCAATCGGCGCAACTTCCTCGAGGGGCAACTCGACCTTCGGGCTGAAACGGTCCCCGAGCATGGCGATCATCGCGGTGCGGTCGTTGATCGCCGCCTTCAGTTCGCGAGCCGTCCCGACCTCCACGGTGGTCACGCCGACCATCCGCACGGCGTAGTCGTAACCGTTGCGCGAGGACTTGGGCATGATGACCTCGTTCTTCAGGCCCGTCATGTCCGGGAGCTGCTGCATGCGTTCCGGGTCGGTGCCGGCCACGATGCCCGCCGTGGCATGCGCCAGCGCGGCCGCCGCACCGGACGAGACCAAGGCGTGCTCGACCTGCAGCAACTCCGCGATGCGTTTCCCGGCGGCTTCCTGAAGCTCGTCGAGATTCACGTGGTAGTGCGAGGCGTGGTGGATCGCCTGGATCACCTCGGGCAAAGTCCGCGAACCACCATTGCTCGTCACCGTGGCCGTGCAATTGATGAAGGGCTCCACTCCGAGCCGCGTATAGACGTCTTTCGGCGGCTCTTCGTGGATCTCGGAAACCGTCGTCGCCCCGGCACTATTGAGAAGCGCCGCCGCACTCGCTGCTCCACTCGCTTGCAGCCAGCCGCGGCGTGTCGTCCGATCGCTCATGCTGATGCCTCCCTTCGACGCGCCACCCAGCGTCCTGGCGGATACTCGCCCAGATCCAAGTCCCCTTGCATTTCGCCGCCCTGGACGACTCCCGAGAAGCGATAGCGCAACCGCGAACCCTCCATCGGCAAGACGCTTTCGAGACGGACCTTGTTGCTTTCGACCGCCCCTTTCAGGTCTCCCCTGGCGCGAGCACCGATGTGCGTGCCGACGACGCCGTTCTCCGCCGCTTCGAGGAACAACTGGTGTTTCCCGCGCCCCCGCAAGAACTCGATCTCGACATCCCAGTGCCCCGAAACATCGGTTGCCGGCTTCTCCGGAGCGCGTTTGTCGGCCCCGCTCGGAGCGGCCGCCAGAATCGACCGGACCGTCTTCCCGATGATCTTGTACTCACCGGGCTTGAGCGCCGCCGGACGAATCACAAGGAAGTTCCGGTCGCCATAGTCCCAGGTCATGATCGGCGGATCGGAATCCAGAAGCCGCCGGTGCACGTCGGACGAGCGGAGACCGATCTTGGCGGTATCCCAGGAGATCCGCAATGTCGGGAAGGGGCCGCCACGGGTCGGTCCCTGGACTCGCGCCTCGACGCCGTCCACCTGGCGAACCTCGTTGCTGATGTGGCCGTACCAGCCTTCCCACTCCTCATACTCGCGCCGGATGTCGCGCTCTTTCACCCAGATTTCCAGCGCCGTGACGAGCCCGACAATCTCCTCCTTGCTCACTTTCATCGGCCGCCCGAAACCACCGTTCGGAGCAGCGTTGATGCCGGCCGCCCGGACGAGGTCTTCGCGGCCGAGCAGGATGCCCGAGCTTTGCGGTCCGCGCAGGATCTTGCCGCCGCTATAGACGACCAGGTCCGCCCCGTCCTTCAGATAGGGGTTGGGGATGACCGGAAAATCAGGCGCGGCGTCGACCAGAACGGGGATGCCACGCTCTTTCGCGAGCGGCGCCAGATCCCTCAAGCCGGGGCGATCATTTCCGAAACGGTCGCCCAGCAGAGCCACCATGGCGGTGTGCGGACTGAAGGCGGCGCGGGTCTGGGCCACGGTTTCCACCTCGACCATGCGCACGCCCACCATCCGAATCGAGTGGTCGTATTGATTCCGCGACCACTTCGGCATGATCACCTCGTTCCTCATGCCGTCGAGCATCGGCAGTTTCTGACGCCACTCCGGGTTGGCTCCCGCGACGCAGGCGGCCGTGGCGTGGGTCAATCCGGCCGCCGCGCCGGAGCAGACGATCGCCCAGGGAACCTCCAGCAGCTCGGAGATCCTCTGGCTGGCCGCTTCGATCAGCGAAGCAAGCCGCACGTGATAGTGCGAGGCATGCTCGACAGCCTCGATGACCTCGGGCAGCAGAAGAGAGCCGCCGTTGCGCGTGATCGTCGCCGTGCAGTTGATGAACGGCTTGACGCCGATCCGCGTGTAGACGTCGGGAGACGGCTCGTCCCTGGTCTCTGCCGCCACGGGCTTCGCTCCCGCCGCGCCCAGAAGGGCAGCGGCCCCGGCGCCGGACTTCAGCCAACTACGGCGTGTCGTCGGATACACCATATTCCTTACCTCTCATGGCCGCGTCTCGATCGAGAGCGGCGCTCTGTCCAGGTCAATGATAACGGTTGGCTCCGCATCTGTCGCCGCAACATAGAACGTTCCCCTTTCTCAGCATGGTTTCATTTGGCGTTCGCCGCGGCTAACGGCGCTCGTCCCGAGGCCGGCCGGGAACGGCTTACGGGGCAAGGACACTGCCGCAGGGCAATATTTTTTTCCGAACAATGGCGAACAATAGTGAACAATAGTGAACAATGGTGAACAGGAAAACAGTGACTGGGCGACGATCCGGACGGCGGTTTCCGGTGGCGCCACCCTTGCGCACACACGGCGAAAAAAAGCCGTGTTTCGTGAAAACCAGGGGAGGGGCCTGGTTCGCTCCAGAAGAAATTTCTGACGGCCAGTGAACCGTAAAGGCCGTGTTTCGTGTTTCGTGTCTCGTGTTTCTTGACCCGAAGGCCAGAGGAGGCAATATGACCGCTGCGCCTACGCACGCCAAGCGGCTCGCGCCTCGGCTTGGCCGCCCTCTCACGCACTTCACCTCGCCTCGTGGTAAGACATGCAGGCGGCGTTACGCGCCCCTGGGCCGATTGCGTACTGTCCAAGCCGGCGCCTCGCTCTGCGCGTTTTTCCTTCGAAGCCGAGCGGAAGCGGCGCGTAACCCTTTGGACGACGGACATTTTTTTGTTCCAACGGCGGTTCTGAGCTTGCCGGCGAGCGTGACCACGCAGACGACCGCCTAAGCTCATCGGCTTTGTCGTTCGCTTTTCCTTCGCGAGGAGGAGATCACCCGGATCGCCATCCTCCTCACTCCGCGCCGAGGATGAGCAGGAGCCTGCCGCGCTTTTTCCTTCGTACCAAGGGACCTTTACCACGGGCTGCTAACGGCGCTTGTCCTGAGGCCGACCGAGAACAGCGGACGATGCGTTGAAAATGGCTCATGGGCAATATTTTTTTACCGGGAAATAATGAGCAATGCCGGGAAATCGTGGGAAATTCCTTGCAGGCGAGCAGTGACTTATCGGCGTGTGCGGCGGTCCAGATGGCGCTTCTCAGTGTTGCGACCCTTGCGCACTCACGGCGAAAAAAGCCGTGTTTCGTGACTCGTGTCTCGTGTTTCGTGAAAACCAGGGGAAGGGGCCTGGTTCGCTCCAGAAGAAATATCTGACGACCGCTGAACCGTAAAGGCCGTGATTCGTGAAAACCTCATGTGGGCGCGGCAGCCTCTACAGCGAGTGCCGCGCCGACGGCACGTCGATCGTTGGCCTCGCTGTCCTCATGCTAAGCAGGCCGGAGCGGGAAAAAAAGACTGAAGGACTCCAGTACCACGATCCGAAGTCACACTTTTACCATGTCCGCGTCCCAAGTCGTAGGCACGATCTCACCAAGTGAGAAGGCAGCGATTCTCGAATAAAGCTTCTTTAGTCGAGGAAGGCCCAACGCTAGCGCTCAGCATCCACATCTTTCGCACGAAAGCCGATCCGGGGTTTTGGGGGAAGTTCAGGCGGCTCCAACAGATCCTTGATGTGTTCGAAGAGAAGGTTGATCTTCTGATCGTGCTCGGCCACTTTGCAGGCCAGCTCTTCGTTGGTGTCCAGCGCCCTGCGAAGGTGCACGAAGGCGCGCATGATGTCAATGTTCACCTCAACCGCCCGTTTGCTGCGCAGGACGCCGGAAAGCATAGCAACACCTTCCTGGGTGAAGGCTCGCGGCGGGTAGCGGCGACCTCCCCAACTTGAGATCACAATTTGTGACCTCAAGTACTCGAACTCCTCTTTCGAGAGTTGGAACATGAAATCCTCGGGAAATCGCCCGCGGTTGCGAGTCACGGCTTGGTTGAGCGCTCTCGTGGTCACACCATAGAGTTTGGCCAGATCGAAATCGAGCATAACCTTCTGCCCGCGCAGGAGATAAATTTGCGCGGTGATCCGTTCAATGGGTATCAGGCTCTGAGGCTTCGCCTTGGCCATGATCACACTGTGTCGAACACCGGGTTCGGTGTCAAAGACAGAGAAAACCAAGGCCACATCGGAAGCAACGATCGGCACGGCGGCCGCGTGTTCAGTGAGCGGTACGAATCCCCAGGTAGTCAGGGTCCATACCCGTACATGTGGGGAGCTTTAGTGACCAAAGCCACTGAGCTTCCATGAACGGTCCACTCCCGAGAGCAAAGGGCTACTCCATCCTCAGCAGCCAGAAGCGGATGTAGTGGTCTCGGTCGTCGGGCGAACGATAGTAACGGCGCGGCGCGCGGCAGAAATAGGCGAACTCGCCCCAGGAACTGCCTCCTCGAGTCACCCGTCTCGTGCCTGACCCAGGACCCACTGGATCTGTCACCAACCCACCCGGATATTCTCCTATCCAGTCCTGCACCCACTCGGACACATTCCCAAGCATGTCGTACAGCCCCCACAGGTTCGGTTCCTTCTGCCCCACCGGATGCGGCCGACCAAAGCTGTTCTTATCAAACTAAGCGATCTGCTCCAATGACGGATCCTTCCCTAACGGAACCGTCAAGATTCCTTTATCTGTGTCCTCCGCAGTCCCCGACCGCGCCGCGCACTCGCATTCCGCCTCGTTGGTAAACGGTACCGATTTCCTCCGGCTCGGTCTTCGGCTCGCAGGTGCGAGCCCGTTCCAGAGACTCCCTTGTTTCGCGCTGTAGCTCAGTGCGGGGAACGTTCCGTCTGGCTCACCAAGAGCACTTCTCCGGTTGCGCCGACAGGGCGGCTCCGTGTCTTGACCGTTCGTCCGGAGCGTGGTAGCGTCGAGCCTGCCCTCTCAGGCTCTTTCGGGGCCTGAGTTCATCCGGCAGGAGGACTACCCGTGAGAACTCCACTGCATCTCGCATTGCTCGCCGCGGCCGCGATTTCGGCGGCTCCGGGACAACCGCTTTCCGAACAGGCCAACCGCCTGCACGAAGACGCGTTCATCTTCGACGCCCACGTTCACTTCATCAACCGTCAGCTCTATCTCGGCGGGAACATCGCTGAGCGTCTTCCGGGGCCGGTCAGCGGGATCGGCGTCGACCTGCCGACGACTCGAGAAGGCGGACTCGACGCGCTGTTCCTGAACCTCTACGTCGAGCCGGAATACACGAAGCGCCATCTCGAGGTGAAGCAAACCCTGCGGCTGCTCGAACTCGCGCATCAGCAGATCCGCAACAACCATGCCGACATCGAGGTGGCATTGACCGCGGACGATGTCGAGAGAATTCATCGCGCCGGCAAGATCGCCGCCGTGCTGGACCTGGAGGGCGCCTTCGATTTCGACGGCGATCCGGACGTCCTTCGCAGCCTCCACAGGCTTGGCCTGCGCTCGGTCCAGTTCGCCGACAACGCTCAGGCCAACGGCTATGCCGACTCATCCTGCTGCGCGCCCAAATGGAACGGAATCAATCAGCGCGGACGCGACTTGCTGCGCGAGATGAACCGCCTCGGGATGGTCGTCAATCTCGCGCACGCCTCGCAGGACGCCTGGATGCAGATCGTCGAGCTCAGCGAGCATCCGGTCGTCGCGACCCACCAGGGAATGCGGGCCTTCAACCCCCGCCATTCGGGCAATGCCAGCGACGAGATGCTCATGGCCCTGGCCGCCAAGGGCGGGATCCTGGCCGTGCACTTCAGTCCGAATACCTGGAGCCCTCTTTTTTTCGACCACTACCGCAACCGGCCGGGATCACCGGACCCCCTGCCCCCGCTTTCCGTCGACGCCGTGTACGAGGAGATCGTCAACCGCTACCGGCTCAGCTATCAGAAGCCCGGGGCAGTCCCCCCGCAAGAAATTGTCGAGCCGATTTCCCGTTTCGTCGAGGTGATCGACTACGCGGTGCGGTTGATCGGCGAGGACCACGTCTCACTCGGTTCGGATTTCGGCGGCGGGCTCAATTCGAGGGCGAGCATGACCAGCATCGCCGAATACGGACGGGTAACGCAGGCGCTCGTTGACAAAGGCTATTCGGAAGAGAGAATCCGCAAAATCCTGGGCGGCAACCTCCTGCGCGTGTTCCGGCAGATTACGGAGGGGGCCAGCCGCTGAACCTGCGAAGAGCATCCGTCCGAACGATCACGGGGGCGCACGCCCGGAGGCGCGCAAGCAATGGGCCGATGAAGCGCCCTCTTGCTTCGCAGAGCGCAGCTTCACGACGACGATCTTGCATGAGAGAATGGTTGCACGAATCCAGAAGCGCCCAGGGGGAGAGATGGGAGTCGCTGCCAAAGTTCCCGACCAGCAGCAAGCCTCTGAGACAAGCAGTCTCCATGATCGGGATTTCTACACTTGGGCAGTGCAGCAGGCCGCGGCACTGCGGAGGCGTGACTTCAGCGCCGTCGATTGGGAGAACGTCACCGAGGAGATCGAAACCTTGGGCCGAACCGAAGAACGCAGCCTGAGGAACCAATACGCCAGGGCCGTGGAGCACTTGCTGAAGCTGCAATACCGGGGGGATGAGGAAACCGAGCCCGTGGCCGGCTGGGAAAGTTCCGTGAATCAAGCCCGGGTGGAAATCGAGGAAGTCCTGCAGGACAGTACCGGACTGAAGAGCAAGCGCGATGAAGTGCTCGCCAGAGCTTGGCTCAGCGCCAGGAGAGCCGTCATCGAAGCCTTCGCGCACCACGCCACCGCAGGCATCAGGGACGACTCAATGCGGCATCGCGAACAAAAGCGTCTGACGCGGGAGTGGAGCCAGACGCTGCCGCAGACGAACCCCTTCACCCGTGAGCAGGTCGAGGATTCGTTCTGGATGCCGGAGCGAACAAGGTTGGCGCAGCGTCCGCAGAGCCTTCATTGACCCGTCCGGAAGTCCGACGGGAGCCGCTGACCTCGAGCTCCTTTCAATATCTCCCATGCCGGAGCACAGAGGTTGACGCTTTCGGGGTTCTTTCCGACCTCGCCGCAAGCTACTCGACCGCCGCCTCGGCATGCTCCGGCTCCTGAGTGTTGCCGGCCGGCTCGACTTCGCCGAGCGCCGACCGGCCCAGCTCTTCCAGCTCCTTGAGCGTCGGCAACTCCGTCAGGTCGCTCAGCCCGAACTGAATCAGGAAATCCTTCGTCGTCCGGTACTGCATCGGCCGTCCGATGACGGCCTTGCGGCCGGCGGTCGTGATGAGCTTGCGGTTGAGCAGCGTGCTGACCACTCCGGTCGAGTTGACGCCGCGCACCGCCTGGATCTCAGGTATGGTGACCGGCTGTTTGTAAGCGACCACGGCCAAGGTCTCCAAAGCCGGCAGCGACAGCCTGAACTTCGGACGCAATGTCTTGACAAACTTGCGAACGCCGTCATGATGCTCCGCCTTGGTCGACATCTTGTAGCCTTTCGCTACCTTGCGGATTTCGATGCCGCGCTTGTCGGAGGCCGATTCCTCCATCAGGGCCCGCAAGTCCGCTTCAACCTGGTCCAGCGGCACGTCGAGCCCTTTGCTGATCTGCGCCGCGGTGAGCGGTTCCTCGGCCGCGTAGATGATCGCCTCCAGCAATGCGCGGCGGCGTTTCTCTCCAGGATCGATGCCGGGAAGTTGCTGCTGGGCACTCACTCGCCGTACTCCCGCGCCACGGCGTAAAAGCTCTCTTCGTGGGCGAATACGGTGTCGAACATCTTGTGCTTACGGATCACGATTTCGCCGAACAGCTTCTTCTGGCGCAACACGACGGCGCTCATGCGGACGAGTTCCAGAAGGGCGAGAAAGGTGGCCAGCAATGCACGGCGGCCGGGTTGACGCTCGAACACATCGCTCAACGAGACAGCCCCGTCCTCGGACAGCAGAAGGTTCTTGAGGTATTGAATCCGGCTTGCGACGGTGACGTCCTCTCCCTCCACCTCATAGGAAGGCCGGTTCCTGGCGCGTTCGAGGACCTTCTCGAAGGTCCGGACCAGATCGATGACGCCGACCGCCGACTCGGGCTCCTCATCCACATCGGGAAAGTCTTCGAAAACCGGACGCGTCCAGGTATTCTCTTCGACGAGCCGCTTCTCCCGCAGCATCTGGGCCGCCTGGACGAACTTCTCGTGCTCGATGAGCCGCTTGACGAGGTCGTCCCGCGGGTCCTGTTGTTCCTCCTCGGGAACGAGCGGGTCGGACGGCAGCAGCATCCGCGACTTGATGTGGATCAGCGTCGCGGCCATGAAGACGAACTCGCCTCCCAGATCGATGTTCAGTTCCTCGGCCCGGCGCAGATAGTCGAGGTACTGCTCGGTGATGCTTGCGATCGGAATATCGGAGATGTTGATCTTCTGCCGCCGGATGAGGCTGAGCAAAAGGTCGAGCGGCCCTTCGAACTGGTCAAGCCGCACGCCGAAAGCGTTCTCGGACTGAACCGACTCACTGGAAGCGGCGGCGGTTTCCGGGCCTGGGATCTCGATGTCCGGGGCGGAAGCGGCGCGATCGTTCACGGAACGGGCGGGAAGCCAAGCGGGGCGGAGTGGTGAAGCGACTCTCGCCCGACGGTACTGATAATGTAGCACGTTGCCGAGGGCTGCTCGGAACCCTGCTCGGCCCCCCGCCCTCCGCAAACGGGGGGCGGTAAAGGCCGTTCGAGCCGGCGCCACAAAAAAGAGTTGACGCGTCGAAAGAATCTGATATAATTGATCGGAGTCTAGTGGGGCTGGTGGGGTCTGTGTGCGCTCGTCCGTACCTGCCCAGCGCTTTTCGTGAGTTGCTCAAGTGTCCCGGTTCATTGCACCAAGGGATCCGGGAAGAAAAATCAATCTCACCCAATCAACAAGCCGAGTCGACCGACACCGCATCTTGTGAGCTAGCAAGCGTGAATCCGTAACCCTACGTGTTCGGCAGCCCACAGCCGGTAAACGGAGCGGGGCGTTCGAAGCGGCCAAAAGGATCAACCCACAAGGGCGTGGTGGATTTTCCCTCCGCCGCGCCGGCTCGGACCACTGCAAACCGAAGGAGAAACATGATCAACAAACTCAGTTACGGAGGAGGAATCCCAAGCCGTTTCCTGCTCCTCACGACTTGCCTGTTGATGGCGTCGATGTGGACCGTCGATCTACAGGCACAGGATCTTCGCGGCAAAGTGACGGGAACCGTCACCGACGCCAGCGGCGCCGTCATTCCCGGCGCCAGCGTGAGTCTCACGAACGACAACACGACTGTCGCGACCGTGACTTCCACCAATGAGGTCGGCCAGTACCTGTTCGACTTCGTGATTCCCGGAACCTACACCGTCAGAGTCGAGCTGGAAGGCTTCCGGACCTTCGAACAACAGAACATTCTTGTCCAGACCCGCGCCGACATCACCGTGAACGCCACGATGCAAGTGGGCGCCGTCGCCGAGACCGTAACCGTGGAAGAGGCTCCCGTCGCCGTGCAGTTCACGACCACGACGATGGAGACGACCCTCGACACGAAAATGTCGCAGGAACTTCCTCTGCTGAACCGGAATCCCTACATGCTGGCGGCGCTCGACCCGGCGGTGAACTACCGCGGAGGGGCCGAGAACGCGCCCTACCACCACTGGGCCATGAGCCAGTTGGACGTCGGCGGCAACACCAGCACCAAGAACAACGTCCTGATGGACGGCGTTCCGCAGCTTGTCGGCGCCAAGGGCGTCTACACGCCTCCGATGGACGCCGTATCGGAAGTCAACGTGCAACAGAACGCCACCGACGCCGAATACGGCCACAGCGCAGGCGGCATCGTTTCGGTGCAGATGAAGAGCGGCACGAACGACTGGCACGGCACGGGCTATTTCTTCGGGCGCAACCCGGCGATCAACGCCCGCCCGAACGCACTGACGACCAATCCGAGCGTCGACCGCAGAAACGTGTGGGGGGTCAGCTCGGGCAATCCGATCGTCAAGAACAAAGTCTTCAACTATGTGTCGTACGAAGGGCAAGACGTCCGTTCGCCCTCGACCGTGACCTTGACGCTGCCGCGGCAGCTCGAGCGCAGCGGCGACTTCTCGGAGAGCTTCAACCGCTCCGGCGGCCTGCGGGTCATCCATGATCCGTGGACCACGGACCCTGACGGCAACAACCGCCTCCCGTTCGCCAACAACACGATTCCGCAGTCGCGCATGGATCCGACCTCGCAGACGGTGCTGGGCAAGACGTGGTCCCCCAACAACCCGGGCGACAACATCTCCGGCGCGAACAACTTCCGGCTGGTGTTCCCGATCCGGTTCCAGTACTGGAACCTGACGAACCGCACGGACTGGAACGTCAGCGACAACGTCAAGGTGTTCGGGCGCTTCAGCCGCTTCCATACGACGCAGAGCGAGCCGGACTACTCAGGCTCGGTGGCGCAGCGCCGCCAGGGCAGCGCGCGGAACAGCGCCCAAGCATCCGGCGACGTCGTGTGGACGGTCAATCCGACCACCGTGGTGAACGTGCGCGGCTCCTGGTCGAAGATCACCGACTCGTTCTACACGCCCCAGGCTGAGATCGGCGAGGAAGGCCTGGCCGAGTTGTGGCCCGGAAATCAGTGGTACGCCTCGCACGTGCGCGACATCCCGGCGGTGCACTTCCCGGAAATCAACGTGCGGGCCGACGGCAACACCTCCTTCGGCCGTTCGGGTTTCTGGTTTCAGGAGCCGACGACCTGGAACATGGAAGGCAAGCTGTCGAAGCAGGCCGGCCGCCACTATCTGAAGTACGGCGTGCAGTTCCGGAAACAGCTCGTGCTGGCGGCGCGCCCGCGCGGCATGCGCTTCCGGTTCAGCCCCACCGCCACTGCGGACACGATCAACAGCCCGAACACGGGAGCCATCGGTCACGCCTGGGCGTCGATGGCGCTCGGCGTCCTTGAGGATTCTTCCTTCTCGCGCGCCCGCACGGTCGCCGTCAACCGGCCGCGCGTCGACGTCTACGGATTCTACGTGCACGACGACTTCAAGGTGAACCAGAAGGTCACCCTGAACCTGGGGCTACGCTACGAGTACGAGACGCCGATGCTCGATCCGGAGAACCGCCTCTCGCGGACCATCGACTTCAGCCAGGCGTTGCCGGAGATCCAGTCGGCGATGGGGCCGATCGCCGATGACATACTCGCGATGAGAACCCGGCCGCTCGACATCAGCGGCGCCTGGCTCTTCACCGACTCGAACAACCGGCGGACGTGGATCGGGCAGAAAAACCTGTTCCTGCCGCGCGCCGGCATCGCGATCCGGTTGAACGACCGCAGCGCGCTACGGATCGGATACGCCCGCTACGCGACGCCGCCGATCCAGGAGCGCAGCGCGCTGGGCATCCTGGGCAGCACGCCGTATCCGGGCTTCGAGATCGAAGGCCAACCCCTGAACTCGATCAACGGTACGCCCAGGGCGGTGTTCTCGAATCCGTTCCCGAGCGGCGGCGACAACCCCAATCCGCTGCCGGAGCCGAACGGCCAGCGGTTCGGCCGGTTCGCGACGGTCGGCTCGAACGAAGCGATCGGTTTCAACCAGGACTGGAGCGCGGGCATCAACGACCGCTTCAACTTCAGCTACCAGCAGGAGATCATGGCCCGCATCGTGGTCGACGCCACGTTCTTCTCCAACTTCGGTCACAACCAGCCCTACAACATGCGGCCGAACCTGCTCGATCCACGGATCGGCTTCCAGCACGGCAGCCGAATCAACGCCAGCGTGGACAACCCGTTCTTCGGACTTGCCGAGGACATCATGCCGGGGCCGCTGCGGAACCAGCGCACGGTGCGGATTTCGCAGCTTCTCGTGCCCTATCCGCACTACCTGAGCAACGGCATTACCATTCGGGGAGTCAACGCCCGCAGCGAGCGCTACAACGCCTTCCAGTTGCAGGTGCAGCGGCCGTTCGCCAACGGCTTCAATTTCCTGCTGGGCTACAACCACAACCGCGCTCGGAACCAGACCTTCTACGACACGGTGGACGAGGTTGACCAATACTTCACGTA
The DNA here is from genome assembly GCA_026713545.1 of Bryobacterales bacterium. GTDB lineage: Bacteria > Acidobacteriota > Terriglobia > Bryobacterales > UBA6623 > JAPPLB01. Next base: position 19,514 of record JAPOOG010000150.1, read on the forward strand.
TCTGCGTGATCGCCGCGGCCGCAACAAGTTCACGCTGGCGGGAATCTACGAGCTGCCGTTCGGGAACGGAAAGCCGATCGGCAACAACCTCAGCGGCGTCGCGCAAAAGGTCATCGGCGGCTGGCAAGTCAGCGGGATCTTCGTCTACCAGGGCGGAGAGTTCCTGGATTTCGGGGGGGCGATCATGAACGGCGATCCGGCGCTCGGCAGCCCGCAACCAGGGCCTGGCGGAGACGGTTTCCGACGCGTCTTCTTCTCGAATGACGTGCTGGGACGAGGCTGCACCTCGAACTGCACCTGGGAGGTTCTCCCGGCGTTCACGAGGCGGGGGAACCCGAGATTCGTCGACGGCGTCCACGGGCCACGGTTCCAGAACGTGGACTTCATCCTGTCGAAGACCACTAACATTACCGAGAAACTGAAGTTCGAGTTGCGAATGGAAGCCTATAACCTCACGAACAGCTTCATGGGCACCAATCCCTCGACAAGCGTTACCAGCGGAACCTTCGGCCAAGTGACCAGCAAGCTGCGTACGCACTTCGGCCGTTCGCTCCAGTACAGCGGACGTTTCATCTGGTAGACGACCAGACCCCATTCAACCTTCAACCCGGGCCGCTTGCCTCTCGCGAGGCGGCGGCCCGGCCGCTTTAAGGCCGTGGTTAGTGGATAGTTGTTAGTAGTCAGTGGAAAATCTTCAAGGCGATGTTGCCGGCGCTCAGCGGCTCGCGCCTCGTCCTGACGGCCCTCTCACGCACTTCACCTCGCCGCGTGGTGAGAAATGCAGGCTTGCCGCTGACGGGTCTTGGCTCGAGCAGCCAGCCTGAAACGGGGTGCCGCGGCAGCATGGGGCTGCGTCCGCCCCGGCTTTTCTACTGCAGCAGCCTGCGCTGGCCGTTGGAGCCGTTCTTGCCTTCTCCGCCGTTGTCACGGACGATCGCGGCGGCGGCGACCTGGTCGCCGGGGTCGAGCTTGACGAGCCGGACGCCCAGCGCGGCGCGGCCGGGCGCCCGGATCTTTTCCGAGCCGATCCGGATGATCTTGCCGTTCTGGGTGATGATCATCACTTCGTCTTCCCGCGTCACCTTCATGGCCGCGACGACCTTGCCGTTGCGTTTGGTGGTCTTGATGTTGATCACGCCCTGCCCGCCGCGCGCCGTCAGACGGTAGCGATCGAGCTTCGTCCGCTTGCCGTAGCCTTCCTCGGTGATCGACAGCATCAGATGCTCCGGCGAGACGCAACGCATCCCCACGACGTAATCGTCGTCAGACAGACGGATGCCGCGCACGCCGCGCGCCGGCCGCCCCACCGCGCGAACGTCAGCCATATTGAAGCGAATCGCCTTGCCCTGCCCGGTGGCGATGAAGACTTCGGGCTCGCCGTTCGTCAGCCTTGCGGAGACGAGTTCGTCGCCTTCGTCCAGCGAGAGCGCAATGATGCCGTTTGAACGAGTGTTCTTGAAGACCGTCAGCTCACACCGCTTGACGACGCCCTTGCGCGTCGCCATCACGACGTAGCGGCCTTCTTCGAACTCCCTGACGGGCATGAACGCCTGCACTTTTTCGTCCGGCTGCAGGTTCGCCAGGTTGGCGATATGCTTGCCCTTCCCGGTCGTGCCGACGTCGGGGATGTTGTAGACCTTGACCCAGTAGACACGTCCCAGGCTCGTGAAGACGAGGACGTAGGAATGGGTCGTGCCGATGAAAAGCTGCTCGACGAAGTCGTCCGTGCGCGTACCCATGCCGATCCGGCCGCGGCCACCGCGCGTCTGCTTGCGGTAGGTGTCTTCGGGCGTGCGCTTGAGGAAGCCGTTGTGGGTGACGGTGACGACCATGTTCTCGTCGGCGATCAGGTCTTCGATCGAGATCTGGCTGACGGGGCCGGTGATTTCAGTGCGGCGCTCGTCGCCGAACTTCTTCCTGACGGCTTCGAGCTCACTGACGATCAGCTTGCGGAGGACCTTGTCGGATTCGAGGATCTCGAGGTAGCCGGCGATCTTCTTCTGGATCTCGGCCAATTCATCGAGGACCTTGCGGCGCTCCATGCCGGTCAGGCGCTGGAGCTGCATCTCGATAATGGACTGCGCCTGGAGCCGAGTGAAGTCGAAAGGCGCGAACGTAGCCAGGCCGCCCTCACGGAGAAACTCGCGGTAGTCGATCTCCCGCAGCCCCATCAAGCCGTCGCGGGCCGCCGCCGGGCTGTCGGACGCTCGAATCAGAGCGATGACCTCGTCGAGTCGGTCCAGTGCTTTCCGAAAGCCTTCCAGGATGTGCTCGCGCTTGCGGGCGATGCGCAGCAGGTGATTCGTGCGGCGCAAAACGACGTCGATGCGGTGGTCGACAAAGTGATTCAGGTACTGAAGCAGACCCAGCTCGCGAGGCTGTCCGCCGACGATCGACAGCATGATGATGCCGTAGCCGGTCTGAAGCTGGGTGTGCTTGTAGAGGTTGTTGAGGACGATCTCGGGTTGTTCACCGCGCTTCAGGTCAAAAACGATGCGCATGCCGTCGCGGTCGCTCTCGTCACGAATGTCGGAGATGCCTTCGATCTTCTTGTCGTTGACGAGGTTGGCGGAGTGCTCGATGAGGCGCGCCTTGTTGACCTGATACGGGATCTCGGTGACGACGATGGCCTTGCGGTCCTTGACGGTGTCCTCGAACTTCGCGCGGGCGCGGATCGTCATGTGGCCGCGGCCCGTGCGGTAAGCGGCGAGGATGCCTTCTTTTCCGCAGATGAGGCCGCCGGTCGGGAAGTCGGGGCCTTGAACGATCTCCGTGAGCTCTTCGAGTGTCGCCTTCGGCTTCCTGACCAGGTAGACGGCGGCGTCGATCAGCTCTGTCAGATTGTGCGGCGGGATGTTGGTCGCCATGCCGACCGCGATGCCGCTGGCGCCGTTGACCAGCAAATTCGGAGCGCCCGCCGGCAGGCACTCCGGCTCATTCGACGTGTCATCGTAGTTCGGGCGGAAGCCCACCGTGTCGTGATCGAGCTCGTTCAGCAGCTCTTCCGCGAAGGCGGTGAGACGCGCCTCGGTGTAGCGCATGGCCGCCGGGGGGTCGTTGTCGACCGATCCGAAATTGCCCTGGCCGTCCACCAACGTGTAGCGCATCGAGAACGGCTGCGCCATGCGGACGAGCGTGTCGTAGATCGAGGAGTCGCCATGAGGGTGGTAGGTGCCCATCACTTCGCCGACGATCTTGGCCGACTTGCGGTAGCCGCGATTCGAGCGCAGTCCGGCCTCGATCATGCCGTACAGGATGCGCCGCTGAACGGGTTTCAGGCCGTCGCGGACGTCGGGCAGCGCGCGTCCGATAATGACGCTCATCGCGTAGTCGAGATACGACTTCTTCATCTCGACTTCGATGTCGATGGGAATCAGGTTTCTTGGCGAGCCGCCGCCGCCCAAAGGTAGTTGGGGAGGATCGGAGGGAGGTTTTTCAGCCAATGAGCAAGGTCCTCAGGTGGGATGGCAAACCCTTATTTTAGCAGAGTTTAGGGTCCCTTGCCGGGTGAAAGCCGTGTTTCGTGATTCGTGTCTCGTGATTCGTGAAAAACCCGTTGGTCGGGCTTGGGGTTGCTCTCCTTGGAGTCGCTAGAGGGACGGGAAAAACCCGTGTCTCGTGATTCGTGAAAAACCTTACAGGCCGTGTTGCCGACGCGGGCGGCTTGCACTTCGTGCCGACGGCCCTCTCACGCACTTCGCCTCGCCACGTGGTGAGCAATGCAGACTCAGCCCGGCTCGCAGCTCAGCACTTCAGCAGGTCCGCGGCCAGCGCGGCGAACAACTCATGACGGCGCGTCTTGAGCGTGAAGTTCGGCTGAGCCCGCTCCTCGTCGATGGCGGCGGCCTCGAGCGTGGCCACGATCATCTCCGGCTCGATCCGCTCGTCCTGCGTTTTGGCGATGATCTCGCCGGCGGGGTCGGAAATCATCGCTCCGCCGGGATGGTGCGGTTGGTTGGGGTGGTCGCCGGGATAGGCGTCGACGTAGCCGGCGCGGCCCGCCTGGTCCGTCAAGACCGCGAAGCAGGAGTTCTCCATGGCGCGGGTGGGAACGATCTTGGCGTGATAATCCGCGATATCCAAGCGAGCCGCCTTCTGCGATTCCGGCGTTTCGTCCCACATCATGCGGCGGGCGGCGTGGGGCATGAGAAGGACCTCGGCGCCTCGCAAGCAGAGCACCCGCGAAATTTCCGGGAACAGCTTATCGTAGCAGATCTGAATGCCGATCCTGCACTTGCCGATATCGAACACCGGCATCTCGCGCCCGCCCTTGTAGAAAAGAACCTCATCGCGAGACAGATGGATCTTGCGCTGCTTGCCGACGTAGCCGTCAGGCCCGGCGACGACTTGGGTGTTGAATACGAGGTCATCCTCCTTCTCGCTCAGGCCGGCGCAGACGAAGACCCTGTTCTCTTTCGCGATGCGGCAGAGCCGCTGCGTGCTCGGGCCGCCGGGCACGGCTTCGGCGAGCGCATAGGTGTCGGGCGTGCAATGTCCGTGGACGACCAGTTCAGGGAAGAGGACCAACTCGGCGCCCTCCCGCACGGCCCTGGCGGTCCAGTCGGCGATTTCGTCGAGAACGGCCTCGGGTTCACCGAGACGGCCATTCATGCTCACGGCGGCGATACGGATGTCTTGCATGGAATCTCCCTCACTCTGTTAACGAGTGTCGTGCAGTGCGGCCGCCGGCGAGCCCGACAGCTTCTGTCTTCGCGCCGGGAGTATCAAACGGCCGGTCTGTAGTTTGCAGGGCCGAGGCTAATCCGAAAGCAGGATCGTCGCGGCGTGAACGGAGCCGCCCCGCACCTCACCCACGATCGCCGCGCGGGAATAGCCCGCCTGCCTCAGTTCCGCAAGGCAGGCATCCGCGCTCCGGGGCGGAATGCCCGCGAGCAGTCCTCCGGCTGTCTGCGGATCGAAGAGCAAGGGGTACTCCGTTCGGCGGCGCTGCTTCGCCGCTTCACGGATACCCTGTTCGGAGCGCAGGTTCTGAGGGTGGAGTGAGCTGAGGATGCCCGCCTTCGCCGGTTCGCAGGCGCCATCGAGGAGCGGGACCGCCGACAGCGACAACTCGACCTCGACTCCCGAGGCGGCGGTCATTTCCATCAGATGGCCGATGAGCCCGAACCCGGTGACATCGGTGCAGGCCGCCGCGCCGTGCTCTTTCAGGATCTCGGCGGCGCGCCGGTTGGGCTGCGTCATGGAGTCCAGCGCGGCGGCGATCCAACGGCCCTTGGCCTTGCCGCGCATCTCGGCGGCGAAGAGAACGCCCGTTCCCAGCGGTTTGGTCAGGATGAGCTTGTCGCCGGTTTGCAGCCCCTGCTTGCGAAGGATGCCGTCCTGCTCCGCCAGGCCCGTGACGGTGAAACCGAGAGCCATCTCGGCCCCCTCGCTGGTGTGGCCGCCGACGAGCGCGGCGCCGGCGTCCGAGAAGATTTCCTGCGCGCCCAGCAGCAACTGCACGAGCATCTCCTCCGTCTTGTCGTCGGACGCCAGAGGCAATGCCGCGATGGCCAGGGCGGTCTGCGCTTCGGCGCCCATGGCGAAAATGTCGCCCAGGCAGTGGTTGGCCGCGATCTTGCCAAAAAGGTAAGGGTCGTCAACGATGGCGCGGAAGAAATCGACCGACTGGACGACAACCTTGCCGCTGGGGATGCGAACGACGGCCGCGTCATCGGGCTGGTCCAGCCCCGCGATGACGTCGGACCGCGCGACCGGCCGGATGCGCGACAACGCTCTCTCCAACACCGCCGAGCCGACTTTGGAGCCGCAGCCGGCGCAGCGCATCGCCGGAGATTCGGAGGCCGTTGCGGAAGCCGCCGGCGTTTGTCCGGCAGGCTCGCCCTCCATGTCAGGCAGCTTGTTGTACTTATCCATGAATCGACGGTCGATCCAATCTTTCCACCGCCACACCCAGTTTCCTTCGAGCGCCCAGAAAGAACGCGAAGCCACGGCGTATCGATCGCCGGTGCTGACAAGACTCAAGAACCTGCTTTGCGGCCGGAACGGCCGTGGTTGCCGGCCGAGCAGGACGCGGCGCAAGTTGGCTTCGAGCGGCGGACCCTGCCTGACCGCGAACACGCCCGCCTTCTCGCGAGGATGGTCCGCAAAGGCCGCCACGTCGCCCGCCGCGAAGACTTCCGGGCGGGCCAGCGTTTGCAGCGTCGCCCGTACCCGAATGAAGCCTTTTTCATCGGCGTCCAGGCCGCACGCATGCGGCCACGAGGGGGCCGACGCGCTGGTGACCCAGAGGACCTCGTCCAACCCGTGCCAACCTCCGCCCCGCAGGCGCAACCCTGATTCCGTCACCTCGCTGACTTCGCTCGACGTATGCACGCTCACCCCGCGTTCGGAGAGAATGCGCTCGAACTTGCTTTGGACCCGGGCGTTGTGCGTCGGCAAGACGGCCGGGTCAATGCCGAACAGGTGGAACTCCGGCTCGACAACCGACCCCATCAAGCGAAGACGCTTGCGCAGGCTGAACTGCGCCGCGAGGGTCAACTCGACGCCGCCCGCGCCGGCGCCCACGACGCCGATCCGCGGCGCGCGGTGAAGGGCAAGCACGCGTTCGACGAGCCCGGTCCAGCGGGACAGGAAGTTGTTGATCGGCTTGACGGGCACGACGTGCTCGGCCGCTCCCGGAACATCGAGGCTCGGCGTGGAGCCGGTATTGATCGAGAGGACGTCGTACGCGAGATCCGGCCGGCTGCGAAACCGAAGCACCCGCCTGTCGAGGTCGATGCCGGTGACTTCATCGTGGATGAATCGGGCTCCCGCGAAACGCGCGAGCGGCACGAGATCGATGTGGGCATCGTCGTAGTCGTAGTGTCCGGCGATGAACCCCGGCAGCATGCCGGAATACGGCGTGTGAACGTCCCGGCAGACCAGCGTAAGACGCACCCCCGGAACCGGCTTCATGCCGAAGCGCTTGATGACCGTGACATGGCTGTGGCCGCCGCCGACCAGGACAAGGTCCTTCGATAGCAGCGTATTGGATTGATGGTTCACGGAAAGCCCATTTTGGCACGCAGGTTCAAGTTGAAACGGCGCACGATCCGTGTAACACCGCGACGCCTCGTCTTTCGGATGGCTCCCGAAGGGCCGCGGAACCCGGCTAAACATGCCGGGCCGCCTCTACCCTTGCCGGACGGGATGCGGAGCGTGACCGAGGTTCTCCGAGCGGAAAAAGTCCAATATCAGTCCGCTACCGATACCCTCGAGCAAACCAACGAAACCTGTTATCGCGATAACACGGACCGAGTTCATATCACGCACGATCTGGTCTTGCCTGCGTCTTGTGGTCGAAGCACAAGCCCCTGACCGCGCGGGTGGCAATGGGACGCTGTGATATGATGGCCGGGCATTGGCGGCCGCTTCAGGCCGGTATTTCCTCCGCCCGTGTGCGGATCATAAAAGCGGGAAACATCCGAACCGCTGTCAACACCACTTGATCAGAAGGATGTTTCAGGCCAGAGTGATGGGAGGAGAGGCTTTGTCAAAAAAGCTGATTGGATCAGTCGGGGTCCTGGCGTTGGTTCTCGCGGTTTCCCTTACGGGAGCGAACCCGAACGAATACTGGCCGCAGTGGCGCGGGCCGCACTTGAACGGGAGCAGCACGACGGCCAATGACCTGCCCACGAATTGGAGCGAGACCGAAAACGTCAAGTGGCGTATCGCATTGCCGAGCTGGAGTGCGGCCACCCCGATCATCTGGGAAGACACGGTGTACGTGACCTCGGCGCAGGAGGGCTTTCAAATCCTGCAGCGGAGCTACCGCCGGGGACAGCCGCGGCCTCCCAACCCGGGAGCCGAAAACGACGAGATGTACCTGCTGGCGATCCAGCGCAGTGACGGCAAGGTCAAATGGCGGCAGCAGATCGGGATCGGAAACCTACTTTACCGCAAGCAGAATCTGGCGTCGCCCTCTCCGGTCACGGACGGCAACCGTATCTGGGCTTTCACCGGCGCGGGCACCCTGACGTGTTTCGACATGGCGGGCAAGCGAATCTGGCGTCGCGAGATCCAGCAGGACTATGGCCGGTTCGGATTGAATCATGGGTATGGATCGTCTCCGTTGCTGCACGACGGCCGGCTCTACATCCAGGTGTTGCACGGCATGAAGACGGACGATCCGTCGTATGTCTTCGCGGTGGACGCCAAGACCGGCAAGACCGTTTGGAAAGTGGACCGATGGACGGATGCCCAGATGGAGTCGCCCGATGATTACTCGACGCCGATTCTCGTGACCGTCGGCGGAAAGCTGCAACTGGTGGTCTCGGGCGGCGATTACGTGACGGGCCACGACCTGCATTCCGGCGAAGAGCTGTGGCGCATGGGCGGCCTGAACCCTGAGAACGGACGCATGTACCGCACGATTGCTTCGTCGGTGACCACCGGAGGGGTCGTATACACGACCAGCACACGCGGCAAGCCGTTTATCGCTTTCAAGCCGGGCGGGTCGGGCGACATCACCGACAGCAATCTCGTTTGGAAGAACAACCTGGGCTCGGACGTGCCCACGCCGACGACCGATGGCAAACGGATCTTCGTCGTGAATGACCGCGGGATCATGATGGCGTTCGACGCGGCCTCGGGCGATATCCTCTGGGACCGGCAGCGTCTGGCGCCCGGCACCTACAGCGCATCGCCCATTCTGGCGGACGGCAAGATTTACGCGACCAACGAGGAAGGGACGACGACGGTGGTGGAGGCCGGCGACGAGTTCAAGATGCTGGCGCAGAATCAACTCAACGACCACACGCTGGCGACACCCGCGCCCGTCGGGAACGAGTTGTATATCCGGACGGCCGAATATCTCTACTGCTTGTCGAACCGGTAGACCGGGCCGCCTCACTGAAAGCTCCGCAACGCACACTCCCGCCGTCTCATGCGATAATAGGAGTTCCTCCCAGGAGTTACATCATGTCCGAACTGCGTCTCGGCGACATGATCGATGACCACTGCTCGAAGTGCAGGATGTTGACGAATCACTCCGTGGTCTCGATCGTTGACGGCTCGCCCGCGAAGGTCGAGTGCCGCACCTGCTATCACACTCACAACTACCGGCGCGGCAAAGGCGGCGCCAAGAAGAAACCCGGCAAGAAAGCGGCCCTGTTCGACGAAGTGCTGGCGAAGATCACCGGCGACCTGCCGAACTGACCTGCATTTCTCACCACCCGACGTCCGAAGCACGCGATCAAAAGGCCGTGATTCGTGTTTCGTGTCTCGTGATTCGTGAAAAACCTTAAAGGCCATGTTGCCGGCGCCAAGCGGCTCGCGCCTCGTCCTGACGGCCCTCTCACCCATTTCGCCTCGCCATGTGGTGAAAAAAGCAGGCTATTTTTCTCGCTGCCCAAGATTCACATTCGAGTCCGGTTCACGCGGCGATCCGTTGTCCTTCTTGCCGGTCCCAGGCCGATCAACCAAGAGGGAAACATCCGGACCGGGGTCAATGCGGCTTGCGCAGGAGAATGTTTCAGGTCCGCCCGAGGAGGCAGACGGCGCCCGCGCCTCCCGGCCGGGTTCGGGTTCGCATGAGAGGGCCGCATGACCGGCAAGGCCGGCCAGAAGTGTTCTGACGGGAGTACAATCATGCCAAATACTCTTCCCCGGGAGAATCAGACCATGAGCCTTGACCGCCGTGAGTTTCTCGCCGCCTCGCTAGCGGCGGCTACCGCCGCCTGCCAACAGCAAATCGCCGAACGCCAAACCGCCGCCACCGATCCGGAGGCGCAGCCCGGCATACCCGGCCCCTATCCGGGACGGGTGGTGGCCGTCGACCATCCCGGCAGCATCGCAGCGGGGGAATATCAGCGCGGCGCCGTCCGCGGCATGATCGAGCGCGGCTTGACCGAGTTGACCCACGCCGAGAGCCTCGTCGATTCATTGCGGGAATTCTTCGAGCCGGGCGACGTCGTCGGGATCAAAGTCAACGGCGTCGGCAGGCCCTACGTGATCTCGGATCAGACGGTTCTCCACACCCTCGTGGACGGACTCAACGCGGTCGGCATCCCGAACGGGGACATCGTCGTCTATGAGCGCACGAAGGCCTCGTTCATGGGCGCGGGCTTCGACAAATGGCTGCCCGACGGCGTGCGCTTCATGAACGCCACCGAGACCTACCACCGAATCCAGCTCGACATGGCCGGCTACGACCGCGACGTCTACATGGAAATGCCGCTCGTGCATCCGGAGTACGCGGAAGAGTACCGCCTGGACGATCCGCATGTACGGCGGTCTTACGTCTGCAAGTGGCTCAGCCAGGCGGTCGACAAAGTGATCAACATCTGCGTGCTGAAGCATCACCAATCCGCGGGCGTGACGCTGGCCCTCAAGAACATGTCCCACGGGTTCGTCAACAACGTCAATCGCAGCCATGCCACGACGACCGCGAACGCCTGCGGCATCTTCATCCCGGCGGTGGTCGATCTGCCGATCATTCGCGACAAGGTGAAGCTGCACATCCTCGACGGCGTGAAGGGCGCCTATCACGGCGGGCCGGGGGGCAAGGTGGGCAAGTACACGTGGGAGCACAAGACGATGTACTTCGCGACCGATCCGGTGGCGCTCGACAAGACCGGCTGGAAGGTCATCGACGAGAAGCGCGCCGAGGTCGGCGTACCATCCATCGCCCTGCTCAAACCCGACGAAGACAGCCTGTGGCTGAACTGCCAGGTCGAGCATATCGAGTTGGCCGGGAACATGGGCCTCGGCGTATACGACGACGAGAAGATCCGCGTCAAGCGAGTCAGCCTGGCCTGAGCTCGGCACATTCACCCGGTTACGCCTTCCGGCCGCGACTAGCTTGGCCTTTTTCCCTGGGACATCCTCTCAATTCGGGACTTCTCGGGAATCACCCGGGCCGGTCTCCAGTGCCATCTCACTTGATCATTCAGCGGTGACCGGCACGGGCTTTCGATGCTGATTCTATCAGGGCGCGACGGCCGGTCCCGCCTCGGCATCACGTTGCTCGACAAGCTCCAGGAAGGCTCGAGCGGCGTGAGAGAGCTGGCGTTTCGCGGCATGGACGAGGTTGATTTTTCGCTCCATGCCGACTTCGTCGACCGGCACGCTGACGAGGCTCCCCGAGGCAATTTCCCGCTCGACGCACATCTTGGGCATGAAGGTCACGCCGAGGTTGGCCTGCACCATGCGGCGGATGGTCTCGATCGTCGGCAACTCGAGGTTCATGTTCAGGGGCACGCCGTGCCGGCGGAAGGCGTCCACCACGTTTTTGCGGTACGGGCTGATGACGTTGTGCGCGATGAACGATTCCATGCCGAGCTCGGTGATGCGCACCTGCTCGCGGCCGGCGAAGCGGTGTCTGGGCGAGACGATGAACACCAGGCTGTCGTTGTAGATCACCCGTGTGGCGAGCTTCGGGTCCTCGGGATCGTAGCTGATGACCCCCAGGTCGAGCGATCCACCGACGATGGACGCGGGGATGCGGCTCGACAAGCTGCGCCGCATCTCGACCTTGACGCCCGGATAGAGCGTTCGATACTCCTCGATGTGCCGCAGCAGATAGAGCGCCGTCGATTCGTTCGCGCCGATCGACAGGCTGCCGGTACGCTTGTCCCGCAGCTCGACCAGGCGGTTCCGCAGCTCCTTCTTGAGGTCGTCGAAGCGCTTGGTGTACTCGAAGACCGCCTGGCCGGCATCGGTCAGCACGACGCTCTTCGAGGAGCGGTCGATCAGCTTCTCGCCCAACTCGGTTTCGAGGCGCTTGAGGGCGATCGAAACGGCCGGCTGCGTTCGCCGCAGGCGCTGTCCGGCGGCGGAGAAGCTGCCCTCCTCGACGACCGCCTTGAATGCGCCGAGCAATTGAAGGTCCATGGCGTGACTCAAAGGGCCGGCTCAATGGTAATGAAACATTGCACAGCCATAAGTCCCTGTTATCATATCACTTCTGTATATAGTGTCAGGGAAAATTATTAACTTGCATTATGACCGGACGGCTGCTTTACTGATGAGCGAGAGGGAAGCAGTCCATGTCCGAACGAGTCTATATCTTCGACACGACCCTGCGTGACGGCGAGCAGTCTCCCGGGTGCAGCATGACCACCCCGGAGAAGCTCGAAGTGGCGAAGAACCTCGTCGAGATGGGCGTTGACCTGCTCGAGGCAGGCTTTCCGATCGCTTCCGTTGGCGATTACGAGGCGGTGCGGGCGGTTTCGCGCGAATTCCCGGAGACGCGGGTTGCGGCGCTGGCCAGGACGGTTCCGCGGGATATCGACCGCGCCCTCGACGCGCTCGACAAGGCGAAGAACCCGCGGCTGCACTGCTTTATCGCGACGAGCGAAATCCACCTCAAGTACAAGCTTCACATGACCGAGGAGGAAGTGCTCGAAGCGGCCGTCAAGGGCGTCGAGCAGGCCAGGCGGCACGTCGACGACGTCGAGTTCTCGGCCGAAGACGGCAGCCGCACGAACCTGGAATATCTCTGCCGCATCTCGAAGGCCGCGGTGGATGCCGGCGCGACGACGATCAACATCCCCGACACGGTCGGATTCATGGTGCCCGAGGAATACGCGGAGATGATCGGACGAGTCGTGGAAGCGGTGGGGGACCGCGCCATCGTGAGCGTTCACACCCACAACGACCTGGGCCTGGCGGCCGCCAATGCCCTGGCGGCGGTGATGGTCGGAGCGCGGCAGATCGAATGCACCATCAACGGCATCGGCGAAAGGGCCGGCAACTGCTCGCTCGAGGAGTGCGTGATGATCATGAAGGTGCGGTCGGACCGCGTGCCGTACTACACGAACATTCGCCCTGAGTACCTCTATCCGACCAGCCAATTGCTGGCGCGGCAGATTGCGTTCGGCCCGCAGCCGAACAAGGCGATCGTCGGCGCGAACGCGTTCGCGCACGAGGCGGGCATCCACCAGGACGGGTACCTCAAGAACCCGCTGTGCTACGAGATCATGCAGCCGGAGATGGTGGGCGTTCCGGCTACGAACCTGGTGCTGGGCAAGCACAGCGGGCGTCATGCTCTGCATGAGCGGGTGAAGGACCTGGGATATGAAGAGCCTTCCCGCGATCAACTCAACCGGCTCTACGAGGCGTTCACCGCTCTTGCCGACAACCGCAAGGGACTGACGAACGACGACATCGCCGCTCTCGTCGAGCAGTTCCAGATCAGGAAGAAGGCCGTTCAGCAGCCGGCGGAAGTGTTCGCCACCAGCGCCTGATCGATTCAGGCCCCGACTCAGCCAGGCCGTCATCGCTGGAGTGACCCTCGGCCTGAAAGAAAGCAGTAGCTCCCTACCATGAAACTCAACATTCTTGTTCTGCCGGGCGACGGCATCGGTCCCGAAGTCACTCGCGAGGCGGTCCGAGTCCTCGAACACGCCGCTGCGAAATGGAATCACGAGCTGCGCCTGCAAGAAGGGCTTCTCGGCGGGACCGCCATTCACGAGACGGGTGTCTCCTTTCCGGAGGAGACCCGCCGGCTTGCTCTGGAAACCGACGCCACGCTGCTTGGCGCGGTGGGTCTGCCGGAGTTCGACAACATCGCGCCGGAGAAGCGGCCCGAGAAGGGTTTGCTGCGGCTCCGCAAGACGCTGGACGTGTTTGCGAACCTGCGGCCGATCGTTGCGTACGACACGTTGCTGGGCTCCTCGCCGCTGAAGGACGACATCGTGCGGGGGACCGATCTGCTGATCGTCCGCGAATTGACGGCGGGCCTCTACTTCGGCGCCCCGAGAGGGATCAGCGGCCAACCCGGCGAGCGCGTCGCGACGAACTCGATGGTCTATCGAGAGTCGGAAGTAGAGCGCGTTGTGAGAATGGCCTTCGAGCTGGCGCTCAAGCGCCGCAAGAAGCTGACTTCCGTGGACAAGGCCAACGTTCTCGAAAACTCGCAGATGTGGCGGGAGATCGTCATGACGGTTGCGAAGGACTATCCCGGCGTGGAGCTGGATCACGTGCTGGTCGACAACTGCGCGATGCAGCTCGTGCTCAATCCCACACGCTTCGACGTCGTGGTGACCGAGAATCTGTTCGGCGACATTCTCAGTGACGAAGGCGCGGTGCTGGCGGGCTCGATCGGCATGTTGCCGTCGGCATCGATCGGCGACCGGTTGCCGAACGGCGTCTGGCGCGGCCTCTATGAACCCGTGCACGGGTCGGCGCCCGACATCGCCGGGCAGGACAAGGCGAATCCGCTGGCGGCGATCGGTTCCGCCGCGGCGATGCTGAACTACAGCTTCGGGCTCAAGGAGGAAGCCGCCGCGATTGATGCCGCCGTGCAGACGGTCCTTCGGAACGGTCCCCTCACCTCCGATTTGAAGCCGGCGGGGACCGCGGCGACAACAGAAGAGGTCGGGCGGGCGGTGTGCGCCACGATCGGGTAGCACGCCGCGGACGGCTGCGCCGTCCGGGCTGACGGTTTCCCCCTGCGTCAGGCCGCGGGCCGGAGATCCTCTACGAGGCCGGACCGCGCCAGGAACTCTCGAACCGGCGCGGCCTCCTCGCCCTGGACGCTCACCGTCAGCGCGACGTCCACGGAGGGGCCCAGCAGGCGGATGTCAATGCGGTCCGACTCGTCATACAAGCGGAAATAGGAAACCGCCGCCAAGTTGATGATGCGGCTGCGAATGCGAATGAAGTGTGGCTGCACCGAAACGCTGTCCCTCCGTGTTGGAATCGATCCCGTCTTCGATTACGAGATCCAGCCTATTCTAGCCTGCATTTCTCACCATGTAGCGAGGGGGAGCGTGGAGAGGGCCGCCGGGACGAGACGAGCCGCTTGGCTTGCGGAGCGGCGACTGACCGGCAGGGAGCATGCCAGGCAAGAGCGGCGAAGCCATGGGGACCTATTTCGTAGTACGGCCGTCCGGCGGCGGGAAAGCGCCGCCGGCTGTACGCAGCGCCGCGGAGTCTGCTACGCTCCCGTTCTTGGAGAGGCTGCTTTCGGCGCGGGCCGGGCCTGGGTTCCCGCTCGGCGGCCCGCAAGATCTGCATGCGTGATCCGGCCGGCTTGACCTTCTTTCAGCGGGGAGCGGCCGTCCTGCTCCTGTTTTGCCTCGGCATCGTTCCTACCCGCGGACAGGTATCGGACGAAATCCCCTTTCGAAAGCACACTCTCGACCTCGGCCGCAATGAAACGTGCGCCGTGGCGGACCTGAACGGCGACGGCCGGCTCGACGTCATCTCGGGAGAGAACTGGTACGAGGCGCCTTCCTGGCGCAAGCACCGCTTCCGGCGCTTTCCGACGCTGAACAACTATATCGACGTATTCAGCGACTTGCCGCTGGACGTGGACCGCGACGGCAAGACGGACATCGTCAGTGTCAGCTACATGAGCCGGAAGATGGCATGGTTTCGCAATCCGGGCAAGCCCCAAGCCGAGTGGAAGGAGTCCGTCATCGATTCCGGAGCGCCCGTGGAGTTCGCTTTTCTCGTCGACATCGACAACGACGGGAACGCCATGGAAGTCCTGCCGCAGTTCGGCGGCAGGGACAACGGGACGGCGTGGTACGAAGTCGTGGAAGAAGGGAGCGCGGCTTCCTGGCTCAAGCACGAAGTCGATGAGCGCAGTTTCGGGCACGGCATCGGCGCGGGCGACATCGATGGGGACGGACGCAACGACATCCTGACCCCGAAAGGTTGGCTCAAAGCACCCTCGGACCCGCGCGCGGGCCGCTGGGAGCACCGCCCCGAATACGATACCGAGGGGCATGCAGGGTTCCTGTTCGTTCACGACGTCAATGGGGACGGCCTCAACGACATCGTGACGTCGATGGCGCACGACTACGGCATCTTCTGGTTGGAGCAATCCGCGCCCGGCAGCGCGGGAGCGCGTTGGACGAAGCGCCTGATCGATGACGCCTGGTCGCAGGCGCACGCCTTGACGATGATCGATCTTACCGGCGACAGCCGTCCGGAACTCGTGACGGGCAAGCGGCTCTTCGCCCACAACGGGCATGACGCGGGAGGGCGCGAGGCGTTGGGGCTGTACTGGTATGAACAGACCCTCTCCGGCTCGCAGTGGGTGAGGCACATCATCCACTACGGGGGGCGAGTGGGCGGCGGGATGCAGATCCCGGTCGTCGACGTGGATGCCGACGGGGACCTCGACATCGTCGTGGCCGGTAAGGGCGGAGTGTTCCTGTTCGAGAACCTCGATTAACGCGCTTCAAGGCCGTCGACCGCGGCTTGCCGGTCCTCTGGCCTCCACAGAGCGGGGATTGCGGGCAGCCCACGGAGCTGTTCCGGCTCTTCCGCTCCGCCGTCCGCTGTTGCATAATCAATACGGCATGCGATCGGTTCCCGCCGTGATCCTGATGTCGGCGGCGTCCGCGGTTTCCGCCGCCGCCGCTCCCGACTTCGCCGAAGACGTCCGCCCCATCCTGGCGCGGCGCTGCTTTGCCTGCCATGCGGGCGAGATGCGGATGGGCGAGCTTGATCTCCGCACGCCGGAATCGATCGTCAAGGGCGGCTCGAAGGGCCCCGCCGTCACCGCCGGTTCGCCCGACGCCAGTCTGCTCTACCGGCGCATCATCGATCAGTCGATGCCTCTGGGCGAAGAGAAGGTGAGCGCGGATGAGGCCGTCGTGATCAGGGGATGGATCGAACACGGGCTGGCGCCGGTTCCGCCGGCCTCCGAAGCGCAGCCCGCCGCATCCGCCGCGCCCGAACCGGCCCGGCCCCGTATCGCGCATTGGGCCTTCACGCCGCCCGAGAGGCCTGCCGTGCCCGAACCCGCCGAAAAAGGGTGGGCGAAAACTCCGGTCGATGCCTTCATCAAGTCGGCTTTGGAACAGAACGGCATTACACCCGCGCCGCCCGCCGACCGCCGCACGTGGCTCCGCCGCGCCCACTTCATCCTGACCGGCCTGCCTCCGACTCCCGCTGAAGCGGAAGCCTTTCTGGCCGACGAATCGCCCGAGGCCTACGATCGGCTCATCGACGATCTGCTCGACCGCCCGGCGTACGGAGAGCGTTGGGCCCGTCATTGGCTCGATGTCGTTCGCTACGCCGAATCCAACGGTTACGAGCGCGACGGAGCGAAACCGCACGCCTGGCGCTATCGGGATTACGTGATCGAGGCCTTCCAGAAGGACAAGCCGTTCGACCGTTTCCTCACCGAGCAGTTGGCGGGCGACGAACTCGAAGGCGCCGATGCCGAGTCGCAGATCGCCACCACCTTTCTGCGCCTCGGCACCTGGGACGATGAACCGGCCGACCCCCGGGTCGACCGCTACGATCAGCTTGACGACGTGCTCGGGGTCGCTTCCACGACCTTCCTGGGCCTGACCATTCGCTGCGCGCGCTGCCACGACCACAAGTTCGAGCCGTTCTCGCAAAAGGACTACTACCGTTTGCTGGCGGTCTTCGAACCCCTCAAGCGACCCCAGGACAAGCGCAGGGATCTCGATCGCCTGGTCGGCGCCGAAGGGGAATTGGCGGCTTACCGCACCGCCATGGAAAAGGCGGATCAGGCCGTCGGGCGGCTCAAGAGAGACATCGGCAAAACGCGGCAGGCGATTCTCGACCGGCTGTTCGAGAAAGCCCCCGGCGGCCCGGAAGATCTGAGCTTCCTCAACCATGCGGAAACCGTGCTCGCTTTCCGGAAGGACGAAAAGCAGCGCTCGGACCGCCAGAAGGAGTTGGTCGAGAAGTTCGAAACGCAGCTCGACACCGCCATTTTGCGGGAAGCCAGCGGCGAAGAAGCGGCCAAGCTCGGCGAGTGGAACCAGCGGGTCGAGGCCATCGAAGCCTCGCGGCCGGCCGAGCCGCCGCGGGCCTACATCTGGTTCGAAGACACCTCGATCCCGCCCGTTACGCGCCTGTTTGCGCGCGGCGACACCACCCAGCCCGCCGATGTCGTATTTCCGTCGACGCCGGCGGTCCTGGGGCGCGTCCCGCTCGACCCCGATGAACGCCCGATGTATTCCACGGGGCGGCGCCTGGCGCTGGCGCGCTGGATGACGGCCCCCGGGAATCCGCTGGTCGCCCGGGTGATCGTCAACCGGATCTGGCAGTGGTATTTCGGGGAGGGCCTGGTCGCCTCGGAAAACGACTTCGGCGTGGCCGGCGAGCGGCCCAGCGATCCCGAGCTGCTCGACTACCTTGCGACGGAGCTGAGGCAATCCGGTTGGAGCCTCAAGCACCTGCACCGGCTGATCGCCAAGTCCGCGGCCTTCCGCCTGTCGTCGCAGTGGGACGAGGCCGCTGCCGCCAGGAGCATGAACAAGCGCCTCGTCTGGCGCTGGCAACCGCGGCGGCTCGAAGCCGAAGCCGTGCGCGATTCCATGCTCGCCATCAGCGGCAGCTTGAACACCAAGCGGGGAGGGCCGAGCATCTTTCCCGAGCTGCCGCAGGCCGTCCTCGATGGCCAGTCGCGTCCGGGGTTGGGCTGGGAAACATCCGAGGCCGCCGAAGCGGACCGCCGCAGCGTCTATATCTTCATCAAGCGCAGCGTGGCCGTCCCGGAACTGGAAATGCTCGACTCGCCCGACACCACGTCGAGTTGCGAGCACCGCCGCGTCTCGATCACCGGTCCTCAGGCGTTGACGTTCCTGAATGGCGATTTCACGCACGCCCAAGCCGAACGGCTGGCCGGGCGGCTGCTGCGGGAAGCGGGAACCGATCGACCCTCGCAGGTCCGCCTGGCGTTTCAGCTTGCTCTGAACCGACCGCCGACCGCCGACCAACAACAAGAAGCGCTCCGTTTCCTCGAGAAGCAGGCCTTGCAAGTCATGGCTGAAACCTCCGCCCCGGACGCGCAGGCGGAAGCGAATCTTCGCGCGCTCCAAGCCTTCTGCCTGGTGCTGTTGAACATGAACGAGTTCTTCTATCTGAGTTAAACTAACAGCGGAAGCCGTGGCGATACCGTTCAAACCCAAGGCCGGGCGACGCGCGACGCGCTTGGCGTGCGGTGAAACCCGCCGCGAGTTCCTGTGGCAGGCCGGCGGAGGCTTCGCCGGCACGGCCCTCACCTATCTGCTGGCCCAGGACGGTTTCTTCGGCGCGCAAGCGCGCGCCGCGAGCAGAACGGCCGGCGGCGCGGAGGCCGCCTCGCCGCTCGCGCCCAAACAGCCCCACTTCGAGGCCAGGGCCAAGCGCTGCATTTTCCTGTTCATGTATGGCGGGGGCAGTCAGGTCGATACGTTCGACCCCAAGCCCGAGTTGAACCGGCGGCACGGCGAGCCGATGCCGGACTTCGATGCCGACCCGCTGCTCGCGATGCGCCGCAGCCGCCTCGGCGGACTGCTCGGCTCGACGCGGACGTTCAAGAAGTACGGCGAGTCGGGCATCGAGGTCTCCGATCTCTATCCCAACGTTGCAAGCAAAATCGATGACATCGCGGTCATCCGCGGCACCTACGCCGACAGCTTCGCGCACGGCTCCGGGCTGCTTCAGATGAACACCGGTTTCATACGGCAGGGCCACCCGAGCGTCGGCTCGTGGGTGACCTACGGCCTCGGCACCGAGAACCAGGACCTGCCGGCCTACGTCGTTCTGCTCGATCACCGCGGCGGTCCCATCTCGGGTCCTCCGAACTGGTCCTCGGGCTTCATGCCGGCGACGTACCAGGGAACGCAGTTCCGCTCCACGGGCGACCCGATTCTCCATCTCGAGCCCCCCGAAGGCGTTTCGCGGGAGCAACAGCGGCAACAGCTCGATCTGTTGTCGAAGTTCGACGACCTTCCCGGCGGCGCAGCCGGTCCGGAAAGCGACGAACTCGAGGCGCGCATCGCCAGCTACGAGCTGGCCTTCCGCATGCAGCAGTCGGCGCCCGAGGCCGTCGATCTCTCGAGCGAAACCCAGGCGACGAAGAACCTCTACGGCCTTGACCGGAAGGTGACGGAGAAGTTCGGCCGCAACTGCCTCATCGCCCGCCGCCTGGTCGAACGCGGCGTCCGCTTCGTGCAGGTCTACTCGGGAGGAGGCCACGGCGACGACACCTGGGACGCCCATGGCGATGTCGACAGCAACCACGAGCTCCACTGCGCCGAAACCGACCTGCCGATGGCCGGCCTGCTCAGCGACCTGCACAGCCGCGGCCTTCTGGAAGACACCCTCGTCGTCTGGGCCGGCGAGTTCGGCCGCACTCCCACCAGCCAGAACACCCTCGGCCGCGACCACAGCCCCCGCGGCTTCTCCACCTGGATCGCCGGCGGCGGCGTCAAGGGCGGCCAGGCCGTCGGCGCCACCGACGACTTCGGCTACAAGGCCGTCGAGAACACGGTCCACGTCCACGACCTGCACGCGACCATCCTCCACCTGATGGGCCTCGACCACACGCTGCTGACGTACTTCCACGGCGGACGCGACATGCGCCTGACCGACGTGCACGGCCGGGTCGTTCGGGAATTGTTGGCTTAGCAGCCCGTGGCAAAAGTCCCGTGGAAGGCGCGGCGGGCTCCTGCGGTCGCTCGGCGAGAAGTGAGGAGGATGGCGATCCGGGTGATCTCCTCTGACGAACGACAAAGCCGACGAGCGCAAATGTCCGTCGCCCAAAGGGTTACGCGCCCCTTCCGCTCGGCTGCGCAGAGAGCGAGGCGCCACGTTTTTGGAACAGCCAGGCGTTACGTCATCGGCGCCGGGGCGCGTAACGCCGCCCGCGTGACTTTTGCCAGGGGCTGCTAGCTTCGACGCTCGGCCGGGATTTGGCGTGAACCGGGAGGAGGCGGGATGATTCCTGTCATCGAGGAGAGGGCCGACGAACTGAAGCGTCTCTGCCTCCAGTACGGGGTCCGGCGGCTCGACCTGTTCGGGTCCGCCGCAACCGGCCCGTACGATCCGGAAGAGAGCGACCTTGACTTCCTGGTCGAGTTTCAACCCGCGGCTCTCGACGCCTATGCGGACGCCTACTTCGGCCTGCTGGAAGCTCTCGGACGGCTTTTCGGTCGGCCCGTGGACCTGGTGGTGGAGTCTGCCATCAGGAATCCCTACTTCCTGCAATCGGTGGAGCGGACGAGAACGCCCGTCTATGAGGCTTGAAGCTCGGAAGTACCTGTACGATATCCAGCGCGCCACCGATCTGCTGAGAGAGTTCGCGAGCGGCAAGACGTTTGGGGACTATGCAGGCGACCCCATGCTGAGGTCGGCTGTGGAGCGTCAGTTCGAAATCATCGGCGAGGTGATGACCAACCTAGCCAGGATCGACGAACCGGCGGCGGCTGATGGAAGACTGGGCGCGTTACCTGGATCAAGGGACGGCGAAGGCCTCGGTAACGTAGGCGACGGCACGATCGAGCGCCGACGAGGGAGAAGGCCCGTGGAAATGCCGTGCCGTGGAAATCCGTGGACGACGCGGATTCCCCCCGCACTTGGAAAACCCACAGGCTTTCCACATTTCCACGGGACCGGCGACGAACACGACAACTTCACCGATCGGAACCAATCCGTCTCATTAACGCCTCATGGCTTCTCATTCTCTCGTGTTCCCGGACAGGACAGGGACATCCGTACTGCACCCCAAATCACCGAAACCTAGGCCCAGCAGAACGCTTCTTCAACACTCAAAAAAAGAACTGCCCAGGAAACCAGGGGCGCTACAATACGGGTCTAATACTGGGTATGCTGACGTTCAATTCAATCGACGTGGAAACCGCCAACGCCGATCGTGCGAGCATCTGCCAGATCGGCATTGTTCACGTTCGGGATGGTGAAATCGAAGATCAGTGGCAAACTTTGATTAACCCGGAGGACTGGTTCGATCCGTGGAATGTCTCAATCCACGGGATTGACGAGAATGACGTCAGAAACAGCCCCACTCTTCCCGAAGTACGCGATGAGTTACGGCATCGTCTGCGTGAATCGGTTCTGGTAAGCCATACTTCGTTTGATCGTGTCGCGTTCGAACGCGCCATGACGCGGTACGACCTCGAACAGCTTCAGGTTACTTGGCTCGATAGCGCCAGAATCGCCCGTCGCGCATGGCCCGACATCTACGGACGCCAGGGCTGGGGCCTCAAGAATATTGCGAAGAATCTCAGCATTTCATTCCAGCATCACGACGCGCTGGAAGACGCCAGAGCAGCCGCAGAAATTGTGCTTCACGCATGTGCGGTCTCCGAGACAGACATCGAAGGATGGCTGCAGCGAGTTGATCGCCCCATTGGATCTACGCCGACGGCAAGACGAGAGGGAAACGTGGAGGGAGCCCTATACGGTGAAACAATAGTATTCACGGGCGCACTTGGTATCCCACGACGGGAAGCGTCCGATCTGGCCGCAACTACCGGATGCAACGTGGTCCCCAACGTCACCAAGAAAGTCTCCATTCTGGTGGTTGGTACACAGGACAGGAAAAAGTTGAACGGCTACAAAAAAAGCAGCAAACATCGGAAGGCTGAAGCACTGATCGAAAAGGGTATGGACATTCAGATCCTTTCGGAAAGCGACTTTTCCAAACTTATAGGTGTTGATCTACCGAACCCGCCGAACGAACGGAGTCAGTCCAGTTTTCGCGAATAGGTGACTTCTACCCCTGTAGCTGAACAAACCAAGCGAGTGTCGTCGTCGGTGTCGATGTCAAGATCTTTGCCTGCAAGACCTTGCCATTCTGCCAAGTAAAAAAGAGAGCCTCTCTTTTTCTTGATTTTTGTGCCTTTGGCGACGCCACCCTTCCAAGTGAGCGGCACCAAAACTCCTTCTCTAACACTTTTGGCCAATTCGGGCTCTTTGTCGGCTTTTTGCCTCCCGAGTTCCCAACACCAGATGAGCCCGGCATCAGGACCGCGCCACCGGTGGTCCATGTCGACGAATTCCCGAATGGGGTGCTGAATGCTGCGTTTGATTTGCATGCCGCCTGCCTTAACTTCCACGTTTCCCCGGGAACGTTATTCCTCTTGCCGCGACCGTCCAACCCCAACCCTGGCTGGGCTTGGCCCGTCGGCCGCTGGCGTCGCGCGACCCTTCCAGCAGCCCTTCAAGATGCGCCATGCGCTCGCGGAGTTCACCAATCTGGGACTCCAGCCCGCTGATCCTCTTATCCAGGCGCGATTCCATCTGCGCCATGTCCTGCCGCAGCCCGCGACTCCTGGTCAGGATCAGCCCGGCCAAGGTAACGCCCACCTATAATCAGAGTGACTTCACAGGATCATACGTGACTATTATGAGAATTGCTATGTGAGTTGCCGGTCGCAGGCCGTTGGCGCTGATCCCTCAGTGAACTTCCTGGCTCACCTTTCCTTGTCCGGCGACGATCCCGAAGTGATGCTCGGGAATCTGATGGGCGACTTTCTGAAGGGAGTCGACGCGACCGGTTATCCGCCCTCTATTCAGCGGGGGATTCGACTCCACCGCACCATCGACAGCTTCACGGACGCGCATCCCGTCTTCGGGCGCAGCCGCCGCAGGCTTCCCCCGCCCTATCGCCGCTATGGCGGTGTGCTCGTTGATGTCTTCTACGACCACTTCCTGGCTCGTGACTGGCGCCGCTACCGGCCGCGTGAAGACCTGTCCTCTTTCGTGCGCCGCACTTATCGAATGCTTGCAAACCCGCCGCTCGATCCGCCGCCGCGATTGAAAAACGCACTGCCGCGCATGATTCGTGAGGATTGGCTCGGCTCCTGTGTGACCCAAGACGGCATCGACCGACAGTTGAAGCGCATCAGCCGCCGCGTGTCGCGGGCAAATCCGCTTGGGAGCGGCGTATCCCAACTCGCGCTTCACTATGACGGGCTCGCCGCGGATTTCGCGGAATTCTTCCCGGCGGTCATGCGGCGCGTCACACACGTAACCGAGGTCGAGATGCCACAGGTCCCGGAGGAGCGTGCGTCTTGACCGGCACGATCATCATCGCCCTGTATTTCGCAGCGGTTCTCGGCATCGGGTTCTACCATTCGCGCCGCAAGACGACGACGACCGAGTACTTCCTGGCGGGCAAGCACGTCGGCTGGTTCGCGGTGGGCGCGACGCTGTTCTCGACGAATATCGGAAGCGAGCACTTCATCGGATTGGCCGGCACCGGCGCATCCAGCGGCTTGGCCGTCGGTTGCTACGAGTGGTCGGCGAGTTTCTGCCTCATTGCCCTGGGGTGGATCTTCATCCCGCAGTATCTACGCAGCCGTGTGTTTACGATGCCGGAGTTTCTCGAGCGCCGTTTCAGCCCCGGCGCCCGCTGGTACCTGACGGGGGTGTCGCTCGTCGCGTACATCTTCACGAAGATCTCCGTCGCGCTGTTCGCGGGCGGCATTCTCATTCGCGAGATCTTCGGTTGGGACTACATGACGTCCGCCATTCTGCTGGTGATCGTCACGGGTGTCTACACCGTGACCGGCGGACTCTCGGCGGTCATCTACACCGATCTGTTCCAGGCCTTCATCCTGATCGGCGGGGCCGCGCTGCTCACGTTTCTGGGCCTGGGCGCCGTCGGCGGGTTCGCGGGACTCCGGGAAGCATTGCCCCCGGACTTCTTCCACATGATCAAACCGCTCGACCATCCGGACTTTCCCTGGCTGGGCACGACGGTGGGCACGCTCATTCTGGGGATCTGGTACTGGTGCACCGACCAGGTCATTGTCCAGAAGGCGCTCAGCGCGAGAAGCGTGACCGACGCGCGGACGGGCACGATCTTCGCCGCGGCTCTCAAGATCCTGCCGGTGTTCATCCTCGTGCTGCCGGGCCTGATCGCGCGGGCGCTGTGGCCGTACGACGTTACGGGCGACAACGCCTACCCGCTGCTCGTCCAACGGCTGCTGCCGCCGGGCTTGACCGGGTTGATGGTGGCTGCGCTGCTGGCGGCGCTGATGTCGTCGCTGAGCTCGGTGTTCAACTCCTGCTCGACGCTGCTCACGATGGACGTCTACCGCAAGCTCCACCCGGAAGCGGGTGAGCGGCGCCTCGTGTGGGTGGGGCGGCTCAGCACGGCTGTCATCGTCGGACTCAGCATCGCCTGGATCCCCTTCATCCGCTATCTGGACGATGAGATCTATCAATACCTGCAGAGCGTTCAGGCTTACGTGGGCGCGCCGATCACCGCTACCTTCCTCACGGGCATTCTCTGGAAGGGCGCCACGGCGCGGGCGGCGTTGACGACCCTGCTCGTCGGCGGGCTTGCGGGCGCCTCGCGCTTTGTTCTCGACATCCTGCACAAGGCGATGGGCTACGACCTCGGTCCCTTGATGGTGATCGTGGACTTCAGCTTTCTCAACTTCAGCGTGATGGTTTTCTTCGGCTGCGTGGCGCTGATGATTGCGGTCAGTTCAATCGGAGAAAAGCCTGTGCTGGCGCGCATCGCCGGCCTGACGCTCGATTGGGCCGCCGAACGGGACCTCGACCCCGGCGCCGAACGCCGCATGGCCGTGGCGACCGGGATCGTCGCCTGCGCCGTGCTCGTCCTCTGGCACCACTTCCGCTGACTCGGCGGGCGCAAACCCTTTCCAGTGAGGACGACAACCCGCCGGGGGAACTCTGAAGTTACGTGCTGAGAGAGCGCTCGTTCGGCGGCCTGAGGATTGCGAAAAGGGGTTCCGGGAAACCGCGGGCCAGCCTGCATTTCTCACCCCGTGGCGAGGCGAAGTGCGTGAGAGAGCCGTCAGGACGAGGCGCGCGCCGCTTGGCGCGCGCAGGCGTACTCGAACCGTACGTTGAGCACGGCAAGCAAGCGCAACGAAGTCATGGCGGTCGTATGGCGTGCTTCGACCGTCGGGTGGTGAGAAATGCAGGCTAATCCATCAACATCCCGCCGTTGATCTCGATCGTCTCGCCCACGATGTGGCTCGACCGGTCGCTGGCGAGGAACGTGATCATCCCGGCGACCTCCCCGGACTCGCCGGCCCTGCCTTGCGGGATGGTCGATACCATCGCGTTCATCCGCTCTTCGCTGCTGAATCGCTCGTGGAACGGCGTCAGGATCACGCCCGGGTGTACGGCGTTCACGCGGATGCCGTGGCCGATCAGCTCCTTGGCCAGCCCCTTCGTCATGCAGGTCATCGCCGCCTTCGCCGCCGCGTAGGGCATGGCGCCGAGACCGCCGCCGTTGCGCGCCGCGATCGAGCTGATATTGATGATCGTGCCGGAGCCCCGCTCGATCATGTGCGCCGCCACCGGCTTCGTTACCCAGAAGGCGCTGTTCAGGTTCACGTCCATCCCCTGCCGCCACAATTCATCGCTGATGTCGAGCAGCAGCTTTCGGGCGACGAGCGAACCCGCGTTGTTGACCAGACAATCGATGCGGCCGCACCCGGCCTGTACGTCCGACACCAGCTTGCGCGCGCCCTCCGCGGTCGACAGATCTCCCTGATAGACCACGGCCGTTCCGCCTGCGGCCTCGATCTTTCCCGCCACTTCATGGGCGGCATCCGAACTGGTGTTGTAGTGGACGGCGACGCGGGAGCCTTCCCGCGCCAGATCCAGCGCCGCCGCCGCTCCAATCCCCGTGCTGGAGCCGGTCACGAGCGAGACATGCGCTGACGGAAACATGGGCATAGGGGGCCTAATTGTCGAGGAAAGCGTTCAATCCGAGGGATCCAGCTTCTCCGCAATGTCGGATAGCTGCCCGACCATCGCCTTCAAGCGCATGCCGATCACTTGCATTTCTCCGACAAGCTCCCGATGTCGCAGTTCCTCCAGGTAATAGTTCGTTCCGGCCTGCGACGATTCGGCGTCAAGGTCGTGGAGCTTCACCAGCTCATCGTTGGAGGTATTCTTGAGGTCTTTATAAGGGATGCCCATGATTTCGTCTCTCCTGTTCGTGTGAGAGGTACGGATTTCACACACCCATTCTAAACCTGCTGGAGCCGGTCGCAAGCGAGACATGCGATGATGGGAAGATGGGCATAGGCGCCCGACTGTAGTAAAAAAGATATTTCTGCTCTGCGGCGAAAGCCGTACCCTGGCGGCGGATTTCGGCCCTCCCCCATTCGAAGCCGAGGACGTCAACAAGGCGTGCAGGCCAGCCTTTGTCCGCCACGTTTCCTGGAGACACCGATGAGCGAAGCGAAAACGTACTCAAACTACATCAACGGCGAGTGGGTCACCTCCGACCGGACCTTCGAAGTCCGTAATCCGGCCGATACCGACGACTTGGTTGCCGTCTTTCCCAAAGGCAGCCCCGGCGACATCGCCAACGCCGCGGCGGCGGCGCAAGAAGCGTTCGCCGGCTGGGCGGCGCTGCCCGGACCCGCCCGAGGCAGGTACCTCTTCAAGATCGCCGATATTCTCGAGAGCAAGCTCGACCAGCTTGGTGAGGAGATGACGCGCGAGGAAGGCAAGACCCTGCCCGAGGCCAAGGGCGAGACGATGCGCTCGATCAACATCTTCCGCTATTTCGGCAGCGAAGGATCGCGCATCCCCGGCCACATGGTTCCCTCCGAACGCGACCGTGTCTTCATGTACGCCTTCCGGAAACCTCTCGGGGTCGTCGGTCTGATCACCCCGTGGAACTTCCCGAGCGCCATACCCGCCTGGAAGCTGGCTCCGGCGATGGTCGCCGGCAACACCGTCATCATGAACCCCGCGTCCGCCGCGCCTCTGAGCGCCTGGAGGATCATCGAGGCCTGCCATGAAGCCGGCGTGCCCAAGGGCGTCGTCAATTTCGTGGCCGGTTCCGGCGGCGAGTTGGGCGACGCTCTCGTCAATGCGGCTCCCCTCAAGGCGGTCTCGTTCACCGGATCGTGTGAGATCGGCAACCAGCTCCACGAGAAAGCTTCGAAGCGCCGACTGCGCATTCAACTGGAAATGGGCGGCAAGAACCCCACCATCGTCCTGAACGACGCGATTCTGGGCAAGGCTGTCGGCAACACCGTCAACGCCGCATTCTTCTCCACCGGCCAGAAATGCACCGCCACCAGCCGCGTGATCGTCGAGGACGGCATCTATGACGAGTTCGTAGCCGCTCTCATCGAGGCCACCCGAAAACTGAAGGTCGGCAACGGGCTCGAAGCCGGCGTTCAGATCGGGCCCGCCATCGATCAGGCTCAGCTCGAAACCGACCTGGGCTACATCGAGATCGCCCGCAACGAAGGCGCCAGGCTCGAATGCGGCGGCAACCGCCTGACCGGCGGCGCCTATGACAAAGGCTACTTCGTCGAGCCCACCGTTTTCACCGGCGTCACCGAGAACATGAGGATCGCCCAGGAGGAGGTCTTCGGACCGGTGCTGGCCGTGATGCGCGCCAAGGACTACGACGACGCCATCCGAATCGCCAACAACATCGCTTTCGGCCTGTCGGCCTCGATCCAGACTCAGGACGTGTCACGCATCCTCGAATACGCCTCGCAAATCGAGGCCGGTCTCGTCACCGTCAATCTGCCGAGCGCGGGCGTCGAGTATCAGTTGCCCTTCGGCGGCACCAAGGACTCCAGCTTCGGCCCGAAAGAGCAGGGTCCGGCGGCGCTCGACTTCTACACCGACTACAAGACGGTCTATCTCGGCTACTAGAGGGGGCTCTGTCATGAAGCTGGCCCAGGTTCGTATCGCAGCCACCGGCGCGCTTTCCGCGGCCATCGTTCACCAAAACGGCTATCGGCTGATCATCAGCCACACGATGGCTTCGCTCATTCGCCAGGCCGAGCAGGAAGGACGCGGCCTGGCCGACCTCGCCGAGGAACTGGCGCTGGTCGACCCCGTCATGCTCGAACTCGCCATGCCGGTGACCCCGAGCGAAGTCTGGGCCTGCGGCTGCTCGTATGCGCCGAGCGCCGAGTTCCGCGACGGCGAGCTGGGCGCGGGCGAAGGCCCCTACGGCTACGTGTCCGACCCGGCGCACCGTCCCGAGCTGTTCTTCAAGGGCACCGCTCGGGTTTGCGTCGGCCCGAACGAACCGGTCGGCATCCGCCCGGACTCGACCTTCACCGCGCCGGAGCCCGAACTCGCTCTCGTGCTCGACAGCAGGGCCAGGATCGTGGGCTACACTCTCGGCAACGACGTTTCCGCTTGGGATATCGAACGCGAGAACCCTCTCTATCTGCCGCAGTCGAAGGTCTACGACAGGTGTTGCGCGCTGGGGCCGTTCCTGGTGACTCCGGACGAAATCGACGACCCCTATCAACTCGACATGACCTGCAGCATCCGCCGCCACGGCGATGTGACCTTCGAAGGCAAGGCCTCCACGGCCCAACTTCGGAGGAGATTCGAGGAACTGGTCGAGTGTCTTCGCCTCGGCAATTCCATCCCCGCCGCGACCGTGCTGCTGACCGGCACCGGGATCATCGTGACCCAGGAGGCCGCGCTGGCCCCCGGCGACGTCGTGACCATCGATGTCCCGGGGCTCGGGTGCCTCGTCAACCCCGCTGTTGCCGCTTAGGAACACGCGGTAAGCCGGGGCATAGTAAGACTTACCTAAAGGACTGAATATCTCATCACATGGGGCTTCGGGCGGAAGCGGATCCTGTTATAGGTTGAGGGAGTAGCTGTTCCAGCGGCTTAAGATCTGATCGGGCACCCATCATCCGGTATGGCTGATACCAACCGAAGCGTTTGTTGTTAGACGAGGTTCGCAGCCACTCATAGGATGCGCCTTTCCACGGCGCTCTGAGACAGTCAGGTCAGTAGTCGCGGAAAGGGCCGCGGGGCTCGGCGGCGTTCATTTCTTCACGCCAGCGTCGCCAGCGGGCCTTGAGGTCGGCGAGGATTTCCGGGCGGGCCTCCGACAGATCCTTCTCTTCGCCGATGTCGTTCGTCAGATCGAACAGTCCGCCGTCCGAACCCGCCTCGACCCACTTCCAATTCTTGTAGCGCGCCGCCTTGTGGCTGCGCCGCTGCCAGAACATCTCGGTCCGTTGCGAGTCGGCTTCGCCCCGCAGAACGGGAAGCATGTCGAACCCGTCGTAGGTGACGCCCTCGGGCAGCCGGCCTCCCGCGGCGGCGGTGAATGTCGGAAAGACTTCGAGGGAAGTGAGGAAAGCGTCGCTGACTTCCCCCTGCGGCAGGCGCCCCGGCCAACGCGCGATGAACGGCACGCGCAGGCCTCCCTCGAACATTCGCCCCTTGCGTCCGCGCAACGGCGTATTGTCCGCGACGCCGGAACCGCCGTTGTCGCTGAAAAAGACGACCAGCGTGTTCTCGGCGGCTCCGTGTCGGTCCAGTTCATCGAGAATCTTGCCGATGGCGTGGTCCATGGCAGTCACGGCCGCCTTGTAGCGCTGCTCCCTGGTGGGGGGAAGGCCGCCGTACATCCGGTAATACTCATCAGGCGCCTGCACGCCGACGCGTTCGAGATTCGAGGCGCCGTGCGGCGCGTTGAAAGGCACGTAGAGGAAGAACGGCCGGTGGCGGTTCCTGTTCAGAAACTCGATCGCCTCGCGCCGGAACAGATCGGTCGCGTAGCCCTCGACCTTGACCCGCTCGTTGCCGCGGTACATGGACGGAACGCCGTACCGCTCGTGGGTGAAGTAGTCGATGCCCGTGTTCGAGAATCCGAAGAAGGCGTCGAACCCGCGCTGCAACGGCATGAAGCGCCGGGCGCGGCCGCTGTCCCACTTGCCGAAAACGCCCGTCGCGTAGCCGGCTTTGCGGAGAACCTGCGCGATGGTGATCTCGCGCGCGTCAAGCCCCAGGGTCATCTCGGGCGAGACGGCGTATTCCTCCTCGGTGAAGCGGTGGCCGTAGTTGACTTCGTTGTTGCGAATCATGTCGTAGAGGCCATTTCGCTGCGGATAGCGTCCGGTAAGGATGCTGCCTCGGGACGGCGTGCAGGCCGGCCAGGTGACGTAGAAGTTGGTGAGCCGCACGCCTTCGGCGGCGAGCCGGTCGAGATTGGGCGTCTTCAGCTCGGGCCGGCCGCAGCAGCCCAGGTCGGCGTAGCCCTGGTCGTCCGACACGATCAGGACGATGTTGGGCTTCGCTTCCTGCGCCCACAGAGCCGGCGTTCCCGCTAAAACGGCAAGCATTGCTGCCGCAACCCGTTTCATCACAAATCTCATCTCCTTCATGTCGGCGTCAGGCTAGCACAGCATCCGGGGACTCGGAGGTTTCCATATAATGGCTCTCTCTGCTCGGAAGAGCTGTTCCGAGCCAAGGGAGCCTTTCATGTTCTGCCCTCAATGCGGTAGCCCGAACGATGACGCGCATGCCTTCTGCAGGCAGTGCGGCGCTTCGCTGAGGCGCGGCGAAACCCCTGCCCCCGCAGCCGCACCTCCCGTCTCAGCTCCGCCGCCCGACCCTGCGGTGACCACTCCGCCTCCCGCTGCGCAGACGGCGGGGCAGGCGACCCGGTACGCAAACTTCGGGTGGCGGCTTCTGGCCTTCATTTTGGATGCGATTGTGGCCGGTATCGTCGGGGCCTTGATCGGAGGCATGCTCGGGGCTATGTCCTATCTCGTAGGGGTCGTGACCGGCGCCGACGATAACGTCGTCTCAGACGTCATAGACCTGTTGGGCATTCTGGCAGGAACAGTAGCGGGTTGGCTTTATGAAGCACTGCTGGTCAGTTCCTCTTACCAGGCGACCCTGGGCAAGATGGCGGTGGGCATCGTCGTCACCGACCTGCAGGGGCGCCGCATTTCTTTCCTGCGAGCTACCGGCCGCTACTTTGGCAAGATCGTGTCGGGGATGACTCTGATGATCGGCTACCTGATTCAGCCGTTCACCCCGAAGCGCCAGGCGCTGCACGACATCATGGCGGGGTGCTTGGTGCTGCGGAAGGTCCCGCGTTAGTCGAGGTTGGGCTACGCGCCCTGCGCCGCTGTTCCCGAGAAAAGGACAAGTATTGCGGGCGCTACCCGTTTCGTCATGAACTTCATCTCCTTCGTGTCGTGTGTGCACTCTAGAACAGCATCGGTGAACCCCGAAGGTTTCCTATAATGGCACCCTCTTCGCGGAAGCGGAGTTCCAAGGGAGCCTTTGATGTTCTGTCCTCAATGCGGGAGTCCAAACGATGACGCGCATGCCTTCTGCAAGCAGTGCGGCGCTTCGCTGAGGCACGGCGAAACCAGTGCTCCTGTGCCCCCTGTGACCACTCCGCCGACTGCGGCGCCGGCGTCCGGGCAGGCTACCCGGTACGCAAACTTCGGTCAGCGGCTGCTGGCCGTCATTCTGGATACGATCGTGGTCTGTATCGTTGCGGGCGTGATCGGAACCATGCTGGGTCTTGTGATCGGTGTCGGCGGGACCATGACCGGCGGGCATGTGGGCGCCGGCGCTGACATCGCGGGCCTGTTGGGCCTTCTGGCAGGAATAGCGGTCGATTGGCTTTATGAAGCGCTGCTGGTCAGTTCCTCTCACCAGGCGACCTTGGGCAAGATGGCGCTGGGCATCGTCGTCACCGACATGCAGGGGCGCCGTATTTCCTTCCTGCGAGCTACCGGCCGCCACTTTGGCAGATTGCTATCGTTGATGCTCTTGCTGATCGGCTACCTGATACAGCCGTTCACCCCGAAGCGCCAGGCGCTGCACGACATCATGGCGGGGTGCTTGGTGCTGCGGAAGGTACCGCGCTGACCTGCATTTCTTACCACGCGGCGAGGTGAAGTGTGTGTGAGGGCCGTCAGGACGAGGCGCGAGCCGCTTGGCGCGCGCAGGCGTACTGGATCGTACGTCGAGCACGGCAAGCAAGCGCAACGAAGTCATGGCGGTCGTATCGGGTGCTTCGACCGTCGGGTGGTAAGAAATGCAGGCTGGTCATCGCCCTGCGGCAAAGGGTGATCGGGCCTTGACGGGGTTCGTCATTGACGGGACTCCGCAAACCAAAGCCGCTTACAATCCCGCGCGCATGTATTCGATCACGTCGGCCAAATCCTGCGGGCTCAGGTCTTCTTCCAAACCGTCCGGCATGAGCGAGACGGTCGAAGTGCGCATCTCGGCGATGTTCTTGCGCAGGATGGTCTGATCTTCGTATTCGCCGCGCAGTCTCACCGCCTCGGCGGTCTCGCCGGCCAGCAATCCGTCATAGATTCGGCCGACCTTGTCGACGACGACGTAGTTGGCGTAGTTGGGCCGGATGTCCCTGCTCGGGTCAAGGATGCTCTCGATGAGTTGCTCGCGCGTCTTGTTGTTCACGCCGGAAAGATTCGGCCCGATGCGCGCCCGCTCGCCTTGAGGCTGGTGGCATTCCGCGCAATGCTCTTCGAAGACGGCGCGGCCGTGATCGAGGTCTCCTTTCAGCGACACGACATCCGCATAGGCGGCCAGGACCTCGGCGCGGTCGCTCACCTGCGCCGCCAGGAGCTTCTCGGCGCGTTGTCGGAGCGTGTCGTCCGGGTACTGCGTCAGACGGATTCGGGAAACGGGGTCGACCGTTTCGACCGCCACCCGATCGGCCTCGATCGCGTCGAGAAAGGCCGCCGCTCGATCGCGCTGCCGCATCATGGCCTGAGCGATCCGCTCCCGAACCGGAGGGCCGTAACCGCTCCAGCCGGCCAGCAACAGCTCAGCGACGCCCTCCTCGTCGAACTCCGCAAGAGTCCCGACCGCGGCGGACTGCAACGCCTGCGGCGCCACGCTCGTCAGCATCTCGCGCAAGACCGGAGCCACCTCCGCGTACGACCCGGCCCGCAAGGCTTCCGCCGCCCGCACCCGCTCTTCGATCGACAGCTCCGCGTCCGCCACCTCTCGCCGCGATTGGCGAACGAATTCCGGTAGATGCAGGTAGCGCGCCGCCTCCCGCGCTGCGTCCCGCACCTCGGGGTCAGCGAAACGGACGAACTTCATGATCACTTGCTCGGCGGCGGGGATGCGAAAGCCGCGCGACCCGTCGATGGCCAACCCCTTGGCGAGTCCCGAGAGCGCCGCGCTGCGCCAGGCGGCGTTTTCTAGACGGCGGCTGCCGTCGACCGTGATCAGAAAGAGAGAGATTTCGCGGCTGCTCCGGTGAGCGGCGATGATCGCGCTCAGCTCCCTCAGCAACTCACGCTTGCCCTCTGTCGGCTCGTTGAAGAAACCGGCGTGCCGCGTCAGCAGCCGGTTCAGCACCCTCAACCCGCCCCTCCCGACCGAGCTGAGCAGCGCCTTGCGGAACCACTTGTCCTCAGCGTGCTCGGCGATCAGCGGCGCCAGCGCACGATGGTTCGACGGCAGCAACCCGAGGGTGAGGATGAATTGAAACCGGACGCGCGGGTCTTCGTCTTTCTGGCGAGCCATCAGAACGTTGGCCAATTCGGGAAGTTGCGAAGGAAAAAACGCTTCCGCCATCTTGATTGCGTTTTCTCGAATGCGCGGATGCTCGTCGCTGAGCGCACGGCGCACCAGAGCCGGCTCCAGCGCTCCCAACCCTTCGAGCACCCAAAGAGCGTGCAGCCGCCCCTGGGGCGATTCGCTCTCGGCGGCCATCGTCTTCAGGAGGGGGACGGCGGCTTGATCCTGCTTCTCGACCAGCAGGCGGTGAGCCGTCCGCCGATGCCAGCCGTTGGCGTGTTCGAGCGTCGCGGCCAGCTCGGCCGTCGTCGCCTCTCCCAAGCCCGACTTGAGACTCCGGCCCGTCTGACCATTCTGCGGTACGATGCGGTAGATTCGCCCCTTATCGGTGCCGCGATAGAAATCCATCTGAAGCCTCTCTTGCAGCCCCATCGGAATCGATAGAGGCTCCTCGATGTACTCGCGGTAGAAGTCGGCCAGATAGAGATGTCCGTCCGGCGCATTGACGAAGTTCGCGGGCGAGAACCACGAATCCTTGACGGCCAGAAATTCCCGATCTCCGTCCACTGCGCCGTGGGCGCGGAACGTCGCGCCGTCCTGCGTGAGAACGTTGCGGCGGACGAGATTGCCGTTCACCTCGCCGACAAAGACGTTCCCGGCGTACTCGGGGGGGAAGCTGTCACCGACGTAGACTGTGGCCCCGGTCGCCGCCGAGAACCGCCCCCAAAGATGTTCGACACGATTGAGGTTTGTTTCGTCGTAGCGTTTCTGACGAGCCCGGGTTCGCTCGATGCGCCATTGTTGCGGCTCGGTAAGGGGATGGATCTTGTTCTCCTCGTCGTCGTGCTCGACGAGAAACTGCATCGGTGAACCGGGACTGAAGAACCGGTTGCGCAGAGGATATTTCGCCGGCAGGACGGCGTGAATCAGGAAGATCGTGTTTCGCGAGCCGTACCGCTGGCCCCACTCGTCGAACGACATGCCGTACTGCACCGAACCCGCAGCCGGTTCCCAGGCGCCGGTCCCCGGATGGAACCGGAAGTCGTGCCCCCGCACGACGACTCCGTCCTTGCCGGGGTGTTGGGGCGAGGTGATCGTTCCGGTCCGGCCGGCGTTAGCCGCGTAGATCCAGTTGTCGATCCCGTAGCGCAGGCTGTTGATCCGCGCTTCCGGCGAAACATCCGTCTCGAAACCGGTGAACCAGACATCCTTGATGTCGGCCTTGTGATCGCCATCGGTGTCCTTGAGATAAAAAACGTCGGGGGCGGCGGCGGCGAAAATACCCCCTTTCCAGGGAAGAACGGTAGAGGCTTGCGGCAGGTTGTCCGCAAAAACAGTGGCCGTTTCGTAGCGGCCGTCTCCATCCTGGTCCTGCAGGAAACGGATACGGCTGCGCGGTGGTTCTCCCTCCGCGGGGTCATACGGATAGTCGCGCATTTCGGCCACCCAGAGATCGCCGTTCTCGTCGAACGCGATGTCGACGGGGTCGGTGACTTGCGGTTCGGTGGCGACAATCTCGATACGGAAGCCCGGCTCGATCTGGAAAGCGTCAACGGCCTGCTCGGGAGTGAGAGGGTCGCTGTCGTAAGGTCCCTTGGTTGGCCCGGAACAGCCGCAGAAGGCCAAGAGAAGCAGTAGAGCAAGTGAGACGACCTTCCCTGCAGAAGAAAAGTCATCCAGTGTGGCGCATAGGGTCTTCATAAAGGCTCGTTCGGTGGCCTCATTCTAGCCTGCATTTCTCACCACGCGGCGAGGTGAAGTGGGTGAGAGGGCCGTCAGGACGAGGCGCGAGCCGCTTGGCGCGCGCAGGTGTACTTGACCGTACATCGAGCTCGGCAAGCAAGCGCAACGAAGTCATGGCGGTCGTATCGCGTGCGTCAGCCGTCAAGTGGTGAGACATGCAGGCTAACGAGGCTCCGCCTAAGGTCGACACGCAGGACAACGGAGAGCTTCGTGAACTTGACTCAATTGTGAATCGTAGCGAGTGAAGAAAACCGGCGATTTGCTTCACCTCCACCCTGCGGCGCGAAGCTGTTGGGATCGGATGATACAATCCCGTTCTGTTTCGGCGGATCGGGGACCGCCGCCGGCAGCAGGGAGTCTCGTGAAGGCAATCGTCTTGGGAGCCGGCGGGCAATTGGGCGCCGAACTGGTGTTGGAGCTTGCCCGGCGCGGACACGAAGTGACCGCCTTGGGACGCGGGCAACTCGATATCACCGACGCGCCGGCCGTCCGCCAAACGCTGTTACGGCAGAAGCCGGGTTGGGTCATCAACTCCGCCGCTTACAACCAGGTCGATCTCGCCGAGAAAGAACCGCAGGCCGCGATGGCCGTCAATGGCTTCGCCGTCCACTCGTTGGCGACCGGCTGCCGCGATGCCGGCGCCACGTTCGTTCATTTCTCGACGGACCACGTTTTTGACGGGACCAAGACGGAACCGTACACCGAGTCCGATCCGCCGAGCACGCCCTCGGCCTACGGACTCTCGAAGCTCGCCGGGGAATGGTATGCCCGGATCTATTGCAGCAAACGCTACGTCTTCCGGATCGCCGGCGTGTTCGGTCCGGCGGGGCGGTATACGCGTCGCGGCAACTTTCCCGAACTCGTGATCCGCAAGGCTCACGAAGGCAGCCCGATGAAGGTCGTGGACGATTTCTTCGCGACGCCGACCTACGCGCCGGCTTTGGCCTCTCGCGTGCTCGACGCGCTCGAGAAGGAAATCCCGTTCGGCCTGTACCATCTCGGCGGCAGCGTCTCCATCTCCTGGTATCAATGGGCGCTGAAGATTCTCGATCAGACCGGGCTGCAAGCCGAGATCGCTCCGACCAATCGACGCGAGTACAAGACGGCGGCTGTGAGGCCGCGCCACGCCGGTCTCTCGAACGCCAGGATCGAAGCCGCTGGCATCGAACGGATGCCGTCCCTGGACGAGGCCTTAACCGATTATCTGCGACGGCGCGAAAAGGTCAAGCCCCCGACAGGCCGGTCTGCCCATCCCAGCGCCTGACGCAGAAGCCTGCGTGCAGACGCGGCATGTCTCGACGACATAGCCACTGCCGCTCAACGCGATCGCACCTCTTGCCGTCGCCGCGCCCCGGATAGCGACTCTTCAAGTCGAACAAGAGACGGCGAACCGGATCATCCTGCTGTCGGCGCGGTGTAAGGCGTTCCCCGGATGAGCCAGGCAGATGGCGAAGAAAAAAATTCCCTTCGGCAAATGGTACGTAAAGGTACTGAAGCCCTTCAGTCTTTTTTTTCCGCCCCGGCCTGCCTAGCATGAGGACAGTGAGGCTAACGATCGACTTGCCGTCGGCGCGGCACTCGCTGTAGAGGCTGCCCCCCACGACGGCAACACGGATTTTACGCTTTTCACGAATCACGAAACACGAGTCACGAGTCACGAGTCACGGCCTTTTTATCGATTTGCCATGGCTGCGCAAGGGTCGCACAACCGGAAACCGCCGCCCGGACCGCCGTACCCGCTGCCCAGTCACTGCTTGCCTGCCCGGAATTGCCCACTATTGCCCGGTAAAAAATATTGCCCATGAGCCATTTTCAACGCATCGCCAGCCGTTCTCGGCGGGCTTCAAGACGAGTACCGTTAGCCGCGGTTCCCGTCGCCCTGCAGGCACGTTCCGCTGTGGCGAACGCAAAACGAACCCATGCCGAAAAGGGGAACGCTCTGGATTGCGTCGATGTCCGTATAATTTCGCTTGACCATGAGGCAGCCGGTGTTTCATGATTAATGGCGCATTTTGGAGACTCTGCGATGGACATTTCGGTAACGGTGAACGATGAACGATTCGAGAGGTCGGTCGAGCCTCGGCGTCTGCTGGTCCATTTTCTTCGCGAAGACCTTGGACTGACGGGGACGCATATCGGCTGCGAAACGACGGTTTGCGGTGCTTGCACGGTGATGCTGGAAGGCCGCACGGTAAAATCCTGCACCGTGCTGGCCGTACAGGCCGACGGCAAGGAAATCACGACAATCGAGGGGATGGCGAGCAATGGCGAACTGCACGCCGTCCAGGAAGCGTTCTGGAACGAGCACGGACTGCAGTGCGGTTTCTGCACGCCGGGCATGATCATGTCGGTCGACCAGCTACTGAACGATCAACCGAGTCCGACCAAGGACGAAATCCGGCACGGCATCGAGGGCAATCTTTGCCGTTGCACCGGCTATCAACACATCGTGAACGCCGTCGAAGCGGCGGCGAAGGCCAAGGCGGGGGCATAAGACATGGCGACAACGACAACGGCACCCAAGCTCAAGACCCACGTTGGCGAGCGGATTCGGCGCACCGAAGACCCGCGTCTGATTACCGGCGCTGCGTGCTATCTGGACGACATCACACGACCCGGCATGCTGCATGCGGCGGTCCTGCGGAGCCCCTACGCGGCGGCCAGGATCAACAGCATCTCGATCGAAGACGCCCTCGCTCTACCCGGCGTGAAAGCGGTCTACGTGGGGAAAGACGTCGAGTCGGTCGGAGGGGTGCCTTGCGCCGGCTCGATGCCCGATCTGCGGATTCCGAACCACAAGATTCTGGCAGGCGACCGGGTGTACTACGTGGGCCATCCGGTGGCGGCGGTGGTGGCGACGGACAAATACATCGCTGCGGATGCGATCGAGAGGATCGAGGTGGACTACGAGCCTACCGAGCTGGTGTCCGACCCGGAGGAGGCGCTGCAGGAAGGCGCCGTCAAGGTGCATCCGGAGTACCCCGACAACGTGGCCTTTACGTTCAGCCAGGAAGGCGGGGATGTCGAGGAGGCTTTCCGCCAGGCGGACGTCATCGTCAAGGAAAAGATTCTCGTGCCGCGGCTGGCGCCGATACCGATAGAAACACGCGGCGTCGTGGCCGAGTACGACGAAGGATCTCAGGAACTCACGATTTATTCGTCTACGCAGATTCCGCACCTGCTGCGGACACAGCTTGCATTGCAGTTGAACATGCCGGAGCACCATGTGCGCGT
The DNA here is from genome assembly GCA_026713545.1 of Bryobacterales bacterium. Classification (GTDB taxonomy): domain Bacteria; phylum Acidobacteriota; class Terriglobia; order Bryobacterales; family UBA6623; genus JAPPLB01. The sequence goes on from JAPOOG010000150.1 coordinate 58,463, forward strand.
GATCGCGCCGGAAGTCGGCGGCGGGTTTGGCTCGAAGTGCAACGTCTGGGCCGAGGAAGCATTGGCCGCTTTCGTCGCCATGGAACTCAAGCAGCCGGTGAAGTGGGTCGAGTCGCGCCGCGAAAGCATCCTGGTCGTCGCCCACGGACGGGCGCACGTGGATACTTTGGAGCTGGCCGCGAAGAACGACGGTACGCTCTTGGGCCTGAAGCTCCACATCCTGTGCGACATCGGCGCTCATCACCAACTGCTCACACCGATCATTCCTACGCTGGCGGTGCTGATGCTGCCCGGCCTGTACAAGTTCCGCAGCTTCAAGGCAGACCTGATCGGGGCGTTCACCAACCGTGCGCCGAGCGATCTCTATCGCGGCGCAGGGCGTCCGGAAGCGACATACGTCATCGAGCGGATGGTCGACAAGCTGGCCGCGGAGATCGGGATGGACCCGGCCGAGATCCGGTTCAAGAACTTCCCCGCCTCGACGGATTTCCCCTTCAACTCGGCGACGGGTCTGCAGTACGACAGCGGCGACTACGCCACCGCTTTCAACAAGGCGCTCGACATCGTCGATTACAAGGCGCGCCGCGCCGAGCAGGAAGCCGCGCGCGCCGAAGGCCGGCTGTATGGGATCGGAATCTCGACCTACGGCGAGATTTGCGCCTTCGGGCCTTCCCCGGCGACACCGGCGGGCGGCTGGGAGAGCGCATCGGTTAACGTCGAGGCGACGGGGAAAGTCGCCGTAATGACGGGAATCTCGCCCCATGGCCAGGGCGAAGAAACGTCCTTTGCCCAGTTGACCGCTGACGCCTTGGGCATTCCGATGGACGACATCGTGGTCGTTCACGGCGACACGGCCAAAGTGCACTACGGCATCGGCACCTTCGGCAGCCGCGGCATTTCGATCGGCGGTTCGGCGCTGCACCTGGCGCTTCAGGACGTCGTCGCGAAGGCGACGAAGTACGCGGCGCACATGATGGGGGTCGATGCGGAAACCGTAACGTTCGAAGGCGGTGTGTTCTCTTCCGAAGCAACGGATTCTACGCTGACCTTGGCGGACGTCGCCCTCGAGGCTCATCTGTGCCGGCAGTTGCCGCCGGGGACCGAACCCGGTCTGGCGGCGACCCGCTTCTTCGAACCATCGAACTTTGCGTTCCCGTTCGGGGCGCATATCTGCGTGACCGAAGTGGACAAGGAGACCGGCGAGGTCGATATTCAACGATTTGTCGCAGTGGACGATTGCGGCAGGATCATCAACCCGTTGTTGGTCGAGGGCCAGATTCACGGCGGTATCGCCCAGGGTTTGGGTCCGGCCTTCCAGGAGGGAGTGATCTACGACGATGAAGGTCAGCTCCTCAACGGCACTCTGATGGACTACTCCATCCCCAAGGCGCGGAATATGCCTTGGATCGAGACAGACCGTACCGAGACGCCGTCTCCGGTAAACCCGCTGGGTACGAAGGGAGTAGGCGAGGCGGGCACGATCGGCTCGCTGCCCGCCTTCGTGAACTCCGTCGTCGACGCCCTCTCGCCGCTCGGCATCGAGCATATCGACATCCCGATGACATCCCAATCGATTTGGAACGCCATCCATGAAAGGAGCCGGACATGATTCCCGCGAGCTTCGATTACTCTGCTCCCGAGACTTTGTCGGAAGCGCTGCAACTGCTGGGCGATGAGGAGGCCAAGGTGCTGGCCGGCGGCCAGTCGTTGATCCCCATGTTGAAACTCCGGCTGGCGCAACCGGCGCGGCTGGTCGACCTCGACCGGATTCCGGATCTCAACTTCATCGCCGAGGACAACGGTACGATCCGGATCGGCGCGATGACGACTCATCATCAGGTGGAGTCATCAGATCTGCTCGCGGAGAAGTGCCCGCTGCTGGCAAAGACGGCTGGTCACATCGGCGACGTGCAGGTGCGGAATCGGGGGACGATTGGCGGCAGCGTGGCGCACGCCGACCCGGCCGCGGATTACCCGGCCGCGTTGTTGGCTCTCGAAGCGCAGGTCAAGTTGGTGAGCGCCTCCGGTGAACGGGTCGTGGCTCTGGATGAGTTCCTGGTGGACGCCTTGACGACCTCGCTCGAGGACGGCGAGATTCTCACCGAGGTGCACGTTCCCGTGGAGCAGGAGGGTGTGGCAACCGCCTATCGGACGCTGATTCAACCGGCCTCCGGTTTCGCGATCGTCGGCGCCGCCGTGCGGCTCGGCGTGTCGAACGGCAATGTCTCGTTTGTCCGCGTCGCGCTGACCGGCGTGGGCCCGAACCCCTACCGGGCATCCGCCGTCGAGGAAGCCCTGGAAGGCGGCCCGGCCAACGCGGAAGCTTTCGCCGCCGCGGCGGCTCATGCCGCAGAGGGCGTCGATGTGCTGTCCGACATTCATGCCTCGGCAGCCTACCGCGCGAGCTTGGCGGCCGTGCAGACCCGGCGGGCGCTGGAAGATGCCGCCGGTTCCGCATGACGCTGAAAGGAACCTACAAGCTCCCGGCGCGGCGCCAGAAGGTGTGGGACGCTTTACTGGACCCCGGCGTTCTGGCGCGCACTCTGCCTGGCTGCAAATCGCTGGAGGCGGTCGGTCCCGATGAATACCGCATGAACATGGCCCTTGCGATCTCGAGCCTGAAGGGGGTCTTCGAGGGCAAGGTGCGGATCGAGGACCAGCAGCCGCCTGAAAGCTATCGGCTGACGGTGCAGGGCCGGGGCAAGATAGGGTTCGTCAACGGCGGGGGCTCCTTCCGGCTTCGAGAGTCGGAAGGCGCCGAGACGGAGATCGAATACCAAGGCGATGTCAAAGCCGGCGGCACGATCGCTTCGGTTGGTCAGCGTCTGATGAACATGACCTCGAAGATGATGATCAAGCGCTTCTTCACCGCGCTCGAGAAGGAACTGACCCCGCCGGTCTAGCCGAGCCGAGGTTAGAGCCTGTAGTTGCGAAAGCGGACCAGTTTTCTGTCAATGTCCGCGATGCTCGGTACGCCGGACATGCCCATATCAAGCGCCAGCTCCGTCCGCAGCAGCTCGATGACGCGGGCGACGCCCCGTTGTCCGAAGGTGGCGAGGCCCCAAAGGTAGGGTCGTGCAATCCCCACGGCCGTCGCCCCCAAGGCAAGCGCCTTGAGGATGTCGGAGCCGCGCCGGAAGCCGCCATCGATGAGCACCGGAATTTTTCCTCCAGCCGCCTGGACGCACTCGGGCAGCGCCTCGATCGTCCCGCCGACATGATCCATCTGGCGGGCTCCGTGACTGGAGACGATCACGGCGGACATGCCTGTCCGTACGGCCATCTCCGTGTCTTCGGCCGTTAGGATGCCCTTGATGACGATGGGCAGGTCGGTAAGGTCGCGAAGCTTCATGACGGTTTCCCACGTCGGGGTCGGAAAGGGCCGCGAGGGGAAGCCGCCGGTCCGCCAGGGCTCATCGCCTTCTTTGTAGATCAGGTTGCCCTGCGCGTCGCGGGGGATGCCGGTATTGCACCACGAGCGGACGAACTTATTGTGGATGCTGCGCTCGCGATGGGAGACATGCATGATATCGACCGTGAACGAGATCGCGCTGGCGCCGGAATCCTCGACGCGCTCGACGAAGTTGAGCATCGAGTTCTCGGTCCGGAACTGGCCGCCGGTCGTGAATTGCCACCAATTCTTCGGCCCCTTGCCGGACGCGACGACTTCATCGATGCCGCCGTTGGTGATCATGAGCGTATCGGTATCGCCGGCGGCTTTGGCGACCTCGTTCTCGCCGTCCGGGTAGAAGCAGTTTTTTCCACCGGCGGGGTCGATGAAAATCGGATGCCGTAGCGTTTTTCCGAACAGTTCGGTTTCGATGCTGATCTTGTGGACGTCGGTCAGGAAGCGCGGCCGGATGATGATGCGGTTGAAGGCTTTGCGGGCATCGCGCAGCGCGGCCTCGTCACTGGCGCCTTCGGCCATGTAGTCCCAGGCGACGGGGTCGAGCTTTTCCTTGGCGAGCTTGGCGAAGTCGAAGACGTTGGCGGGATCGAGAACCGGGTCAATGGCCGGCGGTCCCTGCGATTGCAGAAGTTGCCTCTGCAAGAGCGGTGAAGCGACAAAGAGTTGAGCCAGACGGCACAGCGCCCGACGGCGGTCGACCTTCATATTCGTTGCCTAGCTTTCAGCAGTGAGAATCCGTGTTGTTGCCGAGTGCTCCCTTACTTCGGAGTAATGCAGGACACGCGCCAGCTCGCCGCCCGCATCGTCAGTGATCGGCGTCGGCCGCCTCAGAATCAACTCCACCCGGTCGAGACGATTGTACGCGATGTGCGCCATCTCGAGGCGATCGATCGTCTTCGCCTCAGAGCTTTCGAGATCCGGTGCAAGCAGCGGACCCGTGTCGACCTGGAATGAGGAATTTTCGGGACGGAAGTTCATGGTCCGGATGGGATACTCAAGCAGATACGTCCGGTCGGGTCTGCGGATTTCCGTCCGGCCGACGAGCGGGATGTTGTTTTCCGTGGCCTCGTTGATGGCCGCCGGCTCATCAAGAGCACGGGAGGCGGTAAAGCGCGCCACATCGATTTCGAGCGACCGGAAGCTGTCCGTCACGGGCCTGCCGCGAGCGGCTTCACCCCCATACGTGATCCCGCGGCCCATGGAACGCTCTTCGGTCAGGGAATAGATGTTTCTGTACTCGCGGCTCGGAAGTTGAAACATCCCGCTTTCCGCGTACACCCATTCGGTGCGGCAAGCGGCAATCAATACGAACCGCTCGGTCTCGCCGCTCGCCTCGTCAACCACGTCGAGGAGGGCGTCCAACTGGATGCGCGCCTTGTTGCCCAGAGGGATGTTGTGCCTCGCGTGCGGACGGGGATCGGGGCGCGGCGGCAGATCCCACGTCATGTAGGAAGACTGAAAATTGCATGCCGGGGTATCCGTCATCGATAGCCGATCCTCATCCCTGTCCGTCTTTGTTTCGGACCCTCCACAAGCAAGGGCGATCAGCGAACTTCCCGCTGCAAGCCCCTTGGCGGACTCGACGAACATCCGTCTTCGCGTGACCGGCATTCGATGGCGCGTGGGCATGATCTCAGGGGCTCCAGCCGCGGATGCGGACCAGCTTGCGGTCGATGTCGTTGATCCGGGCGACACCCGACATGCCCATGTCGAGCGCCAGCTCGACGCGCATCAGTTCGAGGACGCGGGCCACGCCGCGGCTGCCGAAAGCGGTCAATCCCCAAAGATATGGCCGCGCAATGCCCACTGCGGTCGCGCCCAGCGCAAGGGCCTTCAGCACATCCGTGCCGCGCCGGAAGCCGCCGTCGATGAGGACCGGCATCTTTCCGCCCGCCGCCTGGACGCATTCGGGAAGCGCTTCGATGGTCGAACCGGTGTGATCGATCTGCCGCGCACCGTGGTTCGACACGACGGCCGCAGACATTCCGTAGCGGACGCACATCTCGGTGTCCTCGCCGGTCAGGACACCTTTGATGATAATCGGCAGGTCGGTCATGTCGCGGAGTTGCTTGAGGTTGTCCCAGGTGGGCGTCGGGAATGGACGAGAAGGGTAGACGTCGCTCCGCCAGATCTTGTCCGTGTCGCCTTCCTTGAAGATCACCTGGCCCTGATCGTTGCGCGGCACGCCGCCTTCATTGCACCAGGTCCGGACGAACCTGTTGCGGATGCTCCGCTCGCGATGTGAGACGAGCATGTTGTCTACGGTCCAGCAGATACCCGAATAACCGGCGTCCTCGACGCGCTCGACGAAATTGAGCATGGCGCTCTTGCGGCTGAACTGCCCCCCGATGGTGTAGTGCCAGCAAGTCTTCGGACCCTTGCCGCTGCTGACGAGATCGTCGATGCCGCCGTTGGTGATCATGTGAGCCCCGGCCTCGACGGCGCCCCGGGCCGTTTCGAGTTCGCCGTCGGGATAGAAGCAGTTCTTCCCTCCTGCCGGACAGATGTAGATCGGGAAGTTCATCTTGTGGCCCAGCAATTCGGTCGAGACGTCGATGTCGTGCACATCCGTCAGCCAGCGCGGTCGCAGGATGATGCGGTTGAAGGCTTGGCGATTCTCGCCCAGGGAGACCTCGTCCTTGCCGCCCTCATCCATGTAGTCCCAGGCAATCGGGTCAAGCTTCTCCCGTGCGAGTTCCTTGAAGTCCCAGATGTTGATCGGGTCGAGCAGCGGGTCTTGCTTGGGGAGGCCGACTTGTCCGTAGAGGAGCGGGGATGCGAGGAAGAAGCTGGTGAGGTTCTTCAGCGCGGCGCGGCGATCGATCTTCATAGCTGGATCACTCCGAAGGCGAAGCTAACATGCCGGTCGCAGGCTGTCAAACATGGCGAACGTTTCGGCGCGCGTTCGTGGTTCCGCCTCGCTTGGGAGTGACTTGGTTTGCTCAGTGGCGTTCTGGATCGCTATGGCAGTCGCAAAGAAGGGCCGGGATGCTGACGACCAAAGCGGGGGTCGCAGAGCGCGTCAATGGCCGCAACGCAGGACGGGAGAACGCTTCGGCGGGAATTTTCTCATACACTGTGTGCGATGCGCGGATCCTTGCTATGGCTGGTTTGGGTGGTCTTCGGGGCGGTGTCGGGGCTGTTCGGTGACGAACCGCATCTCAACAGGCTTACGGATGAGGAAGCACGCGAGGGGTTCACACTGCTGTTCGATGGCGAATCGTTGCAAGGCTGGGATGGGGCTACTGGGTTCTGGCGGGTGGAGAATGGCGCGATGGTCGGCTCGACGGACGGTCGTCAAATCGAGCACAACACGTTTCTGATCCTCGACCGGCCGTACAGCGACTTCGTGCTGCGGTTTCAGATCATGCTGCGCAACGGCAATACGGGCGTGCAGTTCCGCAGCCGGCGGCTTTCGGATTGGGTGGTGAAGGGCTATCAGGAGGACGCTTCCGACATGGGCGAACGTTCGGCTTGGGGGAACTTCTATGAGGAGAAAGGCCGCGGCCGAAACGTCATGGCAACGCCGACGGAAGGCTGGGACCGCGCGAAGGAAGTCGTCCGGAAGGGTCAATGGAACGACTATGAGATTCATGCGAAGGGTGATCACATCCGGTTGACGCTGAACGGCAAAGTGACGATCGACACGCATGACGGCGAGTCGTCGGAGGGAGTGATCGCGGTGCAGTTGCATCGAGGAGAGGCGATGGAGGTACGGCTGCGGAACTTGCGGATTCGGGAACTGCGCTGACCAAGGTCTCTCTCTCGCAACAGCGCAAGGGCTGAGAAGAAAACCATGCTGCCGCGATGGATGACGTTGGGGGTCGTGCTTGTTGTCTTGGGGGCGGTCGCTCTTGCTGCTCAGACGCCGGCGGAGAAGGTGGAGCGGCTGCTGAGCGAGACTCGGCTGCCCGGGGTGATTCGAACTCCGATTGGAGTGACTCGAAAAGGAACTCCGATTCCGGCCCTGATCACGAAGGATGATCTGGATTACTTCACGCCGAAGACACGCGTTTTGTTGGTGGGCGGGTTGGATGGGTCGGAGAGTTCGGTTCAGGCAACGCTTGCCGTTCTGCAGTGGTTCTATTCCGACTCCAAGGCCGAGGTGCATCGAGAACGGATTGCGCTGTCGGCGGTACCGCTGGCCAACCCTGACGGTTGGGCATCGGGTCTTGGACCGTCAAACGGCTCGGGAGGGAATCCGACGGTCGCGTATCCGCCGCAAGGGACGGCCTATAACAGCGCAACGGACCCCGAGGCGGCGTATCTATGGCGTTGGATTGCCATGCATGCGCCCGAGCTTGTCGTAGATCTCCGCGTCGGGACGGAATGGGCCTTCGCGGTCCGCCAGAGCGGCTCCGGCACAGATGCGCGCGGACTTGCCTTCAACCTCTCCAAGCGTTTCGCTGCCGATCAAACCGCAATCGTCGAGCCGGCGGACGATGAACTCGTGAACCGGATTTCCCGCCAGACGGCCGGCGGAGTGGGTGCGATGGCTGCTCTCAGGGTCCGGATGGACCTCGACGACGGGAACGCACTGGCTCCTGAGCTTTTCAAGGCAGTTCAGCGCGCAAGGATGGCCGGATGGCCGGGCTCGACGGCTCGCGAATCGATTCAGCGCCGGCTGAGGCGCGGTCCGGTCGAGGTCGCGCAACAACTCGCCGCTCACTACGGCCACGAGCTGGAGAGGGTTGCGTACATCCCGGCGCTGGCTTTGCTGGGGCGGATTCGGTTGGCGGACCTGAGCGGAGATGCGAGTCACCTCGCGGATGTCGAGCGGATCGTGAAGCCCTATCTCGACGGCGGGAAGCCGACGCTGCCGGAGCGGCCGAGCGGCAGCAATTTGTCCGGTCACCTCGTGTTTGCCGAGTTGGCGCGGGTGACGAAAAAGACGCGCTACATCGAGCTGGCGCGCGCGGCGGCGGATTTGGGTTTCGACAACCAGGGCAACCCCGGAGAGTCGATGCCGTTTCACAACGAGATGAGCGACTCGGTATTCATGGGTACGCCGATCCTCGCTGAAGTGGGACGTCTTACCGGAGAGGCGAAGTACTTCGACATGGCGCTACGGCACATGAAGTTCATGCAGGATCTTTGCCTGCGCCCCGACGGTCTCTATCGCCATTCGCCGCTCGATGAAGCGGCCTGGGGACGAGGAAATGGCTTCCCCGCCCTGGGACTGGCACTGAGCCTGAGCGCGATGCCCGAAGATCATCCCGGCCGGGCCAGGATGCTCGCCGCCTTCCGAAATCATCTGGAAGCGCTGCTCCGTCGCCAAGACCCCAGCGGGATGTGGCATCAGGTGATCGATCATCCCGAGAGCTACCGTGAACTGACAGCGACCTCGATGATCACGTTCGCGATGGTTCGCGGGCTGCGGTCGGGTTGGCTCGATCGCAAGCGTTATGAGCCAGTGATCGATCGGGCCTGGGAGGCGCTCAAGGCGCGCATCGCGCCGTCGGGAGATCTGATGGACGTTTGCACGGGGACAGGGAAACAGAAGAGTCTGCGCGACTATTTCGACCGTACGGCAATCCTCGGCCATGACGATCGCGGCGGGGCGATGGCGTTGATGATTTCGACCGAGATGGCTTACTGGCAACGCGAACGCTAAGTCGCCCGCATCTGGGACGGCCGGGCGTGGCGCCGCCACCGGTAGAAGAGCGGCAAGCCGCTGGCGATGAGCGCGAGCCCGGCCAAGGACGGAACCGGTCGATCGAGCATCGTGTTCACGACCAGCCAGAGTGAAGCCAAGCCGAAAAGAAGGGGCGTGACGGGATAGCCCCACATACGGTACGGCCGCTCCCATTCGGGCCTCTTCTTGCGCAGAATGATCACGCCGAGAACGGTCATTCCATAGAAGATCCAGGCGACGAACATCACGAAGGAGAAAAGTCCTGTGTAGGTGCCGCTGAGCGAGAGCAGCGCCGCCCAGGCTCCCTGCAAAAGCACCGCGAAAGCCGGGGTGTGGAAGCGCTGATGGACCTCCCCGAAAATGCGGAAGAAAAGGCTGTCCCTTGCCTGCGCGAAGTAGACACGCGGGCCGGTGAGGATTCCGGCATTCATCGCGCCCGTAATGGAGACGAGAATGATGAGCGAGATCATTGTCCCGCCGGCGAGTCCGAAGACGCGCTCCAGCACGACGGCGGCGACGCGCTCCGTGCCGGCGATTTCCTCTACGGTCAGCACCTGCATGTAGGCGACGTTGGCGAGCAGGTAGAGCAGCATTACGATGCCGACGCCGATGCCGAGACTGATCGGCAGGTTGCGGCCGGGGTTGCGGATCTCGCCGCCCACGAACCCGGCCTGGAACCATCCGTTGTAGGCCCACAGGCAGGCCAAGAGGGCGCTGCCGACCTCGCTCGCCCCGAAGTCGATGACGGAGGCGCCTGTGTCGCCTGTTGCTGAAGGCGCTTGGTGGAACAACGCGGTTCCCGCGACGAACAGCAATCCTGCGACCTTGAGGAAGGTTGTGATGTTCTGCATCATCGCTCCGCCGATCAGGGTGCGGTAGTTGAGGATCGTGAGCGCCAAGATGATGGCTGGCGGACTGAGGCGTTCCATTACCGGCGGCATCGGGACGAGGTGACTCAGATAGATCGAAAAGCCCACAGCGAGCGTGGCCGTCCCGCCTGAACGGATAACAAGGAGCAGGACCCAACTGAAAAGAAAGCCCCAGAGCGGCGAGTAGGCCTCGCGCAGGTAAACGTACTGGCCGCCGGAATGCGGTAGCATCGCGCCGAGCTCGGCGAACGCCAGCGCCCCGCAGAGCGACAGCAGGCCGCCGACGGCCCATATCGCGAGTATCCACTCGGCCGAGGGCAGGGCGCGGGCGATCTCACCGGGCACAATGAAAACTCCCGATCCGATGATCGTGCCGATGATGATCGCCTTGGTATCCCAAAGGCCCAATCGACGGGTGAGGTTGCGCGTTGCCATCGGACCAGCATAGACGAAGGGGAACGCCGGCATACTGGCCCGAAACATCCTCCTGATCAAGCGGCATTGATACCGATCCGGACGTTTCCCGCTTGTATGATCCGCACACGGGCGGAGGAAAAACTCGCCAGGGAAACGGATGTCATCTCCTTCGAACCGGAGCAGGGCCTCCGGTTGTTAGAATCGAGATTGCATGCGGTAAAGCGCCCACTATGCCCATTTCTCGGAGAAAATCGGCTGTCTGCGACATCGACGGCGTCAAGGTCGGCGGCGATCACTCGATCGTCGTTCAGTCGATGACCACCACTGACACGGCGGACACCGCGTCCACGATCAATCAGGTGATGGAGTTGGCTCGCGCCGGGTCGGAGCTGGTCCGCGTCACCGTCAACACGAATAAGGCCGCCGAGGCCGTTCCGACGATCGTCGAGTCGCTGGAAGGGTTCGGCGTTCGTGTTCCGATCATCGGAGATTTCCATTACAACGGGCACATCCTGCTCAAGCAATACCCGGAGTGCGCGCGGCTCCTGGCGAAGTATCGGATCAATCCCGGCAACGTCAACATCGGCAAGAAGCATGACGACAATTTCCGGACGATGATCGAAGTCGCGGTCGAGCATCAGAAGCCGGTGCGAATCGGAGTGAACTGGGGGTCGCTCGATCAGGCTTTGCTGACGAAGCTGATGGATGAGAACGCGGGCCGGACCGATCCGAAAGACGCTGCCGAAGTGACGCGCGAGGCGATCGTGCTCAGCGCCTTGAATTCCGCCGAAGCGGCCGAGCGCTACGGCCTGCGGCACGATCAGATCATCTTGAGCGCCAAGGTATCGAACGTGCAGGATCTGGTGACGGTCTACCGCGACCTCGCAGTGCGCTGCGACTATCCTCTGCACTTGGGGCTGACCGAGGCGGGGATGGGCAGCAAGGGCATCGTCGCTTCGACAGCCGGTCTCGCAATCCTGCTGCAAGAAGGTATCGGCGATACCATCCGGGTCTCCCTGACGCCTCAGCCTCGGGGCGACCGCACCGAGGAAGTGCGCATCTGCCAGCAGATTCTGCAGTCGCTCGACATCCGCAGCTTTAAACCGCAAGTGACGGCGTGTCCCGGCTGCGGCCGTACGACCAGCACCTTCTTCCAGGAGATGGCGAGCGAGATCGAGCACTATCTGCACAATCAGATGCCCGTCTGGAAATCGAGCTATCCAGGCGTGGAGAAGCTCAATGTGGCCGTGATGGGCTGCGTGGTGAACGGTCCCGGAGAATCGAAACACTCCGACATCGGGATCTCGCTGCCCGGAACCTTCGAGGAGCCGAAAGCGCCGGTGTATGTTGACGGTCGTATGCTGCTCACCCTCAAGGGCGATACGATCGTGCGCGATTTTATCGGTATTCTCAATGACTACGTGGACAAGCGTTTCTCGCAGAGCCGCGACGTAGCCTAGCAGTCCTTGGTGAAACCACGCGCAGCACCGAGAGCGGCGGGCAACCCGTCGAATACTCCTCCGGCAAGAGGTCGATTAGCTTGTGGACGACTGGGGCTGAACGTATTTGTGCCCTCCCCCTGAAGCGGTCAGAACGACGATCTTGCTCTTGAGCTTTCGGCTCCGGATGCATGGGAGCCGGGTGAGCCCGGCTCCCCCGGCGCTCCCTGTTCCTGTAACGCACTCCGATTGACAGCCGTTGGACCGACTGCAAGAATACTCGAAGAGGGGCCGCTCCACGCGGCTCCTCCCCGTCTGTGCGCAAGTGGCGGAATTGGCAGACGCGCTAGGTTCAGGTCCTAGTCCGGGTTACACCGGGTGGAGGTTCAAGTCCTCTCTTGCGCACCACCATCTCCACGCGGGGAACCTGGAAACACACCCTGCCCGAACAGGGTTCTCTCCAGCCGGCTCCGTGTCGTTACCCCAAGGTCCGATGCCAACATTCGATCGTCGGCAAGACGCATCGCAGGCTTCGGCCGCACACCCCTTTTCGGACCTGACGCCGTTCAGCAAATCGGCTGAAGTCTGAGACCCATCGACCTGGAGACACGAGTCATGAAAAAACTCTCGAACGCCGCGCCCGCAAACCAAGGAAGCCGTCGGAAGTTCCTGAAGCTGCCCCTGGCGGCCGCCGCGATGGCGCCGTCGTTGCCGGCGAGGCCGGTAATCGACGAGCACGATCCCTCGAACATCAAACTCTGCCGGCGGCTCCGGTCCGACATCGCCGACGACGACCTGCTCTTCCTGCGGCAGATCGGATTGCGCTGGGCGCGCGTGAACTTTCAGGGCAACGCCGAGCTTGACTACATGGCGCAAACGCAGAAGCGCTACGAAAGTCATGGGATCAAGATCTTCTCGGGCGTCCACTACGCCTACCGCGAGTTGGACCTGCAGCTCGGCAAGCCGGGCCGCGATAAGCACATCGAGACCTATCAGCTCTTCCTTCGGAATCTGGGCGCGCTTGGCATCCCGGTTTCCTGCTACGACTTCCACCCCGCGAACACGTATACGACCGACATCATCGAGACGCCCCGCGGTTACCGCGCCCGCGAGTTCAGCGTCGATGACTTTCGCGACAAGGTCGAGAAGCAGAAGTTCGACCGCGAGTATTCGGCGGAGGAAATCTGGGACGCCTATACGTACTTGATGAAGGCCATTCTGCCGGTGGCGAAAGAAGCCGGCGTGAAACTCGCGCTGCACCCCGATGACCCGCCGCTGGCCATGATGAACGGTGTCGCGAAGGTGCTGGTTCACTACGACGGCTATCGCCGCGCCGAGCGGATTTCCGAATCGATTGAAGGACACGGCAGTCCGCATTGGGGACTGACGTTCTGCGTAGGCACGTGGTCGGAAGGCGGCGGCAACATGGGCAAGGACGTCTACGGCATGATCCGCGACTTCGGCCGCCGCGGCAAGATCCTCGGGATTCACTTCCGCAACGTCAGCTCGCCGCTTCCGCGCTTCTACGAGACTTTTCCGGACGAAGGCTACATGGATATGTACCAGGTGATGAAGGCGCTGCGTGAGGTGAAGTACGACGGCACCGTCGTGCCGGATCACATCCCGCAACTCGTAGGCGATAGCGGAATCCGTCGCGCGGGCACGGCGTACTGCATCGCCTACATGAGAGCACTGCTGCAGCGAGCGAACGAAGAAGTGGGATGACTCCCCGAGGCTGCTGACTGGCCCTTACCGGCTCACTTCCGGTTTCAGCACTTCTCCAAACAGGCGGCTTGCAGTCAACGACCAGCGAATATCATCAACTCGTCGCCTACTTCACATCTCCCGTGAGACGGCTCATGACGGGACTGACGAAGACCGCAACGACTCCGACGCCTGCTGTGATCAACGCCACATTCCAGAACAGGTCGGCGGGGGCGAGTTGCTCCAGCCGTCCTGCCACCAGGCCGGCGATGAGGTTGCCGAGCGCGGCGGCGATGAACCAGACACCCATCATCTGGCCAACACGCCCTTTTGGAGCGAGCTTGGTCATCGACGACAGGCCGACGGGCGACAGGCAGAGCTCACCGGCGGTGTGGAGGAAATAGGTCACCACCAACCAGCTCATTGAAACGCGGCTGGCCTCGCTCGCATTGGCCGCCCCCCATGAAATCACGAAGAATCCGGCAGCCAGGCCGAAGAGTCCCATGGCGAACTTCATCGGGATCGACGGATTCGCATCCCGTTGGGCAAGCCAGGTCCATAGCCAGCCGAAGATGGGCGCGAAGATCACGATGAAAACGGGATTCACGTTCTGCAGCCAACTGGCGGGCATCTCCCAGCCCGCCACTCCTCGGTCGGTGAGGTCGCGGGCAAAGATGTTCATCGACGAACCGGCCTGCTCGAATCCCGACCAGAACATCGCCGCCAGGATGTAGAGCCACACAATCACGACGAGGCGCTTCTTCTCGATCGCCGTCAGGCCTCCGGCCGTAAAGAGATAGAGGAAGAACAGGCCGCTCAGGATGAGGATGCCGTAGCCGAGCCACGCCGCCGTCTGCTGGATGGTGACCTCGATCGCGCCGCTTGTGGCGAGGAACGTGAACAAGGTAATCGCGGCCCCGGCCGCCGCCACCGCCTGGAAGAAGCCACGGCTCTTGCGGCTGAGAGCCTCCGGTGGGTCGTCGCTCTTCAAGCTGCCCGCCGTGCCGAGGCGTTTCGCGCCCTTCTTGTACTGGATCAAACCCGCTACCATTCCGACGCCGGCCAGAGAGAAGCCCCAGTGGAAGTTGTAGCCCTCGCCAATGAAGCCGCAGAGAATGGTCCCGAGAAAGGCGCCCAGGTTGATGCCCATGTAGAAGATCGAGAAGCCGGCGTCCCGGCGCGCGCCGCCTTCCGGATAGAGGTCCGCCACCATGGTGCTCACATTCGGCTTGAGCAAGCCCGTACCCAGAGCGATCAGCACCAGACCCAGGTAGAACGTCGGAAACGTGGGAACCGCCATCGAGAAATGGCCGGCGGCAATGATGCAGCCTCCCACGAATACCGCCTTGCGCTGCCCCCACAGGTTGTCGGCCAGCCAGCCGCCGGGCAATGACAACAGGTACACCATCGACGTGTAAAGGCCGTAGATGGCGGTCGATTTCCCTACGTTGAATCCGAGTCCCGGATTGTCTTGTGCCAGCGGCGCCGTCATGAACAACACAAGCAGGGCTCGCATCCCGTAGTAGCTGAATCGCTCCCACATCTCCGTAAAGAAAAGGGTGGTCAAGCCACTCGGATGGCCGGCGATGCCTCCTGTGTCAACAGGGACGGCGGTTGAGTCAGTAGTCATGCAGTGTCCTGATGGTTGGTTTCAGAGTCTTCCGATTATATCCCCGCATCGAGCAACGTCTGTGCACGGCTAATAAGGACTGCCTCGGATCTGGAGGTAATGAAGCGGAACCCAGTTGCACGGAACGATGTGCGAAGATGGGTCTCCGTTTGCATCCGAGCCTGTCCGCGGGCAAGCGTTCCCTCTCAGACAAAGTTCTGGATGGCCGATCCCTCTCCGAAAGACGCCTCTGAATCCGTAGAGCCCTCCGGGACGCCAAGCGGAGTCCTGCGCCGCACGTTCCAGGCCTTTCACTACCCGAACTTCCGCTTGATGTGGTTCGGCGCTTTTACATCCACGACCGGATTCTTCGTTCAGGAAGTCGCCCAGAGCTGGCTCGTCTTCGACATCACGAGAAGCGAGTTCTACCTGGGACTGACGGCCACGCTCAATGGCGCTCCGATTCTGTTGCTGTCGCTGTTCGGCGGCGTCGCCGCCGACCGCATGGACCGCCGCAAGCTCCTGCTGTTGTCACAGTTTGTTCAGATGTCCAGCGCTCTATCGCTGGCCGTTCTGGTGGGGCTGGACCTGATTCAGGTCTGGCACATCATGGCGGCGGCATTCGTCAATGGCCTGGGTCAGGCCTTCGGAGGGCCGGCCTATCAAGCCCTCATTCCATCACTGGCCGACAAGAAGGATCTGCCCAACGCCATTGCATTGTTGTCGATTCAGTTCACGTTGGCGCGGGTCGTCGGCGCCATCATCGGCGGCATCACGTTTACTTCGTTGGGACCCACGGCCTGCTTCACGATCAACGGCCTCTCGTTTCTGGCCGTGATCGGCGCTCTGTCCATCATTCATGTGACCTTCGTGCCGAAGAAGTCTGATGCGCACGTATTGCAAAGCCTCAAGGAAGGGCTTGCCTCGGTGTACCGTAACCGTGTGATTCTCGCCCTGGTTTTTCTGGCGCCGATGGCGGCGTTTCTGGGCGCGCCCCTGGTCACGCTGCTTCCGGCGTTTGCCCACGAGACGTACATGCTCGGCCCGGAAGGTTATTCGAGGATGATGGCTTTTTGGGGTACGGGCGCTGTGATCGGCGCGCTGTATGTCGCGTTCCAGGGCAATGCGCCGCACAAGGGCCGGCGCTCGCTGCTCATGCAGATCGCGCTGGGAGGCACCATGATCGCGTTCGCGGCAAGCTTGAATGTGTGGGCGGCATGCATTGTTCTGTTGTTTTCGGGGTGGACGATCCTGGGCGTTTTCGCGCTCGTGAACTCTCTCGTCCAACTGCACGCCAAGGAAGAGCTCCGAGGCCGCATCATGAGCGTCTACAACACGGCGTTCCGCGGGGCGATGCCGCTGGGCAATTTCTCGGCTGGGCTGCTGGCGGACAAGTTCAGCGCGTCGGCGACGGTGATGGGCAACGGCGTGCTCCTCATCCTGGTGGCGCTCGTGTATCTCGGTCGCAAGCACGAAGTCACTCGCCTATAACGCCGGCGAACCCCTCGCCGCCGAGGAACTAGCCTACTAGGCGTCCCAGCGTCGCCAGATTCAGCATGAGCGCACGAAGGCGGTGGTAGTTGTCCTGCCGCGAGGAGTGCGGGGGTGCGGTGATGCGGCGGTCGGCGAAAAGTACGTAGGTGGGCTGCCCGGCCGCCGCCTTCATCGAGAACTTGTCGTCGATGAGCTGCTGCGTGCGGTCGAAGAACTCGCGTGCCCACGCGGCGCCGGTGCGCTCGTGGATGAGTAGGGTTGCGACCAGGATCTCGTCCAGCGCCCACAGAGTCTTGGTGTAGTTGTACTCGCCGACGACTTGAAACGCGAGATCGGTCCCCGGCACGCCTTCCACGGGCCACTCGTATGCGCCCTGGTCGACGTTGATCCACATCGCGAGACCGCCGTACAGCCAGTCCCAGCCGACATCGAGGTGATGGCGGATTCGCTCGGCGCAGGTGTGCCAGAGCCGCACATCGCCGCGCCGGCGCGCCTCTTCCATGAGCATCCAGAGCGTCTCGATGCTGTGCCCGAAGTTGCATTTCGTCGCTTCTTCGGACGGCCGGGTGAAATCACGGTTGAGCTGCTCGTTGTTCAAGCCGAAGTCAGCGTTGTAGTGTTTGTGGATGACGGCATCGATAGCATGGTCGGCGATCTCGGCGGTTTCCGAGTCCGACTCGCGGTCGAGAATCTGCCGCGCGATGTTGATGTTGACCATCCAGAAGCCTTGCGTGATCGGCCCGGATGCGTCGGCCGCAGTCTCTCGACGAAACAGGTCTTTGAACATGTGCAACGCCGTTTCGTGAGCCTGCTCGTCGTTTGCGGCGTGGCTGTATTCCAGCAGCCCCTCGACGGCGAAGTAGCGGCCGTAGAAGTCAGCTTCGGGTGCGAGCGGGGCACCTTCGCGCGAAAGGTTCGAAGCCCAGGAACCATCCGGCTGAGGCGTGTGGGCGAGCAGGAAATCTTTTGTCCTGCGTGCGGTCTCCAGGTATCCGGGGTCGGGCTGCAGGTGGTTGTAAACAAAGCTGCAGGCCCACAGCCCGCGGCCTTGGAACCACGTGAACTTCTCATCGTTCACGCGCCGTCCGTCGTAGTCCAGCGAGCAGCAGAACCCGCCTCGCTCATGGTCGATGCCGAAACGATGCCAGAAAGGAAGTTGTTCATCGAACAGCTCACGGCGGTACCGCTCACAGAGTTGTTCATACGAAGCGGGAGCTTCTGTAAGCGGCATGGATCAAGGATAGCGGGGACGGTTCCGGGCGCGCTGTCCGTCAGACCGTCGTTCCACCGCAACCGGACCCGGCGCCGGCAGTGCAGCCGTAGCAGTGCTGTCCGGTAACGATGCGGCGCTTGTCAAGCCGGTCGTGAACAAAGTCGCGAATGTGGACCGGAGCGCCGAACGAGACCGGCAGGTCCAGCATCTGATTGAAGTCGCAATCGTAGAGCACGCCGTCCCAACCGACCGACAGCGTATTGCGGCACATCACGCAGGAGGCGGCGGCCGGATTGTAGGCCTGGACGAGCTTCTGCATGTAGCGATCGTAGTTGTCTGTTCGGAGCAGGAACTCGAGGAAGCGGCTGATAGGCATGTTTGTGATCGTGTAGAGCGAGTTGAACACCACTCCGTGGCGAACGAGAAGCTCGCGCCTGAAATCGGCTTCGATCGAGGCTTGCGGCGGAGGCAGGAATGCGCCCACCGGATTGTAAACCAGATTCAGCTCCAATCCGGAACCTTCCCGGCCGTAGCCCAAGCCGTTGAGCAAGCGAATCGCTTCGATCGATTTATCGAACACGCCCTCGCCGCGTTGCGCATCGGTATAGGCGGCCATGAAGTAGGGCAGGCTGGCGACGACCTCGACCTGGTAATGTGCGAGGAATGCTCCTAGGTCTTTCTGCGAAGGCAGCAGCAGGACGCTCAGATTGCAACGGTCCATCACGTGCCGGCCGAGCCGCTTTGACTCCGTGACGAGCCAACGGAATTGCGGGTTGAGTTCAGGCGCTCCGCCGGTGATGTCGACCGTCGGGGTCTCCGTCTGCTCCAGCGCGGCCATGCAAAGAGCGGCGGTTTCACGCGTCATGACCTCATCGCGGTCCGGCCCCGCGTCGACGTGGCAATGCTTGCAGGTCTGGTTGCACAGCTTGCCGACATTGATTTGCAAGATCTCGATACCCGTCGAGGTGAGCGGATGCAGTCCGGATCTCTCGAGCACGTCGTCGAACGAGCGATGCGCGAGGGCAGGGCTATTGAGGACGCGAAGCTGCTCGCCGGGCATAGCGAGCGGATGTTGTTGACGGAGAAGGCTCTGCATCAAGACGACTTCACATGCTCAGCTTTTGCGTGACGTTTCGCATCTGCAACCCGTGGACGAGGCTCGCCCCACCGCGAATGGCTGACGCGACATGTACAGCCTCCGTCATTTGATCGAGGTTCGATCCCTTCTGGAGACAATCCTGTGTATACGCGTCAATGCAATAGGGACACTGAACGGCATGCGCCACGGCCAGCGCGATCAAGCTTTTCTCTCTTTGACTGAGCGCCCCTTCCTCGAAAACCGCTCCGTACCAATCCTGAAATTTCTCCCAGAGCTCCGGCACGTTCTTGCCCATCTCCCCGAAATGGGCAAGATCATCCTCATGATAGTAGCTCGACATGCATTCTCCTCTGGATGTGAATCGGGGCTCGCTGGTGGGAGCCGTGCCACATTGTAAGCGCGGGCGATGAACGACAACTGCGCTCGACGAGATTGTGCTCAGCAATCATCATGGCAGCTTCCTGGAAGGCAAGTGACGAGATACGGAGAGTCCGGGTGCAACTCGGTATCGTAAAGTTGCGATCTGCCGTCGCGAGCGGTGATTAGCCTGCATTTCTCACCACGTGGCGAGGTGAAGTGCGTAAGAGGGCCGTCAGGACGCGGCTCGTGCAGCTTGGCACGCACAGGCGTAGCGGCCGTATCGCCTCCTTCGGCCCCCGGGTCACGAAACACGATTCACGGCCTTTACGGTTCACCGGCCGTCAGACATTTCTTCTGGAGCGAACCAGACCCCGCCAATGGTTTTCACGAATCACGGCCTGTCTCTCGCGGGCTTCGGCCGTCGGCTGGCGAGTAATGCAGGTCAGAGCAAGCTCATCGGATCGACGTCGGTGACGAGCGCCGTGGCGGGCCAACGGTTCTCTTGCGCGAACGACTTCGCGCGGCGCAGGGTTGCGGCGATGGATTTGCGGCTCCGGGCTTTCAGCAGGAACAGATAGCGGAACTCCGACTTGAGCTTGGCGAGCGGGGCCGCGGCCGGTCCCTGGATGCGGACTGCCGGCGACCCCTCCTTCAAGTGTTGGCCGAGACGGCTGCTCAGACTCAACGACTCCTCGAGCTTGCGGCTCCGCACCGTCAGCGTGGCCGTTGCGACGAAGGGTGGATAGTGGAGCATACGGCGGTAGTGCAGCTCCTTTTGATAGAAGCCCTCGTAGTCCTGCGCGGAGGCAAAGCGAATCGCATAGTGGTCGGGACTCCAGGTTTGCAGGACGACTTCGCCCGGCATTTTCCCGCGGCCGGCGCGGCCGGCGACTTGTGTGAGGATCTGGAAGGTGCGCTCCGCCGCGCGAAAGTCGGGCATGCCGAGCCCGACGTCGGCCGAAACCACGCCGACCAGCGTGACGTTCGGCATGTCATGGCCCTTGGCCACCATCTGCGTACCGCAGAGGATGTCATAGTCGCCTTCGCGGAAGCCGTGGAGGATAGCCTCGTACCGGCCCCGGCCGCGTACGCTGTCGCGGTCCAGGCGCGCGACGCGGGCTTCCGGGAAGCGCTTGCGCAGATGCTCCTCTACCTTTTCGGAACCGCTGCCCACAAAGTACAGGTGCCCGCTGTTACAGTCCGGGCATTCCGCGGGTACGGGCTGCGAGTAGTCGCAATAGTGACAGAGCAGCTTTCCGTGACGGCGGTGGTGCGTGAGGGTGACCGAGCAGTTTCGGCACTCGATCCGCTCTCCGCACTTGCGGCACATCACGAAGGACGAGAAGCCGCGCCGGTTCAGCAGCAGGATCACCTGCTGCCGCTCTTCGAGACGTTGCCTGATCGCATCGTCGAGATCGCGTGAGAAAAGGTCCGGGCGGCGCGTTTCCAAGAACTCTGTCCGCATATCCACAATTCGGACCTTCGGGAGCGGTCGTCCCGCGATCCGCTCGGGGAGCTGCAACAGCTCATACTTGCCGCGATCGACGTTGTAGCGGGACTCCAGGCTAGGCGTCGCAGAGCCCAGCACGACGGTGGCTCCCGCGGCGCGGGCGCGCACGATCGCAACGTCTCGGCCGTGGTAGCGAGGGGCTTCATCCTGTTTGTATCCGCCCTCTTGCTCTTCGTCGACGACGACCAGGGCGAGGTCCTCGAGCGGGGCGAACACGCTGGAGCGCGTGCCTACCACGACGCGCGCCTTGCCTTCGCGGACACGCCGCCACTGCCCGGAGCGTTCGGGGTCGGTAAATGCGCTGTGAAGAATCGCGACCTGCTCGCCGAAGCGTGCGTAGAACTCCGAAGCGGCTGCGGGCGTGAGCGAAATCTCCGGGACCAGAAAGAGACAGCTCTTGCCCTCGCGCAAGACCTTGTCGATCGAACGCAGGTAGACTTCCGTCTTGCCCGATCCGGTGACGCCGTGCAGGAGAAAGGTCCGGAACTCCCTGCCTGCAATCGAGGCGCTGATCGTGTCGACGGCGGTGCGCTGCGCAGAGGTCAGCCGGCGCGGCGGCGGGTCTGCCGTCAAGGGAGTCACGTTCAACGCAGCGTTCCCGGCGCGCACCGATTTCCGGTCCTCAACAAACTCGTCGAGAGCGAGCCAACCTTTCTTGCGAAGTGTTTCGATCACACTCGCCGAACCCGGAAGCTTGCGCTTGAGATAGGAGTGATTGAGTGGCCGCTTCACAAGAGCTCGCAGAACCTGCCCCGTGAGGTCGGTCGGCTGGGCCGAGTTCCCATGCTGCCTGGCGCGAAGCAGCCCTTCCGGAGTCAGGATCGCCCGCTTGCTCTTGCGAGACTCACCGGCCAACGGGAGCATCGTCTTGAGCACTTCGCCGAGCGGCGCGCAATAATAGTCCGCGATCCAGCGGCCGAGATCGAGCAACTCGGGGCTGAGCGCCGGCTCCTCGTCGAGCACGCGCGTGATTTGCCGAATCCGCGGTCCCGGCTCGTCACTGCTTGCTCCGACAACAACGCCGATCAGCTTGCGCGAACCCAGCGGTACCAACACCCGGCAGCCGGGTTCGATCCTGCCTTCGAATGCGGCAGGAACGGAATACGCGAAGGACTGGTCGAGCGGTACGGGAACAGCTACCTGAATGACCAGGGAAGGGGGGGGCGGCATCCGATCCCCGATTCTATCCGATTGACAAGGAATCGCTTCAGGCGAGTTTTTCCTCCACCTGCTTGCGGATCATACACGCGGGAAACATCCGGACCGGTGTCAACACCGCTTGATCAGGAGGATGTTTCAGGCCAGAGATAGCGACGGCTGCGCCGTGACCTCGTCAGACGCAAAGTCGCCTCGCAGGAAAGCCGGATAAGCAGCGGCGGCGATCATGGCCGCGTTGTCGGTGGAAAGCGACAGGCTGGGGAAATAGAGCGGCAGTGGCGTATCCGCGAAGACTTTCCGCAACCCTGAATTCGCCGCGACGCCGCCGGAGACGATCAGCGAACGAACATCGTGTCCCTTAGCGGCTTTGAGGGCCCGCCGCAGCAGCTCTTCGATCACGGTCGCCTGAAACCCCGCCATCAGGTCGAGAGTCGCCTGCGGCGTGACTTCCAGAATGGGTTCGATCGTAGCCGGACGGCCCTCGACAAAAAGCTTGCGGCGCTCTGCAATCTCCGCTTCCATGTCGGCGGCCCGGACGTAACGCAGAACGGCCGTCTTCAGCCCGCTGAAACTCAAATCAAGCGGGTTGCCCTTCATTCGCGAGAGGGGCAGATCAACCTTTGAGGCATCTCCATAGGGCGCCAGTTTGTCAATCAACGGGCCGCCGGGATAGCCGAATCCGAGCAGCTTGGCGACCTTGTCGAATGCTTCTCCCGCTGCATCATCGCGAGTTTTTCCGAGCAGCCGATAGCGATAGTCGGTCTCGTTGGGCCGCTCCACCAGAAACAGATGGCTGTGTCCGCCGCTGACGACCAACGCCAATGCGGGCAGCTCAATCTCGCCGCCCCGCTGCTTCTGCTCGAGAAACACGGCGTGAATATGTCCCTCGATATGGTTCACCGCGATCAGCGGGATGCCAAGTGAGAACGTGAGTCCCTTGGCGAAAGTCAACCCGACCAGCAACGAACCCACCAGCCCTGGTCCTTGTGTCACCGAGACGGCGTCGAGTTGGCGGTAGTCGAGACCCGCTTCCGCCAAGGCTTGGCGAACCACGGGGACGATGGTTCGCAAGTGTTCGCGCGAGGCCAGTTCGGGGACGACGCCGCCGTACTTGTAGTGCGTCATCAACTGCGACGCAACGACGTTCGAGAGCAGCGTTCCGCCATCTTCGACGACAGCGGCGGCCGTCTCGTCGCAGGAGGTTTCGATGCCTAGTATGCGCATGGATGAACAGACGCTTCTGGAGCGGCAAGGAGAGCCCTCCAAACACAACACCCCCGGCAGGGAGCGCCTTCCGGGGGTGATCTTACCAGTCGCGGGACGGGTGCCCGCAATTGGGTGAATGTATAGCCGATTTGTGAGGTGGCCGGTCCACAGGAATCATGACCCGATCACTGGGTCCGGGCATCTGCACTTTCTGAACAGTCGCTTCAGCTATCGGCCACCTCGCAAGGACTACTATCGGATTCACTCATTGAGCCAGATCACCTCCTTTCGCCAGTGTTACCCCCATGCTAAGGTCGGGGGGATCGCGAAGTCAATGCGTCCTCCCTCAGCGACGGAACCCTGGTCCCGCCTCACTGGCCCCGATCGAAGCCATTCGGTCCGTAATCCCTAAAAACGCCTCGGAGAAACTGTTGCGCTCGACAGACTCAGCCTGTCCGTACTCGGCCGAGGTTTCCATGGCTCGCCGAGTCCGAACGGCTGTGGATTGAGTCTCACCTTGCCGCCACGGCCGAAGGGCGGCTGACGCCATCCCAGCCGGCGGCCTCGATCACTTCTTCCACATCGCCCTCTGCAGTGATCTTGCCGTGCTCGAAGTAGACGGCCCGCGACGCCAACCGGCGCGCCAGAATAAGGTCATGGGTCACCAGGATCTTGGCCTGACTCAGGCTCTGAAGAATCTCGATCAACGACGACTTCGCCGGAGGATCCAGGAAGGTTGACGGCTCGTCGAGCAAAATGATTTCGGGGCTCATCGCCAGTACACCGGCGAGCGCGACGCGACGTTTTTCCCCGGCGCTGAGATGGTAGGGCGGCCGGCTCGCCACGTGCTCCATGGCCACTTGCCCCAAGCTCTCCTTCACGCGCTTCCGTACCTCGTCGGGCGAGAGACCTAGATTCAAGGGCCCGAAAGCAACATCCTCCTCGACGCTGGGCATGAAGAGCTGGTCGTCGGAATCCTGGAACAGCATGCCGATCTTTTGCCGCACCTGGGCCAGGTTTTTCTTCCTCACGGGCATGCCGCAGACGACGATCTCACCCTCGTTCTTCCCCTCGGCCAAGCCGAGCAGATGCAGCAGGAACGTGGTCTTGCCCGATCCGTTCGCCCCGAGCACCGCGACCGTTTCACCGAGGTCGAGTTGGAAATCGACGCCGTTGAGGGCCGCCGTTCCGTCGGGGTAGGAATAGCGCAGGTTCGTGACCTGAATGATGGCTGAGGTCGACATGGCAGGTGCTACCCCATCCAGAACCGCGCTGTGATTTGAATCGCCACTGCCAACATGACCGTGGCCGCCAGCCCAAACCAGTCGCCGCGTTGCGTGCCGGTCTCGGCAAGCACGGGGAAGCGACCCTGAAATCCCCGCGCCAACATCGCGTGATGGATGCGTTCGGCGCGGCCGTAGCTGCGCGCGAAAAGGACGGCGATCGCCCCCGCCGAGGCCTTCCATAGTGGAGTACGTCCTCTGCGCAGCGGAGCGCGGCACTTCCTGGCGCGCGCCATGGACTGCGCCTGGCTCGAAAGCAGGAAGAGATAGCGATAAACGAAGTGCAGCACCATCAACAGGAACGGCGGGACGAGCATGCGCTCCAGTCCCCTCAGCAGGGCCGGGAACGGCGTCGTCGCCAACAGCGCGACCGCCGTGTAGGCCGAGAGCAGGCTACGAAGCAGGATGAGGATCGCAAGTGACGGATCACCTCCCCAAAGGTTGAGGATGGCGATGCCGGCAACGAAGGGCAAGACGATGAGCGAGCGGAGCAAACTCCCACCCAACGGGATGCCCGCGGCCGCCAAATAGGTCGTCAACAGCGCGAAGTATCCCGCGAAAGCGGTCGCCGACTCCCTGTCCGTTGTCGCCAGGCAGAGCAGGACGGTCAAGGCTCCCAGCAACTTGACGCGGGCGTCCAGGCCATGGATGCGCGATCCACCGCCGCTCCAGTCTTCGAAGGCCAGCGAACGCATGTCAGCCGTCCCGTCCGCGGCGGACGAGACGACCGAACAACACTCCGAAGCCGTACATCAGAGCGACTCCGAACAGACCCGCCACAACCTGCGCCGGCCAGGAGGAATCAATCAGCCGGAACTCGTAGTCGGCAAACGGGCTCCACGGCTCGCCTTCCGCCGCCCGATCCGAAAAGCCGAGCAGCTCGGCGACCGACTCCAGCCCGTCAGGCGAAGACGAAGCCACGAGGACCCCCAACACAACCAAAGCCAATGTCAGTGCGCCCAAAAACAGAATGATTCGCTTCATGCAGCCTCGCCGGGCAAGACGTAGGCGCTATTCAGCCGCTGGATGGCGGAGAGCGTCACGACGGTAATCAAACCTTCGGCAACTCCCGTAACGGCATGAATGCCCAGCATCGAAACAAACAACGGACCGCTCGGCGCCATGGCGGAGATGCTGAGCTCGACAGCGGCCAGCAGAGCCGCCGCCATCAGTGACAACCAGCCGCCCAGAAAGGCCGCCAGGCTCCGCAATCGCGGCCCCCGGCCGTTGAGCAGCTTCATCGGCAGATAGCCCACCCAGACGCCGACTACCGCCATGTTGACGACATTGGCTCCAAGAGCCAGGATTCCGCCGTCCTGAAAGACGAGAGCCTGCACGCAAAGAATGGCGGTCATCACCACCGTGGCCGCGCTGGGCCCCAGCGTGAAAGCCAATAGAGCCCCTCCGATCAGGTGTCCTGATGCCCCCGCCATTACGGGGAAATTGATCATCTGGGCCGCGAAGACGAACGACCCTAAAACTCCCAGCAGAGGGATCCGGGAATCTTCGAAGACCCGCTGGGTGCGGCGCACGAAGTAGCCGACGCTGGGGATCGCGGCCAAGTCCAGACTCAGCCAAACAGGAACAGAG
The DNA here is from genome assembly GCA_026713545.1 of Bryobacterales bacterium. Taxonomy (GTDB): domain Bacteria; phylum Acidobacteriota; class Terriglobia; order Bryobacterales; family UBA6623; genus JAPPLB01. The sequence goes on from JAPOOG010000150.1 coordinate 84,458, forward strand.
AGAAATCCGTCGGGTATATGCATCCTTGAAACCGATACACGTTAACACGATTTTGAAATTCGTGCCACTGGACCGGCCAGCCTTGCAACCGTCAAGCCAGGGTTTCGCAACGAATTCGGTATATGCGTACCTGCAGTCCTCGATACGAAGGCCGTGGCTCTGATCAGTAGACGGGCGTGCCGTAGGGGACGATCGTTTCCACCCTCTCGATCCCGTCGAGTTTCGTGATCGTCCAGCGGCCGGAGAGCCTCTCGAGTCGGAACCGCTGCGCCTCGTTGCGGTCCGCATAAACGTACTCGACGCGGATGTCCACAGCGCTATCGGACACCTCCAAGGGCTCATACATTGCAAAACCCTTGATGAGCTCGTTGTTTTTCATGAGGTATCGTGCGAAGCCCGAGGCCGACATTTCGGCGACGCTCTGCTGGAGTGTTTTCTTCATCTGCCCGCCGAAGGACTCGAGATAAGCGTCCACGTCTCCGTCACGGGCGGCGTCCATCATGCGATTGATCGTGTCGGTTGGCTGGTCGGACTCCTCCGATCCCGCAAACAGCGCTTCGGAGGCGCTCGAGGGAAGGCGCCAGCGAGTTTCCCGGCCGATAACCAGGATGAGTCCGGCCGTGACTACCGAGAGCGTGACGACGTGAGCTTTGCGCAGCTTCGTCATGGCGGCGGAGGGAAGGCCGTCGTGGGCGGAGGGAGTGTCGCCTCGCTCGGTGACGAAGCCGGCTCTCGCCGGATGATCGTCATATCGAGATTCCCGGCGCTGTCCACGATCGTTTTCTTCAGACGGGGCAGAACCTCCTCCATGGTCTCGAGATAAAGGCGGCTGCGAGTGAGCGCCGGGGTCCTGTTGTATTCCACCGCGAGTTGGGCGAATCGAGCAGCGTCGCCTTGCGCCTCGTCAACGCTGCGCTGCCGGTAGGCCTGAGACTCTTCGAGCAGCTTGGTCGCTTCACCTCGAGCGCGGGGAATCAGATCGTTGGCATAGCCCTGCGCTTCGTTGATGATGCGGACCGAATCCGCGCGGGCGCTGGCCACATCCCGGAAAGACGCGGCCGTCTCGGGAGGCGGCGCGATGTACTCGATCGAGACGGTCGAGAGAACGACGCCCAGGCCGTACTGGTCGACGAGCTGCTGTGCTTGCTGCCGGACGGTTTCCTGGATCGCCACCTTCTCGGTCGTGAGCACATCGTCCACATTGCGCAAGGAGATCTGGCGCGAAAGCTCTGACTCGGTCGCAGCACTGATTGCCTGCCCTACGTCCTCGGCGCGGAACAGGTATTCATCCGGTGTTGCGACGCTGTACTGCACCACGGTACGGATGTTGATGAGGTTCTGATCGCCGGTCAGAAACTGTGAGGCCAGCGGCTCAACTTGACCGAGGGGTTGATCGGCCGGCGCCCCGCCGATGAAGGCGCGCTGCCGTTGGAGAACCTTGAGCTTGTGGACCTCGGCGATCGGGTAAGGCCAGGTCAGATGTATTCCGGGCAGGATCCGGCGCTCGACGATCTCTCCGAAGCGAGTCACGACGGCCTGCTGATCGGGGCCGATGATGTAGACGCCCGTCAGCAACCACAGCGCCGCCAGTACGGCCGCGATCAAGCGTCGTCGGTTCCACGTCGGCGGGCGCTCCTTCTCCACAGGCCGGCCGCTGGGCGAGGAGGGGCGCTCAGTGGGTTCGACGGCGACTGTGGGATCGAGAACGGTGCTCATGGATCTTGCTCTCGTGACTATTGCCCGCGCGTGAGCAGCCGCAACAGCTCCGAATCGGAACTGAGAACGACGGTTGTCTTGTTGTCGAGCGCCTTCTTGTAGGTCTCCAAGGTGCGCGTCAGCTTGTAGAACTGCGGGTTGCGGGAATAGGCCTCGCCATAAATGCGCGCCGCGTCGGCATCGCCCTTGCCCTTGATCTCCTCGGCTTCCTTGTAGGCGGCCGACAGGATCTCCTCGCGTTGGCGGTCAGCGTCAGCTCGGATCCGCAGCGCCTCCTCCTCGCCCTCGGCGCGATACTGCCTCGCGATTCGCTCACGCTCGGCACGCATACGGCCAAATACGCTCTGTTTATTCTGCTCGGGCAGGTTCAGCCTCTTGATGCGAACGTCCAGAACATCGATCCCGTATCCTGTCAGCGCCTGCGAGCCGGTCTGCTCGGAAAGTGCATCGAGCATCGACTCCGTCCGCACCCGCGCCGGGTTTACAGAGACGATGGCGTCGAGATCATGGCGTCCCATCGTCGCGGCCAGACCCGCCCAGACGATGTCATGCAGGCGCATCTCGGCCGCTTCAGGGTTTCCGACGGTCTCGACGAAAGTTTGCGGCTCGGCGATGCGCCACAGAACGTAGCTCTCCAACACGAGATTCTTCTTGTCGCGCGTCAGGAACTCGGACGGCGTCGGGTTGTAAACACGCAGGCGCCGATCGAAGTAGGTGGCCGTTTCGTAGGGCCACTTGAAGTGCGGCCCCGCTTCGGTAACGGTGCGCACGGGCCTGCCGAACGCTGTGACCAGCACGAACTCGGTTTCCCTCACGGTGAAGAACGACGCGTACAGAAGCAGCACGACCACAACGGCGGCGGCGTACGGTCCCCAGCGGCGATAGTCGGCCAGCACTTCCCCCCGGCTTCGCCGAGTCACAGGTTCGTGGTCATGATGGTGATGATGGTGGTGGTGATGGTCGATGTGATCGTGCATCAGGGTTGCTCCAAGACATCGTCAAACGGGATGGTCGGCTGTGGCGGCATCGACCCGGGCGGCAACATGAGAACGTCGTCCTCGATCGCATAAAGCGTGCGGCGGCCCGAGCCGTTACGGTCCAGCACGAGCTTGCGCCGTCCGGGCAGGATCTCATCCATGACTTCGAGGTAGAGGCGTGTTGCATTGGGGCCGGGAGCGCTGCGGTACCCGGATTCGAACTGCCGGAAGCGCGAGGCATCGCCGACGGCGCGGTCCGAGCGGACTTTCGAATAGGCCTCGGCGACGCTGATCCGTGCTCCGGCTTGCCCTCGCGCCAGCGCGACCTGCTCGTTGCGGTATCCCTCGGCGGCGTTGATGCGGCGGCTTTTTTCTTCAAGAGCGCCCGCCACTTCGCGAAAAGCGTCGACGACCTCGACGGACGGATGCACGTCCTGAAAGCGCACCTGCAAGACCCGCGCCCCGGTCTGGTACTTGGCGAGGCGGTCGTTGAGCTGCCGCTCCGCCTGCTGCTCGAGGCCCCGGCGGCTCGTCGTCAGCAGATCATCGAGAGCGGTCGAGTTGACGATCCGCTGGATCACCGACTCCGCGGCGACCTGCAACGTCTCTTCCGCGTCGAGTTGCTGAAAGAGATAGGCGTCCGGCCGCTCGAGGTTGTAGTGGACGATGGCGGTCATCTCGATCATGTTCTGGTCGCCGGTCAGCATCAACGATTCATCCGGCTTGCGCTCGAAGCGTCCCATGCGATGCTGTGCGTTCCATTCGTAGGCCGGGGGTTCCGACTCGTCCTCGCCGGCTTCGGCCGCCACCGTGCGGAATCCGACCTCGATCGTGCGGACGCGCAGATCTTCCATCCGCGTCAGCCGCTCGAAGGGATAGGGCAGCTTGTAATGCCAGCCCGGCGGCTCATGCGGCGTCACCTTGGCTCCAAGACGCTCGATGACGCCGACCTCACCCGGTTGGATGGTATGGAAGCCGCTCAGAACCCACAATGCCGCGGCAGCCAAGAGCGCCGGTTTGATCATCTCACGGCGGCGATCCCACAGCCATGCAAAGCCGGCGGCCGGGTCGAGATGACTGAGCCAATGCTTGAGATCATGCCACCAGGAGCGGACCGGCGTCCGCTCGAAGAGACGCAGCAGCCAGATCCGTTGCCCTCGCGGCCGCTCGACCCTGAGCAGCCGCACGGAGTTGACCATCACGAAGAAGGACGCGATCTGATGGACGATGGCCGCGCCGATCGGCCCGAGCAAGCCGCGGCTGGCGGCCAGCACGGCAAGCACGTTGACGATGCCCGCGAAGATGATGATGTTCTGCCAGACGATGGCTACCGCCCTGCGGCTCACGACGAGCAGCCGGGGCAGCTTTTCGAGCGAACGGTTGAGGTCGACGACATCGGCAGCCTCCGCCGCGATATCGGCCCCCGATCCTGCCACGGCCACGCCGACGTCGGCCGCTGCCAGAGCGGGTGCGTCGTTAACGCCGTCGCCGATCATCGCAACCTTGCGTCCCTCGGCCTGCAACTGGCGAATCCGCTCGAGCTTCTGCTCGGGCAGAAGCTCCGACTCGACATGCGGGATGCCGACCTCGCGAGCCACGGCTTGGGCGGCGCTCTTGCGATCGCCGGTCAGGAGAATTACGTTCTGGATGCCCAGGTCCTCAAGTTCGTGAACGGCGTCATGGGCGCCCCGGCGGGCCGTATCTCGCAGCAGGATCGCGCCCACGAGATGCTCATCGGCCGCGACAAGAACGGCGGTTGCTCCTGCGCGGTCGGCTTCTTCGAGGTACGAATCGACGCCGCGGATGCCGTTCTCGGCCAGAAACGCCGCATTGCCCGCCCGGACCCGTCTTCCGCCCACGTGGCACTCCGCGCCACGGCCGGGAACTATCTCGGCGTCGCTGGACGTCTCGAACTCGACGCCCTTCTCTTGGGCGGTTTGGACAATCACTTTCGCCAACGGGTGATCGGAGCCGCTTTCCGCCGAGGCGCCGTAGGCCAAGACCTGGTCTTCGGCGAAACCTTCCGCCGGAAGCGTCTTGATGATCTGAAAGGCGCCGGACGTCAACGTGCCGGTCTTGTCGAAGACGACCGTGTCGACCTTCGAGCCCAGTTGAAGAATCGATCCGCCCCGGACGAGAATGCCCCGGCGGGCCAAACCGCCGATCCCGGCCACCATCGCCGCCGGTGTCGCCAGAATCAACGCACAGGGACAGCCGACGATGAGAACGGCGACCGTCCGCAGCCAATCGGACGTGAAGTAGTAGGTCCCCCCGGCCGCCAGAAGCAACGCCGGCAGAAAGTATTGCGCGTAGCGGTCGGCTTGGCGCACTACCGGCGCCCGCCGCGTTTTCGCAGCCTCCACCAGCTCGACGACTCTCGCCAGTGTGCTTTCTTCAGCCCGATGGCTTACGCGAATATGCAGCAGGCCGTGGCCGTTCAGGGTGCCGGCGTAGATATCATCTCCCTCGGCCTTGTCACGCGGGACGGACTCGCCGGTGATTGGGCTTTCGTCGACGCTCGATTGGCCGCTCAGGACAACGCCGTCGGCCGAGATGCGTTCTCCGGCGCGCACGACAATGGTGTCGCCGGGGACGAGGTCCTGAACCGGGACATCCACTTCTTCACCGTCGCGCAGCACTCGAGCCCGGTGAGGCAGTTGCTCGACGAACTTGTGGATCGCGGCCTCGGTGCGTCCCGCGGCATAGGCCTCCAACCCCTCGCCGACAAGCATGATGAACATCGCCTCGGCGGCGGCCAGATACTCGCCCACGGTAAGGGCGGCCCCGGCGGCGATGCAGATCGCCAAGTCTGCGGAGATGCGCTTCTCGAGCAGCTCGCCGATCGCACGGGAAAATGTTCCATACCCCGCAAGCAGAGTCAGAAAGATTGCCGTATCGATCCCCAGGATCGACGAAAACAACCCTGTGACATTGAGCAGAAGCAGGACGCCGACGGCCGCCGTGAAGCCGATGTACTTGACCCGCTCCCGCGCGTGCCGGTTGATGGAATGGTCTTCGCTAACGACGTGCAATGCAGTTCAAGATAGCAGAACGAGAGGCCCGTATCCGTCAGGAACAGCGTTGACGAACAGACTCGCTCCGATCGGCCCTGGAGACTTCCGAGCCCTTGTCATGATCGGAATTTCGCTCTGTGGATCGGGGATGAGAACACCAACCCGCTTCTCCGCGCGGTCGTGGAAGTCTTGCATGGCCGTCGACGATTGTCCATCAACAGTACCGGGGCTCCCGACAGGTGTTCACTGCGTGCCGCTCTCCAACTGCCATTCGGAAGTGCATTGATCCGACAACCTGTTCAATACAGGAGAAAAACGGGGGCCAACCACCGTTTGGGCGGCGAGCTTGCTGTGATACGGTACAGCAAGCTCGATCGTGTAGGGCCAACCCATGGCGGCCATTCTCTATCTCATCCTGTTGGGGTTCGGCATCGTCCTTCTCGTGATAGTGCGGAGGGCGCAGAAGACGGCCGGCCACAACCGCTCCCGAGCGGCGCATCTCGAGGCGGAACTGAAGGCGACACGGTCGGCTTTGGTGAATCGGATCAATGTCCTTGAGAAACAGGTAACGGATCTTCAAGCCGGCAGGGCCGTCGAGACGCCGCCTGAGCCGGAACAGCCGGCGCAAGGGCAAGCGTCGCTGCCGGAGCCGACGCCTGCGACCGTGGATTCTCCCGAGGAGTCGCGTGCAGTCGAGCCTGAAGTCGCCGCCCCCACTCCGCCGCCGCAACCTGCCGCCCCGTCAGCGCCTCCCCGATCGCCGAGTGAACCGCCGCCGCTGGCGCAGCTCTCGCGCCGCATCGACTGGGAGCAATGGATCGGCATCAAGGGCGCCGCCGTGCTGGGCGGGATCGTTCTCGCACTGGCGGCAGTCATGTTCCTGCGCTACGCGATCGAATACGACTTGATTCCGCCGATCGTGAGGGTCGCGATCGGCTTGGCCACGGGGATTGCGGCCATTGCGGTCTCCGAGCGGCTGCGGGGACGCGAGTATGTGACGACGGCCAACGCGCTGGCGTTCGGGGGCATTGTCGTGCTCTACGTCTCGGTGTGGGCGGCGCGCGTTTTGTACGAGCTGGTGCCGGTGAGTCTGGGATTCCTGCTGATGATTCTCGTGACGACGGCATGCGGCGCCCTCGCCTGGAGGCATCGGGCTCGTGAGATCGCGCTGCTGGGTCCGATCGGAGGTTTCGCGACGCCGATTCTGATGTCCACGGGCCACGACGACCCGATTGGACTCTTTGGCTACGTGCTGCTGCTCGACGTGGGACTGCTGTGGTTGGCGCGGGTACGACGCTGGCCGTTGTTGATGATTCTGGCGCTCTTCGGAACGTTCTTTTACGAGGCGCTCTGGGTTCTGTTCCGGATGGGACCGGATCGGACCGCGATCGGGCTCGGCGTTCTTGTGTTGTTCGGCCTGTTCTTCAGCTTGGCTATGGGGTTGCGCAAGCCCAAGGAGATTACATCCGAGCAGGACGCGATGGAGCGGCTGGTGCAGCTCGCCGGTACGTGGGCTCCGTTCGTGTTGGCGCTCTATTTTGCCGCGCGTGCGGGTCTGGGCGATCACCTGTATCCCGTCGCGGTGCTCATGTTGGTGTTGTCGATAGCAGCCGCTTGGCTCGGCCGAACCGAGCGGCTGCCGCAACTCCCGGCGGGAGCGGCGGCGGGTTGTGTCGCGGTGGTGATGGCTTGGCTCATGCGGACGGACTTTACTACGCCTCTGGCTTGGGAAGCTTCGGTGGTCTGCATTGCGCTCACGGGAGCGTTTCACGCTTTCCTTGAGTTCGACAAGCGGCGGCCGGTCGAGCCAGGCCAAATCACGGGGGCCAAACCTGCCGTGATCACATCACTCGGATTCCTCGGCCTGCTGGCGCTGGTGGCGATGACGGTCACGGGGACCCCGCTCTGGCCCTGGATGGCCGGATGGACGGCGCTGGCGGGGATGGCGTTCCGGCAAGCGGGCGTATCCGGACGAGGGCTGATCCAACAGGCGGCCGGTTTCGGGTTGGCTCTTGGGTTCTCCCTGTTTTTCTTGACGTTTCACGGTAGTTCGTCGCTTCCTCCCGACACCCTGTTCTTCGGGTTGGTGGTTCTCGCCGGGTTGGGACTTCAAATCATCGCGTTCCGCCGGAAGGAATCGCAGCTACGCCGGTCTGCCGATTGGGCCGCCGCGGCGTTTGCGATGACGGTCTTGTTTCTGATGCTTTTCGAAAGCTCGGCCCCCGGTATCGAGGCTTGGTTGTACTTGGGCGCGACGATTACGCTGGGGTTGTTGAGCGTGCTCTCGGCGACTCGGCTGGAGAGCGGCGGACTCTATTTCGCGGTAGTGGCTTTGCTTTCCTGCAATCATCTTCTGTGGGTCGAGAGCGGAATCTTCGGCCGCGGCGGCCGTGAGGAGACGTTGCTCTCGATGGCGTCGCAACTGGCGGTCGTGATTGCGCTTTCATACCTGCCTTTCCTTGCGGGGACGAGCCTGCTCAGGCGGCGCTGGGCGTGGTATGGCGCAGCCCTCTCGGGGCCGGCCTGGTTCTTCCCGTTGCGCGAACTCTTCGAAGCTCATTTCGGTGACACTGCGATCGGGTTGCTGCCTGTCGTGCTGGGGGCGGTGTCTCTCGGCGCAGTATTCATGGCGCGCCGGCTCGGCCCGCTGGACGATGCCGATCGGCTGAGGCCGCTGGTCTGGTTCTCAGCGGTCGCCTTGGGATTCGCAAGCGTCGCCATCCCCCTGCAACTCGACAAGGAGTGGATCACCGTCGGCTGGGCGCTGGAAGGGTTTGCGGTAATCACGCTGTGGAAGCGTCTGGACCATCCGGGGCTCAAGTACTTCGGCTTGGCGTTGCTGGCGGCAGTGACCGTGCGCTTGGTCGCCAACCCGGGTCTATTGGATTACTACGAACGCTCCGCTCTGCCGATTGTGAACTGGCTGATGTACACGTACCTGATCCCTGCCGCTGCACTGCTTGGCGGGCTGCGCCATCTTCGGGACCAGGAAGTAGAGCGGGCACGCTCTTGGGAGACGAACCTGTACTCGGGACGGCGACCGTTGGGCGCGATCGTCTGCGGGATGGCGGCCGTGGCGGTCGTGTTCACTTGGATCAACTTGACGATTTTCGATTTCTACGCCGAAGGTGCCGCGTTGACAATTTCATTCGAGCGCATGGCTGCCCGCGATCTCACGCTGTCGATTGCCTGGGCCTTGTATGCGCTGCTGTTGCTCAGTATCGGTTTCAAGCGAGACAGCGAGGGGCTGCGGTGGGTCAGCCTGGCGTTCCTGGTACTCACCATCGGCAAGGTTTTTCTGCACGATCTGGGTGAGTTGGAAGACCTATATCGCGTGGCATCTCTCGTCGGCCTGGCGCTTTCATTGATCCTGGTTTCTCTGGCGTATCAGAGATTCGTCTTCAGCAAGCGCTCGACGAAAGAGGATTCATGAGCCTGCGGCTTGCTCGATTTGCCGCGTTCATGCTGCTAGCGGCAGGGTTTTCGGCAACGTTTTCGCACATGGGCTTGGGCCGCGAACTCCGTCCTCAATATGACCCGAGGCGGCCGGCGTGCGTTCTGCAACTTCCTTCTTTCGCAGCGCAGGCGAAGGATGCCGAGCAGCGATTCAATGCGCCACCGGAGCGCCTCGGGGAAATCGAGCCCGGCCCGGATTTCGACCAGGGCTCCTATGCGCTGCTGTTGGGGAACTCGCGGGACGAAGCGCACCGTACGATCCTCTGGACTGTTCTGATCGCCACAGTGGGGTTTCTCGCCATGCTTACGCTGCGGCTGGTGCGCCAGGGCAGGAGAACCTCGTGCGACAACCCTCCGCCGGAAACGTCATCCGAACAAAACCAGTAAGATGTCTATGTTGCGTTCGCATTGATCCTGATGCCGAATCACTGCTGCAACTGAAGCTCCTACGGGTCGCCGAACCTCCCGCATCGTTTGGGAAAGCTTCCTAATTGCAAACCCGGGTGTGCGGTCCACCCGGAACCGGTGAAGACATGTCCACGGAGACGGCAAAGAGCCTTGTCACTCTGCTCAATGACAAGGCCAATCTGATGCGAATCCACTCGATTCGCTCCACCACGGAAGCAGGCAGCGGACACCCGACAAGTTGCGCATCCGCCGCCGAGATCATGTCGGCGCTCTTCTTTTCGGTGATGCGCTACGACCCGAAGAACCCGGTTCATCCCGACAACGACTTCTTCGTCCTTTCGAAGGGACATGCGGCTCCGCTGCTGTATGCCGCTTGGGCCGAAGCCGGGCTTATTCCGAAGGAAGAACTGCTGCGGCTGCGCAAGATCGACTCTGACCTGGAGGGTCACCCTTCCCCGAAGCTGCCGTTCGTTGATGTGGCCACCGGGTCGCTGGGACAAGGGCTCTCGGCGGGCTTGGGCATGGCGGTAGCGGCTCGGCTCGACAACAGGGATCATCGCATTCATGTGCTGATGGGCGACGGCGAATCGGCCGAGGGATCGGTTTGGGAAGCTGCGGCAATGGCGTCCGACGAAGGACTCAGCAACCTTTGCGCGACCGTCGACGTGAACCGGCTGGGCCAGAGCGAGCCCACCATGCTCGAACACGACATGGACACGTACCGCATACGCTGGGAAGCGTTCGGTTGGCAGGCGTTCGTCGTTGACGGACATAACGTCGCGGAACTGCTCGAGGCCTATGAGAAGGCCGCGGCGACATCGGACAAGCCGACGGTCGTGCTGGCTCAAACCTACAAGGGCCGCGGCATCGAGTTCGCCGAAGATAAGGACGGTTGGCACGGCAAGCCCTTCCCGAAGGGCGAGAAGACCGACGATGCCGTGGCGGCCATCGAAGCGCGGCTTTCCGGTGAAGCGATTGATTGGCGGCCGAAGCTTCCGGTTTCGAATGGTCGGGCGCCGGCAAACCCGAGATTCCCGCCGGGTCCGGGCTACGCAGTCGGTGACTCGCTCGCGACGCGCCAAGCCTTTGGCGCCGCCTTGGCTGCGCTTGCAAGGGCCGACTCCCGCGTGGTTGCCCTGGATGGCGATGTTAAAAACTCGACCTTTACCCAGGACATCGAGAAAATCGCGCCGGAGCGTTTCTTCCAAGGCTTTATCGCCGAGCAGAACATGGTGGGTGCGGCCATAGGCTTGGCGGCGAGGGGGAAGATTCCGTTCGCGGCCAGCTTCGCATGCTTCCTGACCAGGGCGTACGACTTCATGCGCATGGCGGCGATCAGTTCCTCGAACATCAAGCTTGTCGGCACTCATGCCGGAGTCTCGATCGGCGAAGACGGTGCGTCGCAGATGGGTCTCGAAGATCTCGCCATGACCTGCGCCGAACCGAACTACACGGTCCTGTATCCGAGCGACGGCACCAGCGCATGGCGAGCCACTCAACTGGCCGCCGCTACGGAGGGGCCCGTCTACGTTCGCACCAGCCGCCCGAAGACGCCGGTCATCTATCACGCTGGTGAGCGGTTCGAGGTCGGCAAATGCAAGGTTCTCCGCCAGAGTCTGGACGATTGCCTGGCGATCGTCACCGGTGGCGTCACGCTTTTCGAGGCGCTCGCGGCGCACGACGAACTGGCGAAGGAGGGCATCGCGGTCCGTGTCATCGACCTGTTCAGCGTTCAGCCGATTGACCGCCAAGCCCTTCTACAGACCGCTGAGGCCACCGGGGGCCGCTTTATCACCGTCGAGGAACACTACCCCCATGGCGGCATCGGAGACGCAGTGTTGTCCGCTCTGGCGACCGAACCTGTCCAGGTTCACAAGCTGGCCGTCCGGTCCATTCCCCGTAGCGGTCCCTCCGCGTCTTTGCTGGATCTGTTCGGTATTTCGGCCCGCCACATCATCAATGCCGCAAAGAGAATCATCTGATGTAACACATCCCCCTGATCAGGCGCCGTTGAAACCGCTCCGGGTGTTTCCCGCTTGTATGATCCACACGCGGACGGAGGAAAAACTGACCTGCATATCCCGCCACGCTGAGAGGCGAAGTGCGTGAGAGGGCCGGCACGACGAGGCGCAAGCTGCTCGCTTCGTGGATCGATGCTCCGCCGGTGATAGGATAACGGTGGCGTGGAGATTGGCGTACTGATCGGGTTTGCTCTATTGGCCGGGGTCGCTTGGCTGTGCCGAGGATGCTGCCGGCGCGCCCCGTAGCTCTCGCGCAACTTCCTAGCCCGGGGCGAGCGATTCGAAGAAGTGCACGACGGCTCGGATACCCATTTGGAAGTTCTCCAGCAAGAACTTCTCGTTGGGGCCGTGAAGGCTGTCGTCTGGAAGGCCGAACCCCATCAGCACCGTGGGAATGCCGAGTTCCTGGCGGAATTCCCCAACGATCGGTATCGAACCGCCGCAACGAGTAAAAACTGTCTGAGCACCGAAGGTCTCGGTCAGTGCCGCCGCGGCTTTCTGAATGAACGGGTTGTCGGGCGAGACCATGCTGGCTGGCGAGGCGTACATCTGGCGGATGCGGATGCGGATGCCTGCCGGCGTATTGTCGGCGACGAATCGCTCAATAGCCTCGAGCAGCTTCCGAGGATCCTGGTTTGGGACGAGGCGCATACTCACCTTGGCGTAGGCCTTGGCGGGAATGACGGTTTTCGCACCCGGTCCGGTGAAGCCGCCGCCGATTCCATGAACCTCGAAGGTCGGACGGGCCCAGGTCCTCTCCATCACGGAGTATCCCGGCTCGCCCGTGAGCCGTGACGATCCCACTTCGTTCTCGCGGTAGTCCGCTTCGCTGAATGGCAGCCTCTCCCAGCTTTCTTTCTCCTCCCGAGCGGGCGATTCTACGTCGTCATAAAATCCGGGGATCTGACAGACGCCGTCGGCCGACTTGCACTTTGCAAGCAGCTCGACAAGGCCGAAGACCGCATTCGGGGCCGCGCCGCCATACATGCCGGAATGGAGATCTTGCGCCGGACCGGCCGCCTCCCATTCCTGGTAGATCATTCCGCGCAGCCCGATGTCGAGTGAGGGTAGGCCGGGCGCATACATTGAGGTATCGGAGATGAAGGCGGCGTCGGCTTTGAGCTTTTCACGATTTGCGGCCAAATACGCCGAGATGGACTCGCCACCTACTTCTTCTTCTCCCTCGATCAGGAACTTGATGTTGAGCGGTAAATCGCCGCGAACCGCGTGCAGGGCCTCCACAGCCTTGATGTGGATGTAGAGCTGCCCCTTGTCGTCGGCCGCGCCGCGGGCATAGACGCTCCCGGCCCGGATCGTCGGCTCGAAGGGCGCCGACTTCCATTCCTCGAGCGGTTCGGCGGGCTGGACGTCGTAGTGGCCGTAGCAGAGCACGGTGGGCGCTCCGGACGCATGCAGCCAATCGCCGTAAATGAGCGGATGCTTGTCCGTCGTGATGACTTCGACGTTTTCGAGTCCGGCGATGCGCAATTTCGACGCTACGAACTCGGCCGCCCGGCAAAGATCGGGCGCGTGCTCGGGAAGAGTGCTGACGCTTGGTATGCGGAGCAGCTCGAACAGCTCGTCCTGAAAGCGCTGTTTGTTCGCGGATAAGTATGCATCACAGGAATTCCGGTCCGACATGGATCGAGAATATCACGGACCGGGAACCTGAACTTCGATCGGTGACCGGATTGCTTCCAACAACGCCCCGGAAGTGCTCGCCTGGAGGTCTGTCATGGAGGAAGTTGCACCATGGTGGATCTGTGTGGGGATTTTGAATGACTCCGGCGGAACGGTCCGGCGTCTTTCAAGCAGGCGCTGTGGCAACGGCGGAGTTTTCTGGTCCGACCGGCGCCGTGAAAGAAACGCGAGCTTGATTGCTCCTTCGCAAACCGCCCAGCCTGCCTTTCTCACCACGCGGCGAGGCGAAGTGCGTGAGAGGGCCGTCAGGACGAGGCGCGCCGCTTGGCGCGCGCAGGCGTACTTGACCGTACGTCGAGCACGGCAAGCAAGCGCAACGCAAGCTGCCTTGGAGCGACGGCCGTACCGCCTGCCTGGGTTGTAGGTCACGAATCACGAGACACGAATCACGGCCTTTTTATCGCGTGCTTCCGCCATCGGGTGGCGAGAAAGGCAGGCTAACGGTAAGGACGGTCTCTGATCTCGACCCAGGCGTCTTGGGTGTCTTCGAGCCACCTCGTTGTCAGGGTGTCCAACTCGGACTCCAGCTCGCGATGGGAAGGATTGCCGACAAGGTTCGCAAGTTGGAAGGGGTCTTCCTGATTGTCGTAGAGCAGCCAGGGGCGACCTTCATGGCGGGCGTAGATGTGGCGAGCGGTTCGCACGCCGCGCCACGGAGGGAATTCGTTCCGCTCGGTAGGCGTATAGCTCTGCAGGTAAACGGACTCGGGCTCGGTTCCGCCGATACCGCTCAAGAGACCGGCTACGTTGCGGCCGTGCATGTTGCGTTTCGGGGCGATCCCCGCGAGTCCGAGCATCGTCGGAACCATGTCGACATGGGAAAACGGGAACCTCAGCGTTTGACCCGGCGCGACGGCGGCGGGATAACGCAGGATGCCGGGGACGCGGATCGATTCCTCCCAAGGCTTGCGCTTGAGGTAGCGTCCGTGGGAACCGAGCATGTCGCCATGGTCAGAGGTGAGCAGGACGATCGTGTTTTCCGTGTGACCGCTTTCCGCAAGGACGTTCAAGATCCGGCCGACCTCGTTGTCGATAAAGGTGACGGCGGAGTAGTAGCCGGCGATATCGTTGCGGCCGCCCAGGCGCGTGCCGGGCTTCCAGTTGTCGCGCATCGTCAGGGCGTCGGAATCGTACAGGTTCATGTACTCCGGAGGCGCCACGTAGGGATTGTGGGGCGGCCCCCACTCCAAGTAGAGGCAGAAAGGCTGGGCGGATTCCCGGGCTATGAAATCAATGGCTTCGTCGGTGAAGGTCTCTGCGGAGTAGTCCGGCATATCGATCGGCGTCGGATCGTCGCGGAAGTACTGCATGCTCCAGTAGTCGTGTGAGCAGATGTTGGCAGCCCAGTAGTCGAAACCCTGTCGGCGCGACCCGGGAGCTACGAAGCCGGGCAGCCGCTTGCCGCCTTCGAGGTGCCACTTGCCTACGAACCCCGTGCGGTAGCCATCCTCCTTGAGGATCTCGGCGATCGTGACCTCACTGTTCGGCAATGGCGCGTCGTTGACGGCGACACCGTGGGCATGAGCATATCGTCCGGTGAGCAACGTGCCGCGCGCCGGGCAGCAAACCGGGCAGTTCGCAAACGTGTTCTCCAGCAGGACACCTTCGGAAGCAAGACTGTCCATGTTGGGGGTTTGGACATCAGGGTTCCCCATTATGCCGAGATCCATGCCACGGAACTGATCGGGCACGAGGACCAGGATATTCGGGCGGGTCGTTTCGGAGCGGCACCCCATCAGAGCCGCGCCGGCTAGGCCCGCCAAGAAATCACGCCGCTCGATCACAGGGGCTCAGCATGCCATCAGGTAGAAGACAGTGTCAAGGCGGGTTCGTCTTGTCGTCCCTTACATCGTTTTCTTGAAAGAAACTTGCAGCCATCGACACTATGGTCCGCGCCGGGCTCGGTTGCGAGAAGTCACTCATCTTGCATCATTCTTCAAAACGCAATCAAGGGAACATGTCTTCACCTACATGCCGAAAGAACATGTCAACACCCCTTTCCTGTTGAAATCCACTGTGTCGAGCACAGGTATAGTTGACAACGATTTGCAAATTGGGATACCTTGACTCGATATTGGCAACTTGCAAGACCATTGCATTTGATGTCTCAGGCCTCCCAAGACGAAACGCCGCTATCGATGATGCATTCGTTCAAAACTTCACCGACGCGCTCTTCATCTCATCGCGGGAGCCATAGGCAATCCAACTTGGCCCCTTCCATCAGGCGAACGCCGGCATTCGGATCAGCCCCTGGTCGATCATGACGCACTACGTAATCGCGGAACCCTGCACCAGCCGGAAGGACACGAACTGCCTGGATGTGTGTCCGGTGGACGCGATCCACCCGAACCGCAAGTCTCCTGACTTTACAAATGCCGCCAAGCTTCACATCAACGCAATGACGTGTATTGGTTGCGGCTCGTGCTTTCGTGTGTGTGCGGCGCAGGCGATCTTCTCTCGCGAGGAGTTACCGGCGTCCTACGAGCCGTATGACCTTGAGAACCTGCAGTATTTCCAACTAGCTCGGCAAGAGAGAGCCTAGCTACCTGTCATCGTAGAGGACGGTTGCGCCGCGGCCTGCTCGTCCCCGACTCGGTCATATTTCGGTCTCCCATCCAACGGGTAACGTAGACCCATTGGCTATTCGAGGCTTGTATTTCGCCGTCGTTTCCCTCGATGTCCTGCAGCCCGTGATCGACGAACAACAATTCGCACTGCCGCTCGCCGAGAAGTCGTAGGGCCGGCTTTGAAACCTGAATAGGCCAGGCGGTGTCTCTAGAGGTAACCTGTAAGCGGCTGCAGGGTGGAGTTGCGCGGCTATGCGCGGGGTTGCGCGGCTCAGGGTCAATGCGAGTAGGAGTGTCATGGTCAGTCGAACGGCGTCTCCTGGCGCTCTCGCTGCTGGTTTCGTGCGCTTCCGCGCAGTCCATCACCGGCAGCGTCTACGAGCGCGTCGGCGACCGGCTTGTTCCGCTGCGCAAGGCTCTCGTGTCAGCCGGATCGCCCGACGGCCGGCAAACGTTCACCGTCACCCGGACTGGTGACCGGGGCCAGTATCTGCTTGCGGGCGAGGCGGCCGGTCGCCTGCGATTGAGGGCTGAGAAGTTCGGATACCTTGTTGTCTCGGCCGGCGGAAAAAAACAGACAGAGTTGAATGTCAGTTGCTTCAAAGCCAAGTGCGGTCCGTTTGACTTCGAGCTGGTCAAAGGGGCTGTCGTGACCGGAACCGCAGTCGATGAGCTCAACGAACCCGTCAAGAACGCTCACATCTGGTTGCTCACGCCAAACGCTGCTTCGATGGAAGCCGCCAATTTGCGAGGCGAGGGGCTCACCGATGATCGCGGCCGATTCCGCATTATCGGTCTGCATGAGGGCGAATACGAACTGCATGGCGCTGTCGGCGGTCGGGGAAGGGGCGACGCAACTCTTCGCTCCGAACCCGTGCTGATTGACGTTGCCGCCGGCGAAGAGATCGGCGGCATCTCGCTACGGCTCGCGGATATCGCCGGTTCGACGTTCACGGTTGCCGGACGCGTTGCCGGAGTCGATCTGTCATTGCGAGGCGACCACTTGTTGTGGATACGTCCGCTAAGAAAAATTGTTCAGGCTGGCCCTCGATACGGCTCATACATGTATCGGCTGGCGCATGACGGCGCCTTCACGGTTGAAGATGTTCTGCCGGGAGACTACGTGTTCTCGTACAGCCAAAATCCTCGAAGCGGACCACAGCAACGATTCCCTCTCGGAGTGGTGCGCGTCGAGAACGAGATGCGGGGGTTCACTCTTCAGCCATCGGATCCGACGGGCTTTCGCGGGCGGGTGGAAAGCGACGGGAGCGAGCTACCCAATCATCTTTCCCTCAGCTTTGTGCGCGCCGATGACTCCGGCATTTCCACACGCGCCGGTGCGGCCTTTCCGGACTTCACTTTCCAGGAAAAACATCTCTTGCCGGGAACATACCGCCTTTCCGTGGCCAGCCGGGAATTTTATATCAAGAGCGTCCGCATTGGCGGCGAGACGTTGCCGCCGCAGGGCATTGAGCTGCGGTCTGGAGATATTCGCGATGTGACGCTGATTGTTTCATCCGAGTTCGCGCGTGTCCGGGGTCGCGTGAAGCCGTCCCGCGAACGGCGCGGAGACGAACCCGCAGCCGCGCATTATCGCGTTGGCCTCGAAGGGCCGAACGGGATTGTCTCGGCGCAAACAGATCAGAACGGCGCGTTCGCTTTCGAGAAGCTGACACCGGGGCCGTATCGGATCTGTGCCTGGAGCGACCGCAACTCGGCAGAGGTACACAGCCGGGAACTCTGGGAATCCGCCGGAGATGCGGTGCGGAGCTTTCTGATTGAACCCGGCAGTGGGGTCGAGATAGATCTGACGGCCGTCGAATGACGAGACTCGATCGACAGGATAGGCGTTTCCGGACAAGCCCGCTATGTGCTTGTCTCAGTCTCTTGCTTGTCTGCCTCGTGCTTGCCGGCGCCGGACAAATCCGGACGGGAGAGATCCGTGGATTCGTCGCCGCGGCGCACGGCAACGAGCCGTTGCGGAGCGTCCGGGTGGGTCTCGCTTCCAGCAAGATGTCGGGTAGTAGACCGGCAGTCAGCCGTCACGCGCGCACCGGCTTCGACGGGCGCTTCCGATTTGCGGACCTCCCGCTGGGTGGCTACTCGCTGAGTTTCCGCAAGGATGGCTACGAGGCGGATTCCAGCCTTTCGGCGAGCGTCAAGCTGAGTGGGGACGAACCGCGCACCGACCTTCGCGTCGAGATGAGGCGTTCGGCGGCGATTTCGGGCCGCGTCTTGGACGCCGATGGCGACGCTGTCCCGCTAGCGACCGTTCAACTCTACGAGAGGCTGACTGCGCAGGGGCTCTCACGGCTTCAATTCAAGCGCTCGGGAGTAACGAACGATCTCGGCGAGTCCCGTTTGTCGGGGCTCGCGCCCGGCCGCTATTTCGCGGCGGTGCAGCCATTGAGCCTGCGCAGCCCGCGCGGGGTCCGCGCCTTCGAGTTCCCCAACGTGTACCATCCCGACGCGGGATCCATTGAGGAGAGCGCGCCGATCGCGGTGAGCTGGGGAATCGAACGCGAAGGGATCGATTTCCATCTGCCTCGGGCGATGCGCACGTCGGTCGAGGGGTCGGTCTTCCACGGCGAAAGCGGGCAGCCCTGCCCTGCCTGCAACGTGATCGTCATTGGCCCCGGCAACATCACCGTGGCTTCTGTTTCTCCTGACGAGCAAGGATTCTTCGCCGTGCGCGGGCTGCACCCCGGAGCATATCGATTGTTGGCCCAGACAGGCGGCGGCGGTTTTCATGCCGAGGAGTCCGTGCTGCTGGTCTCCCGCAAGGCCCTCGAAGTCGCGCTTGCCGTGTCCGCCACCCAGGACGTTGTCGGCCGCATCATCGCTGAAACCGCCCCTCCCGAGAACGACCCCGCGGCCCTCACCCAAGCGATGAGGGTGCGTCTCGTATCCGATGTGGGCGCCCCCAGCGGACGCTTGACCCGCCTGCCCACGCTCGCCGCCGGGGGCGAGTTCCGCTTCAGCGGCGTCTCGCCGGGCTCGCATCACGTTTTTGTCACGGACCTGCCGAAAACAGCCTTCTTGAGTCGGATGTTGATCGACGGCCACCCGCTGAAGAGCCGGCGGGTGTCGGTTCCGCAAAGCGCACCGCTAGAAGGACTCGAGATCCGCATCGCTTTCGATGCCGGCGTCGTACAGGGAACCGTTACTGAAGAGGGCTTGGCGGCTTCCGAAACTCCGGAGGGCTTCGTGGTCCTCCTCCCTGGTCGCTACGGAGAGGGTTGGCATTTCGAGCGCTTGGGGCGCTACCGCCGTGAAGACGGGGCTTATGCCCTATCAGGCGTCCCACCGGGCTCCTACACCGTGTTCGCGGTCGGCCGCGACAATCACTTCGACCTCGGTATCGCCGAAGACCTGCGCTATCTGCGCGAACGCGGCCGCCGCGTGCTCGTCGCCGCGAATGAATCCGTCACGGTGGAGGCGCCATTCATTGCCAATCGTGAATAGCGGCTGGCCGTAGAGATTGGCGGGCCCTGCAGGATTCGAACCTGCGGCCTGCGGATTACGAGTCAGAGCGAGAACCCCCGTGAAGGCGAAGATGATTGATGTACGGTTCTCTTGTCGGCGCCGAGACGAGCTAAAGCTCGCCGGGATGAGCGTGAATACGGACAGAAAACGGACACTCGGGCGCCCGGCCGGGCTCAGGGCGCTCATCTGTTGAGTTCGCAGCGTGCAAAGCGCCTCCACGGCCCCAATCGGAGGTAGCAGTCATCGGCGCCGGTGTCCCTACGCTGTCCCGTTCACTATTCGGCGGGTCGGTCGTTTGTCGTGATGCGTTCCACGATGTTCCCTTCGATACTGGCGCGGCGAGCAGCCGCACGCAGCTTTGAACGCCTCGTTGAACCGGCTCAGGCTCTGAAATCCGGCCCTGAACGCGATGGAGACGACAGGATCGTCCGTGGTAACGAGCAACCGTTGGGCATGCGAGATGCGATGCTGCGTGATGAACGTGCCCATCGTCGTATCGAACGCCCGACGAAAAAGGTTCATGGCATAGTTGGCGTGCATGCCGTTGGCTGCAGCGACCCGCTCCGAGGTCAGCGGCTGGTGGTAGTTCCGAGCGATGTAGCAGGCGAGTCGATCGGCTCGGGACAGAGCCGGCTCGGGGTAACTTGCTGTTCGACGATTCGAGACGACGCGCGCGAGCCGTAGCAGCCGAGCCTGCACCTCCAGCCACACAGCCCGCTCACTCCTCGGATCGCTCTCCGGGAGTTCGTGCTCCCACTGATGAAACTTCAGTTGATCGCAGGCATCGTGGGCCGAATCGATCATCAACTCGCCCTTCAGGACTCGATTCACCAAGATCGAGTCGAGCCCGGCGGCCAGGAAGCCGCTCAGCGGGACGGTCACCACAAAGTACGGCGCCTCGCCGACGAAATCCACGATCTGATGTGGGATCGCAGCCCAGAAAACCGCCAATCTCCTCGCCGCGATGGTAACGCGGCGTTCGCCGAGCAGGTATGTCAGCGAACCGGATCTGAGGAGGTTGAGCTCGATCTCGTTGTGCCGGTTCGGTCGGGGCATGCGCGCCGGCACCCACAGCTCGCAGGTGAAGCCGTAGGGTGAGAACTCGGGCCGTGTGTTGTCGAATCTTTGCAAGCTGACATTAGAATACCGTAAGTTTAATCGCTAATGGAGGGAGAAACACGGAATAGAAGCAGTGACGATACAGGGTAAGTGGCAAGCGACGGGTCTCGGCTCGCAGCCGCACCGGAGGTGACCATGAATTTTCTTCAACCCACAGGGATTGCTCTTGCAATGTTGAGCGGCCTGTTCGCGGCGGCCCTCGGCCCTGGAGCGTTGGGGCAGACCCCGCGTGTTCCCGCTTTTCCTGGCGCGGAAGGCCACGGCTCGATGACGCGAGGCGGCAGGGGCGGACAAGTGATTGCCGTGACGAATCTGAACGATTCGGGACCCGGCAGCTTGCGCCATGCGGCTGAAGCCGATGGTCAGAGGATCGTCGTCTTCCGCGTCTCAGGCACGATCACCCTGGAAAGCCAGTTGAAAATCTCCCATCCCTACATCACCATCGCCGGCCAGACAGCCCCGGGAGACGGCGTTACCCTTCGAAAACATCCGATCCAGATCGACGCCGACGAGGTGGTGATCCGATACATTCGTGTCCGCCTGGGCGATGAGTCCGGAGATGACGCAGACGCCATAGCGAGCCGGTACCACAAGAACATCATTCTCGACCACGTCTCCGCGAGCTGGAGCGTTGATGAAGCGGTCTCCATCTATCACTGTGAAAACGTGACGGTCCAATGGTGCCTGATCTCGGAGAGCCTGTACGAATCGAACCACGTCAAAGGCCATCACGGGTTCGGGGGGATCTGGGGGTCCAACTACAGCACCTACCACCACAACCTGCTCGCGCACCACAGCAGTCGGAATCCCCGTTTCGCCTCGGGTTGCGGATACACGGACTACCGCAACAACGTGCTATTCAACTGGGGTTACAACAGCGCCTACGGAGGAGAAAAACGACAGCAAGGCAACCCGAAGTTCAGTTTCTGCGTTGTCAACATGGTGGCCAACTACTACAAGCCGGGACCCGCGACGATTCCGGGGCAAGTAGCACGGCGCATCGTCAATCCGTATTCGAGCAACCGTGGATTCGCCAAATGGTTTGTTGCCGACAACTTCATGCATGGCAATGCCGCCGTCACCGCCGACAACTGGGACGGGGGCGTGCAGCCGCAGCACGGCAGGTCGTCCATCGCGGGACTGAAGCTTGATGAGCCTTGGCCGGCCATGCCGATCCGCCGACAATCCGCGGAAGAGGCTTATCGAGCTGTCCTTCACGATGCGGGAGCGACCTTGCCCAAGCGAGACGCGGTCGATCTGCGCATCGTCGAAGAGACCCGCAGGGGCGAGGCAACGTATGAAGGAAAGGGATACAAGCGAGATCGGCAAGTCGTTGATCCGTCCAAACCGTCCGGCATCATCGACTCGCCGGACGACGTGGGCGGCTGGCCCGAGCTGGCCGGTTTGCAGGGGCCGCGCGACAGCGACGACGACGGCATGCCCGACGGATGGGAAGAGAAATTCGGGCTCGACCCTCGCGCCGCCGCGGATGCCGCGCTGGACAGCGACGGCGACGGGTACACCGACATCGAAGAGTATCTGAATGGAACCGATCCGACGCAGTTCGTGGACTATACCCTGCCGGAGAACAACAGAAACACGCTCAAGTAAGCATTAGTAGTCGACCAGTGCCTCCAGGGAGGACAGTATGCCTCGAAACACGAGACGTCCAATCCTGACCGGGCCGCCTGGGCTATCGCTGCTACGCGGGACTGCACGCTCTCAGCAGCCTGTTCCCAATGTGGACGAGCGGCGCCTTGTCCCGGCATCCACCCGCATCATGAAGTCTCTTGCCAAACTTCCCGGCATCTTGCTGCTGATCGGACTTGGCAGCGTCTCCACTTCCGCCAAGGAGCGCCTCTTTGTCCTTACCGACATCGGGGGCGATCCGGATGACCAGATGTCCATGGTTCGGTTAATGACCTACGCCAACCACATGGATATCGAAGGCCTTGTCGCCACGCCGACGGGAAGTCGGAGCAGTGTCGCCCCAGAGCACATCCAGAGGATTATTGACGCCCACGGGAAGGTCCGCGACAACTTGGAACTGCACGAATCCGGATACCCCACAGCGGAGTACCTGCGCGATCGCATCACGAAGGGGATCCCATTCGATGGGATGCAGGGTGTGGGCGAGGGCAAGGATTCAGCTGGATCCGAACTGCTGATTCGCGCCGTAGACCGCGATGATCCGCGGCCATTATGGGTGACCGTTTGGGGCGGCCCCAACGTGCTCGCCCAAGCGCTCTGGAAGGTACGCGCGACGCGGTCTCCAGACGAACTCGCCGGATTTGTCGCCAAGCTCCGCGTTTATGCCATCTCCGACCAGGACAACAGCGGCCCATGGATTCGCAGGAAAGGACCCCTGGGGGCCGTCTATCCCGGTTGGGAATTCATGATGGAAGGCGACACGCCCTCGTTTCTCAATCTGATCAACAACGGTCTGAGCGATCCCGAGCGGCCAAATTGGGGCGGTTGGGGAGGTCGCTACGAGCTCTACACGCCGCGCATGGAGAAATGGTTCCTGGAACCCGAGACCCGGCCGATCTGGACCAATGTCCAGGATGAAGTTTTGGGGAATGACGGCGAATGGCACACCACCAACCACGCGACGATCTGGCGCTGGCGCTCCGCCTGCAGAACGACTTCGCCGCACGCATGGACTGGACGATCCAACCCTATGACAAGGCGAACCACCCGCCGGTTCCCAGGCTTGACCATCCAGCCATGATCACCGCCAAGCCAAGCGAGCGTGTGGACCTCGGCGCAACGGGCTCGACCGATCCGGACGGCGATGCGCTTTCCTTCGAGTGGTTCTGCTACGCAGAGGCCGGCACGCGCGGGATTTCGAACGCCCGTACGGGTGTGATGCATAACATCGTCGGTTTCGACCAACCCAAAGCCTGGCTCAAGGTCAAAACCAACCGCGTGATGCCTCCAGGCACGGGCACGATGCACATCATTCTCGCCGTCACCGATCACGGCACGCCACGTCTGACCCGCTACAAGCGCGTGATTGTGAACGTGCAGGAGTGACCGGCCATGGGGCGATCATCCGGCGCAGATCCTGGAAGGCCTACAACTGCCTGATTATGAGCCCTTACGACTTACCGGCGAAAACGTCCGCGGCTTGCGCCTTCACCCCACGGGAATTGCTCTCGCAATGTTGATTGGCCTGCTCGCGGAGACCGTTGGTCGACCGGCGGGGTGCCGGAGACTGCTCAAGCGCAAACCGGGGTTCCCGACAATCTGCCGACTGGCACCAGAGTGAAGCGCACCAACGGAGTACAGACCATGAACCTGATTCAAATCATGAGTGGCTCGCAGCCGCCGCCACGAAGGGTCGTACCGACGGCGGCGCTGACGATTCTGGTATCTGCATGCAGCGCTTTGCCGACCGCCGCTCAGGTCCGATGGGGCGATGAGATCCTCCGTCAGCCGCGGCAGTGGTATGCCTCGACCGAGGCGCGCACCGCGGCAGACAGCGTCATCCAGTACCAGTCGCCGGAGGGAGGATGGCTCAAGAACGCCGATCTGCTGACACCGCCATCGACGCCCGGCGCGTTGGGGAGGCCGACCATCGACAACGGCGCCACTACGATGCCGATGAGATTTCTGGCCCTGGTGGCCGATGCCACCGGCGACGCTAAATACCGGAAAGCGTTCGAGCGCGGCATGGACTACCTGTTCGCCGCTCAGTACCCGAACGGCGGCTGGCCGCAGTATTTCCCCTTGCGCGAGGGCTACTACTCCCGGATCACCTACAACGACAACGCGATGGTCAACGTGTTGAAGCTTCTCCGCGACGTAAGCGCCGGCGATGCGCCTTACGGCTTCGTCGACCAGGCGCGCCGCGACAAGGCCGCCGCCGCGCTGGAGCGAGGCATTGATGTGATCCTGCGCTCTCAAGTCAAGCAGGACGGCCAGCTAACCGCCTGGTGCACCCAGCACGACGAGGAGACGCTTGAACCCGCCTGGGCGCGCTCCTATGAGCCGCCGTCGCTTTCCGGCGGGGAGAGCGTCGGTATCGTGCGCTTCCTGATGTCGATCGACGAGCCCGCGCCGGAGATCGTTGCGGCGATCGAGGGGGCTGTACGGTGGCTGCGTTCGGTCGCGATGTCCGGGGTTCGGGTCGATCGGATTCGCAGACCCGACGGCCGCGTCGAGCGGGTTCTGGTCAAAGACTCCGCCGCACCGCCGCTGTGGGCGCGGTTCTATCAGCTCGGCACCAACCGCCCCCTGTATCTGGACTGCGACTCGGTATACCGCTACGACTTCTCCGAGATCGGCTATGAAAGGCGCAGCGGTTACAACTACCATGGCACGTGGGCTGCCGGACTTCTTAACGAGGACTATCCGCGCTGGCGCGCGCGACATGGACTGCAATAGCTGACAGCAGGTTTCCCTGTCTGCGATGCCGTCACGGCCCAGGCGTTCAACCGGAAGGAGGTATTCCGCATGCCTTGCACCACAAGACGTCGATTCTTGACCGGGGCTCTCGGCCTGTCGGCATCACCAGGGTTTGCATGCGCCCAGCATCGTGCTGGCTTCGGGGACGAGCGTCACCGTGTCCTTGTATCGACGGACATCGGCGGCTCCGACCCGGATGACTTCCAGTCGATGGTGCACTTCCTGGTCTACTCCGACCTGTTCGATGTCGAAGGACTTGTCTCCTCGCCATGGGGCGCAGGCCGCAAGCGGCATATCCTTGAAGTGATCGATCGATACGAGGCGGATTACCCCAATCTGCGGACATGGTCAGAGCGATATCCCGCTCCTGACGATCTGCAGTCGATCACGAAACAGGGCGAGACCGGGTTCGCTGTGGGTGCGGGCTACAATCGCCCCACGGAGGGTTCCAACTGGATCGTCGAGTGCGCTCGGCGTGACGATCTGTGCCCGCTCTACGTGCTGGTATGGGGGACGATCGAGGATGTCGCTCAGGCGCTCCATGACGATCCGCCCATCAAAGAGAAATTGCGCGTGTACTTTATCGCAGGTCCAAACAAGAAGTGGAGCCCGGCGGCATACAACCACATCGAGCAGAATCACCCGGATCTGTGGATCATCGAGAACAATTCCACGTACCGCGGTTGGTTCGAGGGCAGAGATCAGTCGGGCGACCTGGGTAACCGGAGTTTCGTTGATACTCACATCCGGGGACACGGCGCACTGGGAGGGTACTTCACGGAACACTTGGGCGGCGTCATCAAGATGGGCGATACGCCGTCTGTGACCTACATGATGGGCTCTCCGGAGAACCCGGCCCTACCCAGCTGGGGCGGCCGCTTCGTACGCGCATGGGAGCGCCCCAAGCGCGTCTTCGACCGGCTCACCGCCTTCGACGACGAACTCGAGACGTTCGGTCTGCTGGAGCTGGTGTTGCCGGGACCTGAAGGCGCTGAAGCCAGCCTGGTTGTAGACGGGCAGGAGTTTCCGGCGGCTTCCGAAGGCGCCTCGGGCTACCGCTTTCGATTTGTGCCCAAGGAAACCAAACGCTGGTCCTATCGAACGAAGAGCATCGCTGCCGAGCTGGACGGACTGGCAGGCGCCTTCAGCAGCGTCGATCCGTTGCCGGATGCTGCGAGTCGGCCCTCCGCGCGACATCCCCATTGGTGGACTGACGACCCGGACCGCGCTTTCGCCGAAGGACCCATCTCGGCGCGGTCACCGTGAACCGATGGCGTGAAGAGTTCCTGCGCGATTTTGCCGCACGCATGATTCGTTGCCGGGCTCCGGTTGCCGGGTAGCCTCTTGTCTCCGGCCTCCAGGTCTTCGTTATCCTCTCCGCGATGCCGTTTCCCCGTCGGCCTGCAATCGCCTTATTGGGGCCGAGCATCGCCAGCTACGGCCAACGAACAGTGTCCGCGCAAGATCGGCATACTGTTGCCGCACAACAGGAATCACCTTGACGAAAATTGTATTGGCCAGCGCCCGAGGCAAAGGCATCCGTTTGTCGCGCAAACTCAGAGACTCCGCCGATGCCGTCGCTTGGCCGGACGATGGCGGGCAAGCAGGATCCGATGGATTCGATTGTGCTTGGTTGTGGTGGGCCCTGCAGGATTCGAACCTGCGGCCTACGGATTATGAGTCCGCAGCTCTAACCGCTGAGCTAAGGGCCCTCCCGATCAACAGGCTTGCGCCTCCCACGATTCTACACTGCGTTACATTTATATAATGTTCAGTTACGTCCCGACTCGAGGTTTCGCGCCTTGATAAAGACGCTGCGGCGGTTCACACCGCTCCGAGAGCAAGTCAACCATGGCCGGTCATAGCAAAATCCATCGCTGGGATGACATCGAGCACGAAGAGCTCGGGCCCGCGATCGGAAGACGGGTTGTCCACACCGACCGCATGACGATAGCTCGTCTCTATTTGAAACAGGGAGGGGTTGTGCCCCGGCACCATCACGAAAACGAGCAGGTGAGCTATGTGATGGAGGGCCGTTTGCGCTTCTACTTTGACGACCGCGAAGAAGACGTGTCGGCCGGCGAGATGATGCAGATTCCTTCGCAGAAGCCGCACAAAGTGGAAGCTCTTGAGGATGCCGTCGCTCTGGATCTCTTCCAGCCCGTGCGTGAAGACTGGCTGCGAGGTGACGACGCCTATTTGAGAAACCCTTCCGCTTCGTCGTAACGTATTAGGTATTGGGGGAAGGGCTTGTTCTTGATTCGCCGTTTCCACCTACGCGGTATTCTCTCAGGGCGTCCCCGTAATCAAGCAGTGCAAACGAAGAACTTTCAGCCGCATCGGGGATGCCTGGTCGGCACCGGAACCATTGGACGGGACAGTCTCGTCGTGTCGATGCTGTTGGCGCTCTCGCTGGCGCCGATAGCAACAGCGCAGCCTGTCTTTGTGAACGGGCAGGCAGCCCGTCTGGTTGTCGGCCAACCCAGTTTCACTCGTCAGGCGCCCGTGTCGAGCCGCGAGACCATCGGCGGGGCGGCGGGAGTCGCCGTCGTAGGAGGACACCTCTTCATCGCGGACGGCAATGAAGTCGGTTCGACTCCCCTCAACAACCGGGTCCTGATCTACGAAGACTTGTCGAGCTTCATCCCCGACCTCGATGCGGAACTGCCGCAGCCGGGAGCGGATTTGCCGGATGACGACTTCTGTCCCGTCTGTGTCGGCCTGCCGGATACCGTACTCGGTCAGACCGACTTCGACAGTTTCGGGCCGGGGCTCGCCGACGGTGTCCAGAACCCTTCGGCGGTCCACTCCAACGGCACGGCGGTCGCGGTCGCCGACACCGACAACAACCGAGTTCTCATTTGGCAGACGATTCCCACCATGAACGGGACGCTCCCGGACGTTGTGGTCGGACAGCCCGACTTTGAGAGCAGCACCCCGCAGACGACAGCCGACGGTTTGCGCGGACCGCAGGGCGTCTGGATCGACAGCGGGCGTCTGTTCGTTGCCGACACCCTGAACGGACGTATCCTGATCTACAACTCGATCCCGACTTCCAACGGAGCCGCCGCCAACATCGTCCTGGGCCAACCCGACTTCGATACGCGACCCGAGCCCGACATTACGAAGTCGAACGTGGAGACCACGGCCTCGACAATGCTCGACCCGGTGGCAGTCACCGTCACGAACGGCCAGATGTTCGTCAGCGATCTAGGCTTCAGCCGGGTGATGATCTTTTTCAACATCCCTACGCAGAATTTCGTTCCCGCCGATGTCGTGGTGGGGCAGGTGGATCTTGAAACTTCTGTGGCAAACGATTCCAGAGCGCTGTGCGAACCATTGGATCCGCCGCCGCCCTCGAACCTCGATGACGAGATGTCTTCCGAGCCGGATGACGACTGCGAGGTCACGGAGGAAAAGGAAGAGTCTTGTTCAGACGAGATCGACAACGATTGCGACGGCATGATCGATTTCTTCAATGACGACGACTGCGGCCCGGCCTATCCCAGACGTTGTGAAGCTACGCTGCATTTCCCTCGCTTCGCGCTTTCGGACGGCAAGAAGCTCTATATCTCCGACAGCGGGAACGATCGGGTGCTGATCTACAACGAGGTCCCACAGGAGAACGGAGCGGCGGCAGATGTCGTGCTGGGACAAGCCGACTTTCAGAGCCTGAGAGAGTCTACCGGCGCGGCGAGCCTTCGCTCACCCGGCACGCTTGCCCTTGACGGTGAGAACCTCTACGTCGCCGATCCTTTTACACGGCGCGTTTTGGTCTTTACACCGGCCGAAGACCAGATTGCCGACGATGGACTAGTCAACGCCGCGTCTTACCAGATTCCGGCAAGCGGCTCCATCTTCATGACGGGCGATCTGACCGCTGGGCAGGTAACGACAGTCACAATCGGCCCCCGCAAGTACGAACATGTTGCGGAAGAGGGCGATGCGGCGCCCCAGGCCGCTGCATCACTTCTCGAGCAGATCAACTCCGACCCCTATTCCCTCGCCACGGCGACTCCCGCCGTGCAAGGCGGCAACCACGCCAGCGGCGCCCTGACGTTCGGCGGCGAGATTCAACCTGGTGACCGCATCACACTCAACGTCGGCGATGAAACGTATGAGGTCACCGTTCATGCGGATGACCAACCGTTCGTGATGGTCGACCGCTTCTTGCACGAGTTCAGGAACAACCCCGACTCACGGTTCTTCGTGCTCCGAGACACGACAGGAGACGTTCTCAACGTGCTGCGGTTCGTTTTCCGAGATATCGGCCCGACAGGGAACAACATCCCCTATTCGTTCACGTTGTCGCCTGGAGCGCTCATTACGGTCGAAGCGGAGGGGGAAGCCCTCACTGGAGGCGACCTCAACTACGGTTTCCGTGTCTTCGCCAAGGAGCCCGGCCCGGAAGGCAACGGTATCTCCTTCACCTCCGCGACGGCGCAGGGCGAAAGAAGCACCACCGGGCCCTCGCGTTCGGGACAACAACTCAAGGGAGGCAGTGACGCTCGTGAGTTGCCGGTTGGCACGATCGGGGTCTTGTTCGGCAAGGACTTCGCCAATCGTATTTGGTATCCGGGGTACGCGGACCCCGAAGTGCCGCCAGAGGGAGAAGGCGTTCGCGGTTTTCTCCACGGCGACTCCGGGTTCGGCAGCCGTGCGTTGGAACTGCCCACGGAATTGGGCGGGGTGCGCGTCTATGTCAACGGAGTCTCAGCGCCCTTGTTCAGCGTCACTCCGGAACAGATTTATTTCCTCGTTCCTTTCGAAACGGTGGGCAGCACTGCCAGTGTCTACGTGCACAGGATGCGTGACGACGGGACGGTGAGCGTTTCCGCGCCCAGGGCTGCGAAAGTGGCTCGTGCTTCACCCGGTTTGTTTGCGTTTGATGGACCCGAACCGCGGCAGGCCATCGCTGTTCATACCACGGGTATTGCCCAAGGCCGCATCGCAGTCACGCAAACCGATACCCGTGAAGGCACCACGATCACCGCAGGCGTTACCGTCACCATCAGAGTGCAAGGCAGGACCTATTCCTACGTCACAGTGGACGGCGATAGCGCCCAGAGCGTGCGGGACGCGCTGGTGGCTGCCATCAACGACGGAGATGGAGACCCAGATGTCGTCGCTTCCGCCGCAAGGGAGGGATTCTTCTCAGCGCGCGCCGATGTCACCTTGACGGGAGAGATTCAAGCAGGCGACACCTTCACCGTCACCATTAACGATCGCCCCTACATCGTCGTTGTACAAGAAGGCGATACGCTGGCCAGCATCCGCAACAAGATGGTCGACGAGATCAACTCCGGCCTCGGCGACCCTGATGCCACGGCTCGCCGGCTCGAAGGTTTCGATCCCCAGGCTCCGATCATGCAGGTGGTTGCGCGAGTCCTGGGCGTGGAAGGCAACAACATTACGTTTTCCGTCTCCGTTAACGAAGGCTCCCAGTTGATGGTGGAAACGAACGCCGAGGATGGAACCCTTAGGGGAGGCCAGACTCCGGTGATCGTCCTGCTCACCGCGCGAGTCGCGGGTCGTGAGGCGAATGAGATCGAGTTTTCAGCCGAGACGACCGATGAGAGGGTCGTGAACGTCCAAAGCCGCACGAGCAATCTGTGCTGCGGCAACGAGCCATTCTCATTGATTACGCCCGAGAACCCGGCCGCTCCGGGAGAAGTGATCACTCTGTTCGGAACCGGATTGGGGCAAACCGCGCCGAATCCTCAGGACTTGGGTATCCCCTCCGGGCAACCCATACCGACCGGCGAGTCGCTGACCGTTCCGTTCGTGGCGGACGACTTCGTGTCGTCTCTCGTGGATGGCCGGTCGGCGGTAATCCAATTCGTTGGCTTGATGCCGGGGCAGGTGGGTGTCTATCAGATCAACATGCGGCTCAATGAAGGCCATGAAGACAACCCGACTGCCCCCGTTACGATCGCGCAAGTGTTGTTCGTCAGCAACGTCGTCACAATACCCATCAAGAACGTCCGGCCCCGCCGGGACGCTTATTAGCAACCCGGGGCGGTAGTCCCGCGGAAAGCGCGGCGGGCTTCTGCGGTCGCTCGGCGAGGAATGAGGAGGAGGATGGTTCTGGGCGATCTCCTCCGACGAACGAAAAAGCCGACGGGCGCAAACGTCCGTCGTCGCCCGAAGGGTTAGGCGCCTCTTCCGCCGGCGGCACGGAGAGTGCGGCGCAACGTTCCTGGAGCGGCCAGAGGGCGGTCCCTCTGCGTCACGGCGCGTAACGCCGCCTGCGTGACTTTCATCAAGATCTTCCGGCTATGCCCCGGCGAAGATCTCCCGCATTCGCCGGGCTGCCAGCCTCTCGTCACCAGGGTCATTCATGAATACGGTGAACTGAACCCCCTGCTGGGGGTTGCCGGCGACAGCGATGCGGGGCTCGCCTTCCAGGAGTTGTTCCCGCAGTTGCCTGGTGGTGATGCCGAGTTCCGCTTCGTCCCATTCAACCACCACGCGATGCACGCGCCGGGTGCGCTCGAACGGGACGCGGCTCGTCCGAAGGCCCCGGATCTTCTTGATCTCGTGTTCAAGCCAATCCGCTTGCTTCTTGGATTCCTTGTCGATAGCTTTGAAGTCAAGCTTGGCGTAGCGCTCCACGGCCAGCCACAGGGCGACCATCTCTTCACGTCCGACCTTCATGGCACGTCCGCTGGAGTTGGAGTGGGGATTGGAGTTGAGCCAGGCGGCCTGAATCAAGTCCTTGCGGCCGGCCAGAAGTCCCGAGCACTGCGGGCCACTGATGTGCTTTCCGCCGCTGACACAGATCAGATCGACGCCGATAGCAGCAAGCTCTTGGATGTTCTTCCAAGGGGGCAGCATGTTGGCGGCATCGACCATGACCGGAACGCCGGACGGCTTCGCGATGGCGAGAACATCGCTGACTTCGACGTGCTCCCGATCCTTCCAGGCCCAGTCACCGGTCGTGCCGCCGAGCATGTAGATCATCGCCGTGTTCTCGTTGATGGCCTTTTCGAGTTGCTCGGCGCCCTCGACCTCGACAATCTTGACGCCCGCAGTGCGGACGGCGTGATCGTACCCGTTTCGGTGGATGGTCTGGATGACCACTTCAGACTTCATGCCGCTGACATCGGGAAGCTGTCGTATGTTCTTCGGATCGTCACCGGCGACGCAGGCATAGGTGCCGATGGCGATCGCTCCCGCCGCGCCGGTGCTGACCATGGCGTCTTCACAGCCAATCAGCTCGGAAATCCGCCGTCCAATGGCATCCTGTAGTTCCTCGAGCACAACGTAGTGACGCGCCGCTTCAGCCTGGGCCTCAAATAACTCGGGGGCCTGCTTGGATGCCCCGATCGTCGTATAGGTGCCCTGAAAGTTGATCAACGGACGGATACCGAGTTCCCCATAAACATCTCGCCCGGTCTTGAGCGCTCCTGATGCGGCGAAGGACCACAGACCGGTGAGTGATCCCAGGCCGGCGCCTTGCAAGATTCGTCTTCGTGTGGAGGAAACCATGTTCGTTCTACCTCGGTGAACATTATAGAGTTGGACCGTCCGTCGTGTGATCAATGCAGCCCGGCAAGAAGACGCCGGCAATCAACCGGCATTCCCCGTCCGGTTGCAGAGAGGGGATACACTGAAACCTTTGCCTTGACGGATCAGCTTCTGGAGGGATGCAGAACATGAAGCCTTCCTATGAAACGAACTATCGCCGTTCCTTGATGGAGCCGGCGGCTTTCTGGGCGGAAGCGGCCGAAGCCGTGCACTGGGATCGGAAGTGGAACCGTGTTCTCCATGCCTCGAAAGGGCCTTTCTTCCAGTGGTTCCAAGGTGGCATGCTCAACACTTGCTACAACGCCTTGGACGTACACGTAAAGAATGGGAGAGCGGAGCAAGCCGCCCTGATTTACGATAGCCCGGTCAGCGGCGTTGTTCGTCGGATGACCTACCAGGAATTGCAAGATGAGGTATCTCGTTTTGCAGGATCGCTTCGTGCGCTCGGCCTGGAAAAAGGAGACCGGCTGATCATCTACATGCCCATGATCCCGGAGGCGGCGATCGCCATGCTGGCCTGCGCCCGCATCGGTGTGGTGCATTCGGTCGTCTTTGGCGGTTTCGCTTCGCAGGAACTTGCCATTCGGATCGACGACGCCCGACCGAAGGCGATCGTCACGGCTTCGTGCGGTATCGAAGTCCAACAGGTGATTCCTTACAAGCCGCTGCTGGACGCTGCCATCGATCTTTCCGAGCATAAACCGAAGGTCTGTGTGGTTTACCAAAGGCCACAGGCTCGCGCCTCGCTCAAGCCGGGAAGAGACAGCAACTGGCAGGAGCTGATGGAAGCGGCCGAGCCCGTTGATTGCCTCCCTCTTGAGGCAACCGATCCCCTTTACATCCTCTATACCTCCGGGACGACCGGGAAACCGAAGGGAGTGGTTCGGGACAACGCTGGACACGCGGTGGCGTTGAGGTGGAGCCTCGAGCATGTTTACGATGTGCTACCCGGGGATGTATTTTGGGCGGCTTCCGACATCGGTTGGGCGGTGGGACATTCCTATACGGTTTACGGCCCGTTGCTGCACGGCTGCACCAGCGTGCTCTACGAGGGCAAGCCGGTAGGGACACCTGATCCGGGAGCATTTTGGAGGGTCATCGCCCAACATGGGGTGAAGGTCTTGTTCACGGCTCCGACCGCCTTCCGGGCCATCAAGAAAGAAGATCCCGGAGGAGAGTACCTCAAAGAGTTCGATGTCTCCTGTCTGAAGTATCTCTTCCTCGCTGGTGAAAGGCTGGACCCGGACACCTACCATTGGGCCCGCCGCCTTCTCGGAATTCCTGTCATCGACCACTGGTGGCAGACGGAGAGCGGGTGGCCGATGGCGGCCAACTGCATGGGGCTTACTCCAAATGCCTTCAAAGCGGGGTCTGCCAGTAAGCCCGTTCCCGGCTACGACATTCAGGTTCTTGACAGCGACGGTCAGGTCCTGGGTCCCAATGAGGAAGGCTTGATCGCCGTCAAGCTTCCGCTTCCGCCAGGTTGTCTGCCTACCTTGTGGAATGACGACCAACGCTACCTGGATTCCTATCTCAGCCGCTTTCCGGGCTATTACTTCACTGCCGACGGTGGACGCAAGGATGAGGAAGGATATCTCTATGTCATGGGCCGTGTGGATGATGTGATCAACGTCGCGGGCCACCGCTTCTCCACCGGGAGAATGGAGGAGGTGGTTTCCAGCCATCCCGATGTCGCGGAATGTGCGGTGGTCGGGGCCCAGGATCCACTCAAGGGTCAGGTGCCCTTGGGCTTGGTCGTGTTGAAGGCGGGAGTGGAACGCGTCTGGATGGAAATTGAAAGGGAGATCATCCAAAGAGTCAGAGCAGAAATCGGCGCCGTTGCCAGTCTCAAGAGAGTTTCTCCCGTCAAGCAATTACCCAAGACCCGCTCCGGAAAAATTCTTCGGAGAACGATCAGAGACATCGCCGACGGGCGGGACTATTCCATTCCTTCGACCATCGACGATCCCGAGATTCCTCGAGAGATCGAGTTGGCCCTGAAAGAATCCGGCCTCGGATAACTTCCCCAGTACGCCGTCGGTCCATTCTCCCTGCCGGGAACCGGAGAATACCGGAGCGGTCATCGCGGTCGGATACACCTCTGTCGCAGACAGCCCCCGGCTGGAGGCCACCTGTTTTTTTCGTGTCGCTAACAATATGTGGAAATAGCTGTTGACATTGCCACAAGATGATGTACACTTATGGAGCGTCACTGCCAGCCCAAGCATCGGTAGCTCCTCCCGCAAGTTATCCATTGAGCCGACGGTGACTCAACTCACATCTTTTTGGTAGGCCGTTCCGTGGGGGGACAGCACAGGTATCGAAGGGAAGGGCGAAGCATGGGCGAAATCAGCGTCGATCTGTCAACCGGAGTAGACGAACTTTCATCAGAGGTCGCATCTCGGCAGGGGCTGTCATTTCCCCGCTACTTTACGGAAGGTATCGAGTCCGGGACGACCCCGTACGACCTGATCGGGTGGGATGTCCGGACCGCGTCCATTGCGAACGAGAAAAGTGAAGTGATCTTCGAGCAGCCCGAGGTGGAGATGCCCCGCGACTGGTCGCAAACCGCCACGAACATCGTCGCGAGCAAGTATTTCCACGGGCAGGCGGGCACTCCCGAAAGGGAAACGAGCCTCGCACAACTGGTCCATCGCGTCGTCGATACGATCGCCGACTGGGGCGCCGCCGGAGGCTACTTCGCCGGAAAGGAGCATGTAGAGAACTTCCGTGGCGAACTGGCCCACCTGATGCTGCACCAGAAGGCGAGCTTCAATTCGCCGGTCTGGTTCAACGTCGGCGTAACAGAAAGCCGCGGCTACGGCTGGGCATGGGACGAGCAGAGCAAGAGCGTCAAGGCTCTGGAAGCCGGTGCTCACAGGCCGCAGTGCTCGGCCTGTTTCATCATTTCGGCCGGCGACACCATGGAATCGATCATGGACCTCGCCAAGACCGAGGGCATGCTATTCAAGTGGGGCTCGGGAACGGGCTCCAATCTATCGAAGATCCGCGAGGAAGACGCCTTGTTGCGAGGAGGTGGCAAGGCATCGGGGCCTGTTTCTTTCATGAAGGGTTTCGACGCCTTTGCCGGTGTCATCAAGTCGGGCGGCAAGACACGCCGCGCCGCGAAGATGGTCATCCTCAATGCCGAGCACCCTGACATCAAGAAATTCATTTGGTGCAAGGCCAGCGAAGAGCGCAAGGCTTGGGCTCTGATCGACGCAGGCTACGACTCGGCTATCGACGGCGACGCCTACAGCTCGATCTTCTTCCAGAACGCCAACAACTCGGTGCGTGCAACGGACGAGTTCATGCTGGCGGCCGTCAAGGATGAGGATTGGTGGACACGCTCCGTGCTGACCGGACAGCCCAAGGAGCGCCACAAGGCCAAAGATCTGCTCAAGCAAATCGCCGAGGCTACACATCAATGCGGCGATCCAGGCATGCAGTTCGACACGACAATCAACCGCTGGCATCCCTGCAAGAACACCGATCGCATCAATGCTTCGAACCCCTGCTCGGAGTACATGTTCCTCGACGACTCCGCCTGTAACTTGGCGTCGTTGAACCTGATGAAATTCAAGAAGAGCAACGGCGGGTTTGACGTCGAAGCCTTCCGTCACGCTGTCGATACTCTGATCGTGGCGCAGGAGATCCTGGTCGACAACGCCAGCTATCCGACGGACAAGATCGCGCGGAATTCGCACGACTACCGTCCGCTGGGGCTCGGTTTCGCCAACCTGGGCGCATTGCTGATGTCGATGGGTGTAGCGTACGACAGCGCCGCCGGCCGCGCCGTCGCGGGCGCCATCACGTCGACGATGTGCGGACAGGCCTACTTGACCAGTGCCCGCATTGCCGAGGTCACAGGCGGATTCCCGGGCTATGAGAAGAATCGCGAGGCGTTCCTCGAAGTGATTCGGACGCACCGCGATGCTTCACGGAAGATCGACGGCGCATTGATCGAGGAGTCTCTGTGGCAAGGTGCGCAGCGTTGCTGGGACGGTGCCTATGAGATGGGCCGGCGGCATGGATACCGCAACGGTCAAGTCACAGTCATCGCACCCACCGGGACGATCGGCTTCATGATGGATTGCGACACCACCGGTGTCGAGCCGGAGTTGGCGCTGGTCAAGTACAAGAAGCTGGTCGGCGGCGGCGTGATCAAGATTGTCAACAACACCGTCGAGCAGTCGCTGCTCAAACTCGGCTACTCACCCGAGCAAGCCAGCGAGATCGTGAACCATATCGATGCCACCGGAACGATCGAGGGCGCCGATCACATCAAGGACGAGCATCTGCCGATCTTCGATTGCAGTTTCCGTCCCCAAAACGGCGAACGCTCCATCCACTACCTCGGCCACCTGCGAATGATGGGCGCGGTTCAGCCGTTCATCTCGGGAGCGATTTCAAAAACGATCAACATGCCCGAGGAGTCCACGGTCGAAGATATCGTCGACGCCTACGTCGAGGCGTGGCGCCTGGGCCTGAAAGCGGTGGCTATCTACCGCGATGGTTCCAAGCGTACGCAGCCGCTGAACTCCGGAAGCTCCGCTGAAGACTCGGGCGCGGCGAAGGCCACCGTGCCTGTCACCACCGAGAAAATCGTATACAAACCGCACCGCTCCAAACTACCCGAAGAGCGGCAGTCACTCACTCACAAATTCTCCGTCGGCGGGCACGAAGGCTACATCACCGTTGGCTTGTATGAAAGCGGAGTGCCGGGCGAAATTTTCATCAAGATGTCCAAGGAAGGCTCGACGATCAGCGGCCTGATGGATAGCTTCGCAACCGCTGTCTCGATGGCCCTGCAGTACGGCGTGCCCCTGCAAGCGCTCGTCGACAAGTTCCAGCACGTCCGTTTCGAGCCCAGCGGTTGGACCGGCTCGCAGAACATCCCCTACGCCAAGTCGATCATGGATTACATCTTCCGCTGGCTGGGGATGCGTTTCATCTCGCCGGCCTACCGGGAAACGGAAGCCGGCGAGACACCCAAGCTTCGGCCCACCGAGGCCGAGCCTCAGCAGGAGCTTTCGTTCCACGCAGCGCCGGACGCGCCGATTTGCGCGGAATGCGGATCGCTCATGACCAGTAACGGCAGTTGCTACAAATGCGAGAACTGCGGCTCCACCTCCGGCTGCAGTTAGTGATTCGTCATTGGATTGCATCCTCCTCATCTCGGGTGGGAGGCGTTTGAGAATCGGCTTCCCACCCGGGGCTTTTGTTTCTTGAGCGCTGTTTTTCCGTGTTCCCTCCGTGTTGCATGCTCGAGTGGGGAGATAGTCAGGACCGGCAGAGGGCGGCCGTTTTCTCGTTCGTAAAGCCCGCCAACCGCCGGCAGGGTCACCACACGAAGTTGCGGGTCAAGTCCAAGTTGTAGACGTGTTTCTCGCTACCTTTGGTTCCGTAGCGCAGAACGGGAACGATTGACTCGTGGCGCGAGCCGTGTGAGCGGATCGCAATATCCTCGCGGACGCGGTCGAGTGCTCCGAACGCCACGTGCTTCTCGCCCAGCAGGAACAGATCGCCGATCCGCTGCTGATGCAAATGAAACTTACGGGCCGCGTCGACACGGCGATAGATTTCTTCCACCCCTTCGGTTTCGTGTAGCAACTCGAACGTGCGATCCGCATCCTTCAAGTCCATCAGGTATACGTAGCAAGCTCCGCCAAGGTTCTTGTGATGGACGACGTGCCGGTCGCGAATGATCGGCACGGCCTCGGCTCCGATGCCCTCTTCGGCGAGAAGCCTCGCGATATCGACGCCGTGCGTTTTGGCATTCATTCCGTGGTCGGCTGAGAGGTAGATCTCGATTTCGGGAAAGTCGTTGACAATGCGCCCGAGCCAACG
Organism: Bryobacterales bacterium; assembly: GCA_026713545.1. Taxonomy (GTDB): domain Bacteria; phylum Acidobacteriota; class Terriglobia; order Bryobacterales; family UBA6623; genus JAPPLB01. The sequence goes on from JAPOOG010000150.1 coordinate 122,713, forward strand.
GTCGAGCTGGTGCATGTGCTCGCGCGAGCGCTCGTCCTCGGGCGGATAAGTGTGCATCATGTAGTCAGTCGTTGCGAGGTAGACAAGATCGTAGCCGTCACCCAGCAGCGAGTGTGCGCCGCGGGCGCACCAGTAGTTGATGTCCGGCGTATACATGTCCTGCTGCGGTCCGGCCCTTTCGAGGATGTCAGGGAACGGCTGTTGCCCCGACGTCTTGTAGTCAGCGTCCCGGCCGATGAGCCGATAGATCTTGTGTTTGGCGCTAACCATGGCCGTTTTCCAGCCCTTTTCGGAAGCCTTCACGAACAAAGTCGGGCGCAGAAGGAAGTCGGCCGTCTCCATGAAAGTCCCCTGCCCTGTTCCGCGTTCGAAGAAGTAGTTGGTGGTGATACCGTGCTCTTCGGGGAACGAGGCGGTGGCGATGGATGCGTTGTTGACGTTCGTGACCGACGGGATGACGCTGCTGCCTTCGTCGTAAGCGCCCTCTTTCATCATTCGCCGCAGATTGGGAACGTCGCTCTGCTCGATGTAACGCGGATCGAGCCCATCGATGCAGGCAAACAGTACCTTGCGTGGCCGGTCAGGCCGCTGTCCGGGCAGCGAGGCGGCCAGGGCCACGGGGTGTGCGGTACTGAGACCGAGAAAGGTGCGTCGAGTCATACGTTTGGATCAACCGAATTGCGAGGAGTCTCGCTCTAGCCTAACCGATTCGCTTCACCTCGGTTTTCTTCCGTGCCTCCAATCGGGACAGCGATGATTAGCAGGTGCGGTAGAGAATGTGCTCCAGGCTTTGCCGCATTCGCTCTTCGATCCGAGTGCGGCAACTTGATCGAGTACAACAGTCTGAACAAGCTGCCCGATGGGTGGTCAGAGCAAAGAGAAATAACGTTCAGATAGGCATGCCGCTCCCCGACCTCTGACACTGAGTCGGGGCGATTCGTTACAAGCAGTGGCCAGGATCTATGCAGGCCCTCTCACATCTTGTATTGACCCAGGTCTTCGTCCCCCAGGTTCTCGAGCCAGCGGCGTAACTCCTCACTGTTTGCCTTCTCACTGACGGCGGCGACATTCTTTGACGACGACAGCACTTCGTCCTCGACATAGATGGGGCAGTCGAGACGCAGGGCAACAGCGAGCGCGTCACTGGGCCGGGAGTCGATCGCGATCATCTCACCGTTGCGTTCGACCCAGATCATGGCGTAGAACGTATCATCCTGCAGATCGCTGACGACTACTTTGCGGACACCGCCGCCAAGCCCCATCAGCAGGTTCTTGATCAGATCGTGCGTCATCGGGCGCGGCGTCGTCACCTTCTCGATCTCAAGGGCGATCGCATTCGCCTCATAGACACCGACCCAAATCGGCAGCACCGAGTTGCCCTCGAGATCCCTCAGAATCACGATCGGCATGTTTGTCACCGGATCCATCATCAGACCCCGAATCTTCATTTCGATTTGCATTTTCGACTCCGCGGGTCAGTGCCGCTGTTTTATGACCCCGCCTACTGCAAGATCCGGAAACCGTGAAACGCTGGTGCGGCTTCCTTAGCGACCAACTCGCCCACAAGCGAATTCGGTCCCGAGCCGGTGACGCGCACCCGACAGTATGAACCCCTCAGTTCCGACAAATCAGCCCGTGGGGCGGAAAAGTTGAGCACTCGATTCTGCGTCGTTCTGCCAATCCACTGCCCCGATCTTTCGCGCCTGCCTTCGACAAGCACTTCTACTTCGCGTCCGATCAGGGCGGAGTTGCGGCGAAGTTGAATGCGGCGCTGCTTCTCCTGGAGTAGCGCAAGGCGGCGCGATTTCTCGGCGTCTGGAATGGCGTCTTGGTAGTTCGCCGCGGGCGTCCCTGCGCGCGGCGAGTACTTGAAGGAGAAGATCGAGTCGTATTCGACTTCATCCAGCAGCGACAGCGTCTGTTCGAAATCCTCCTCGGTCTCACCCGGGAAGCCGACGATGATGTCGGTGCCGATGGCGATATCTCTTCGAGCGTGCTTCACCAGCCGGATGCATTCCAGATATTCCTCGCGTTGGTACTCGCGCTCCATCCGCGCCAGCACTCGGTTGGAGCCTGATTGCACGGGCAGGTGCACCTGATCACAGAGGACGGGATTGTCATCGATCGCCTCGATGATCTCAGGCGTGAAGTCTCGAGGATGGGATGTCGTGAAGCGCACCCGACGAATTCCGGAAACACGGCCAACAGCCGCTAGGAGTTGAGCGAAGTCCATGCCCGATGCCGAGGGATCGTAGTAGCTGTTCACGTTCTGACCCAGGAGCTGAATCTCGCTGTAGCCCGGGGCGGCGAGCCGCTCCGCCTCTTCGAGAACGCTCCAGCTCGAACGGCTGCGTTCCGGTCCTCGTGTGAACGGAACGACGCAGTAGGAGCAGTGCTTGTCACAACCCTCGATGATCGTGATGAACGCTTTATAGGGGTTGTCACGTCGCGTGAGCGGAGTCTCGAAGGTGTCGTCGGTGTCGAGTCGCAAGCCTTCCACCCGTTGCTCGCCTGCCTCGACCCGGTCCAGAAGCGCGGGCAGGTCGTTGTAGCTGGCAGAGCCACAAACGAGGCTCACGTGCGGAGCCTGATCGAAGATTTCCGTGCCCTTGTGCTGGGCGACACAACCGAGAACACCAAAAATCTTACCCGCAGCCTTCTGCTTCTTGAAGTTGGCCAGCCGGCAGAAGACCTTTTGCTCCGCCTTGTCGCGGATACTGCACGTGTTGTAGAGGACGAGCCCCGCTTGTTCAACCGCATGAACCTGCTGATAGCCCTTTTGAATCAGTGTTCCACGCACTTTCTCGCTGTCATGAACGTTCATCTGACAGCCGAAAGTCTCGATGTAAAAAGTCTTCGAGGACACGCTCAATCCGATGATCCCCAGTATAGCAATCGGCTTCAGAGCCGCCCTGCAGCGCTCATCAGCGTGTCAGATAGTAGCTGAGCGCTCGCAGATTGTCCGCGAACGTACTGGATCGGATCACCTTTTCCGGGGGTGGGATGTCCCCCGGGTAGACCCGCAGATACTCGTCTTCCTTGATGCGATGGACGGCGTCGCCGATAGTGACGGTCATGTCCTCGGCGGCGAACAGTTGCAACACCTGATCCGTCGGATCGATGACTCCTTCTTCAACCCAAGCGCCCCGATCGCTCAACGACGACAAAGCGGCGGCAGCGCGGTCGCGAATATCCACTTCGGCAGGCTCATCGCCCTCATCCTGATTCCAGGGTGAAAGACCGCTCAAGCGGTCGGGACGCCTGAGTGTCTTTGGGTCGGCCACCTTGATGCGTTCATACTCGGCTCGGATCTGCGGCAGTTGGTCTCCCCGAGTCAGAACGCCGTAGTGCGTGATGACTGATTCGTCGCTATAGCTGACCTTGTAGCCTCCGAGCAATTCGCTGGAGCGTCCCAGGACGTTCACGCGGGTGCCTTTAGTGATGTAGAGCGGCCGGTTCGTTTCGAGTTCGTAGAATCGCGCCAGGCAAATCGAGCCCGGCGGACAGGCGCGGGCTCGGTACTTCGAAGGGTTGTCCGTCTCAGGCAACACGGACTTCTCGTAGTATTCAAGTGCTCTCGGAATCGGGTCCAGGTACTTCTTCTTCCCAGTTTCGCGGTACAGCAGTAGAAGCGTTTTCATGACACCCTGGGACTCCCCTCCGGTCACCGAGGGCGGTTCGAAGATACGGGCCCAAGCCGGGTGCATGTCTGCGTCGTATTGCTGGGCCCAGCCGGGCTGCGGATCGGGCATCTGCGCCAGCAGAATAAAGTCGCCACCGCGCTCGGCGGCGGCCTGGTACTTCGGCTCATCGTAGATGCGCGACGCTTCGAGCATCATGTCGATCACATCGGAGATGGAGTTGTCGTTGAACGTGTAGTGGCCACGGTAGTCCGGCCCAGGCCATTCACGCGACCAGGATTCGGGGTAGCTCGCGCGTTTTACCGGATGTCGGCTCGGATCCGGAAACTCCGTGTAGCGTTGCGGCCATGCACCGTTCGGATACTGGGCGCGGATCAATGTGTCTAGAGCAAACAGGGCGGCCTCGTGAATCTGCTCATCCTTGAAGTCGAGTTCGCGATCAACACGCATCAACAAACGCAGCGCGGCCTGCGAAACATTGTCGTCGAGGGTGGTGGAGGGACGGCCGCCTTCCACGCCGGGCTTGACCTTGAAGTCGTCGCAGTTTCCTTCGGCGCGATAAGGAAACTGTCTCCGCTTCTCCGGGTCGAACTCGATGATGTAATCCCAGCCTCCGGAACAGACTTGCCCCCGCACCAAGGCGCGCGCGGCGTCACGCGCCGCTTCTAGAAAGAATCTGTCATCCGTGGCGTCGTACGCTTCGAGATAGGCTATTCCGACTATCGGCGTGCCACCGCGTTGGACTGAGGCTTGCGTCAGCCCGCGGGCCGACTCCGACCGGCCATAGCTCAGGTCCTCGTTGTAGACGAAATGGTAAGCGCCCTCGGTCGATACCTCGTTCCGGTAGAACTCCGCCGCTCGCCGTAAGGCCGCCTTGACACTTTCTTCTGAATGTTTCGCCGCAGGTTCGTCCGCCACCCGGATAGGGGAGCAAGCCGCAACAAGAACAACAACGGCAAGGGTAACTCGGGCAAAAAATCGCAACATCTTCAAACACGCCTCCCGTAAGTGCGAAACAACGGCCCAGTATGGGTCGGCGGTGATCGGTGCGTCAAGGCCCGGCTTTGAGGACTGTTGTGAGCAGCGCATTCACACGATTTTCTTCGGGTTGGGCGACAGGCATGATGGCGATTCACTGTTCAGGGCCTTGTCGACAGCCTCAAGGAGTACTCACTGCTACTTACCCAGAGGCTCAGCGAACTGACCAGCGAGTCGAACCAGCAGCCGCGCCAGCCGGGTGGCGATCGTTCTTGATCGCTGCGCTTCGTAGTCGGCATAGCGACGACGGGCGGCCGAGAAGATCCTCGATGAGCTGAGCACGACCATGTCTACGAGGTCGGGAGAGGTGTGTTCGTGCATCGCGCGCAGATGGTCCGATGCCGAATAGCCGTCGGGCTCACTTGGTTGCCTCATCAGGTTCGAAATGTAGACAACGGGAGCTTACGGCTCGCGAATCGCCGCCGGGATACCCTCGACCAACAAGTTGGGAATGACTCTGGTGTACACGGAAGTTCTTGTCAGTGAGCTATCCTGGATCATGTCTCGTCACGGCGTCCCACAGCTCTTTTCCGACCTCGAGAAGCAAGTTGTCGCCTGCACCCGCTGCCCTCGTTTACGCAAGCACTGCTTGCAGGTGGCTCGTGTGAAACGACGTGCGTACCGCGACTGGAACTACTGGGGCAAACCCGTGCCGGCGTTCGGCGATCCAATGGCAAGGCTCCTGATCATTGGCCTAGCGCCCGGCGCCCACGGCGCCAATCGCACCGGACGCATGTTCACCGGAGATAGCTCTGGCGACTTGCTCTATCGTACGCTGTATGAGACCGGCTTCGCCTCGCGGCCCGAGTCGACGCACCGAGGAGATGGGCTCGAACTTCGAGACGCCTACATCACCGCCGCCGCCCGCTGCGCTCCTCCAGGCAACAAACCCACCCGGGAAGAGTTCGAAGCCTGCCGCCCCTACCTCGTCGAAGAGTTGCAGCTCCTTGCACGTGTGCAAGTCGTGATCGCTCTGGGGCGCTTGGCTCTCGATTCCTATTTGACCATCCTGCATGGTCAAGGGCGGATCGAGAAGCGGTCTGTCTATCCGTTCGGTCATGCCGTGCAGCACTGTCTTCCCGGGAGCCTGCCTGTGTTGCTGTGCAGCTACCATCCCAGCCGTCAGAATACGCAGACAGGACGACTCACTCCCTCGATGTTTCTCCAGGTCTTCAGCTCGGCGCGGCGGCTGCTTCGCTAAGGAGAGGAGAAAACGTTTAGAATGTGCTGCTTATCTTGTCTGTCGCCGGTCTGACTTACCAGACAGAAAAGCTTTCGGCAACGGAGAAAAAAGATGCAACCACCGATCGGTGGGTTGCATCTATACACCTGGACCGAGAGAAGGCAACCGCCATGACAAAGCGACAAACTGAACTGATCCACCAACGACTCGAAAACAAGTTGGCTGAACTTAGCGGGAATGGAACTCTTCGTAACGGACTCGTCACGGAGTGGTCGAGCGATCCGATGGATCAAGTGCAATCCCGGCAAGACTTGGACCTCACCGTCCATGTAATCGATTCAACCTGGAAGACCCGCAAGGCGATCGAGACAGCGATGTCGTTGCTCGAAGCGGGAGAGTATGGCATCTGCCTGCACTGCGGCGAGGACATCAATCCGAAGCGGCTCGAGGCGATTCCGTGGACGACCCTATGTGTCTCTTGCCAGGAAGAGCATGACCTCGCAGAGAGCGGAAGCCGCCTCGATAAGGCCGCTTGACGACGGAAGGTGTGAGCACTTCTGTGCGCTGTGCTCGCAGGGTCGGGGCCGTTACAGCTACATAGTCACTTTCTGCAGGGGAGGCAGCCCGGAGTTTGTCGTGCGCTAGGAGCCGTCTCCATCTTTTGCACCCGGCGAGACGGTAAGATAATGCCCCTCGCGGATGCGAGTGGTGCGTAAGCCGTTCCAGCGTTTAAGATCGTCTACGCTGACTCCGAATCGCTTGGCGATGACGGCAAGCGTGTCCCCTCGACGGATCCGGTAGCGGCTCTTGCCCGTCGCTTCAAGCATCGCCGCCCCGCCGCCGTTCTTTGCTGCGCCCGTCCCGCTGACGATAAGTGTCTGGCCTGCCGTGATGCGCGTCCCATTCAGACCGTTCCAGCGCTGCAGGTTTCTGATGCTCACGCCGAACCGTTCCGCGATATTCCCCAAATTGTCCCCCTTGCGGATCGTGTAGACACCGTTCGGAGGAGCCGAGGTGGAGATTCGCTTGGAGGCGGACGCGGTCCGTTCAGTCCCGGGGAAGTTGACTGCGGGATACACCTTGAGGGTATCGCCGGCTGTAATCCGACTTCCTCGAATGCCATTCCATCGTCGAAGCTCGGAAGCGGTGACCCCGTACCGTTGCGCGATCGCACCGAGGCTGTCGCCGCGGCGAATGGTGTGGACCGTCGGTTTGGATGCACGCGCCGATGTCGCTGCCTCCTGCCTCGCAGCAGCTCGAACCGGGGCCTCGCTTGCGGCATTTCTCCGTTCCGGACTGACAATGAGGTACTCACCAGCCGTAATCCTCGTGCCGCGCAAACCGTTCCACGCTTTGAGGTCGTTAACGCTGGCGCCAAAGCGCCGCGCGATCGACGCGAGGTTGTCGCCGCGGCGAATCCGGTAACGCTGCCCGCTCCCGCTAATCGGGTTAGCAACGGTCCGGCTACTGCTTTTTGATGCCGCCGGGTTGGAAGCTGTTGTCCTCGAACGGGGCCGGACGATCAAGTATTTCCCTTCTCTGATCCGGCTCGACCGCAACCCGTTCCATCGTTTGAGATCCTCTACTGTGACACCGAAGCGAGACGCGATCGTTGCAAGGTTGTCACCGCGGCGGATTCGATACTGCCCACCTTCAGAAGGTCCTGCTGCTGAGCCGCCCGTCGATCGGCTGCTTGCGGTCTGAGTCGACCGGCTTGACGTTGCCGGACGCGGAGCCGGTTTCTCACCAACGATCAGCCGATCGCCAGCTCGGATCCGATTGCTGCTCAGCCCATTCCAGGCCTTGAGCTGCGCTACGCTGACGCCGAACCGGCGCGCGATGGTTCCGAGCGTATCGCCGCTTGCAATTCGGTACATTCGCGAATTCAACGGTGGTCGCGAACTTGCTGAAGCGGCGTTGGCTCCAACGCCTTCTGGTTTGACGATCAAATACCGGCCGGCAATGATGCGAGTGCTCGACAGACCATTCCAATTTCGAAGGTTGGCGATCGACGTACCAAACCGTTGGGAGATGCCCCCCAGAGTATCTCCGCGCGCGATGCGGTACCTTCCTGTGCCGGGTTCGAGAAAACCACCGGCGCCGCCACCTGATGAACGGTAGTAGCGTAGCCTCCTCTGCGGCGTAGGAATCGTGAGCCAGGAGCCTGCGGCAAGTTCCTCATCTTGGACTTGGTTGTGGACCAGGATCTGTGACTGCTGGATCTTGTACCGCTTTGCGATCGCCGCGAGGGAGTCACCCTCCTGTACTTTGTGGCGCCGCCAAGCGAGACGCTTTTCCTTCGGGATTGCCCGCAACTCGCTGACGAACGTCTTGCCCGACCCTTGCGGCAACCGCAAGTCATAGGAATACGGAGGTGTCGCCGAACGCAGCAGCGCCGGATTCAGTTGTTTGATTTCCTCTGACGTGGTACCCGCTATGTCCGCAATGAGATCGAGATGGATCTCCGAGTCTGTTTCGATCGTGTCGTACTCGAGCGGCGGCGCCGGATCTTTGATCTCAATCCCGTACATGTCGAGATTCTTCCCGACATATGTCATCGCCAGAATGATCGGGACATAGTTACGGGTCTCGCGGCGGAGCAACCGCCGCCGGCTGTGCGTCCAGAAGTCGTAGCTCTTGGTGCGCTCAACGGCGCGCTGCACCCGATTGGGTCCGCCGTTGTATGCGGCCATGGCAAGGTACCAATCGCCGAACTGGATATACAGATCAAGCAAGTGACGCGCAGCCGCGCGGGTGGCCTTCTCGGGGTCGTAACGCTCGTCGATGTACTTGTCCTGACGCAGGCCGTACTGGCGGCCACGAAACTTCATGAACTGCCACATCCCGGTGGCGAGGGCGCGGGAGCGAGCCTTGGGACGGAAACCAGACTCGGCTTGGGCCAAATGAAACATTTCCTGCGGAACACCCTCTTCCTCAAGGATGCGCGCGATCATGTCCCGGTAGGCGCCTGCGCGCTCAAGAGTGCGAATCACCGTCTTTTTCCCACGGCGGCCCGTGAAGTAGTTGATAAACTGAGCGACCTGCGAGTTCAATACCACCGGCAACTCGGATTTCGTATTATTCAGACGCTCCTGACGAGTTCCCTCCAGCTCGAAGTCTTCCGGAACGGAGATGGCGTTCAACTCGTCAATCAGCGCCAACTCTTCTTCTGAAGCCTGCTCCGATTCCGGTACGATATCGGCGATATCCGGCGCATCAGCCGCCAGATCAGCGAGTTCGGATAAGGGTGTTTCGAGGGGAAGTTCTTCCACTGCGGGAAGATTGCCTTCCTCCGGTTCGGCAATGATCGGATCCTCATCCGCGCCCAATCCCGGACCGGCGGCTTCAGGGTTGACCGCGTACTCTTTGCCGAGGGCCGCGTCCGCCGGTTCAGAGCCGGTCGATTCGGAAGGGAGATTGGAGGGCGCCTCAGGCGGGGTCACCCGTGTCCGGGTGCCGATCCCTGGTGCGCAAGCAAGGCATACACCGCACACTACCGGGACAAGCCACTGGCGGGCGAGTTTTTTCATTCGTCTGGAGTGACTTGAACCCCAAGCGGCCTGCGGGGACCGGGAAAGCTCGTGTGAAGCCTAGATCGTAACAGACAATCGGAATCGGGTCAATAAGCAAAGGCGCCGTGCGCCGCTCGCTGTCCTAAACAGCTCCCCGCCTCGAAATCATCGTGCGCTGCGTTCACTCCCCGGACGCTCCCACATACACCTCTTGCACTCGCCCAACACCTCGTCCGAACTCCACGCGTTGTCCTAACGAATGAAGGATGATTTCCAGTTCGGCGATCACGCCAAACAAATCCGCAAAGTCAAAGTAGCCGAGGTGCGCGATTCGGAAAATCTCGCCATTCATGGAACCCTGGCCGTTTGCTACGATCGCACCGAAGCGGGTTTTGAACTGCTCGACGATGTCATTCGAACTGACGCCTTCGGGCGCCCGAATCGACGTCACCGCACCGGCTGGGATCCCCTTGGCAAAAAGCTTCAGGCCTAGCGCCTCGGCGGCCTCGCGGGTGGCCTTCGCCAGCAGTTGGGCGTTTTCGATCAGATTCTCACGTCCCACCTCGCGGATATATCGCAACGACTCCGATAGACCCAGCAACAGAGAAGTAGCCGGCGTCCAAGGCGACTCGCCCTTTTCTGCACTCTTCTTATGTTTCAGCAGGTCGAAGTAGTAGTACGTCGGACGGCGCGGTGCGATCCGCTCCCATGCCTTATCACTCAGTGACAAGAAGGCAAGGCCCGGCGGGATCATCGCCGCCTTTTGTGATCCGCCGATGACGACGTCAAGGCCCCAGCCGTCGATGTCGAGAGGACTCGTGCCGAGGCCGGTGATCGCGTCGACGATGAATAGAGCCTCCGTTCTCCCCAGCGCGTCAGCCATTCTCTGCACGTCGTGCGAGACGCCCGTCGAACTTTCTGTCGCCTGCACAAACACACCTCGGATCTCCGAGTTGGCATTCAGGGCAGCCACGACCCTTTCGGGCGTCACGGAATCACCGTACGGCGCCTCGAGAACCTGAACATCCAAGCCGAAAGCCCTCGTGATTTCCGCCCAGCGCTCACCGAATTTCCCAGCGGACGCAACCACGACCTTGTCACCAGGGGAGAACAAATTCGACACAGCGCTTTCCATCGCGCCCGTCCCTGAGGACGTGAAGACCATGACGTCGTTGGACGTCCCCATGAAGTACTGCAAGTCCATAAGGGTCTGCCTGTAGAGCCGGCGGAAATCTTCAGTGCGGTGATGAATATCCGCACCGGCCATGGCGCGCACCGCTGGCGGATAAAGAGGCGTCGGCCCTGGCGTCAACAGACGAAGCTTGCGAATATGCATAAAGGAAGAATGGTCGGATGCGGCTCCTGGCGACTCGGATCAAGTCCTTAGCTTAACGTGCGGCGGCGGCCGGACTTGGTTGGCGACACAGCGCGTTATTGGACTTTGAACCCGATGTCGCGCTCGAATGCATCTGCCAACTTCAGCATGGTCACCTCGTTGAAGTGGTCGGCCAGGATTTGCATTCCGATCGGCAGACCTTCGGAAGTCTCACCGCATGGAACGCTGATGCCTGTGTTGCCCGCCAGACTGCTGGTGAGCGTATAAATGTCCGACAGATACATCTCGAGCGGATCAGACACCTTCTCACCCAGCCTGAACGCCGGGAACGGTGAGACAGGTGTCACGATCGCATCAACGGTCTGGAAAGCTTTCTTGAAATCAGCGGCGATCAAGGAGCGTGCTTTCTGTGCTTTGCGATAGTAGGCGTCGTAGTAGCCGGCGCTCAGCACGTAGGTGCCAAGAATGATGCGCCGGGTGACCTCAGCGCCGAAACCTTCAGCGCGTGTCTTGGCGTACATCTGTTCGAGCGTTCCCGTTTCGTTGGAACGCCGGGTGTAGCGTACGCCGTCGTACCGCGCCAGATTTGCGCTCGCCTCCGCAGTACAAATCAGATAATAGGTCGCAACAGCGTATTCGGTGTGAGGAAGGCTGATCTCCACGATCGCGCAGCCCAGAGATTCGAGAATCTTGAGTCCGTACTCGATGCGCTCCCGAACTTCCGCGTCCAATCCCTCGGCGTAGTACTCCTTGGGAACTCCGATCTTCAGGCCATTGACATCGCCGTCAAGCGCCGCTTGATAATCGGAAGTGTCGACCTTCGCGCAGGTCGAATCGTTCGCGTCGTAGCCAGCGATTACGCCCAGAACGGTCGCGGCATCCTTGACCGTGCGTGCGAATGGGCCGATGTTGTCGAGCGAGCTCGCGAAGGCCGTCAAACCATAACGCGAGACGCGCCCGTAGGTCGGCTTCACGCCCACCACACCGCAGAACGAGGCCGGCTGGCGAATGGACCCACCGGTGTCGGTGCCGAGCGAAACAGGAGCAAAACCCCCCGCCACCGCCGCAGCCGAGCCGCCGCTCGAGCCGCCGGGAACGCGTTCCGGTACAGCGGGGTTCCTGACGCACCCAAAGGCAGAGTTCTCGTTGGACGAGCCCATCGCGAACTCATCGCAGTTCGTCTTCCCGAAAATCACGGCCCCAGCTTTTTCGAGCCGTTCGACGGCGGTGGCGTCGTAGTGCGCAACGTAGTTCTCAAGGATGCGAGAGCCGCAAGTAGTACGCAGGCCCTCAGTCATGATGACGTCTTTCACCGCCACGGGTACGCCGCCCAGCGGACCGGGTTCCTTGCCGGCGGCCAACTCGGCATCCACGAGCTCGGCCGCTTCCATCGCACGCTCAGGGCAGAAGTGTATGAACGAGTTATATTGCTCGTTCTCAGCTTTAGAGACACGCAGGGCTTCATGGGCCAGTTCCCGGGCGCTGAAGCTCCCGGAGCGTAAGCCCTGCTGAATCTCGTCAATCGTCAAAGTCTTGTAGTTTTCCATCTTGATTACGAAACGGAGCCTGAGAGGACGGGGCGGCGATGGATCAATGAGGGACGGTCCTCTTCACACCCCGTGGCGGCATCGCAAGCAAGCGCGTTGCCTCGGGCAGCGCTCGCCATTGTTCACTGTCGCTAGCGCTCAATCACCTTCGGCACCTTGAAGTGGCCGGCTCCCGACAGGGGGGACTCGCGCAGCGCTTTTTCCTGGTCGAAGGAGAGTGCCGGCGCATCCTCTTTCATTGTTGAGATTGCAGTCCCGTCATAGATGACCTGAGCCATCGGCTCTACATCGCTGGTGTCGAGTTCGTTCAGCTTGTCCACATAGGTGAGAATCTCTTCCAGATCTTTGCTGTATTGCGTGATGGCCTCTTCGCTCAACTCGAGGTTCGCCAGCCGCGCGATATAGCGGACTTCCTTTTTTGTGATCTTCATGATCCGCTTTTTTTTGCGGCCGCCCTGCGGTGGGCGCGAAAGATCCGCCTCAAGTTCGGGTCGCGGATCTCGTCGGCTTCGTCCCCACCGGCGGCTCCCGAACCACTCACGCGCGCAGCCCGGGCCGGCGGCTTTCGGTGAGCGCGCCCCAACCGGAAACTCACGTCCGACAAGACGCGCCTTCCCACCGCCTCGTTGAGCTGCCGTGTGATCCGCCATTGCAAGGCGCGCAACTCGCTCAGCCACGACAAGTCGGTGACTTCGACGAACAGCTTGTCGCCGAACACTCCTAACGGGCGCGTGCGGCAGGCGATCATAGGGCCCACGGTCGAGGGCCAGTACGAAAGCAGCAGATCCTCATCGGCGATGGGGTCGGAGACCACCTCGCGATAGACGCTCGGCAGGATTTCCTGGACTTTCTTCAAGGCAAGTTTTTCCTCCGCCGGCGCGCGGATCATACAAGCGGGAAACGCCCGGGGCGGCGTCAACGCCGCTTGACCAGGAGGATGTTTCAGGCAAGCAAGCCTGACCTGCTCGCGGGAATCGGCTCATTCTAGCACTTACCCGCGTTAACCCCGGCTCCGCTAGCCCATCGTCTGCAACGACTGCAAGATGCCGATGATGTGGCCAAAGGCGAACGCGAAGCCTTGCCGCGCGTGCGGGTCGTCATCGTGCCGTGGAACGTGGTCGGGCATCACCATGTGCGGGTAGTCTACTTCCCACAGAGTGCGGGCGACGTTGACCATGTTCATGTCGCCTTCGTCGGGCCAGACTTCCTGGAAGTTGTCGCGGCCGCCGAAGATATTACGGAAGTGAATATTGAAAATCTTCCTGCGCGTGCCGAGGTGGCGGATCACGTCGTGAATCTCTTGGTCGGGATCGTGGAGCATCTCCGCCGTCGTGCCTAGGCACAGGTTCAGGCCGTGATAGGGACTGTCTTGGATGCTCACAAATTTGAAGAGGCCTTCCGGAGTGCCCAGCACACGGACCATCCCCTGATACCCCTCGGGAGGAACGCCCGGATCATGCGGATGGCACGCCATGTGAACCTTGTACTCGGCCGCGACCGGGATCACACGGTCCAGGAAGTACGTAATGCGCTCCCAGGCCTGTTCATCGTTGACCCTTCCGGCGCGCGTGAGCGGCGGATCGGGATTGGCTTTCGAGAGGTCCCACGTGCTGTAGGTCGAACCACCTCGGCCGGGCGTACGCTCGGTGCGCAAAACGCCGAGCAGGCTCATGTTGTACTTCAGAATAGGGACTCCTGCCTTCGAGCAAGCAACGATCATATTATGGATGTGCTCGATATCTCGGTCGCGCTCGGGCGAATCGGCCAACATGATCGCGCCTCGTTTCTCGCGATCGATGTGACTCGAGCTGAGGAACGGCAAAGCGACCACTTCCAGCTCGATGCCGTACTTCTCGCACATCTCGCGCGTCTGCGCGACTTCCTCGTCGAGCCAGTATCCTCGGTCGGCCGGCGGCCGCGGCGGGTAGCCGCAGATGTGGTTGATCCCGTGTCGCTTGAAGTACTGCAACATTTCCGGATTCGTCGGGCCGCGCTGCGTGCCGACGTGCATCCGCATCGGTTTCATTTCGGTTTTCGCACCCGCGTCGCCGCCATTGGATGCAGATGGGCCGCAGCCTGCCAGGGCCGCCGCGCCGGCGGCCGTACCGCCTACTGAGATGAATTTCCTTCGATCCATGAGAGTCCCCCTCATCCTCCGGCGGATGGTATCCACCGCCCCGCAATAGGAACACTTTTTAACTCACGGTGTCAACCGCTGAGGGGCCGTGTCAACGCAATCCAGAACGTTCCCCTTTCGCAGCATGGGTTCATTTTGCGGTCGCCGCAGCCCAAGGAGTCCGGGGGACAACGGGAGCTATGGCGAACGAACGGTGCTCGTCGCGCGGCCGACCGAGAACGGCTGACCGTGCGCGGACACTTGCTCAGGGCCCCCCCAACCCCGAGTCATGCCTGGGAATTGTACTCAGGCAAGCAGTGACTGGTCAACAATATTACCTCGCATTGCCGCGCGAACGCGCGCAGGCAAGCCTTAACTTGACGGCGGGCGCGGCAGTCCAGACGGCGCTTTTTTTGCGGTGCGGCCCTTTCGCATCCACGGCAGAACCGAACGGCCATCAAAACCGTGTTTCGTGTCTCGTGATTCGTGTCTCGAGAAAAACTTTTAAGGCCGTGTTGCTGGCGCGGGCGGCTTGCACCTCGTCCTGTCGGCCGAGGTTGCCGGCGCTACAAAGAACAAACTTTGTTGCAGAAGCATGGTCGTGATCTCCCCTCCTCGATTTTTCTCCGCTTTCTGCTTCCGCTTTTTTCTTCGCAAGGGCCAGGATTCCCGCCTCGCTGTCCTCATGCTAAGCAGGCCGGGGCAGCAAAAAAAGACTGAAGGGCTTCAGTACCAAAAGCCAAAGTGCAATGTTCCCCCGGGTCACCAGGGGAACTTCTCCCATTGCGAAGACCCCGCAGAGGGGGACCTGCAGGAGTAGTATCCACCTTTCCTTCAAATCGTGCTCGTTTTGGATCAACCTCTAGAACCGTGGTCAATAAAGAAGATCTTCAGCCGTCTCTTGATCAGGGAATATCCCCTGACAAACTGAATGATTCAGTTCGCAATGAATTGCCAAGAAGAACCCAGGATTTCCTGCGCGCACTCCTGGAGAAGAAAACGGCCCGCGCTCACACCACGGACCGTTTCCGTTGTGGGGTGGGGGCGCCGCCACACCTGGCGGGAATTCCAGCGGTCTTCATTGACGGTGGGTGCCATGAAGATGTCACAAACCCAACCAAGCGACATCACCATCGAGGCGGCGACACAAGCTCGGGCGAATTATACTGAGAGCCGCTGAAATTGAACACGCCGACACTGGGACCGCAGAAAGTAGCGCCTGTGACGCCGGCCGCCAGGAGACTCCGTGCCCGACGCAACCGACGAACTTGTCACTGTCTTTTCTTCTCGAAGCCACTCGGCTGAAATCGAGGCGGAAGCCATCCATGGCCTGCTTGAATCCTCCGGGATCGAGTCGCTGATCGTTCGTGAGAACGTCCTCGAAATGCCCGTCGGCCGCGTGTCGGTGAAGGTTTTTTCTTCGTACAAAGAGGAAACGGAGCAGTTGATTCAAGCCGCTCGCGTCAGCGAAGACAGAGGCAATGAAGATGGCGGAGACGGCGCGGAATGAGCCGCTTCCTGGCTTTCACTCTGCTGGGCGTTCTGACACTCGGAGTCATCGCAACCGAAAAACCGACTCCGGCCCGCCCCAAGCTTGTCGTTCTGCTGGTCATTGACCAACTCCGTTACGACTACCTCACGCGCTTCGATGATCTCTTCAAGGGCGGCTTTCGGTGGTTTCTCGACGACGGGGCCGTCTTCACCAACGCCAAGTTGCAACACGCTATTACTCTGACGTCCCCCGGCCACGCCACCATCTCGACCGGCCGTCATCCCGCGACGCATGGCGTCACCGCCAACAACCGCTACGACCCGAAATACGGCAAACGCGTCGGCGCGGTGTACGACCCGTCCGAGCAAGCGGTGGGAGGAACGGGCAGCACTTCATCCCCGCGCATTCTCGAAGCGTCCGCTTTGGGAGACCGGTTGAAGGCCTCGCATCCTGAAGCCAAAGTGGTCGCTGTCGCGTCGAAAGACCGCTCGGCGATTCTTCTGGCCGGCAAGAAGGCGGACGGCGCCTACTGGCTCTCGGTCGATTGCGGATGTCTTGTAACGAGCAGCTACTACCAAACGGAGGCTCCGCGGTGGCTTGCGGCTTTCAACCTGCGGCAACTCGCAGACAGTTTCTACGGGGAAACATGGAAACCCTTTCTCCAGGATCGCTCGCTGTACGAGCGGTACGCGCGAAGAGACGACTTTCCCGGCGAGAAGTACGGGCTTGACACGACTTTCCCGCACCGCCTTCGAGGGAACCCGCCGGATCGGGAATTCTACTACGACCTGATGAACTCGGCTCTCGGCGACGAGATCGTGCTCGCGGCGGCTCTCGCGGCCATCGAAGGACATGAACTCGGGGCCGACGACACCCCCGACCTGCTCGCCTTGAGTTTCGCGGGCGTCGATCGCGTAGGGCACGACTTCGGGCCGTTCAGCCAAGAAGCAATGGATCAGATCCTGCGGCTCGATTACGTCCTGGGCCGCCTATTCGATGAGTTGGACGAACGGATCGGACTGCGTCAAACCGCCATCGCCCTGACGGCCGACCATGGCGTGCTGCCTCTGGTGGAGCATCTCGCCCTACAGGGAGAGAGGGCGAAACGATTCCCGAAGAATCTGATCCCTGATGCGGTGAACCGCGCGATCAACAAAATGCACCCCGAAGCCGGTGAAGCAGTCGCCTATTTCGATCCGCCGCACATCTTCTTCAATCTCAAGCGCCTTGAGGCGTTGGGGGTCTCACGGGAGGAGACTGAGGAACTCGGCCGCGAAGCCATCCTCGAAACCGGGTACGTCGAAAAGGTCTATCGTCATTCTGATTTACAAGGAGAGGCGTCCGGCGATGCGATCGAAAAGCTCTATCGCAACTCCTTCTACCCGCCGCGCAGCCAACATCTCATCGTCCAAATCAAAAAACACCACTACGTCGATCGAGCCCAGGGCAGCACCGGCCATGGCAGTCCATACGACTATGACCGCCATGTGCCGATCATGTTCCTGGGTGGGAGTATCCCTTCAGGACGATTCAGCGAACCAGCGGGCCCCGTAGACGTGGCGCCAACGCTCGCCCGTATCATCGGAGTCCCCATGCCGCCCGAGACAGACGGCCGTCTGCTCAAAGAAGTCCTGCGTTGAGTCCCGGCTTTCAGGTATACCCTCCGCGCGTACTCACAGCTCCAGAAGGTATCCCTGCTTGCCAACGTTGCGGCCAACGGTTTCGCCGATCTTCACCTCATTTCCCGCCGCTTCATGAATGTGGCCGCAGAAAAAAAACCTCGGCTGCTCGGCTTCGATGAACTCGCGCACCTTGGGGCTGCCGAAATGCTGGCCGGGCTTCACGCCATCGAGATCCGTGTCGACCGGTGGCGCGTGACAGACCAGGACCATCGGTGACAGCCCCGCGAACTTCGCCAGCCGCCCCGCGAGTTGATCCTCGCTGAACTCGCCCGGCGTGCTGAAAGGCGTGCGATTCGAATAGCCGAGCCCGGCAAAGTGCCATCCGTTTACCTCGATGACCTGACCGTGAAAGTTCCGAAAGCCGTGATCCCCACAAAACATCGAGATCTGGTCGGAGGATTCGTGGTTGCCCGGCAATACCCACAACCTCTCGCCGAGCGGTTTGAGAACCTTTGCACAGTCTGACAGACCTCTGGCCCACGTGACGAGGTCGCCAGCCGAGATGTAGATATCGGCGTCCTGGCTCACAACCCGCTCAAGCTGCTTCAGATCGTTGTGGATGTCGGAAAAAATCTGGATGCGCATCACGATATACCTCGGAGGTCCAGTCTAACGAAACCGGCTAAGATAGCGGCGACATGGTCGACATCGTCAGGAGGCACGAACTGAAGTATCTCGCCGTTTGCATGGTGCTGTTCGGCCTGGCGGCCGGATGGCTTATCCTGACACGGCCTCCGCACTTGATCGAGGGTGATTTCCTCCAGCGAGAGGACCGCCGAACGGTCGACCGCTGGCTGCTTGAACAGCTCCGGAACCCCATCGCGGAGCACCGAGCCCGGGCCTGCCTCGCGCTCGGCCGTATCGGAAAAGCCGACACGCTCGGCATCCTCGCACGGGTGCTGCGAGATCCGATTCCCCGTGTACGCGCCGCTGCCGCATTCGCGATCGGTGAGCTGGAGGACCATGACACGGTGACCGAAACCGGCCGCAAACCGCGGAAGAAGGCCGCTAGCGCACTGATTGCCGCTCTCCGGGACCGACATCGGACGGTCGTCGAACATGCCGTCGAAGCGCTGGGCAAGCTGCGCTGGAAAGCGGCGTCCGTGCATATCACTCGAACACCCGCCCCGCTGCCGGTAACGATGAGAGCCCTGGTTCGAATGGGCGACCGCAAAGCCGTCCCCTGGATTGCGGCCCGCCGCCGCTCCGATGATGCGGAGACCCGCTGGGCAGCCACCCGCGCTCTACTCGATCTCGGAGCGAATGTTGATGACGAACTGACGCGGTCTTTCATCAACCTCACGAAAGACCGCAATCCGTGGATGCGTATCGAAGCCGTGCGCGGCCTCGGCCGCGCGCAGCCATCCCAGGAGGTGCTCGACCTCCTGACAAGGATGTCGAACGACGCGGATCCGAAGGTCCGTATGCAAGCAATGTCCTCGTTGGCCAAGACCGGAAAGCCTGAGGCGTTCAAAGTCCTCGCAAGGGCCCTTGGGGATGCGAACGAAAACGTGTGCGCCGCTGCAGTGGATTCGTTGGGGTTGCTGGGCGATGATCGTGCCCGTCCGTTGCTCGAAACACTGCTGAGCGAGGGGCGCCTGCTTTCGCTGCGCGCCGAGTTGGCTCTGGCGCATCTGGATGTTTTCGCGGTGCTCCCGACGGAACCGGGAGTTCTACCCCCGCGCTATCGGGGTGCGGGTCTGAATACGCTGTTGGCCTCTTTACGACTGCGCAAACCCGAGAACGCCACGTCTTACCTCCTCGGCCTGTGGCGTTCCGATAGCGAAGAGTTGAGCGCCGCGAAGCCGGAGATCCTTCCCGAGTTGCTGGCCCTCGAGGTTCCCCAAACCGAGGGCCTGTTGGACAAAGCGCTGCATCACGAAGACCACCGTGTCGTCAGCACGGCCCTGCTGCTGACAACCGAGCCACCGCTCGAAAACTGCCGAGCTTTGTACGACCACGGCCTTCAGGCGAATGATACCGGCTTGCGGGCGAACGCGCTCACCGCCGTGTCCCGCTCGGCGGACCGGCGCGGCGCGCGCGCCTTGTTGCTGGAAGCTCTTGACGACCCTGACCGCCGGATCAGAAAGCTTTCCGTGCGCTATCTGCGGGTCCTTTTCGGTGAAAGCCACGACCAGAGAATCGGGGCCATCGACGTCGATCTCAAGCCGAAGCACTACCAGGAGCTGGCGCGTTCCCGCAGCCGCCTCATTCGCATGGAAACGTCGTTAGGGTTGATGGAGCTCCGCCTCGACTATGCCAACGCCCCGCTCACTTCCAGGAACTTTGTCGAGCTGGCCAAACGAGGGTTTTACGACAGGCAGCGATTCATGGAGGTCATCCCCGGCGCGTACGCCAAGGCGGGCGATCAGGATGGCTCCAGCGGCCCGGGGCACACGATTCGCACCGAGATCCACTATGAACCGTTCCTGCGCGGAAGCTTGGCGATGGCGGAGGACGAGAAGGATGCGGCGGGAAATCAGTTCTTCATCTGTCTGGCGCCGCAGCCGCTGTGGGAAGGGCGTTACACCAACTTCGGCCGGCTCGTCTCGGGCGATGATCTGCTTGACCGCATCACGACCGATACGCGGATTCTGCGTATCGTCATTCCCTGAAAGCCCCGTGGCAGCAGCGACGGGTTCCGAAGTCGCTCGGCGCGGAGTGCGGAATACGCGAGACGCGTCGATCCGTTCCGCTTGTTGCACTCAGCGAATGTGGTCCGGATCTTGAGCTCGGGCCACGGTGAGGAGCATCCCGCGCGCCGCATTGACCCGAACGTCAGCGCCGGCTGGAATGGGAGTGTCGAGAGGGTCGGCGACGGCCTTCCAGAGTTCACCGTTAACGAGAACATAGCCGTCGGGGCCGAGGTCCTGCCTGGCGATGCCGATCAGGCCGACAAGGCGCTCTGATCCGGTCTTCACTCCTGTTTCGTAACCCGGCTTCAGAATGGGATAGAGGATCGCATCCTTGGCGATCCAGAGCAGCAAGATGATTCCGCCGACCCAGGCAGGGAGATCGAACCGGTCGTACGACAGTCCCAGGACCAGGATCAGAAGAACCCATCCGGGAATCTGGAGGAGCCAATAACGGGTAAGGGTGCTCACCGAGCGGAGATGCTACCACACCATCTCACGGGCCCTGGGTGTCATCGGGCGGACTTCGAGACAGCCTTTGCCTGTGGGGAGAATCTTGCCAGGGTTCAAACGGCGGTCCGGGTCGAAGACCTTGATGAGGGTTTCCATCATGTCGAGGCTGTCCTGGCTGAAAGCGATCGGCATGAGGTCGTTTTTCTCCATGCCGACGCCGTGCTCGCCAGTGATCGAGCCGCCGGCGTTGACGCAATATTCGAGGATCTCGGCTCCGGCTTTCTTGGTCTTGTCGAGTTCACCCGCCTTTCGAGGGTCGAACAGGATGATCGGGTGCATGTTTCCGTCGCCGGCGTGAAAGATGTTGCTGATGGTGAGACCGTATTTCTCCGAGACCTCGTAGATGAAGCGCAGCGTGTCGGCGACGCGAGTACGGGGAACGACACCATCTTGAACATAGTAGGTTGGGCTGACGCGGCCGACGGCGCCAAAGGCATTCTTGCGGCCTTTCCATAGCAGTGCACGCTCTTCGTCCGACTTGGCGACCCTGACTTCCCGGGCGCGGCACCCCTTGCAGACAGCGTCGACTTGCTCCGCCTGTTCGTCGACAGCCTCGGCCGGCCCCTCGAGCTCGATCAGCAGAACCGCATCGGCGTCCATCGGATAGCCCGCATGAGTCGCCTCTTCAACCATCCGCAGCATCACGCCGTCGAGCATCTCGACCGCGGCCGGAATGACCGCCCGAGCCGTCATCTCACCGACGGTGGCGGCAGCATCTTCGGGGCTGTCGTAGATGGCGAGCAGGGTCTTCACCTTTTCAGGGGCGCGCATCAGCCGCACGATGACTTTGGTGATCAGAGCCATGGTGCCCTCCGAGCCGGTGAGGAGCCCGGTCAGGTCGTAGCCCGCCGGATCGGCTTTTTTCCCGCCAGTCTGGATGACGGCGCCGTCAGGAAGCACAGCCTCGACGCCCAGAGTGTGATTGGTGGTGACTCCGTAGATCAGCGTGTGCGGTCCGCCGGAGTTTTCCGCCACGTTGCCGCCGATCGTACAGGCCCGCTGGCTCGAGGGGTCCGGCGCGTAGTAGTAGCCGTCGCCTTGCACGGCAAGCGTGATGTCGATATTGACGACGCCCGGCTGAACGACGGCGCACTCATTCGCCAGATCGATCTCAAGGATCTTATTCATGCGAGCGAAGGCGATCATAATGCCGCCCTCGGTGGGGATCGTTCCTCCGCTCAGACCGGTGCCGGCGCCGCGTCCGACGAGCGGCAGGTTGAAATCGCGAGCGATCTTTACGATGGCAACGACATCCTCGGTGGATGTGGGGAAAACGACACACTCCGGACGGCCCTTCTCGATGCTGCCGTCGTATTCGTAGAGCATGAGCTGCTGGGGGCGTTCGAGAAGACCCTTTGGACCGACGGTATCTCTCAGCTTTTCAATGGCTTCGGGGGCGATCACATCACCAATGATATACTAGTCCGTTGCAGACACGGGCCTTTCCCGGAAGACCTGTGTTCTCTTCATCAGTACGCTCCTCTCCATGGAAAAAATAGCCGTCCTGGACTCGGGCGGACAGTACTGTCACCTGATTGCCCGGAAAGTGCGCGAACTCGGCGTCTACGCTGAGATTCTGCCCCTGGAAACGACCACCAAGAGGCTCAGTCGATACAAAGGCGTCATTATCTCCGGCGGTCCTGCAAGCGTTTTCTTGAAGGGGAGCCCGCGACCGAAACCGAGCCTGTTTCAACTTGACCGCCCGTTGCTGGGGATCTGCTATGGGCACCAACTCATGGCGCAATACCTCGAGGGGGAGGTCGAGAAGGGCAGGGATAACGAATACGGCCAAGCCGATGTGCGGGTCAGGCACGAATTGCCTCTCTTCGCGGATTTGCCGTTGCGACAAAGAGTCTGGATGAGCCACGGCGACCACGTCGCAAAGCTGCCGCCCGGATTTGAAACGCTGGGCGACACGCGCCAGTGTTCGGTGGCGGCGATGGGAGATCTGAAGCGCAAATACTTCGGGTTGCAGTTCCATCCCGAGGTAGTTCACACGGCATACGGTTCGGAGATCCTGCGCAACTTCCTGTTTCGGGTATGCCGCTGCCGTATGGATTGGCATCCGGAAGACAGCGTCCTCAAGATTTTCGAGACGATCCGGCGGACTGTGAAAGATCGGTGGGTTCTGTTCTTCCTCAGCGGAGGCGTTGATTCCACGGTGGCGTACGCGCTGACGGTGAAAGCGCTGGGGACGGAGCGGGTACATGGTGTGTATGTCGACACGGGATTCATGCGTCTGGATGAGACTCGGGAGATCCAACAGGCCTTCGATCACCTGGGGTACGGACGGCTCGAAGTGGTAGCGGCGCGAGGCCAATTCCTGAGCAGATTGCGGAATGTCGTTGACCCGGAGAAAAAGCGGCGGATCATCGGGCGCTTGTTCGTTGATGTGCAAGAGCAGGTCCTGGAGCAGGAAGAGTTCGCCGGGAGCGACTGGATTCTCGGGCAGGGGACGATCTACCCGGACCGCATCGAGTCAGGCGCAAGCACGAACTCGGCGGTGATCAAAACGCATCACAATCGGGTTGACAGCATCACGAAGCTGATCAAGGAGGGGCGGATCCTGGAGCCCCTGGCTGACTTCTACAAAGATGAAGTGAGGACGCTGGGGAGGGTGCTTGGGCTGCCGCAACAACTGATCTGGCGTCATCCCTTTCCGGGACCCGGGCTGGCAATTCGGTGCCTGTGCACGAAAGAGGACGAAAAAGTGCTCACGGACTCCGCCATCGACGGCATGGCGAAGAACGCCGGCTACCGTGGATTCCTGCTGCCGATTCGAAGCGTCGGTGTGCAAGGCGACAGCCGCAGCTACGCCAACCTGACCGTTCTCCATGGCGGTCCACTCGACTTCCGCAGCCTGCTGCCTCTCGCCACGGAAATCACCAACCGGCACCAACAGACCAATCGGGTCGTGCTCGCGCTGGAGCCGAAGCGATGGCGTCCGGGCGAGTGGAGTGTGCAAAAGGCGACGCTGACTAGGAAGCGGATCGCGCTGCTGCAGGAAGCGGACCGCATCGTGACGGAGTTTTTACGAAATCAAGGCTTCTATCGCCGGGTTTGGCAGTGTCCTGTCGTGTTGGTGCCGTTGAGCCGTAACGGCGGCGAGACGATCGCGCTGCGCCCGGTCACTTCCGTCGACGGCATGACAGCCGAGACGGCACAACTGCCAGCGGGTAAGCTAAACGGCCTGTCTCGTGAGCTGAAGGCGCTCAGCGGTATAGAGGCAGTGCTTTACGATCTTTCCCACAAGCCTCCCTCGACGATCGAATGGGAGTAACGCGGACCTAGTCCCCTCGACTCCGCCTTCCATCCGGAATCCAGCGCTCCTGCCGGCTCCTATCAGCGTGGCTTGTGGAGGGATTCGAGCTGCTCGATGGTAGCGGGCCAATCTTTCTTGAGAAGGCGGGAGAGCGCTCGGTCCGCGAGGAGCTTGCCGCCGGTTTGACAGTGTGCGCAATAGTTCGTTTCGTTGGACGCGTATCGAATGCGCTGGACCTTTGATCCGCAGTCGGGACAGGGTTTGCCGTAACGCCCGTGAACGGCCATGCCGGGACGAAAGGCCGTTACTTTCTCGGGGAAGGCGCCGCCACGGTCCTTGCGAAGCTTTTCGATCCAGTGCAGCAAGGTTCCGCGGGTGGCATCGAATAGGCGACGGAGTTCATCGCTGGAGAGCTTCCGTGTGAGCGTCACCGGCGAAAGGCGAGCACGGTGGAGAATCTCGTCGGAGTAGGCGTTGCCGATGCCGCCAAGAAGGCGCGGATCGGTAAGCGCCCGTTTCAGCGTATGATTGGCGGACGTAATGGCCGCCCTGAAGGATGGGTAGTCGACCTCGAAAACATCAAGTCCGCCGGGGTCGTATGAGTCCGGGGCTGCTTTCCCCGAGGCGAGGTAGAGACCCGCGCGTTTCCTTGAGCCCGCCTCCGTGAGAACGAGCGTGCCGGGAGGAAAGTCGAAAGCCGCCAAACCCCTCCTGCCACCGGGAATTCTTGCTTGCGGCGGCTTCCAGTGCAGGCGTCCGGCGATCATCAAATGCAGGATCAGCCAGAGGTCGCCTTCCAAGCCGATGGCGATGCGCTTGCCAAGCCGGCGCAACCGCCTGACGACGCGGCCTTCGGCGGCGTGGACGGGCGGGTTGACGGTGCGCAACAGGAATGGCGTCGCGAGGCGGACACGTTGCAGAGGCTGACCGAGAATCCTTTCTTCCAGCGCTTCAATATATACCGTGATGTCTGGTAGTTCCGGCACGTCCGGGGATGCTCGAGGCCCGCCTCCGACTAACAGCCCGTGGTAATAGTCGCGCGGTCGGCGTTACTCGCCCCGGGACCGATGGCATAACGCTTGGTCAATCCAGGAACGCGGCGCCGCGTTCTCCGCGCAGCCGAGCGGAAGCGGCGCGTAACCCTTTGGGCGACGGACGTTTGCGCTCGTCGGCTTTGTCGTTCGTCGGAGGAGATCACCCAGATCGCCATCCTCCTCACTCCGCGCCGAGCGACCGCAGGAGCCCGCCGCGCCTTCCACGGGACTTTTATCACGGAATGCTAGCTTCGGCCAAGGCCTTCGCCATGGCTGCGGGGTCATCCTTGAGGAAGGCGTGGGTTGCCCTGCTCGGATCGATCACGGCAGTGAGCAGGCTTTCTTCGCCGAGTTCGGAGGCCTGGATGACCAAGCCGTCCGGCCCAATCATCAGCGAGCGGCAGTTGTTGCGGGGGTGGCACATGTTGGCGGAAACAAGATAGACGGTGTTCTCAGCGGCTCTCGCGGTCAGCAGGGCTTCATGGACCGGCAGTTTCCATTCCATGTTGGGTAAAACATGATTGAACTGCGGATGAAAGACAACGCGTGCGCCGGCGCGCGCCAGTGAACGGACCGTTTCCGGAAACCGAAACCCTTCGAAGCAAATCACCACACCCATCAGAATGCCCTTGCATTCGAACAGCGTCTCTTCCGTTCCCGAAGAGTAACCCTGGGCGTCGCCCGGAGTCAGCCGTGTCTTGTGATGGACGGCAAGCCGCCTGCCTTGATCGTCAATGACGACGGCGCTATTGAACGGCTTGTCGTCTCCATTGGGAGTTTCCGTTCCAACAATGGCGCCGATACGGTGTGAACGGCAGGCCTCAGCGATCTCGGCCAGGGCTTGATCGAGAGCTTGGGCGTCACAAGGCGCGTCGGGGCAGGAAAGGCCGACCCGGTAACCCGCGAGATGCGTTTCCGGCAGGCAGAGCAATTCGACTCCTTGGCCCGCCGCCTGCTCGATTGCCCCCAAAGCCGCAGCGAGATTTTGCTGGAGGTCGGTGGTCTGCGGGATCTGTGCAGCGCCGATCTTGATCGTTTCCACGGTCGCGTCCTCCGCCGTTCTACAAAATCGGACGGCTCTCTACGGTGACTGTCTCCAGAACACCCTTCCGACAGATCTGCTATGCGAAGGCCCCGGCGTAAAGCTTCGCCAGATACCGGTAGTCCTTTTCAATCGCCGCCAAGACGTTGTCGCGACGGGCGGATTCGGTCGGCCCGTCGATCTCGTATTCCATGTGGAGCGTGATCGGCCCATCGAAGCCGGTTGCCGCAAGCAAGGGGAAGAACTCCGCGAGCGGCACCATACCCTCGCCGAGAGGACATACGCGGCGCTTCCATACACCGTTCCGTCTCTCCCAGTAGAAATCCTTGATCGAGACCATCTTCAGGTTGTGTGCAAGGCGTAGAAAACCGATCTTCCAGCCTCCGTAGCCACCCTCGATCGTGGCGTGCATGGGGTCGAAGTAGAATCCCATCCACTGCGGGTCGACGTCGCGCATCAACCACCAGTGATCCCACATCGCGGCGCCGACGTACATGCCGGAATGGTTGTGAAAGCCACCTCGGATACCGGCGTGCTGCGCGAGACCGGCCAAACCTTCCACCTCCGTCTTCACTTTCGCCAAGACGTCCTCCAGATGCGAGACATCTTTCGGATAGCGGTAGTAGCCCAATTTGAAGAAAGGAATCCCAAGGCGCGCCGCGGTATAGAGCGTAGGCCGGGCGGCAGGGTCCTGGATGGACGTCAGACCCGTGGTGATCATCGAGATTTCCAAGCCTTGCGCGTTAAGCTCGGCGTGGGCTTTCGGCAGGTCCTGCTCGACGTTCTCAGGCAGCACGTGTCCTCTGGGACGCGTGGTCAAGTCGACGCCGGGAATTCCGATTTGATGAAGCACCTTGCCGAGATCGGTGTATCCGAGAAAGGGCAAGGGCTTGGAGAAGAGGCAGAGAGTCGGTTTCTTGCGCTCATCGGTCCTTGCGGCCTTGGCATTGCTTGCGGTCACGGCGCCGGCGGCGATCAGGAGGTTTCTACGGCTCCATTCCGACATTTTTTAGCTCTCCTTGGCCGGCTCGAAGAAGGAGCGGCGTCTCAATATTCTCACATGCGATGCTCAGACGGGCGAATGAGGTTCGTAGAGGCCGGAAGCGATGAGATCTTCGCCGCGAACGGGTCGACGGTAAATGTAGGTCCATACCTCGATCGATTGTCCGCCATCAAGCCGGACGGAAGCGAGAACGCGCTCATATTCGAAGGGCTTGGGGCTGTTGAGACTACAACCCTCGTAGCGGTCCAGGGTTTCAAGCAGAGCCTGCGGATCGCGCAGGAAGTAAACTTCGCCATGAACCTGATCACGCGGTTCCTCGGACAAGACAAGACCGGGGTAGCGGGGCGTGACCCGATAGATACGGCCCCGAAGTCGGGCCGGGCCCAAGAGTTCGGCCTGGGCGGCGAGAGAGCGGGCGACCGGATGGTCGAATGTGCTTTGCAGGGTGCCGTAGACGAAGAGATGGGGGCACACGGCGGGTCAGCGAGTCGAAGTCTGCCTGCCTTTCTCACCACCCGACGGCCGAAGCACGCGATACGACCGCCATGACTTCGTTGCGCTTGCTTGCCGTGCTCGATGTACGGGCCAAGTACACCTGCGCGCGCCAAGCGGCGCGCGCCTCGTCCTGACGGCCCTCTCACGCACTTCACCTCGCCGCGTGGTGAGAAAGGCAGGCTGGTTTTTCCTCCATCCCGTGCGGATCATAACGGCAGTTTTCAGTTTTTGGTTTTTGTTTTCCTCCGCCTGCGCGCGGATCATACCAGCAGGAAACATGCGGTCCGGTGTCAACGCCGCTTGATCGGGAGGTTGTTTCAGGTCATGAGAGCGCCTCGCGGAGCAGCTTGTTGACGACTTTCGGGTCAGCCTGACCGCGCGTAGCCTTCATGACCTGTCCGATGAAGAAACCGAGCACGCCCGTCTTTCCGCCGCGGTAGGTTTCGACCTGCTTCTGATTGTCGGCGAGGATCTCGTCGATGATCTTGCGGAGTTCGCCCTGGTCGCTGATCTGCTTGAGGCCCTCGGCCTCGACGATCTCGCCGGCGGCGCGGCCGCTTTCGAACATCTTGGAGAAGACTTCCTTGGCCAGCTTGCCGGAGAGTGTGCCGTCACCGATGAGGCGAACGAGCTCGGCGAGCTGCTCCGCGGCGACAGGCGACTCCTCGATCGACTTGCCGGCGGCGTTGAGAGCTCCCACCAGTTCACCCTGCACCCAATTGGCGGCGGCCTTCGCATTGCCGGACTTCCTGGCTACCTGCTCGAAGTAGTCCGCCATCGCTTGCGTGAGCGTGAGGACACCGGCGTCGTAATCGCCGAGGCCGTATTGCTCGATGAACCTCTTGCGCTTGGCAGCCGGCAGCTCCGCCATCGATGCCCGGATCTCTTCCTTCCACTCGTCGCTGACGATCAGCGGCATCAGGTCCGGCTCCGGGAAGTAGCGGTAGTCGTGGGCTTCCTCCTTCGAGCGCATCGCCACGGTTTCCCCGGTCTGCACGTTGTACAGCCGTGTCTGCTGAGAGATGGTCCCACCGGCTTCGAGCACAGCGGCTTGCCGCGCGATTTCGAATGTCAGCGCCCGCTGGATGAAGCGGAAAGAGTTCATGTTCTTGACTTCGACCTTCGTGCCGAACTCTTCCTGGCCGCGCGGACGAACGGACACGTTTACGTCGCAACGGAGTTGTCCCTTCTCCATGTCGCAGTTCGACACGCCGACGAATTGCATGATCTGCTTGAGCTCGGTCAGGTAAGCAACCGCTTCCTCGGCGCTGCGGATATCGGGCTCGCTCACGATCTCCGCGAGCGGAACACCGGCGCGGTTGAGGTCGACATAGCTGTAGCGATCCGAATCCTTGAAGCCGTCGTGGATGGTCTTTCCGGCGTCTTCTTCGAGGTGCAGCCGCGTGATGCCGATGCGTTTCGTCCGTCCGTTGACGTTGATCTCCAGCCAGCCGTTCTCGGCGAGCGGCTGATCGAACTGAGAGATCTGGTAACCCTTCGGCAGGTCGGGATAGAAGTAGTTCTTGCGCGCAAAGCGGGAGAAGTTGCGCACCTCGCAATGGAGGGCCGACGAGGCTTTGATACCCAGGATGACGGCCTGGCGGTTCAAGACCGGCAGCGCGCCGGGCAGACCCAGGGTTACGGGATCGGTTTGCGTGTTCGCCGGGTTTCCGAAGGCGGTCGAAGAGCGGCTGAAGAGCTTGGTTTTCGTACCCAGTTGTACGTGGACCTCGAGTCCGATGACCGGCTCGTACCTAGGCTGCATTTCTCACCACCCGACGGCCGCAGCACGCGAAAAAGGCCGTGCTTCGTGTTTCGTGACTCGTGATTCGTGAAAAACCTTGAAGGCCGTGTTGCTGCGCGGCCCTCTCACCCACTTCGCCCCTCCACTTGGTGAGACATGCAGGCCAGCGATGGTTTCGGCATCGGCAATACCGCCTTCAAGGCCTGCCATGCGTAACTGACGTCCCAGCCAAGAGGCGCGCCGGTCGACGAAACGGCATTATAACAGCCGATATTTCGCACCCCGTACGGGTTCACCTGGCTTTCTCACCACGCGGCGAGGCGCAGCACGCGATACAACCGCCATGACTTCGCTTTTCCTTCACAACGCTTGCTTGCCGTGCTCGACGTACGGTCAAGTACGCCTGCTCGCGCCTCGTCCTGACGGCCCTCTCACGCACTTCGCCTCGCCACGTGGTGAGAAAGGCAGGTCGAAACCGCATTGTCAGGGCACTCGGGTCAAGCTACGATGAAGCTTTGGGAGGTTGATCCGCAATGAAGACGACTCGGCGAGACTGGCTCCGCGCAAGCGCGAGCGTGGGGGCGTCCGCTCCCTTTTTCCTGGTTGCGAAACCGGTTTGGGGCTACAGCGTGGACGAAGTCGAGTACAAGCTCAAGAAAGGGAAGAGCATCAGCGGCGTTACTCTCGACGACCTGCCGACGCCGTCGCTGATCATCGACCTTGACGGACTCGAGGGGAACATCGCCAAGATGGCGAAACACGCCCAGGCGGCGCCGATCAACCTGCGTCCGCACGGCAAGACGCACAAATGTCCCGAAATAGCGCTCCGTCAGATCAAGGCCGGGGCTCTGGGCCTCTGTTCGGCTTCGATCAGCGAAGGAGAACGGATGGCCGACGCCGGCGTCCCCGGCATTCTGATTACCTCGGAGTCCGTCGGAGTGAACAAGATTTCACGGCTGGTCCGCATGACGGCCAAGCATCCCGACACCATGGCCGTTGTCGACAACCCGCGCAACGTCGAGCGGCTCAGTGAAGCCGCGGCCGCCGCGAAGGTCGATCTGAACATCATGATCGACATCGACCCGGTCGGACGCCGCACCGGCGTTCTGCCCGGTGAGCCGGCGATGAAGCTGGCCCAACAGGTGGACAAGCTGCCGGGGCTGAAGCTGCGGGGCGTTCACAGCTATTCAGGGAGATCGTCGCATGTAGACGGATTCCTGGAACGGAAGAAGCATTCCGAGACCGTGATGGCGGGGCCGATCGAGACGTACGAGAAGATGAAGAGGAACGGTTTGCCGGCCGAGATCATGTCCGGAGCGAGCACCGGCACGTACAACATCGACTCCGGCATGAAGGGCATGACGGAGATGCAGGCCGGCTCCTACGTATTCATGGATGTCGATTATCGCAGCATCGGTGGCAAGAACAGTGCAGTGTACAACGACTTCCAGGCGTCACTGACCGTTCTCGCAACGGTCATCAGCAAGAACTACGACGACCGGGCGACACTGGACGCGGGGCTCAAGGCGTTCGCCACGGACCGCGAGTTCGGTCCGGAGGTTCTCGGGATCACCGGCGTGGAGTATCGTTTCGGGGGCGACGAACACGGGATCCTTACCATCAGCGAGCCCAGCCGGCCTGTCAAACTCGGGGACAAGATCCGCCTGCTCGTGCCTCACTGCGATCCCAACGTGAACCTCTACGACCGCGCCTATTGCGTCCGCGGAGAGCATGTCGTCGAAGTGTGGCCGATCGGCGCACGCGGTCACGTCTAAGGCGCCTTTCTCACCACTTGCCGGCCGGAGCACGCGAAAAAGGCCGTGATTCATGTTGCGTGACTCGTGATTCGTGAAAATCCTTAAAGACCGTGTTGCTGCGCGGCCCTCTCACGCACTTCGTCTCACCCCATGGTGAGACATGCAGGCCAGTTTTTCCTCCGCCCGATTGCGGATCATACAAGCGGGAACATCCGAACCGGCGCCAAGGACTCCTGATCAGGAGGATGTTTCAGGTGAACTGACGATATCGATCGTGTCGCCGACTTCGAGAACCTTGCCGGCTTCGGAACCGGGGATGCAAGTATTGACCGTGAGCCGGTAACAGTGGTCGAAGCGGCCTGGCTCGGCCCAGGCGGGCAGCGTCTCACGGCGCTTATCGGAAAACGTCTTCGCGAAATGGGCCGGCGTGAGGCTGCCGTCTTCCGGATTCCGCCCCGGCACGGCGCATCTTTGGCAGGGGTTGACCCCTTCGACCAGGACGTCGCCGATCCGGAAGCGCCCTTTCTCATCTCCCGGTCCGTACAGCCGGTCTTCCCAGAACGCCGGCACGCCGCCGACTTCGAGGTTCGCGCGAAAGCGGCGGCGGGTCTCCTCCAGGGTGAAGCCGAACCATGAAGCGACGGTTTTGAGCGACGCCGTGCTGACGACGGTCGGGCCCGGCGCATCGGTGTCATCCGGGAAGCCGCCGTCCGCATCGTGCTGCAAGCGGACTGCAAACCCCATCCGTTCAGCGACCCAAGACTCGATCGGCTCCTGCTCGCGGTGAGGGAAGAAAGTGGCGGAGTCCTGCCGATCGGAGAGCGTCACCTGACCGAAGCCGAAGTCGAATACGGAACGAATCCGCATGATCCGCTCGCCAGCCCGCTTGCCATTGACCACCGCGCCCTCTTCGTCGAGAAAGCGGTATTCCCGGTCATGCGCCAACGCCCCCGACCGCAGTACGACGGCTTCGGCGACATCGTGGCCGTCGAGCGACT
This sequence comes from Bryobacterales bacterium, assembly GCA_026713545.1. Classification (GTDB taxonomy): domain Bacteria; phylum Acidobacteriota; class Terriglobia; order Bryobacterales; family UBA6623; genus JAPPLB01. Next base: position 154,741 of record JAPOOG010000150.1, read on the forward strand.
TGAAGGGGAAGATTCGAATGCGTGCGAGGTGCGGGTTCATGTCTGCCGCCGGAAGCTCATTGTAGGGCTCCCCGCGGCCGGGTCCCGCGCCGGCAGTGCGGTAGAATCAGCCTACTGAAGCGAGTGACAGGGTCCGAGCCATGACGCCTGAGCCGCCCGCAACCCGCCGGCTTGTCCGCCGGACGTGGCTCCAAGCCTGCCTGACCGCTCTGGGCGCACAAGGCCTTCCGGCAACCGCCCCGACGCCCGGCGCATCGTATCTTCGTCTTAAAAAGCCGGTCTCGATCGCGGTCGGCGATCTCCAACTTTGGCGGCCTCATCCGTTCTCGGCGTGGGTGGACAAGCCCGCCGCGGAGGGCGAGCCCGCCGCCGAGCGCCTGCTCAAAGGCATCCTGGTGCAGGCAAGCGAGAAGCCCGGGCCGGAGAGTCTGCGAGCGCTGTGCCTGCATTGTCCGCACGAACTCTGCTACGTCCAGCTTGTCGAGGACCTGCATCACGTCCGGCTCGAGCAGAGCGCCCGCCCTGATCACCCCCTGCTGGTCTGCCCGTGCCATTTCAGCGTCTTCGATCCGCAAAAGGAGGGCGCGCTGCTCGAAGGCCCCGCGGAACGCGGCCTGTTTCGCTTCCGCTTCCAAATGCGCGATGATGTCGTCGAGATACAGGAGGTCGAGGCAGCCGCCGTGCTATAGCCTACATTTCTCACCACCCGACGGTCGAAGCAGGCGATACGTCCGCCAGGACTTCGTTGCGCTTGCTTGCCGTGCTCAACGTACTGTTCAAGTCTCACGGAGAGTCGAACCATGCTCAAACGTTGCCCTGTGATCGCATTGCTCCTCGTGCTGGCGGCTTGTTCAGCCGACCCGAATGGCCAGGCCCGCCAGAAACTCTACGTGCTCAGCAGCAACTCGAACGACGTTACCGTGATCGATGTCGCGACGAACGAGATCCTGACCTCTGTCGAGGTCGGAAAACTGCCTCACGGCATCGCAACACCCAAGTCCCAGTTCCCACTCTATGTCGCCACCGAAGGCGACGACGGGCTGGCGGTCGTCGACCCGGTCAACGACGCGCTGATCAAGAAATACGACTTCTTCGGCAAGCGGCCCAACGAAATCGAATGCACCTCCGACGGCCGCTATGTCTACGTTCCGGCGATGGGTGACGGGCGCTACGAGATCTTCGACACCCGGAAAGAAGAGATCGTTGCCCGCATCCCCACCGACGGCACGCCGCACAACACCGTGGTATCGCCTGACGACAAGTACATGTATCTCGTCCCGCATGACCGGGGGACGCTCAGCATCGAAGCGCAACGGACGCGGGGCCGGCCCGTCAGCCTCAACAAGAAGATCTACGTCGTCGACACCGCCACACGGAGCGTCGTCGACAAGATTCAGACCGGCAACACGCCCCGGCCCACGGCGATCAGCCCCGACGGTTCGCGCCTCTACGTCAACACGGACAACCTGATGGGGTTCCTCGTCATCGACATGGCCCAGCGCGAAGTCATCCAGACGGCGGAATACACACTCACTCGCGAGGAGCAGGCCACTCCAAGCCGTTCTCACGGAATCGGCGTCTCACCCGACGGCAAAGAGGTCTGGTCCACCAACATCAATCACGGCTTCGTTCACGCCTTCGACGTCACCCAAGACCCGCCGGTGGAAATAGCGAAGATCAAGACAGGCAATACTCCGCTCTGGCTGACCATGACTCCCGACGGGCAGACCGTCTACACCGCAAACACCGCCGATGATACCATCTCCGTCATCGACCGGGTTAGCAAGAAGGAGCGGACGCGTATCCAGCTTCCCAAGGGCAAAGCCCCCAAGCGAATGCTCGTGCTTACCGTGCCTGAAGCTGGTTCGTGACCGCCCTTGGCATGAATCGGGTTGTTCTTCTGAGGAGGTGAAGGCGAATGGCAAGAAATGGGTTTGTACTACGCATCGCGCCAAGCGGGGAGGATAGAGTCTCCGAGGCGTTGGAGAAAGATCATCTGATTATCGGATGGGCGAAAGCAGAAGGCCTTCTTGACCCGAAGCTTGAATGGGAAGGATTCCGAGAAATTATTCGCAAGAAGTACCACGCCCATGATAAGGATCTGCGGGGGGCTGGTAGCGCGGGCGGACACATGTGGCGTTTCATTCGCGACATGGAGGTCGGGGATCTGGTTGTGGTCCCGTACGGCTCGGAGTTCTACGTGGGTGAGGTCAAGGGAAACGCTTTCTACGATCCAAGCAAGGTAGATGAGGACTCGGCGTACCGCCGACCAGTTCATTGGCTGAACGGCAAGATCCCCATTCCGAGAACGTACGCCAAGTCTGCATTGCTGTCGCGTATGAAGACGCGCGGGACAAGTGCGTATGCCGGGGACCTCGTGCAAGAGATTGAAGATTGTTTGGATGTAGCCCAAAGCATAGCGGATGGTGGGACCCAGCCGTCCATTGAGACGGACTTGCGAAATAAACTTATAGAGACAACGCTCAAAGAATTGCGAACCGGTCGTATGGAGGATTACGGTTTTGAAGAGCTGATCAAAGCAGTGCTGCGCGGACTAGGAGCAGTCGACCCAAAGATAGTGCCACGAAGTAAGGACAAAGGCATTGATATCTATGCAACATTTCTGGTTGCGGGCGCGTTTAGGCAAGTTGTGGGCGTTCAAGCGAAGCATTTTCAGGCGGACCCGCCGGTAGGAGCTGATGTCGTGCGCCAGTTGACACGAGGAATCGAAGAGGGTTCGGAGCGAGTAACGCTTGGAATGGTGGTTACTTCGGGGAACTTCAGCCAAGAAGCGGAAGATGAGGCGAGACACTACGAAGAGGGCGGAGGCACCCCAATCGAACTGGTTGACGGTGAACAATTCGCCGGGCTGATCGTCGATCACGGTCTTAATAGGGTGATACGACCCGTCGAATCGGGCGGCAATTATGCCTCGGACGGCTGATTCACGAATCGCTCCCGAGGAAGCCGCCAGAGAAATCTCTAGTCTCAAGCTGGACCCTGAATACTTGGAGATCAGTCACGTCACTCAGCACTTGTTCCAGCACGGAGACTTGAGGAAGTCTGACTCACGAAGCTGTCCCAAGACCCGTAGCATCGGACAGAGGCCGTTCTCGGCCTAGGTGCAGAAGGCGTAAGCTTGAGCTTTTCAACCAATAGCCACATGTTCTGGCTGATTTTCCTCGTAACTGGACATTGCTCAAGGTTTGGGATCATCTTTTGATCAAGAAACCCGCGAGCGATCAACCAGTGACCCCGTTTATTGTTGTCTCGCCAATACTTTTCCTCCGTGGGGTTTCGCGCAGAAATTTCGCTACGTTCGAACGCCAATGACCATTGATAGAATTCCTCGCTCAACTTCACAAACAAGCCTTTCGACACTATGACTAAGTCCAGATCAGAAGTGTTCGAAAATTTTTTGCCCAATTTTTTCGGAGCTAGTGAAGCTCCTAGACGAGCGCTGCCAACGATCCCGATTTCCTTAGCGTGCACATCTAGCCTAGCGCTCAGCCAGGAGCGGACGGACTCGTAGACTGCGGGACACTCTCGGAATGCGTGAGGGATACCCTCTGACAACCAGAGGCGAACCAGCGCTATCCGTGCCTGTTCTCCACCCCGGCCTGCGACGTCTAACACACGTCTTGGGGCGGGGTAACAATCAATGAGGTCTCGCAATGGGTCTGGAATGCTAAATGGTTCCATCGCTGTATATCGGGCTCAGTAGCCAAGCTTTCTCTGTAGAATTTCTCAACGAAATCAGATGGGCTGCACGGCTCTGAATTCTTTGTTTTCGCTCGCGACTCAAGCTGAGCGGTTCCGGATACTTTAGTCGCGCGACAAGCATTGCCGATTCGAATTCGCTTGCCGAAACCGGGTCGAGGGGAACCCGTAAACAAGCCTGCTTGAAGCCGTTCATCCGCCAGCCGTAGTATGCGACCCAGAGATAGAGAGCAGACAGCCGGTCGCGTCCGATATGGCGAGTCAAGCGAACTGCGAGAACAATTTCGAGTAGCTTGCGTCGCCATGTCCGCTCGTAGCGCCCTGTTACGGTTCGCACACACTGCATAGCAATCGTCGATCCCCCCTGCCGACGCCCACAGAAGGCCGTCTTCCATATGGCTCTACACAGGGCTATGGGGTCCACCCCGGGGTGGTGATGAAACCGATGATCCTCTCCGGCAACTAAGAACTGACACATCTGATGGGTTGGCTTCAGAGAACCAGAGGAATCCATCTCTGCAATGATATGGTCCACCTTGGTTTGGAGTCTTTTCCACTCTCCCCTATACAGTGTCGCTGTCATACGACGCCCTTTCCGGTGTGTTTCCATGCTCTTTGTGCTCCAGTTCTTCGCCGTCCTTGCTGTCTAGAATTACCCGGGGAACATCAGATACGCTTGGGGGTTGTCTCCGTCCCGCCCCGGTGGATGGCCAGCGTATGGGGCAGCAATTATGCCCGACATATACCCTCATCCCAGAAGTGACATTTCCGAACTAGCCGGCAACAGCCCAGCCATGGGCCTCAAAGAACAGGCGGGTTTTCTCAGCGAGCCCGGCCGTAGTCAGCGGCTTGGCGGGAAACTCCTGGCGCACCGGAAGCCTATATTCGGGCTCTGCTCCCGAGGCCGCGCGTAACTTCGATAGGCGCACGTCAAATACTTCGCCACATCGGCCCAGGACCCGCCGCGCAGCATGCGGTACATCCCCTCATCGGGCCCGCGCGGGTTCTTCCCGGGGGACCGCTCGTAGTAGAGCCGGTCATAGCGGTCAAAGCACCACTCCCAGACATTGCCCGCCATGTCGCACAGTCCGAACGTGTTCCTGGGAAACCGGCAGACCGGGCGCGGGCCGTCGAGCACATTGAAATGCGCCTGCACGCCCTTGTCCGGCTCCTCCTCCCCCCAGGGAAACTTGGCCCCCTCGGCCATCCCGCGCGCCGCCCGCTCCCATTCGGCCTCCGTCGGAAGGCGCTTTCCCAACGATTCGCAGTAGGCCGTGGCCTCGAACCAGTTCACGTTCACAACCGGATGTTTCTCCCCGCCCGCCGGGAGCTCGCCGTCCAGCCAATGGAACGGCCGCTCCCGCCCCGTCGCCTCGAGAAACCGCAGATACGCCTCGTTCGTCACCTCGTGCTCATCGAGGTAGAACGGATCGACATGGATTCTCTTCGCGGGCCGATCGTCCTTGAGGAGCGTCGGCTGCCACTTCAAGCCGTCATCGGGAAGAGGATGGGACCGCCCTCGCAGAAACTCACCGCCGGGGATAAACACCATACCCGGCTCGGCGGCGAGCAGCGACAGCGCCATGACCCCGAGCAGCAGGCAAGACAGCCGAAGGAAGCGGAGTACGCGCCCCGGCGGGCCGTGCCGGTTTTGATTGCAGGCGGCTACATCAACGGAAGGTTGCGCGGAACGAAGCCGACCCGCACAGAAACTAACCGTAGATTTCGGAAATCTCATCCGTCGGGATGTAGCCGTTCGCGCCCAGCGGATCGACGTACACATACGGGCGCCCCGAAGGAGTATTGCGAATCTGCCTGGACCAGTCAATCCCCAGCGCCGAATACATGGTCGCCAGAACGTTCTCGTTGCGAGGCTGTTGCTTGTGGGCCCAACCCGTCTCCGCGCACTTCGCGCCGCTCGCATCGGACGCTCCGTGCCGCACGCCGCCCTTCACGCCCGCCCCCGCGAACAGCGCCGGGTAAACCGGGTTGTGATGGTCACGACCATCCATGTTGTTCAGCGCGCCCGGTGTCCGGCCGAACTCGCTCATATTCACGACCAGCGTCTCGTCGAGCAGGGTCTTCTCCGGATTGGTCTTTGACGGAATCGTCGAGAGATCCTCGAGCAACGCCGAGAAGGCCTGATCGTACTCGGCGCAAAGCGTGTAGTGATTCGCGTTTTTCGAATGATCCCAGATGTAGGTGTGGTGGTCCCAACCGGGGTGGCAGATATGAATGTAGTGTGTTCCGGCATCCTGAGCCAACACATTCCGCGCCAGGATCGAAGAGATGCCCGCACGGTGCGTTCCGTAGCGCTGCTTGTCTTCCTCGGTGACGCGAAACGCCGCCGGCCAGCGCTCATCCGAAAGCAGGCTATAGGCCGCGCTGTAGAAGTCGTCGTAGCTCGACATCTTCCGCCCGAAGCCGGAAAGCCGCTTGTGTCCGACGTCTCGCAACTTGCTCAAGAGCGCCCAGCGTTCTTCCAGCAGCTCCACCATCTTCTGATCGAACGACGGTGAATCCACCGCCGACTCGGTATTGATGTCAACCACCGAGAACCGCGCCGGAAGGAACCCCGTCGACAGAGCCCCGGCCGAACCCTTCTCCAAGTTGAACGACAGGTACGTGGGGAAGGTATCGGCCGGACGCCGCCGCTCTTCCAACTCGGCGGCGATCACCGAGCCGATCGCGGGGATCTCGCGCGCAAACGCCAGGTTCATCTGCCGTCCGGTCTGCAGGTAATACTGCGCCCGGAAGTGCACCTCTTCATGGCTCTTCATCGATCGCACGACGGCGATCTTGTCCATGTGCTTCGACATCTTCGGCAGCAGGCGCTGCGACATGTGCAGGTCGGGCGCCAACTGCGTCATCTCGAGGTCTTTGGGCGTCCCGGCGGTTTCCTTGAAATCGTATGACTCGACGTGGCTGATCGCGCCCGACATCTCGTAGAAGAGAACGTTCCGGGCGGTCCCGCGAGGCTGCACCTTGGCGCCGGTTTGCTTGGCGGATACCTGCAGCGGCCACACGCCGTCCATCGAGGCGCCGAGAAGACCGAGCCCGCCCAGCCGCAGCAGATCGCGCCGCGACCCCGGCAGGTCTCCTACTTTTCCAGGCTTCGTCATCAGAACACCTCCCTATCACAAACCGCTCCGGCCACTGCCCAACGCAGGGACGCGGCATGCCGCGCCCTCTTCCCCCACCTCTAATAGTTGAAGAAGAACTCCACGCTGTTGAGCAGCGCCCACTGCAAGTTCTCCGCCCCCGCGACACGGTCGTTGTTCAAGGCCGCCAAGGCAATCTCTTTTTCCTCGCCAGACGGCGGCCGCGAAAGCGTCCCCATGAACATCTCGTCAACCACCCGATCGTTGTCGTAGCTGTCGAGCAGGTTCTTCACGCGGCTGTCTTCCCTGGCGATGACCCGATCCGTGACCACCGGCGACTGCATCAGCGCCAACGGATGCAGCAGCGAGCCGGGAACCTCCCGAGGCGGCGTATTGCGGTCCGACTGGCCGAAAGTCTTGAGGAACGTCCTCACATCGCGTCCGCCCGAAGGCCCCGACAGCCTCATCGCCATGCCGACCTTGTCGTCCCCGAACTTGAACTCCCCTGGCCGGTCCGTGGCGAGCGCAATCGCGTCGTGCAACTCCTCGGCATTCAGCCGGCGCACGAACTTGCGCGCGAAGTACCTGGCGTACGACTCCTTCCATTCGCCCTGGAACCGCGCCGACAACCGATAGGCGCTCGACCTGGTGATCGTCCGCATCAACTCCTTGATGCTGTGTCCGCTGTCTCGAAAACTCTGCGCCAACTCGTCCAACAGTTCCGGGTGCGACGGCTGCAACTCCCAGCCTTCGGGAACGTTGTCCGGGTCCTGCCGCAGCAAATCGAACTCGTCGAACGGCTCGACGATCCCGAAGCCCATCAACTTCGCCCAGAAGCGGTTCACCGTGCCGCGCGCGAACTGCGGATGCGCGGTCAGTATCCGTCCCAGCGCCTCGCGCGGCTCCTCGCCGGGCCGCGGCTCTTCGCCGTTCAGCAGGAACGCCGGATTTTCCGGCCCGCCCAGCCGCGCGACGCGCACCATGCTGTGGCCCTCGGTATCGTATCCGGGGTTGCCGTCATCCAGCAGAAACTCGCCCGACTGCGGCTTGCCGTTCTCGAAATACATCAGATACCGCGAACGGCCCAGGAACGACGCCGTCTGGAAGAACTCGGTGCGCCTTTTCGTGCTCAGCCAGACGTTCACCTTCTCGAGGTGTCCCTGCCCGTCGTGGCACGAAATACACGACAGATTCAGCCCCATGAAGACCTTGGCGTACTGAATCACGAGCTCATCGTGCGTATCGAGCTGATGCACCATGCTCAGGTCGTCGCCGTCCTTCGGCTGCGGCGCCCCCTGGATGTGCTCGCGCGCGATCACGTTCGAGGCGGCGACCACGTGGTTGCTCTTCGCCGACGCCGCGATGATGTCGTACGCCACCTCGTCGTAAGGCCTGTTGGACCGCAGGTTCTGCTTCATCCAGTAGTGGAAGAGGTGCTGTCCGCGACCCATCTTGCCGTTCGCGCGGAACAGGTCCATGAAGTGGTAGGCCCACTTCTCGACATACTCCTCGCTGTCGAGCAAGCGGTCGATCAGCTTGTCTCGTTTGCCGGGGTCATCATCCGCCAGGAAGGCGCGCACTTCGGCCCGAGGCGGGATGCGCCCCGTCAAATCGAGCGTCACGCGCCGCAGAAACTCGATGTCCGACGCCGGCGGCGCATGCGGCACGCCGTCGCGCGCCATCTTGCCGAAGATGTGCTCGTCGATGAAGTTCCGCCGCTCGACGCGGCCGGGCTCCGAGCCCGGTTCGGACCCGAGCAGACGATCCGTCAACTCCGCCGCTTCCTTCGACTTCGGACGGTCGAACAACGAACCATGCGTCTCGGAAAACTTCTCCGGGGTGAGAACTTCGGGGCGAGCCTCGCGCGGCTCGTCCTGTTTCTGCGCGGACAGCATCGAAGCTGCCAGCAGCGCGCACACAAGTATGCTTCCCGCCTGCTTCATGAGCGGCCTCCAAGATGGACGAAGCTAACGATATGGTACGCCCGCCCTTCGAGAGTGTCAATGCAACCACAAGATCTGTCAACGCAACCCAGAACGTTCCCCTTTCTCAGCATGGTTTCATGTTGCGACCGACGCAGCGGAAGCAGCCCGGAGGGCGGCGGGAGACGCGGCCAACGGCGCTCGTCGTGAGGCCGAGCGAGAACGGAGGACGGCGCGCGGACAGCGGCTCGGGGGGTATCCGACGAATTCCGACGAATTCCGACGAATTGTGGGAAATAGCGAGTTTTTGACTCGTTATGATTCGGTAAAAAGTCGTCATCAGGCGGCAAAAACCCGTTCTCACGCGGCAAAGACCCGTTCTCACGCGGCAAAAAACCCGGAATATCCGGGAATGGCCCCGTCAACATTCGCAGCGAAGTCGTGACTTGGCGGCACGCGCGGCGGTCCGGTCGGCGGATTTCGGTTTCGGGTTCAGCCATAAAAGCCGTGTTTCGTGTCTCGTGTCTCGTGATTCGTGA
>JAPOOG010000067.1 GCA_026713545.1 Bryobacterales bacterium
ATACAAGATGGCGTTCAGAACCGTGAGATTCGACAGGCTCACGTTACCGCGCTGGCGCGGCAGCACGGGCTCGATACGGCGGTATTGCTCCTCGGTGATCTCCATGCCCTATTATAAAATGTTCTTGCAGGTTAGTGTTAACAGGCCCTAGCTGGATTTCAGACGGCCGGAGATTCTCACTTCATTTCCCAGGCCGGTTTCGAGCCGCACAGCAGCACCGGTCCTAGTTGTTGCCCTTCAGAAGCGTTAACTGTTCGTTGTACACTAGAGAGAAGCCCCATACCTGCCGGACGAAGTTCCCGCCGACGTCCGCCCCTATCCCCGAGGTCCTCCATGACCCTGCCCGTCGGCCTATTCGTTCGAATTCTTCTCATCAGCACGATTGTCGTCCCTGCGCTGTACGCCAATAACCCTGCGGTTGGCCGCTGCCTGAGAGCGGCCCAAGTGCTCGACAAGGTGATGCGGATACCGGAGAGGGCGATCCCTCAGGAGTTGATGGGCCGCAGCCAATGCATCGCCATCATCCCCGGGGTGAAGAAAGCGGGGTTTGGATTCGGCGGACGCTACGGCAAAGGCGTCATGTCATGCCGCAGCGGGGACGAGTCAGGCTGGACGGGGCCCTTGGCTGTGAAGCTGGAGGGCGGCAGCTTCGGCCTGCAGATCGGAGGCAGCTCGACGGACTTCGTGCTGTTGATCTTCAACAAGCGCGGCGTCAAGAGGCTGCTCAAAAGTAAATTTACGCTAGGCGGTGACGCAGCAGTGGCCGGCGGACCACTCGGACGGTCGGCACAGGCTCAGACCGATGCGCAACTGCGGGCGGAGATCCTGTCCTACTCTCGATCGAGGGGACTCTTCGCCGGCGTGTCGCTCGAGGGTGCGACGCTTCGACCAGGCCACAAAGCCAACGAGAAGATTTATGGCCGACAGATTGACCCGAAGCAGGTGCTGGCCGCGCAGGTCACTGCGCCGTCGAGTGTTCAGCCGTTCATCGATGCGCTGAACAGATACTCAAGTTCAAAGCATCGCTAGCCGGCCCTTCCCGCTGGAAAATCCGCCTCATGAGCGTTTGACGTCAGGCCTTCTCGTGCGTGAGCATGAGGACAATGACTGATCCTAACCAACCGAATCAGCCCCAGCAGGCAACGATCAAGTTAACGCAGACACCGGACTACCGCGAGCACTACGCGAACAGCGTTCAGATACGCGTGAACCTGTGGGATTTTTTTCTACAGTTCGGCAAGCTTGTTCAACAGAAGCCGAACGAAGTCGAGATCAGTAACTTTCAAGGGATTTACGTGAGCCCCCAACAGGCGAAGGCTCTGCTCATTGCCCTCAATCAAAACATCTCACAGTATGAAGGGGCGTTTGGAGAGATCAAGATCGACCCGAAAGCGATCGGAACCGGGGCGGTGCAGTAAAGTCGTTTCGGCTATGCCGGGGCGGGTGTATTCTCTTCCAATGTTCGGCGGACCGCGTCGAGCACTCCGTTGAGAAAAGGGCCGGAGTCCTCAGAGAAGCGTCGGCCGATTTCGAGTGCTTCGTTGATGACCACCGGGCTGAGGGACGGCTCGCATATCATTTCGTAGATCGCCAGGCGGAGAATCCCACGGTCGATCGTCGGCATGCGATCCAGACGCCAGTTTTCAGCGTGAGCCCTGATGAGATCGTCGATGTGCTCGATACGATCGACCACTCCTTCGACAAGGTCGTTCGCAAACGGATCGGGCTTAGTCGGCACGCCGGGTTGGTCATTTGAAAGGCCATCCCAAAAAGCTGAGATGATGCTGTCGGTCGGCGCCCGGCTGAGGTCCCATTGATAGATCATCTGTAACGCCCGTTCGCGCGACCGATGGCGGGAGGGCATGTTATTTCTCGATCTTGCCGTTCTGTCGTAGATCCTTCAGCAGGTTGGCCATCTCGATGGCCGTCAAGGCAGCGTCGAAGCCCTTGTTGCCGCCCTTGGCGCCGGCGCGGTCGATCGCTTGCTCGAGCGTGTTGCAGGTCAGGATTCCATAGATCGTAGGGACGCCCGTTGCGAGCGAAGCCGACGCCACGCCTTTAGAGCTCTCCGACGCGACGTAGTCGAAGTGCGGCGTTTCCCCACGGATCACGGCGCCGAGGCAGATGATCGCGTCGAAGTCGCCGGTTTTGCCCAACTCCTGGGCGACCACGGGGATTTCCAGTGAGCCGGGCACCTTGACGACTTTGATGGAGTCGCAGGACGCGCCCATCCGTTCGAGGGCATCGACAGCGCCGCCGAGCAGACGCTCGGTGATAAAGCTGTTGAAGCGGCTGACGATGATGGCGAAACGCAGGCCGTCGGCGGTAAGTTCACCCTCGATCAGTTGGCATTTGTCGGTGTCCTTGCGCATCGGTTATCGTCCCTGAAATGCAGCCTTGCGTTTTTCGAGGAAAGCGGTGGTGCCTTCCCGGATATCTTCGGTCGCGCAACTGAGTCCGAATTGCGCCGCTTCCCATCGCAGAGCTTCATCAAGCGGCATTTCGAGGCCGCGGTTGACAGCGTCCAGGCAAAGGGCGACGGCGACCGGACCATTCTCCAGTATTCTAGCCGCAATCGCTTTGGCCTCCCCGAGAAGTTGGTCCTTCGGAAAGACACGGTTGACAAGTCCGATGCGACAGGCCTCATCGGCCGTGATCGGATCGCCGGTGAGAGTCATCTCCAGGGCCCGGCCCTTCCCAACCAATCGAGGCAACCGCTGCGTCCCGCCGTAGCCGGGAACAATGCCGAGCTTGACCTCCGGTTGGCCGAGTTTGGCATTGGGGGACGCCACACGGATGTGGCATGCCATGGCGAGTTCCAGACCTCCCCCAAGCGCCCAGCCGTTGATGGCGGCGATGACGGGTTTGGCCAGGTTCTCGATTTGCGAGAAAACCTGCTGGCCCAGCAGGCCCCACGCGCGGCCCTGGAGTGCTGTCAACTCGGTGAGATGGTTGATGTCGGCGCCCGCGACGAAGGCTTTCTCCCCCGCGCCGGTGACGACGACGGCTTTGACCGCGTTATCGGCGGCAATGTCGCTGAAGCATCGGCCAAGCGCTTCGATGGTGTCGCCATCGAGCGGGTTCAATATCTCGGGCCGGTTGACAGTAACTTGCGCGATGGAATCGTTGACTTCATAGAGAAGATTTGCGTAAGCCATGATGCTTGCCTCGATCTTCGTACTCGAAAGTGGTAAAGGTTGGAGCCGGCAGAGGCATGTCCTTGCGCTCTCCGGTGTGAACGCGAAAGATGCGATTTCCCTACCCGTGTGGAGACTATTCCTTGTAGGCGACGCAGTCAATCTCGACTTTGAGACCGGGCGCCGGCAACTGGGCGTTCACGGTCGTGCGCGCCGGCTTGGCAGTGCCGAAGTACTCTTCGTAAACCTTGTTCATCTCGGCGAAGTCGCGGATGTCGGCGAGAAAAACCGAGCACTTGACGACGTCCCCAAGGTCCGCCCCGGACGCTTTCAGAATCGACTGGATGTTCCTGATTGTCTGGTGGGTTTCTTCTGTGACCGTGCCCGGCGCAAACTTCTTAGTTAGCGGGTCGATGGAAGCCTGCCCGGACACATAGATGAAACCGCCGGCCTTGACGGCGTGGGAATAGGGGCCACCGGGATTCGGACCGCTCGGGTCCATGATTCTTTCGATCATTGGGGTTACCTCTCTTTGCGAAGGATCTGATTCAGATGTATGGAAAACTCTTTACTGCAACTTGCCGCGGGCCTCAACCTTCCAGATCTGCTCGACGGTTTCGCCGCGGACGCCATAGACATATTCGTGCATGTTGACGGCGACGCAAACATGGTTCGGGATGATGCGCAGCCGGTCACCGATCCGAATCGGCGAGGGCGCACCGCGGATTTCGAGATACCCGTGCTCCTCGTTCATCTTGTAGAAACGGCTTTCCGGAGCCTCGGTGACACGGCCGAAGCTGGGTTCGCCTCCGGCGCGAGCACCGTCGGAGGTGAAGGTCTTCGAACCGCCGTCGATGACCGCGAAGCCGGGCCGCGCCGTCGACACCACGGTCGTCATGATCGTGACGGCGCAGTTGTCCCACGCGGCCGAGCCCATCCCGACTTGCATCACGTCGTTGAACACGTAGGTGCCGGGCCGCATCTCGGTCATGCCTTCGATCTGGTGCGAATGGAAGAGCATCGGAGTAGAGCCTCCGCTAATGACCTTGAGCTCGATGCCGGCCCGGTCGAAGTCTTCGCGGATCTGCTTTACCTGCGCGCTCAGGCCCGCCAACTTTTCTTCCCAATCCGGCAGCAGCTTATTGACATGGCCGTAGTAGAACTCGACCCCGTCGAGGCGCAGGTTGGGAAGCTGCAGGACCGCTCGGGCGAGGTCGAGCAGATCATCCCCGGGCCGGAGGCCGACGCGATTCATTCCGAGATCGGCTTCGACAAAGACCCCGATTTCGAGGCCGGCTGACCGGGCGGCGTCCGACAAGCCTTGCGCTACGGCCACGTCGTCGAGTCCTACAATGACACGGGTCTGCCGGGCGACCTTCATCAGGCGCTTGAGCTTCGACTCGCCGATGATGGGATACGCGACCAGCAGCTCCGGCGTGCCGGTCGTGACGATCACGTCCGCTTCCCCGACTTTCGCTACCGTCAGGCCTACCGCCCCGAGGTCAAGCTGCATCTTGCCGATGATGGGGTTCTTGTGCGTCTTGGTGTGCGGCCTGAGGCTCAGCTTATGCTCGGCGGCGTACTCGGCGACACGCTGTAGGTTGTTCGTCATGCGGTCGAGGTCGATGAGCAACACGGGTGTTTCGAGTTCCGAGATATGCTGGGGCATGCCGGTGGGGGCCGAAGCCAATCGGTCAGCTTAGCGAACGGGAGGGAGGTCCCGCAAAGGCGTGCAAGGCGCTGTCAACGCAATAAAGAACGTTCTTCTCCTTTCTCAGCGTGGGTTCCTTTGACGTTCGCCGCAGCGGAAGCAGCCCGGACGGCGCGCGGACACCGGCTCCGGGGGGTATCCGAAGAATAGCGGGAAATGCCGGGAAATAGTGGGAAGAAAAATCGTTATCCGTCGGCAAAAAGCCAGAATATCCCGGAATGGTCCCGTCAACATGCGCAGGGAAGTCGTTATGTTGCGGCGGGCGCGGCGGTCCGGGCGGCGGATTTCGGTTTTGGGTTCTGCCACCTTCAACTCCGCTTTTTCTCCGCACGGCGCACCCACGGCGAACCGAAGGGACGTAAAGGCCGTGATTCGTGACTCGTGTCTCGTGAAAACCCAACAGGCCGTGTTGCTGATGCGGACGGTGCGCGGACAGCGGCTCGGGGCGCCTCCCCCAAAAAAATACTGAACAATGGCGAACAATAGTGAACAGGGCAGCAATGACCGGGCGGCGGTTTTTGTGTTGCGACTTTTTTCTCCGCCCTGGCGCACCCGCAGCGAAAAGAACGGCGATAAAGTCCGTGACTCGTGTCTCGTGATTCGTGAAAAACCCAAAGGCCGAGTTGCCGTCGTGGGGGGCAGCCTCTACAGCTAGCCTGCCTTTCTCACTACCCGACGGCCGAAGCACGCGATACGACCGCCATGAATTCGTTGCGCTTGCTTGCCGTGCTCGACGTACTGTCAAGTACGCCTGCGCGCGCCAAGCAGCTCGCGCCTCGTCCTGACGGCCCTCTCACGCACTTCGCCTCGCCACTTGGTGAGAAATGCAGGCTAGCGCCGCGCCGACGGCAAGTCGCTTGTCAGCCTCGCTGTCCTCATGCTATGCCGGCCTGGGCAGAAAAAAAAGACTGAAGGGCTTCAGTACCCAAGTGCAATGATTCGTATCTCGTATCTCGTGTTTCGTGACTCGTGATTCGTGAAAAACCTTGCAGGCAGTAATGCCGGCGCGGGCGGCTCGCGCCTCGTACCGCCAGCCCTCTCCCACACGCCGCCTCGCCACTTGGCGAGGCTGACGCGGAACGACTTAGAAGACGTTGAAGCAGAAGACGGCGTTGGAGCCGTTGGGGGTGAGGCAATATTCGCCGTTCGTGAGGCTTTCGTCGACTCGTACTCTGACGAGGTTATCCTGCACGGGGAAGACGTCGAGCCGAATCTGTCGAGCGAGGATTTTCTTTTTCTTTCGGAAGAGCAGTTCCCGCCGGCCGTTCTTCGGGACGAGCTGGAACAGAGTGAGGTCGCTCGGGTTGATCGTTTCGTACCGAAAGAGGAATTCGGGGCTCGCGAGAGGCGTCGTTACCGGCGAGCCGGCTCCGGGCACGGTGTAGACAAGCTCGTTCTTCCGAGTGGCCTCGGTAGCCTGCGATTGTTCGGTCTCGACGATTCGGGACGCGTGGATGAGGTAAGGGACATCAGGCTTGCCGGGGTCAAGAAGACCGAGTTTGTTTTCCTGAGCCGCCGCCGAGGACGCCAACAGAAAAAGAGGAACGATCGTGATCAGGTAGTGTTGAGGCATGGCCGTCAGCCCGAGCTGAATTGCTCCGCCCTGTTCATGATTCTACAAACCAACAGCGGCATCGTCCAAACACGGTTCCACTCCGGAGGGGAATATTCGGCCTCTTCGAAAGGCCTGGGTCATCGCCGTGGGTCTTCCGGAGCCTCTTCCACCATTGACTCGTCAGTTCAGATCTCGTGTTTTTTCTGCGATCCACCCCGACGAAACATCGTAGGGGTGTTCGCGGTCTCGATCTCAAGCTTGGATTGCCATCCGGTTCCCTTCCGATAATTCGAGCCCGCGCAACGGCCGGATGCACTACGAGTCGCGCAGGCCCGCACGCCCCACGCCCCGCCACCGCGCCTTGGCCGCACTACGGGTCGCGCCGGCGCGCTTTGACGCGCTCCGGACGGTCGTGTATCCTTTCCCCCGGCATGAGGACACCCGCCGTTCTCTTTTCGGTGCTGTTGGCCTGCGCGTCCCTGGCGTCGGGGCAGATCGACATCAGATCCAAGCAACTCGCCGGAGCGGACCTGCGTAGGGCGGACCTGAGACGAGCGGAGTTGCGTGATGCGGACCTGCGTCGTGCGGACCTCGAAAGGGCGAACCTGCGCCATGCGGACCTTGAAAAGGCGGACCTGAGTGATGCGGACCTACGCGGGGCGGACTTGCGCAGGGCGGACCTGCGCGGGGCGAACCTCAGGCGCGTCAAGAATCCGCCGGACTGCGAAGGAGTTGCGGACCTGGAATCGTTCTGCGCGGCGCTGCGGAAGGCGCGTCCATGAAGCGATCGGTAAAGGGCGAGCCGGAGCAGCCCATCGCCAGGAGCACGTCGCTGTCTCCCATGAAGCCGTCCGGCGGCCGCGGTTGATTCACAGAACCGCTCTTGCTCCACTCTCTTCGGTTCCCGATATCTTTCTCCTGTCGCAAGGACGTACCGGCAATTCACAGATAAAGCGGCTGCTTGGCGGCGGCGTCTCGCTGATCTATACTGCTCTGCGATGAGATGGTTACGGCTGTCGTATGTGCTGTTGTTCCTCTGCCTGGCTTCCCCCCTGCGAGGCATCGCTGTCCAAACAGTCTCACTCGATGAATTGCGTTTATGGACGCGTCATCTGATACCTCTTCCTCAGGAGATGTTGATCGAGCACAAGGTTGTCCTGCAGCCAGAGGAGGTGGGTGTCCACCTGGAGCCGGGCGCCGGAGACATCGGCGAGTACGCCACGAAGGAGCTGAAGACGCTGTTCGCCACCAAGGCGGGTGTCGAAGCTACCGGGTCGGGCTTCGAGATTGTCATCGGCCTGGCGCGGGGAACCGAGTCCGGCCGCGACCTGTCGGCGGAAGAACGACGGCGACTGAGCAATCTGCCCAACCGCGATCAGGCGTACTTGATCAAACCAGTGGGCGAAAACCGTCTTGTACTGGCGGCGCTCGAACCGCGGGGCCTCTACTACGCCGTCCGGACTTTGCACCAGCTTCTGGAGCCCGCACTGTCGCCTCAAACCATCTCGATTCCCCTGGCGAAGATCACGGACTGGCCGGACCTGGAAGAGCGCGGCGTCTGGAACTTCCCCAATCCCGAGGAGTGGGTGCCGTGGATGGCTTCGCTGAAACTCAACTTCGGGAAAATGGCCGAAACGAAGGTCAATCCGATCGAGCGCGGCAAAGCCGGCAGCGTGACGTTGAACATGGATCTCTATGAGTCGGCGCGGCTGCAAGGGTTCGAGTATCAGCCGTTCCTTACACACTTCAACTTTCTGCACAGCTCTGGGCTGTTTCGGGCCTATCCGGAGTTGGCTGGGCGAGGCGATGAAGCTCTCACGGGCCGCTACTTCGCTCACAAGAAGGGCAACCAGCACCGTTCGCCGAACGCCGCACACCCGTTGTTTCGGAAGCTGCTTGCGGAATGGCTTCGCGACTTCGCGAGGCAGGGCATCAGCGAGGTCAGTTGCTGGCTGAGTGAGCGCCCGGGAGGTGATGCCGGCCTGGAGACAACCGCCGTCGGTCAAGACGTGATGGAAGTGCGGGCCCTGCTCGCGGCGTATGAAGAAGCGAGAAAGGAGTATCCGGACTTCACGATCCGGGTGTTCCTGTCCACCGTGCCGTCCGGCCGGTACTATCGCGTGATCGCAGAAATGCCCGAAGACATGAAGATCGAGCGGGCATGCGCGACGAAGATCGAACGTGTGATGCGCTTGCCGCGCGACTTGTTCCGCAATCCGATGCTCGACTCCTATGCGGCCGAGGGACGCTGGATTGCGAGCTATGACGTGCCCATCACCGCCAACGCGCGAGTGGATACGCCGGAATTCATGGTGCCGGAGAGTTCCGCACACCGCGTGCGGGACTATGTACGGCAATTGACCGAACGGAAGATTCGAGGAGCCTACGGCATGATGGCCTGGGCCGACAACGGCAAGGCCACATGCGGGTTCAATGTCCACGCGTTAGCCGAGTACGGCTGGAACCTCGACGGCCGTAGCGAGCAGGAGTTCGCCATCGCTTGGGCGACGCGCGAAGGCTACCAGGACCCGGAGAAGGTCGGCGAGTGGGCCGATCTGATGGGACCGATCGAGTTCGATGTCTATGACTCCGACTTTCCGATTGCATACTCCTGGGGCAAGTATGTCGAGATGGTGCGTCAGCGCCGCCGCCCGTATCTCGGGGAGGGGATCTTTCGCTACTACACCAGCGCCGAGGATTTCGACAGAAAGATTGCCATCAGCGACCGCGCGTTGACCATCGCCGAGACGTTCAAGAGCGACTATTTCGCGAACGAGACGCGGGTCGTCCGGTCCTATGTTCGGTTGGCCAAAGGGCTTTACGAGGTGGCGGAATTGGTCGCGACGGAGGATTTCCGCGACCTCGAAAGCCAGCGGCGGTTGCGCCGGGCGTTGGATCGCCTCGGGGACGCGGGAGAGGAGAACGTGGCCTCAATCAAGAGCTGGCGGAGCGCTCTTGGCCCGGAACCATGGCACTACCGGGTGCACGACGCGATCAAAGGCACGGAAGACACGGTGGATGCCGTGACCGACTTTGTTTCCGGGCGGTACTTTTACTGAAATTCGTCCGTATGCAGCGATGACCTTGCGGGATTCGGACGCTTAGTGCATAGTGAGTGGGTGACCGGGATGGGTTGGCCGCGCGGTATCGGCCAGCGGTAGCTCTCAAGGAGAATCGAGTCTCCGGTCACAACGTCTATGTCAGACGACCCAGGAAGTAGAAACACCAGCGAAGCGGCGCCCTCCGGACGGTACGGTTGGCTCCCGCCGCTGATTGCCGGGTTTGACGATGGCCACCGTTGCCAGCGGAGTGGACAGCATCCTGTATCTCACCGAGTTGACAGGAATGGGGGTCATTGCGCCCAACGGCCATCGCCTTGGGCGGGTGCGAGAACTGGGGCTCATGCCGAGCGAGCATCCCACCCGTGTTTCGCACTTCCTGCTTGGCCGGCGCACACGGTTCATGGTGCGTCACGACCAGGTTGAATCCATCTCGCTTGCAGGCATCCGGCTCTCGGATGATCTCTTTGTCCCGTACTACCCCGACGAGCGCCTGTTTCTGCTCGAGAAAGACCTGCTCGATCAGCAAATCGTCGATGTGAACGGCCGCAAGGTCGTCCGGGTCAACGACCTCGCACTGCGAATCGTGCACGCGCCCGAGCGCGACGAGCTCTGGGTGCATGAGGTTGGCGTCGGATTGCAGGGTACGTTCCGGCGGCTGACGGAAGGCTTCCTGCCCAACAAGGTGATTCGGAAAGTCCAAGAGCGCATCACGCCCAACTCGATTCCCTGGCAATACTGCAACATCGTCGAGCCCGACCCTCAGCGCCGGTTGCGGCTACGCATCTCGCATCACCGGCTCGGAGAGTTGCACCCGGCCGATCTCGCCGACATCGTCGAGGACCTGGCACCGGCGGAGCGGGAGGCGCTGTTCAAAACCCTTGGTGACGAAGTGGCCGCCGAAACGCTCACGGAGGTCGAGCCGAAGATTCAGGTCAGTATCCTCAAGTCACTCGACAAGGAACGCGCCGCGGACATCGTTGAAGAAATGGAGCCGGATCATGCGGCTGACGTACTCGATCAACTCGAAGAGGAAAAGAGCCGGGAGATTCTCCAGGACATGGAGCAGGTTCCCAAGGCCGAGGTGGAGGAACTGCTCGAATACAAGAGTGACACCGCGGGCGGCATGATGAACACGCAATACGTGGGCGTTCATGAGAACGGCCATGTGCGCGACGCCTTCGAAGCGCTCCGAGGCAATGAGGACCTGCTCAAAATGCTTACGCACATCTTCCTGATCGACCAAGAGCAGCGGCTGACGGGCGCCGTCGCGATCAGCCGGCTTTTCACTGCCTCGGAGCATACGCGCCTACGGCAGTTGGCTTTCAAGGAAACACTGCATGCGCACGTAGACGACGATCGCAAGGAGGTTGTCGCCATCTTCGACAAATACAACCTCTTTGCTCTGCCGGTCGTGGACGAGGACAACGAGCTGTGCGGCGTGATCACCGCTGACGACGTGATCAGTGTGCTCACTCCTGCCGGCTGAACGAATCCCTTGACGGACTTTCATCATGTTCGAGCGCCTGCGTGCACGTCTGCTGCTCTTCCTGGCCGTCTTGGGGCCTGGGTTCATCACGGCAGTCGTCGATAACGACGCCGGGGGGATCTTCACGTACTCGGAGGCGGGTGCGCGATTCGGCTACAACCCCCTGTGGACCATGGCGCCGGTCACCGTGGTTCTGATCATCACGCAGGTAATGTGCTCGCGGATGGGGGCAGTCACCGGCAAGGGACTATCGGACCTGATCCGCGAAGAGTTCGGCCTGCGGATGACGTTCTTCGTCATGGCCGCGCTGCTGGCGGTGAACCTGACAAACGTCACCGCGAACTTCGCGGGCATCGCCGGTTCGCTGGAGATCTTCGAGGTCAACCGTTACATTTCGGTTCCGCTGGGCGCGCTGGCCGTTTGGCTGCTCGTCGTGAAGGGCACGTACCGGAGTGTGGAGAAGATCTTTCTCGTGGCGAGTGCTTTCTACGTGGCATATGTGATCTCGGCGGTCATGATCAAACCGGACTGGGGGCAAGCCCTCCAAAGCAGCGTGATGCCGGTCGTGTACTTCGACGGGCCCTACCTGGCGATTCTGATTGGTCTGGTGGGAACGTCCGTGGCCCCTTGGATGCAGTTCTATTTGCAATCAGCGGTCGTCGAAAAGGGCATCGACGCCAAGCAGTTCAGCGAGTCGCGCGCCGAGGTGATCGTCGGCTGTATAGCGATGGCGTTCATCAAGTTCTTCATCATCGTCTGCGCCGCGGGGGCGATCTGGTCGGTGCAGCCGCGTGAGATTCACGATGCCGCCGAAGCCGCCCTGGCGCTGCGCCCGCTGGGCCCCTATGCCTACATCCTGTTCAGCGCCGGGCTGTTCAATGCCTCTCTGTTGGCCGCCAGCATCCTGCCCCTGTCAACCGCTTACTCGGTCTGCGAGGGCTTGGGGTTCGAGTCCGGCGTAAACCACCGCTTCGGAGAAGCACGGTTTTTTTACGGGCTCTATACGCTACTGATTGCCGTGGGAGCGGGGCTCGTATTGTGGCCCGGATTCCCACTGGTGCGCATGATCCTGCTGTCCCAAGTACTGAACGGTATCCTGTTGCCCGTCATTCTGATTTTCATACTGCGTCTCGTGAACCGTCGCGACCTGATGGGAGAGTGGGTCAATTCGAAGCTCGACAATATTTTGGCTTACGGCACCGTTGTCGTAATGATCGGCTTGTCGCTGACGCTGGTCGTGCTCACGTTGTGGACGGACAAGCCGGTCTGAGTCGGCCTACAGCGAGCGCCTTTCTCTGCAGATCGCGAGGCAGGCAGGCTCGGGTGCGCAGCTTGTACGTTAGAATCGATTACTTCCTTCAACATTCTGTAAGAAGCGCCTATTCCGCAACGCTGCGAAGCCGCCTGGTTCGATTCGTATCTGCGGCGGGTGAGGGAATCCAATTGCGCATCGACCTGACACCATGGCTTCCACTCCACGCCTTTTCCTGATCGACACGTTCGGCTTGATCTTCAGAGCTTTCTACGGACGCGCTCGCTCCGGGGCACCGATCATGCGGTCGGCCGACGGAAGACCGACCGAGGCGATCTACATTTTCGTCACCATGCTTCGGAAGCTCATCGAAACGCACCATCCCGAATACATGGCAGCGGTGTGGGAAGGCGAAGGACCCACCTTCCGCGACGAAATATACCCGGAGTACAAAGCGAACCGCGAGGAAATCCCGGAGGACTTGCTGCAGCAGCTTCCCTACATCCGGCGGCTGCTCGAGAGTTCGCGAATTCCCGTCCTTGCCAGCGCCGGCTACGAGGCGGACGACGTGATCGGAGCTCTTTCCCGTCAAGCCGCCGAGCATGACATCGAGGTCTTCATCGTCAGCAGCGACAAAGACCTGACACAGCTCGTTACCGAGCGGGTCTTCGTCCTCAACCCGATGAAAAACGACCTGGTCTACGACTCCGAGGGCGTGAAAGGATCACTGGGCGTAACTCCGCCGCAGGTGGTCGATCTACTGGCGCTCAAAGGCGACTCGGTCGACAATATCCCTGGTGCAAAGGGCATCGGCGACAAGGGCGCCCGAGATTTGATCCTGACCTATGGCTCCGTCGAGGGCGCCATCGAGCACGCTGGGGAAGTCAAGCGCAAGACCTACCGAGAGAGCCTTCAACAGAATCGAGACCTGATCCTGCTGAGCAAGAAGCTCGCGACCATCGCCGTCGACGCACCCGTCGAATTGGATCTGGAGAATCTCCAGTTCGTCCCGCCAGACCTGGAAGCCCTGGCGGACCTGTACCGGGAACTCGAGTTCAACAGCTTGCTCAGCGCCCTCGACGTTCCAGAGCCGGAAGCCCCGGCCGATTACGGTACTCTTGCCTCCGAAGCCGAACTCGGCGAATGGCTCTCGACTTCCCAAGAGCCCGGCAAGGCCGTCACCCTGGTGGTGAATACGGGCGCCGCCGACGAGATTGCGACCGGGGGAGCCGCGTTCTGCACGGCGGCCGGAAAGTCGGTTCTGCTAGCGGTCGAGCACATCGACGCCGCCAGGAGTTTCATCGAAGACCGGGCTATTCCCAAGAGAGTGCATGACCAGAAGGCGACCACGCACAAGCTCGGGCAATTCGGGATCTCGCTCAACGGAGTCGTGAGCGACACGATGCTGGAGGCGTTTCTGCTGGATACGACGCGCGCGGACTTCACTCTGAAAAAGGCTATCGGGCGGTACCTGGGCGTGGCGGTCGATGACGACCTGGCGCGCGCGGCGGACCTGGTTCGCGAGCTCGGCGAAAAGCTGTCTCCGCAGATCGATGACTCGGGCCTGCGCGATCTCTACGGGAGCGTAGAGCTGCCGCTCGCCCCCATTCTCACCCGCATGGAACGAGAGGGCGTCTTGCTCGATAGCGCCCGACTGGCAGGGATTTCGCGGCAGATGGCAAGCGAGATCGACGAGCTGACCGGTCAGATTTACGAACTGGCGGGCTCGACGTTCAACATCAACTCGACACAGCAGCTTGCCAAGGTGCTCTTCGATGACCTCCAGCTTCCCGCGCCGCCCCGGCGCGGAAAGACCAAGGGGCGTTCGACCGCGTCCGACGTTTTGGAAGAGATTGCCCCGACCCACGAGATTGTCCCCAAAGTCCTCGAATACCGCCGGCAAACCAAGCTCAAGAACACCTATGTCGACGCACTACCGTCCCTCGTTTCTCGGAAGACCGGCCGACTGCACACGACCTATAACCAGTGCGGGTCAGCGACAGGACGGTTATCGTCATCGCACCCGAACCTGCAGAACATTCCCATCCGCAGTGAGCGCGGCCGCGAGATTCGGGCCGCGTTTGTCGCCCGGCAGGGATGGAAGCTGCTGGCCGCTGACTATTCACAGATCGAGCTGCGCGTGCTCGCGCACATCTCGCAGGACCCGGTGCTCGTCGATGCATTCCGCAACAACGAAGACATTCATACGCGCACGGCCGCTGAGGTGTTCGGCGTGCCGCCGTTAGCCGTGGGCGCGGAAGAGCGGCGCCGCGCCAAGGCCGTGAACTTCGGGATCGTCTACGGGCTCAGCCCCTTCGGGCTGTCGAAGCAGCTCGGCATTCCGCAGTCGGAATCGCGGCAGTACATCAACGCCTACTTTGAGCGCTATGCGGGCGTAAAGAAGTTCATGGACGGCGCCATCGACGAGGCGCGCAGGACCGGACATACCCGGACTCTGCTCGGCAGGCTGCGGCCAATACCCGATCTTGACAGCCGCAACCCAGCGGCCCGCGGATTCGCCGAGCGAACCGCGATCAACTCCCCGATCCAGGGCTCTGCGGCGGACCTGATCAAGCTCGCGATGATTCGCGTCGACCGAAGGCTCCGAGAAGCAGGCAGCCAGGCGCTCATGCTGCTCCAGGTTCACGATGAGCTGCTCTTCGAGTCGCCTGAAAACGAAGTCGCCGAACTGGCCGCTATCGTCAAGCAGGAAATGGAAGGCGCCTACAAGTTGCGAGTCCCACTCCTCGCGGACGTGAAAACAGGCGACAACTGGCGCGACATGCATACGGCCTGACCTGAAACATCCTGCTATTCAAGCGGCGTTGACACCGGTCCGGATGTTTCTCGCTTGAACGATCCGCATGCGGGCGGAGGAAAAACTGACCTGCATATCCCACAACCTTGCATGCGGCAATAGAGGCGAGTGAGGAGCGGCTGGCTTCCGATTTTCTTCCCAACTCCTGGACGGACCGGTTTCCCGCAAGAAGGTCTTGCTGTCACGAATGAGTCGTGCTCTCGTTCATTCCCGGCATGGATGGAGGGGCTACCACGGCCCACATCAGTATCTGTGCCGGCCTGCGATCAGAGAAGATGAGCCTGTACCTGTGCCGGCGAGCGGTCGGCGCGGATGGCTTTCGAGCCGAGAGACGACCCGCGCTATCGCGGCAAACAGGCCGGGCTATTCGCCCGAGCGGCCACTCATCATCTGCCGGATACCAGGCCGCAGCCCGATCCCCAATTCCGTCAATTGACGGCCCGGAACCGTGGACGGCGCCTCGCACATGAGATCCGCGCCCCTGGCGGTTTTGGGGAATGGAATCACGTCGCGAATCGTGGTCTCTCCAGCGAGCAGCATGACCAGACGGTCGAGGCCGAGGGCGATGCCTCCGTGCGGAGGCGTCCCGTATTCCAACGCCTCCAGGAAGAACCCGAAGCGATGGCGCGCCTGCTCGCCGGTAAACCCGAGCGCCTGGAACACCTTGGCTTGCACGTCCCGCCGGTGGATACGAATCGACCCCGAGCCCAACTCGACCCCGTTGAGGACAAGATCGTAGGCCTTCGAACGGCAGCGATGCGGCTGACTCAGCAGGTAGTCGAGATCCTCGTCGTGCACGGACGTGAAGGGGTGATGCGCCGCGTTCCAGCTTTGTTCGTCCTCGTCCCACTCGAACATCGGGAAGTCGGTCACCCACAAAAAGCGGAAATCCTCTTTGTCGAAGAGCCCATGACGATCCTGATACTTCTGCGCCACCTGTAGCCGGAAGGTTCCCGCGGCTTTCAGCGCGGTCTCTTGCGGCTTCGGGCCGGTCGGCTTTTTAGCGGTCGTCACGAGAACGAGCAGATCATGGTCTTCGACACCCGCCCGCTCACGCACGTTCCTCAGAGGCTCGGCGAAGTCGCGGCCGAGCCGCCTCATGTCGTCGAACACGCGCAGGCCGAGCTCGCTGCCCAGCGGTTTCAGTTCATCACGCTCGCGCCGCGTCAGCGTTCCTACGGACGGTATGCGGATCGCCATCAGCGGCATTCCCTCGTGAATCGGCAACTCGCCGGCAGGGAAAAGGTCGTCTACGCGTGTCATCGCGGGGACACGCAGATCCGGTTTGTCGCTGCCGTGGCGCTCCATCGCTGCGGCGTACGTCATCCTCGGGAACGGCCGTTCGGGCGTTGGATGCCCCGCCGCCTCCGCAGCGCCCTGCATCACGCGCTCGATCACATCGAAGACATCCGATTCCTGGATGAACGACATTTCGAGGTCGAGTTGCGTGAACTCCGGCTGGCGGTCGGCGCGGAGGTCCTCATCACGGAAGCAGCGCGCAATTTGGAAATAGCGGTCGTAGCAGGCGATCATCAGCAACTGCTTGAATAGTTGCGGAGACTGCGGCAGCGCATAGAAACTGCCCAACTGCAAGCGGCTCGGCACGAGGAAGTCACGCGCTCCCTCAGGTGTCGAGCGAGTCATGAACGGGGTCTCGATCTCGTAAAATTCCTGCTCGTCCATCGCTTTACGAATCGCGAAGTTCACTTTGTGGCGCAGGATCAAGTTGCGCTGCATGTGCGGACGCCGCAAGTCGATGTAGCGGTGTCTCAACCGGATGTCCTCGCCGACCGAGAGATCCTCCTCCACCAGGAACGGCGGCGTACGCGACGTGTTCAGGATGTAGATCTTCTCCGCTACGACCTCGACCTCGCCCGTTATCAGCTCGGGGTTGATCGTATCGTCGTCACGGCGAACCAGGGGACCTTCAACCGCGATGACGAATTCGCTGCGCAACAACTCGGCACGGGCGTGAACGTCGGCCCGCTCCTGGTTGAACACTACCTGGGACACGCCCGAGCGGTCCCGCAGGTGGATAAAGATCAACCCGCCCAGATCCCGCCGCCGGTGGACCCAACCCATCAAAACGACGCGCTTGCCAACATCGCCCGGACACAGATCGCCGCAGCGATGCGTTCGTTCGAGGTCACCGAGGAAGTCCAGCGGGACGGGGGTTTGACTTGTGGCGTCCATCAGCGTTCTTGTGACTCTTGCCTGTATGTGCGGCTCAGCTCGACATAGCTCGCAGCGTTGCGGCGAATCCGCTCGCGCTCGTCGTCGGACACGGGCCTCCGCACTCTTGCCGGCGCACCCATCAACAAGCTACCCGGCGGAAACGCCGCGCCTTCCACCACCAAGGCCCTGGCTGCGACGATCGAGCCCGCGCCGATCTTCGAACCACTCAAGACGGTCGCGCCCATACCGATCAGACACTCGTCGCCGATGACGCAACCATGCAGCGTGACCGAATGCCCCACGACCACGCCTTCGCCGATTACGAGAGGCTTGTCACGATCGACATGAAGACAACAGTTGTCCTGGACGTTGCTGCGGTTTCCTATCCGAATCGAATTCACATCGCCGCGAATCGTCGTATTACACCAGATGCTCACCTCGCCGCCGAGTTCGACATCGCCGATCACCTGCGCGCTTGAGTCAACGTAGGCCGATTCGGAAAGCGTGGGGAACTGGCCCCGGTACGGACGAATCATGTTTATCCAGGAAGAGCGCCGCTCAACACCTCAAAGAAATCGGATCCGGCGAAGTGGGGTGAAAAGTACGCGCCCTCAGATCAGTTTTTCCTCCGCCCGTGCGCGGACCATTCAAGCGGGAAACATTTGGGTTGGCGTCAACACCGCTCGATCCGAGGCGCGTTTCAGGTCAGTTTTTCCTCCGCCCGCCCGCGGATCATACAAGAGAGAAACATCCGGACTGATGTCAACGCTGCTTGATCA
The DNA here is from genome assembly GCA_026713545.1 of Bryobacterales bacterium. Taxonomy (GTDB): domain Bacteria; phylum Acidobacteriota; class Terriglobia; order Bryobacterales; family UBA6623; genus JAPPLB01. The sequence continues at coordinate 17,976 of JAPOOG010000067.1, forward strand.
GGGGATGTTTCAAGTCAGGGCCGCTGTTACGCCCAAGAAAACTCAGCGTAGCACAGCGGCGGATGAGCGATGCGCTAAGCGCAACCGCCCATAGCCGGCCAGGAGTCAGCCGCGGACACGGTTCGCTCGCTCACGGTCAGGAACTCGAGAAGCACGATCATCTTGTGCGACACGGCGCCTGCCCGCTTCGTGCCGATCCGGGAACGATGGTTGGTGGAGAAATATGGCAGCTTCTCCGCTTTACCTCGCTCGTAGCGCTGGATCTCGCACGCCCGGCGACCACGCGTCGCAAGGCGATCGCCCATTGCCGGGTCGAGCGTGCGCGCTCCGAAGTAAGCGGCGATGTACTGCAACTCGTCTGTCGATAAACCTTCCAAAAACTCTTTGGCCGATGCGCGCCGCGCAAGCCGACTCATCGAAGTTAGCGCCTCAACCAGGTTGTTTCTCTCCGTGACGGGATACACCTAAACGCCTCTCTCCAGAACTAACGAACGACCAGGAGGGTGATTCCATTATCGCGCCATGCGCAGCAGGATCGCAACCTAGCATCAACAATTCAAAGGAGATAGAGCCACCACCACTCGGTTGTGCCCATTGAGCGGGCGCCTCGAGAGTCTTGAACACCCTTCTTGACGAACGGTAGGGAAGGGAATATCCGATCGGACGTTCCAGACTCGACGACTTGCCCGAAAGCTTCTATCTCTCCACTTGCAAAGCAGTGTTTCGCTTCCAGGACTTCCTCAGGCCTTGTAGGAAATCGCCAACTCGGGAGTGTCGATGCGCCGCCCGTTCTCGTACAGCGAGTCGATCGCGAACGAAAGAACTCCCGTCGTCAACAGTGTTCGCTCGACAGGGTTCGGGAGGATGCCGTCCGCGATCAGATTCTCAAAGTTGCGGGCCATGAAACCCCAGTGGCCGTGAATATGAAACTGAATCCGGCACTCGGTCGATAGAATCTCGCCTGACCCTTTCCGGCTCGCCGCGACAACCCAACTTCGCAGCAGTCCATTTGCCATCAGCAAACGCCCCTCGAGGCCGTCGCGATAGTCGATGAGAAACAGGATGGGTTCCTCGATCAAGTCTTCCGGGAGCCCTTCGTTGCGAGTCTCCGTGCGAGCCAGGGCCGCCTCGAACAATTCCTGTGACCAGACCCCCTGATCGCGCAACTCCCAAACCTTGCTTCCCCGAAAAGCCTGGACCGACTCTACGCCGGTTTCCCCGCCCATACGCTTTTCGACGATCGCCTGCAGGGCTTCCAGAGTGTGAAAACCGAGAGCTTCGGTATGACCGAATCCTACGGTCAGGGCTTGTTCGAGTTCCTGGGTGTAATCCAGCTCCAGCGGCGGATAGCGCCACGCCAACGACACTGTGGACCCCGCCATCAACGGGATTCCCATTTCTTTCGCTGTCTCGTACATCGCCGAAGCCTTTTCCCAACTGTAGGAAAAGTGCTTGTCGACGAAGATCGGGCATACGACCCCCTCTTGCTTCATGACGTCGATGACCTGCATGAACAACTCGTAACGGGGGTACAGTTGCTGGCCTTTCTCGTTCGACGGATACTCGCCATGTTCAGCGACGAGAGCGATGCCATCCACGGCCAAGCGGTCCCCACCGCACCGTAGCGCCTCGGCTACGGTCGGATACACCTTGAACCCGTATTCCTCAGCCAAGTCGTAGCCCATGTCGTTATCGGGGACCTGGTCCAGATACATCGATGCCACTTCCAAGCGCGGATAGTACGTCTTCTTGTTCAGGCGATAGCCGTGCAAGATACGGCTAAAGAACACGTCCGCATGCGACCGCTCGAAGTAAACGGTCGTGATAGCGGCGACCCGGGGTTTCGGGCGGTGGGCGGGCTGCTCTGTCGTCTGACAAGCAATTGAAGCGAAGCCGGCCGCGGCAAGCAAGTCACGTCGGGTCATCGACCCGCAAGTGTATCAAGCCGGAAAGGAGCCAGCCTGCCTTTCTCACCACCCGACGGTTGAAGCACGCGATACAAAGGCCGTGGTTAGTTGTTAGTGGATAGTTGTTAGTGAAAAACCTTGCAGGTCGTGACTCGTGATTCGTGATTCGTGTTTCGTAAAAACCTTTGGCGGGGGCTTGGTTCGCTCCAGAAAGAGATGTCTGACGGCCGGTGAACCGTAAAGGTCGTGTCTCGTGATTCGTGATCCGAGGGCCGAAGGAGACGATATGGCCACTACACCTGCGCGCCCAGCGGCTTTTGGCGGGCAGGGCCCAGAGGGCACCCGCGCGCTCCCAGGGGGGCGGCGCGCGCCTCGTCCTGACGGCCCTCTCACGCACCTCGCCACGCCGCGTGGCGAGACATGCAGGCTAGTGCCGGCCCCGCCCCGCTACGCGGTGCGGATCATTCGAGCAAGAAACATCCGGATCGGCGTCAAGGCCGCTTGATCCGGGGGATGTTTCAGGTTCGTTTTTCCTCTTTCAGTTTTTAGTTTTTGGTTTTTCGCCGCCCGTGCGCGGATCGTTCAAGCGGGAAACATCCGAACAGATGGCTACCTCGCCTGGACAGGAGGATGTTTCAGGTCAATGAGGTTGCCGTGCACATCCGAAAGGCGCATGTCTCTTGCGCTGTCGATGGACTCGCTGGAGCAGATGGAGTAGCTGAGAGTCGGCCTTGACGGCTTCCATGCCGCAGCGGGCGCGGCTTTGCCAGTTGGGTCTTTCATCAACCGTGCCCGGCGTGTTCTGTTGGAAGCGTTCCAGCCAGAGGTCCTCCAGGTTGACGAGCATCAAGGCTTCTTCCCTTCCGGCCAGTTCCAACAAGCAGGCTTCGAGAATCTCGGCGAGAGTCGGGCATTCCGCGTGCAAGGCACCGCGTCGACGCAGGAACTGAACCACGGATTGCTTGAGCAACTCTCGTTCTCTGCGCGCCTCCCGAGCGTCGTTGGAGCTGATCAACCCGAGTTCCTCCTGGTCTTCTATGTCGAGTCCTTCCCAGAACCCGGCGAACGGTCGCATGTCGTGGGTGTTCAAGCTCGCTAAGGAGCCACTGGGTGTAGGGCGCATGGCCTCGCCGGCACTGCTGTTGAACTGGAACTGGGCGACGTACATGCCGCCGAGCCCATGCTCGCTCATACTTGCTCGGATGTGATGGGGGACCGTTCCGAGATCCTCACCGATGATGGCGGTTTTTCGGCGTTCCGACTCCAGAGCGAGGACGGCATAGAACTCGTCCGCATGGTATCCGACGTAAGTACCGTCCGTTGCCGCGAAGCCTTCCGGAATCCAGTAAAGCCGATGCAGGTTCATGACGTGGTCGATGCGGAGCACACGCGCATACCGCATGTGGTGGCGCAAACACTGAATGTAGTGACGGTATCCATCGCAGCGAATCTTTTCCGGATGAACGGGGGCGAAACCCCAGTTCTGGCCGTTGCTGAAGAAGCGGTCGGGCGGAGCGCCTCCTGCGATGCGCGAGGCGAATGAGCCGGGCTCGCGCCAAACATCAAAGCCGGCCGGATGGACTCCGAGAGGCAGATCAAGGTACAGGCCAGCCGAGTGGCGTTGTGACCTGTCGGCGAGGGCATGCAGTTGACCATCGGCCAGCCACTGAACGTATTGGTGATAGGATCGGACACGCTCATCCGAGTCCGCCTCGGTGAGGCCACCCGATCGCAACCGCTCGGGCCATTCGGGCCACGTCTTCCCCTGCCGCTCCATCGTGGCCCGAAAGGCGGCGTAGGCCCGGAGCTCGGGCCGCGAAGCCGTGTACTGCTCGAAATCACGCCCGCGCTGATTACTGCTGTCAATGAATGATGAGCAAAGCAGTTCCAGGACTCTTCTCTTGAGGGCCATCTGCCGTTTGTAGTCGATCCATGAAGCCGCACGGAAACTTTCCATCTCAGTCCGGAAGCGGCTTGAGAAGACAAGCTTCCGAGCCTCATCGCAGTCATCGAACTCGGGAACGGCCGTGACGTCGACAAAGAACTCATTCCAGAACAACCGGCTTGCCGGCGCGTACGGTGAGGGGTCATACGGCTGGTCGAGGAATGTCGCGAGCAGCGGGAGCGTTCCCACCACGTCTGCGCCTGCCGCAGCGGTCCATTTCGTGAGTTCCGACAGGTCGCTGAAGTCGCCTGCTCCCCAGCTTCGTTCCGTGTGAAGCGAATAGAGCGGCATGAAAACACCCCACCCCGACTTCGAGACCTCGCTGAGGGGATACGTCTGCCGGGGGGCGCGGAACACCCAGGCATTCGCCGCACGCCGCCGGCTAGCGAGTCTCAGTTGGTGGTAGCCAAGGGGCAGGTCATGGGGCAATGCGAGCTTCTTGACAAAGTAGTTGCTGCCATCCAGCTCGACGGCAACTCGTGCCGGGACCGAATGCAGTTGCTCTCGCCACATCCGCCGAGACCCATCCTCGATCTGCAGCTCGCATTCCAGCGAGTCCTCATCGTCCGACACGCGAACCGTGAAGCTCGGCCGCTGAGGACTCCACGAAACGAGCACCGGCTCGACCAGCCTCTCCCAGAGTTCGAGACGTCTTGCTCGCAGAGCTTCGACAGCGTCGTGCGGGGATTCGAGATGAGCGCCGAGGGCGCGCAGGATGGCGCAAAGAGCTTCAACGGAGACCCGGCGCGAGAGGTGGAAGCCGTCCCGGAATACCGGGCTCACTCCGTAGAGCCGGGCCAACCGATCAAGAGGACTGAATGGTTCCGTATTCACAAAAGCCCGTGACAGGAGTCCGTCGGCCCGGGCTGACCTGCATGTCTCAGCACCCGACGGCCGAAGCACGCGAGAAAAGGCCGTGATTCGTAAAAACCATTGGCGCGGGCCTGTTTCGCTCCAGAAAGAAATGTCTGACGACCGGTGAACCGTAAAGGCCGTGATTCGTGTGTCGCAACCCGAGGGTCGAAGGAGAAAACAAGGCCGCTACGGCTGCGCGCACCAAGCGGCTCGCGCCTCGTCCTGACGGCCCTCTCACGCACTTCGCCTCGCCGCGTGGCGAGGCATGCAGGCTAATTGCCTTCCTCTTCGCCCATTTGCTGCGAAAGGTAGACGCCAATGCCCATCTGATCGATCATGTCGATCTGTGCTTCCAGCCAGTCGACATGCTTTTCTTCATCGACGAGAATCTTCTCGAACAGCTCGCGGGACCCGTTGTCCCGTTTCTCGACGGCCACGTCGATAGCTTGGTTGAGCCTCGGCACAGCTTCCAGTTCGAGCGCCAAGTCGTTTTCGAATTGGGATCTGACATCCTTGCCGATTCGCAGCGAAAACATTTCGCGAAGATTCGGGATGCTCTCGAGGAAGAGAATGCGCTCGATGAGCGCTTCGGCATGCTGCATCTCTTCAATCGACTCTCGTTTAACGTATTTCGCGAGGGCCAGATATCCCCAGTTCTCGCACATTTCGGCATGCAGGAAATACTGGTTGATCGCTGTCAGCTCGGCTTTGAGCACCTCCTTGAGGCACTCAATAACTTCGGGGTCGCCTTTCATCGTTCACCTTTCCGTTCACCCGCTGTGTGGAATATTCGTTGTATCGCCGCTGTGCGGAACTTGTCAAAACATATTCTCGAATGATTTTCGAAGGGAAGGCTCAAGTCCCGGAGAGGTTCCAGCGCAATGCAAGCAGTTTGCATGGATGATTGCGAGGGGCTGTGTCAAGAAAATTTCTCGAGGGCCACTCCGGTTTTGCAGTTGAGGTGCAAGCCGGCGGGAAGAAACACGACCCGGACCTTCCAATCCGCCGGAGTGTTGCAGAGGTGACCTGAAGCCCGGACCGCGCAAGCCGAGCCGGTTACAGCTCGAAGCAACGATGTTGCACCAAGAGACGCCGTCGAAGCGAATGTATTAAATATTACATTCGACTCCGAGCGTCCCACGGCAGGCTCTACGAGAACGCGCTCAGCACCTTGTCATCGAAAGAGAAATCCGCTGCCGGCCGCTCTCGAGACAGGTAGCACTCGAACGTCCGCAGCAACCCCTTCTGCCAAGAGGTGGGTTCGAAACCGAGTTCCTGCCCGGCTCGCGCAGTGTTCTGGGTAATCGGGGGCATGTCGAAATACTGCGCGAAGTAGAACGGCGGCTCGAAGATGTTGCCGCCGAACTCGATCAATCGTTCGCGGGGAACGGGCACGAGGTCGGCCCGCCGGTCTGCCGCGTCCGCCAGCGCTTTGACGAGTGCGCGCTGCGTAATCGCTGATTCGTGCGCAATGTTATAGGCGCGTCCGGCGGAAACGTCCGTGTCAGCGGCCAGGATCGCAGCTCGGGCCAAATCATCGGCCAGAACGAACTGCATCAGGCGCTCTCCATCGTCCGGAAGCAAGATCGGACGACCAGCCAGCAGGCGATCCCAAAAGAACGCTTCGCGATAGAAGGGGTTCTCCGGTCCGTAGACATAGGGCGGCCGAAGAGTCGCGGCGGGGAGTCCTTCGTCTTCATGAAGCCGGAAGAGCATGCGCTCCGTCTGCGCCTTGTTGCGCACATAATCTTCCGGGTGATCCTCGGGGGCCAGCGGGTGGTCCTCGGAGAGGTTCAGACCTCCCCCATATGCGGCGACGCTGGATGTGAAGACGTAGCGTCGAAGGCCTGGGGCAGCAGCAAGGGCTGCTGCTTTCACCTGTTCAGCGGTCGTCCCCCGTTGCCAGTCGTACACGTTGTCGTAGACGACATCGAACCGCACGCCGTTCAGCTTCTGAGCGATGTCCGCCGTGTCGTTGCGGTCACAGAGGATCTCCGCGGCCTGACCGGCAAACGGTTGCTTCGTCCCGCGATGCAAAATCGTAACGTCGTCACCGCGAGCAAGCAGGCGTCGTACGAGCGCCCGCCCAATGAAGAGTGTGCCTCCGATAACGAGAGCGCGGTCGGGTCGTCTATCCTGCATTTCTCACCATGCGACGGCCGAAGCACACGATAAAAAGCCGTGATTCGTGTCTCGTGACTCGTGATTCGTGAAAACCATTGGCGCGGGCCTGATTCGCTCCAGGAAGAAATGTCTGACAGCCGGCGAACCGTACAGGTCGTGATTCGTGTCTCGTGATCCCAAAACCCGGGCATGCGGTACGGCCGTCGCTCCAAGGCCGCATGCGTTGCGCTTGCTTGCCGTGCTCGATGTGAAAAGGCCGTGATTCGTGTTTCGTGACTCGTGATTCGTGAAAAACCTTAAAGTCCGTGATGCCGGTGCGGGTGGCTTGCAGCTCTTCCTGCCGGCCCTCTCACGCACTTGCCTCGCCAGGTGGTGGGAAATGGCGGTTAATCGTAGTATTCGAGGCCAAGGTGCGTAATGAGGTCTTCACCCTTCATCCAGCGGAGAGTGTTCTTCAGCTTCATCAACTGGATGAAGATGTCGTGCTCGGGGTAGAGACCCTGCGCGGCCATCGGCGACTTGAAATAGAACGAAAGCCATTCCAGGATTCCCGACATGCCGGCGCGTTGCGCGAGATCGAGGAAAAGAGCCAGGTCCAACACGAGCGGCGCCGCCAGGATCGAATCCCGGCACAGGAAATTGACCTTGATCTGCATCTTGTAGCCGAGCCAACCGAAGATGTCGATATTGTCCCAGCCCTCTTTGTTGTCGCCGCGCGGCGGATAGTAGTTGATACGCACCTTGTGGTCGAAGTCGCCGTAGAGTTCCGGATAGAGCTTCGGCTGAAAAATGACATCGAGCGCGGATAGTTTGCTCTCCTCCTTGGTCTTGAACGAATCGGGGTCGTCGAGGACTTCACCGTCACGGTTCCCGAGAATGTTCGTCGAGAACCAGCCGTCGAGCCCGAGCAGGCGGGACTTCAAACCGGGGGCAAGCAGCGTCTTGATAAAGGTTTGGCCGGTCTTGTAGTCCTTACCCGCGATAGGCACTCCCTCAGCCTTCGACAGTGCGATCAAGGCGGGCGTATCGACGGTGAGGTTCGGCGCGCCGTTGGCGAAAGGCACGCCGGACTTCAGCGCAGCGTATGCGTAGATTTGGCTGGGCGCGATCTCAGGGTCGTTTTCCGCCAGCCCTCGCTCGAATGCAGCAGGACTCTGGTGCACGTCACCGGGTTTCTGAAAGATCTCGGTGGAGCCGCACCAGACCATGACCGCTCGCGCTGCGCCCGTGCGTTGCTTGAAGTTGCGGATATCGTCGATCAGCGCCTCCGCCAATTCCATCTTGTTGGCGCCCTTCTTGATGTTCGGGCCGTCGATGCGCGTGACAAAACGATGCTCGAACACGGCCGGCATGGGTGTCACGGCCTGCATCTCGGCTTTGACTTGATCGAGCAAGTCGCACTGCAGCACTCCTGCGTTTAAGGCGGCGTCGTAACAGTTGTCCTCGTAGATGTCCCAGCCGCCATAGACAAGGTTGGAGATGTCGGTCAGCGGGACCAGCTCCTTGATCAGCGGATTGCGATCTTCGGTGCGTTTGCCGAGCCGGACGTGACCGATCTGGGTGAGCGAGCCGACGGGCTCCGCCTTACCCTTCTTGACTGCCTCCACGCCGGCGATGAAGGTCGTGCTCACCGCCCCCAGTCCGGGCAGCAGGACACCAAGTTTGCCCTCAGGGGGCGCGATATTCGGGATTTCTCGCACTGACACCAAAACTGACTCCAAGTCGCGAATCTGTTTCTACCAAGTGGGACGGTGGAACGATTTGCGGGAGGGCTGAACGAGCAGCTCCACCACGGGGCCCTCTGGAAGAGGCCCGAGAATCGTAGTGTACACAATCGGATCGAGGGTTGTCCGCGGCATGCGCTTCTGTTGTTGCGCCGGTCTATCCGCCTCGTGTTCGTCCGGACATCAATAGACAGACGAGCGCAGGGCTTCTGATACACTCATCAACTCGGGAGGGCCAGAATGAGGCTTCCATGCCGCCTGCAAGGCCGGAGCGCGGTCGAAGTCCTTCTATTGACGCTCTCGCTGTTTGCGTCCGCGCGGCCCCTTGCGGGGTCGCCTCCGCCTCTTATCGTTCTGATCACGTCGGAGCAACTCCGCTCCGACTATCTTCAGCTCTACGAAAACAGTTTCAGCGCCGGTGGATTCGGACGTCTGTTGACCAAGGGCGCGGTGTACCCCACGGCCAGGTACGACCACCTCGCAACACTGGCCGGACCGAACGCGGCCGTGCTGGCGACGGGCACATATCCGTCACAGCATGGGATCGTTGCCAACCGATGGCATGAACGGTCTTACGCCAAGGTTGTGAGCGCCCTCGAATCGGGACCGTCGCAAGGCTCACTCGTCGTATCTCCGCTGCGACTGATTGGCTCGACTTTCGCCGATGAGCTGCGATGGGCGACCGACGGCCGCTCGCGCGTACTTGCGGTCTCGGGTAGCGCAGAGGGGGCCGTGTTTCTCGCCGGCCGCCGCCCCATCGGGTGCTATTGGATGGGGACCAGCGACGTCTTCCAAACCTCGAGATACTATCGTCAGGCTCTGCCCGGCTGGGTCGAGGCATTCAATGCTCTTCACGGTGCGGTTCGCGCTCGAGGCCGGAAGTGGTTCGCACTCGGGCAGCGCACTGATTCCGTTCCCCTGCGGGTCATCAACGCTCGTACGGAAAGCGACCTGACCGCGCTCTACCGGGCGTCGCCTTTTGCAGCTCGGGACACGTTTGCATTGGCGTTGCGGTCCGTCGAGGCGGAGGAACTCGGTCAGGGTGACTATCCAGACCTACTAGTCGTGAACGTGAGTGCGCCTGCTAGGTTGGCGGCAGAGACGGGCGCCCGCTCGCCGCTGATGCGAGACATGATTCTGCGGCTCGATCGCCTGTTGGACGCCTTCCTGAATGACTTGGATCAGATTCTCGGGCTGGAAAACGTAGGGATTGTTCTGACCGGTCTGCACGGTGCCGCGCCTTTGCCGGAAACGATCAGAAACGAAGGTTTGTCAGCCGGACGCATTCGCGGTGAGGATGTCGTCCATACGATTGACGGGGCGCTACGGGAGACCTTCGGCCCCGAGGTCTACGTCGAGAAGTTTGTTTACCCCTATGTGTATCTGAGCGCCGCCGTGCGTACGGCCGTTCCGGAACGCCGAGCCACGATCGTGAGAACGGCGGGAGAGGCTGCGCGGACCTTGACCGGAATCGCAGGGTTTTACTCTCCGGAAACCGGCCCGGCGACCGCTCCGGGAGCGGACAAGATCCAGCGGAGCTGGTATCCGGATCGAGTGGGCGACTTGGCTCTTGTCTATGAGCCTTTTTTTACCGAGGACTTCGGCAACGGCCGTGGAACGGTCCCGGGCTCGTACTACCGATATGACACCGACGTGCCGTTGATCTTTTACGGACGCGGGTTTCGATCCGGCTGCTTCCAAGGCCCGGCCGATGCGTCCGACGTCGCACCGACTCTTGCAGCCTGGCTGGGCATTGCCCCACCTTCATCCGCGACCGGCCGGGTACTGGCCGAAGCCCTGCTTCCAAAACCAAGCACGGACTTCGTCGATCCTGATTTCGTTGGTCCTCCCCCTAACTCACCTTGAACACGGCACCCGACCTCACAACGGAAATCTGCGGCATCCGCCTCAAGAATCCAGTGATCGCCTCGAGCGGGACCTTCGGTTACGGACTCGAGTTCGCCGACCTCGTCGACCTCGACGCCCTCGGCGGTTTTGTGGTCAAGGGACTTTCCCGCGACCCGATCGCCGGCAATGCGCCGCCGAGAGTCGTCGAGACGGCTTCAGGGATGCTGAATGCGATCGGTCTGCAGAACGTCGGCGTTCGCTCATTCGCCGCCGAGAAACTCCCAAAGCTCGCACAGCTTGATACGGCCGTCTTCGCCAATGTGTTCGGGTACACCCCCAACGACTACGTCGAGGTGCTGCGGGTCTTGGAAGACGCCGACGGGCTGGCTGGTTACGAGCTGAATGTTTCGTGCCCGAATACGAAACACGGAGGGATGCAGTTCGCTTCTGACCCCGGCCTGCTGGGCGAGGTCGTCAGGCTGGCGCGCGCTGCCGTGAGCAGGCGTCCCCTGATCGTCAAACTATCGCCGAACGTGACGGACATCACCGTCATGGCGCGGGCCGCCGAGGAGGCGGGGGCAGATGCGATCTCGTTGGTGAATACGTTCGTGGGCATCGCCGTGGACGCCGCCGAGTGGCGGCCACTGCTGGGGGCGAACTTTGGAGGACTGTCAGGGCCGGCGATCAAGCCCATCGCTCTGCGCATGGTCTATCAGGCGGCACACGCGGTGAAGCTGCCGGTCATCGGGCTCGGCGGCATCGCGACCGGCAGGGACGTAGCAGAGTTTCTGATCTGCGGGGCGCGCGCCACTCAGGTTGGGACCGCTACGTTCTGGGACCCGGAGACCCCGCAGAGGCTCATCGGCGAGTTGCGCCGATTCCTGGAGAAACAAAAGCTGGGTTCAGCCCGAGAGTTGGTAGATAAGCTGCACCTGAACAATAGCAGCCCGTGCTGAAGGAACAAAGGCTAACGGCCGCCAGGACACTCTTCCGGCACAGGCTGTCAGACTCGCGAGCTCACACCCCAGAGGGGTTTCGGGCGCTCGCGACTACAACAATGCTGTCGGACGCCGAGTCCAGGACTTGCCTTTTTCTTCCGCAATCGATTCAAGCGCGGTCACATGCGCTGCCGCTTGCGTGAGAACGTGGTGCAGGTCGTTACCGATGCTGATGAAGGTAAAGCCCTTGTCGAGGAACTCGCCCACGCGGTCGGTGCCAAACAGGAACAGACCTAGGATGACGTCGTTTTTCCGGGCCTCACTGACCAGCTTGTCGGTGGCCGCTCCGAGTTCATCCGACGTATACATGTGTGGGAACTCGTACTTCTCATAGAGGCCCATCGACATGCACAGGTCGTTCTGACCGAGGAACAGGATGTCGACGCCCGGTACGGCGGCGATTTCAGCCATGTTCTCGATACATGACGCCGTCTCGACCTGCAGTGCGACGATGATGTTGTCGTTCGCCGGGCCGACGTAGCCCAGGAGTCCGGCCTTGTTCGTGCTGCGCTGCGGGAAGTAGACCGAGCGCGTGCCGAAGGTCGGATAGCGGGCGCAACTCACGGCTTGGCGTGCTTCTTCGGCGCTGTTGATGTAAGGGATCAGAACGCCGTCCGAACCCAAGTCGAGCGCCTGCTGGATCCCGGGACGATCGTCGAAGCCGCCTACGCGCACCATCGATTTGGCGCCGCCGCTGCCGATCGAACAGATCATGGCGGACAACTTCTCGTGGTCCATCGGGCCGTGCTGCGTGTCGACCAGCAGCCAGTCATAACCACTGTGCGCCAACTGCTCGGCCACCGTGGGTGTGTGGGCGTTCAAGAACAGCCCCATTTTGGGCGATCCGTCGCGTAGCTGTTGCTTGAACTCCGCCCCGGTTATCTCGGACATCAGAATCTACTCCTGTCTTTGGATCGGATTGGATTGCCGGACGGCAATCTCCATGAAGGTGGAATTCCCACCCTATCGAACCTCCCGGACGCATGTCAAAGTGAGAATGAGCCGGGCAGGCGCCTGTCAAGGCAGCCCGTCAGGGCCGTACTTCATGCCGAAGTGACTATATCACCTTGAGATTAGTGGGCCGGGCAGCACAAGGAGTTGCTGCCATGCCCTACGACCGGAAAGCCCGTGAAGATGCGCAGATCGCCTACTACCGATCTGTAGCCAACCTCAAGCCAACCCTCTCCGATCCCGACATCAAGTTCCTCTATCAGCAACAGCCTGTAGGAATCGACCTCAAGGGACGTATCCTGCTGAGACCCGAGAGAGACGCTGCCAAGCCACCGCGCCATTACAGCGATCTGCTTGAGGATCTCTCCAGCGACATCGCCCTTCATTCACGGCACAACCTGATCAATGGCGTCACTCTCCAGCACTCCTCGCACTCCTGCGAGAAGTACTCCCCCTTCAAGGAGACTCTGTACCTGCCGCGCTACTTCATCAACATGACGCTGCCCCACCGCAAGGTCAGCGGCATCACTTTCAAACGCCACAACGGCAGCCAGACACTGAAACTGCAAGCCGATGACGAAATCGGGCTGCCCTACGGAGTCTATGCCCGGCTCGTCCTGATCTTCATAACCAGCGAACGGGTCCGCACAAAGGAGAGGGAGTTCAAGCTGGGCGCGAGTTGGAGCAAGTTCCTATCGAAGATGCAGATCTACAAGGACGGAGTGAAGGTCCAAGCCGTGAAGGAGCAATTGAAACGACTATGCGCTACCACGTACCGAATTATCGACTTGAACAAGGTTCAGAGAACAGAGTCGTTCAGCCAGATGCTCGTAGCCGAGGAGTGGATGCGCTCCTCCGACGGTGTCCATGTCACCTTGAGCCCTGGCTTCTTCATGATGACCGGCGATTTCGTCGTGCCGCTGGAATCGGACATCGTTCGCAAGCTGCGTCGTTCGCCTCTCACGCTCGATCTCTACGCCTGGCTTTCCTATCGACTGTTCAGGCTCAAGGAAGAGAAGACCATCTCCTGGCATTCACTCGAGAAGCAGTTCGGGTCGAACTACAGGCGGCTGGTCGATTTCCGAAAGAAATTCCTTAACAGCCTTGAGAAGGTGCTGAAGCACACCCCTCCCGCTCCTGGGGTCGAGGTACGGGAGAAAGGCCTGCACCTCAGTCCCGGCAGCCCCTCTGATATCGAGTGGATGGAGCGCATGATCACTCGCGCCCGCAGCAGCAATAGATTCCCTTCTTGATTCAATCACTGGGTGGAATCACAGAAGCGCTGCATTGGGATGATTCAGTCCCACTTTATCGTGGCCGTTTGGTCCCACTTTATCGTGGCCGTTTGGTCCCACTTTATCGTGGCCGTTTGGTCCCACTTTATCGTGGCCATTTGGTCTCACTTTGTCATGGCCGTTTGGTCCCACTCGCCGTGGCCGTTTGGTCGTACTCGTCGTGGCCGTTTGGTCCCACATCCTTGTATATAAGGATTTCCTGAAGTTAATCCTGAAGGCCGCACGCGCGTACGCCTAACCGATCTGTGGAAAAGTGGAGAACTGTCCCACACGGCTGCGCCTTGCGGCGCTTGAGAGCACTTCGATTCGATGCAAGGATTTGACAGGAGGTGCTCATGAGATTCCTTCCCCAGCACAAGACCGCAGTCTGCAGAGCTGCCGCTCTTGCCGTGCTGGTCATGTTGCACGCCGCACCGCTGGCGGCCGGTACGACGACGACCACCGGCCCCTGGGTCGATGCCGTGACCACCCTGCAAACTGCCTTTACCGGCGTGATCGCTCGCGGCCTGAGTCTGATCGCCATCGTCATCGGCGGGTTGATGTTCGCCTTCGGGGAAGGTGGCTCGAAGCGCGCCCTGGCCGGCATCATCTTCGGCCTCGGCATGACCCTCGGCGCCGCCAACTTCATCAACTGGCTGTTCTGAAGCACCG
>JAPOOG010000064.1 GCA_026713545.1 Bryobacterales bacterium
CGAGATGGTGATGCCCGGCGACAACGTGCAGATGGAAGTGGAGTTGATCTCGCCGGTCGCCATGGAGAAGGGACTGCGCTTTGCCATCCGCGAAGGCTCCCGCACCATCGGCGCCGGTACCGTCTCCGATATCGTCGAGTAGGTTTCATGCCCAAAGAACGCATCCGCATCCGCCTGAAGGCCTACGACCATCGCATCCTCGATCAGTCTACGGGCGAGATCGTAGATACGGCCAAGAGGACGGGCGCATCGGTCGCGGGACCGATTCCGCTGCCGACCGTGAAGAACAAGTACACGGTGCTCCGCTCGCCGCATACGGACAAGCGTTCGCGAGAACAGTTTGAAGTGCGCACCCACAAGAGGTTGCTGGACATTCTCGAGCCGACGCAGGAAACGGTGGATGCGCTGATGCGGCTGGATCTGCCCGCGGGCGTCGACGTCGAGATCAAAGCTTTCGGCGGCTGAGGGTTTATGGATCGAACCAGGCAGGGATAGCAACATGGCGCCAGGAATTCTAGGAAAGAAAATCGGGATGACGCAGGTCTTCCGCGACGACGGCCGGGTCGTTCCCGTGACTGCCTTGCAGGCAGGTCCGTGCGTCGTCGTCAGCCGCAAAACATCGGAGAAAGACGGCTACGAGGCATTGCAGGTCGGCCTTGTGGAATTCATCAGCGAGAATCGCGTGAACCTGCCGATGCGCGGCCATTTCGCCAAGTCGAATGTGGCGCCTTGCCGCTTCCTTCGCGAGCTGCTTCTGGAAGGAAGCGAGCAGGAGGAATGGAAAACCGGCGATCGTATTCTGGCGGGGGACTTCAGCGTTGCCGAGCGCGTCGACGTGATCGGCACCAGCAAGGGCCGCGGTTTTGCGGGGACGATCAAGCGGCACAACTTCCGCCGCGGCCCCGAATCGCACGGTTCGATGTCACACCGCGCACCGGGCTCGATCGGTCAGAGCTCGTATCCCTCCCGCGTCATCAAGGGATTACGGATGCCGGGGCAGATGGGGAAGCAACGGGTGACCGTGAAGAACCTGGAGATTATCGAGGTGCAGGCCGACGAGAACGTTCTTCTTGTCAAGGGCGCTGTGCCGGGGCCGAACGGCGGCTACATCATCGTGCGCCGGATTGCGAACTGACACCATGCCGACAGTCGACGTCATCGATCTCGAGAACAACAAGGTCGGCTCCGTGGAGCTGAGCGACCAGGTGTTCGGGGCGCAGGTGAATGAAGCGCTGTTGTATCAGGCGGTGCATCACTATCAGGCCTCGCGCCGCGCCGGTACGCACAACACCAAGACCAGAGCCGAGGTGTCGGGTTCGGGCCGCAAGCCCTGGCGGCAAAAAGGGACAAGCCGCGCGCGCGTCGGATCGATTCGCACTCCGCTGTGGCGGTCCGGCGGCATCACGCACGGCCCGAAGCCGCGCGATTACAGTTATCACCTTCCGAAAAAGATGCTGTTGGGTGCGTTGCGGGCGGCGCTCAGCGCGCGCCTGCAGGAAGGGGCGGTCAAGGTCGTCAAGGAATTCGAGCTCTCCACGCATAAGACCAGGGACTTCCATGAAGTGCTCGACCGGCTTGATCTGGACTCTACGGTTCTCATCGTTGACAATTCCGGCAACCCGAACCTCGCGCTCTCCAGCCGCAACATTCCCCATGTGACGCTGATGGAATCGCGCGAGGTCCATCCGTTCCATTTGCTGGGACATAAGAGCGTGGTCTTCACCGAGTCGACGATCAAGCATTGCAGCGAGGTGTTGGCCTCATGAGCCCGTTCGAAGCGATCCGCAGTCCGATGATCACGGAAAAGTCGGAGACGCGCAGGGCGCTCGAGCAGACGCTCTGTTTTCGCGTGCATCCGAAGGCCACCAAGACGGACATCAAGAACGCCGTTGAGCAGGTCTTCAAGGTGAAAGTGGCCGGTGTGCGGACGGCCAACTACCTCGGCAAGGTGAAGCGGCGGGGGCAATCATCCGGCCGCCGGTCGAGCTGGAAGAAAGCGTACGTGAAGCTGAAAGAAGGCGAAAAGATGGTGGAGTACGCGCAGATCTAGTGCGCTGCTGACCCTCGGAGAGGACCAGGGCCCAGTCAACCATGCCGATCAAGACCTATAGACCGACGACGAGTACGAGACGCTTCCAGACGACGCTGGTGCGTGACCAGATCACGCGCGATCGTCCCGAGAAGTCGCTGGTCGAGGGAAAATCGAACAGCGGCGGCCGCAACAACAAGGGACGAGTCTGCTTCTGGAGTCGGGGTGGGGGTCACAAGCGGAAGTACCGGATTATCGACTTCAAGCGGGACAAGCACGGAATTCCGGCTGTCGCCGCCGCCATCGAGTACGATCCGAACCGCTCGGCGAACGTGGTGCTGTTGCACTACAGCGACGGCGAGAAGAGATACATCCTTCAGCCGACCGGCCTGAAAGTCGGAATGACGATCATGTCCGGGCCCGACGCCGATATTCTCGTGGGCAACGCGCTGCCGCTCAAGAACATCCCGCCGGGCACGCTGGTCCACAACGTGGAGTTGCGGCCGGGCAAGGGCGGGCAGATGGCGCGTGCGGCCGGCACGGAAATCCGGCTGATTTCGAAAGAGAGCGGCTACGCGCTGCTGAAGCTGCCTTCGGGGGAAACCCGGAGGGTGCCGGCGGAATGCATTGCGACGGTCGGGGCGGTCGGCAATGCGGACCACGGCAACGTCTCGTACGGCAAGGCCGGGAAGTCGCGCTGGTACGGCCGGCGCCCCGTGAACCGAGGCGTGACCATGAATCCGGTCGATCACCCGCACGGAGGTGGAGAGGGCCGTTCATCCGGCGGACGGCATCCGGTGACTCCTTGGGGCAAGCCGACGCGCGGGTTCAAGACGCGTACGAACAAGCGTAGCGACAAGTATATTCTCGTGCGCCGCGGACAGAAGAAACGATCGTAAGTAGCGGAGAGTTCAGACCATGGGTCGATCGCTTAAAAAAGGGCCGTTCTACGATGAGCACCTCAATCGCAAGATCGAGGCGTTGGGCGTCGGCGGCGCCAAGAAGGTCGGCAAGACCTGGTCGCGCCGCTCGACGATTCTGCCGGAGTGGGTGAGTCATACGATCGCGGTGCACAACGGGCGTAAGTTCATACCGGTGTTCATCACCGAGAACATGGTCGGACACAAGCTCGGTGAATTTGCTCCGACGCGGACGTTTCGCGGTCATGCCGGCGATAAGGGCGCCAAGAGTGGCAGATAGTAGAACGGGAACGTGAGCATGCAGGCGACGGCGAAGATGAACTACGCGCGGGTTTCACCGCAGAAGGCGCGCCTCGTCGTGGACCAGATCCGCGGTCGGAGTGTCGGTGAGGCGCTGACGATCCTGAGGATGACCAACAAGAGGGTCGCGCCGCAAATCGAAAAAGTGCTGCGCTCCGCGATGGCGAATGCCGAGAACAACAACGAAGCCGATGTCGACGAGTTGTTCGTCAAGGAAGCGTATGTCAACGAAGGTCCGCGGCTGAAGCGCTTGCGGCCGGCCCCGATGGGACGGGCTCACCGTTATGTGCACCGCCTTTCGCATATCATTCTGGTCGTCTCCGACGGGCAGGAGGAAGAGGTCGAGGAGCCGCAGGAAGAGTAGCTCCCGGTAAGTAGAGCAGACACGCTATGGGCCAAAAAGTACATCCTTACGGGTTCCGGTTGGGCTATACCAAGACCTGGAATTCCCGCTGGTTTGCCAAGCAGGGCTATGTCGATCTCCTCAAGGAGGATCTGCGTCTCAAGACCACGCTGCGAACGCGCTTGAAGGCGGCCGGCATCAGTTCGGTCGAGATCGACCGGCCCGGCAACAAATTGCGGATCACGATCCGGACGGCGCGCCCGGGCATCGTCATCGGACGGCGCGGCTCGGGAATCGAAAAACTCAAGTCAGAAATCCAGGAACGGACGCAGCGCGAAGTCTACATCGACATCCAGGAAGTGCACCGCCCGGAGGTGGACGCCCAATTGGTGTCGGAGTCGGTCGCCCTGCAGATCGAGAAACGCGTTGCGTTTCGGCGGGCGATGCGCAAAGCCGTCGACTCGGCGCTGCGATTCGGCTGCAGGGGGATCAAGATCTGGGTGGCGGGCCGTCTGAACGGTCACGAAATCGCACGGACCGAATGGTATCTGCAAGGGCGGTTGCCTCTGCAGACGTTGCGGGCCGACATCGATTACGGCTTCAGTGAAGCGCACACGACGTACGGGGTCATCGGCGTCAAGTGTTGGATGTACCGCGGCGAGATTATCGACACTCGGGCGCAGTCGCTGGCCGCCGGCGGCATGAAGGGCGAACTCGAGCCGGCCCGGCGCCGCGAAGCGCGCTCCGCCGCCGAGCGCGAGCGTGAGAGGATTCGCGCTTCGCGCACGGTCGATCGCACCCAGCAGGAAGCCGTGCCCGCTCCGCCACCGCCGCCGCCTGTTCCCGTGGAAGGCGCGACGGCTCCCGTCAAGCCGCCCTTGATTGGTGATCTCGCTGCCGAAGAGCCGGCAAAAGAAGCCGCCACGGAAGCCGCGGCCACCGAAGCCGGCCCCGAACCGGATGCGGAGGACAAGCTTTCAGAAACCTGATTGCCCCCGTAGCCGGATAAGAGGATAAACGCCATGTTGATGCCAAAGAAAGTGAAGCACCGCAAGGTCCAGCGCGGCAAGCGCCGCGGCAAGGCTTGGCGCGGCTCGTCGCTTTCCTTCGGCGACTACGGCCTCAAAGTGGAAAAGGCGGGCTGGATCACGGACCGGCAGATCGAAGCGGCGCGTGTTGCCATGATGCGGCACATCAAGCGCGGCGGCAAGTTGTGGATTCGGATTTTTCCGGACAAGCCCATCACGAAGAAACCCGCCGAAACCCGAATGGGCAAAGGCAAAGGCGCGCCGGAGCAGTGGGTAGCGGTGGTTCGGCCGGGGCGGGTGCTGTTCGAAATGGAAGGGGTGCCGGAGGACTTGGCGCATCGCGCGATGCAGCTCGCTTCCCAGAAGCTGCCGCTGCCGACCCGCTTCGTGAGCCGTAGTTCGGGAGCGTTGGTATGAGGGCGGAAGAGATCCGCGAGCTGGACCTCGACGAGTTGGCCGCGAAAGAGAACGAGATGCGCGAACAAATGTTCCGACTGCGCTTTCAGTTGGGTATGGGGCAGACCGACGGACTCAAGAAGTACCGCGCCCTCCGCAAGGACTTGGCGCGGCTGCTGACCGTTCGTCAGGAGAAGGCCCTCGCGGCCGAGCAAGGAACCTAGCCATGGCGGAATCGACGGAAACCAAGGGACCCAAGAACCAGCAGATCGGTATTGTTGTCCAGTCCAGGATGCCCAAGACGGCCGTCGTTGAGGTCAGTCGGCGGGTTCCCCATCCGCTGTACCGGCGCGTCGTGACTCGCAAGAAGAAGTTCTACGCGCACGACGAAAACGGCGAAGCACGGCCGGGGGATCGTGTCCGGATCGTGGAATCCCGCCCGCTCAGCAAGCTCAAGCGCTGGCGCTTGGAAGAAGTTCTTTGGAGGGCGGGCTAAGCGGCTCGGTGCGCGGTCAAGGAGCAGATCGACATGATCGGCATGCAGACGAAATTGGAGGTCGCCGACAATTCCGGCGCGCGGCGGCTGCGCTGCATTGGCCCGCGTGGTGGTTCCACGGGCCCGAAGGCCGGCTTGGGCGATATCGTCATGGCCTCGGTGCAGGAAGCAGCTCCGGAGTCGAATGTGAAGAAAGGCTCGGTAGTCCGTGCGGTCGTCGTAAGAATGCGCAAGGAATCGCGCCGTAAGGATGGCACCTACATTCGCTTCGACACGAACGCGGCGGTGCTGGTGAATGAATTGGGGGAGCCGGTTGGGACGCGCGTTTTCGGGCCCGTGGCTCGCGAATTGCGTGAGAAGCGATTCATGAAGATTGTCTCGCTGGCGCCGGAAGTGTTGTAAGGCGGAGATCAAGCTCGGAACAGACGAATATGCGAGGCGCACTTCAGGAACGGATCAAGACGAAGATCCGGAAGAACGACGTGGTCCAGGTGATCGCGGGAAAAGACAAGGGCAAGCAGGGCCGTGTCCTTCAAGTGGACCGGCGGCGAGGGCGAATTCTTGTCGAGGATGTGCAGAAGATCAAAGAGCACGTCAAGCCGAACCCGCAGCGGCAGATCAAGGGCGGAGTGGCGGAGCGAGAGTCGATGCTTCACATTTCGAACGTGATGATCATAACCGCTGATGGCAGGCCGACCCGGATCGCAACGCATGTCGACGACCACGGTGTCCGCATGCGGGTGGATGTGCGCGAGGGCGCTCCGTTGGAGAAGAAGTAAGAGATGGCGAAAGCAAGGAAAGACCCTGCGCCGGCTCGGAAATCGAAAGGGTCGGACGGCGGTATGAAGGGCCGCGCGAAGGCCGAAGCCGGTCCGCAGCGCGAAATTCCGCCGCCGCGGCTCAAGCTTCACTACCGCGACCAGGTGGCCGCCGCCTTGCAGAAAGAGTTCGGCTATGCGAGCACGATGGCCGTTCCGCGGATCGCAATGATCAAGATCAACATGGGCATGGGGGAAGCCACCCAGAACGTTCGTGTCCTTGATGCGGCTGTCGCCGAACTGGGTGCGATTGCCGGGCAAAGGCCGGTCATCACCAGGGCTCGCAAGTCGATCGCTGCCTTCAAGGTGCGACAAGGTATGCCGATCGGTGTGGCCGTGACCTTGCGTGGTGACCGCATGTACGAGTTCCTGGACCGCTTGATCAGCATCGGGCTGCCGCGCGTGAGGGATTTCCGCGGCATATCGACCAAGGCGTTTGACGGCCGTGGCAATTACACGCTGGGGCTGAAGGAGCACGTAGTCTTCCCGGAAATCGACTATGCCAAGGTCAACAGCATGAAAGGCATGAACATTACGTTCGTGACGACGGCGAGGACAGATCCGGAATCGCTCTCGCTGTTGCGTCACATGGGCATGCCTTTCAGCAACTAAGGGGAAAACGAGGAAAACACAATGGCGACCACGGCGAAAATTGCCAAGGATTTGAAGAAGCCCAAGTACGAAGGGCGCCGCCGCAATCGCTGTTGGCGTTGCGGACGCCCTCGCGGTTTCATCCGCAAGTTCGGACTTTGTCGTATCTGCTTCCGCGAGTTGGCGCTGCGCGGCGATCTGCCAGGCGTGGTGAAGAGCAGTTGGTGAAGTAGCAGGAGTGATTCGATGCAGATAGATCCCGTATCCGACATGCTGACCCGCATCCGCAACGCGATGGTCGCACGCCACTCCAAGGTCGAGATCCCGGCGTCCAAACTCAAGATCGAGATCGTGCGGATCCTGAAAGAAGAAGGCTATATCACTAACTACCGCATCGCCGAGGAAGGCAGCAAAACGACAATCAAGGCATATCTCAAGTACGGTTCCGATATGCGCCCCGTGATCAGCAGGATCGAGCGCGTGTCGAAACCGGGCCGGCGGGTCTTCGTCGGCTCGAAAAAAGTGCCGCGCGTTATCGGAGGCATGGGCGTCAATATCCTGAGCACCTCCGTCGGCGTGATGACCGGAGCGCAGGCTCGAAAGAAGGGAGTAGGCGGAGAAATCGTCTGCAGCATCTATTAGGCGCTTATGTCGCGAGTAGGCCTCAAACCGATCAGCGTGCCCTCTGAGGCAAAGGTCGAAATCCACCCCGGACGGCTCGATGTCAAAGGTCCGAAGGGAGAGCTTTCCTGTCCCATCCCCGAGGGCATCGAGTTCGACTTCTGCGATGGGGCGCTTACCGCCAAGCGCGGACGTGACTCTCACGCCGCTTTACACGGGCTGACGCGCAGCCTGGCGCAGAATGCCATTACAGGTGTCACGGCGGGGTTTACCAAAAAACTGGAGATCGTCGGCATCGGATACCGCGCGCAGGTCGCCGGGCGTGTCGTGATTTTCAGCCTGGGCTACTCGCACTCGATCGAGTTTCTGATGCCCGAGGGCATCGATATCAAGGTTGAAAACCAGACAAAGATAACCGTGACCGGTAGCGACCGGCAGTTGGTGGGCCAGACGGCGGCGAACATTCGCGCCCTGCGTCCGCCTGAACCGTACAAGAACAAAGGGATTCGCTACGAAGGAGAAGTCCTGCGGAAGAAGGAAGGAAAAGCCGGCGTGACGGCGTCCGCCTAGTGAGCATCAACGATGTATAGTCCCAAACCTCGATCCCGGAGCCGCCTGCAGGTCCACAAGCGGATCCGCAAGAACCTGCGCGGCACGATCGATCGGCCGCGCTTGGCGGTATTCCGCTCGCTCCGGCATATCTACACCCAGGTCATCGACGATTCGACGGGAAAGACTCTTGTGTCGGCAAGCTCGGTTGAGAGAGACGGACCGGTTCAAAAGGGCGGCACGGTCGACGCGGCGACCGTGATCGGCAAGCTGATTGCCGAGAGAGCCTCCAAGGCCGGCATCAAGCAGGTCGTTTTCGATCGTGGCGGACATCGTTTCCACGGACGGGTGAAGGCCCTCGCCGAAGCGGCTCGGGAAGCGGGGTTGGAATTCTAACGAGGCGGCGTCCCCGGACGTTCCCTCGGGAAAGCGTTTGCTGAGCATAATATGAAAGCTGAACTCACTCGACGGCGGCTTCTCGAAGCGGACACGCAAGAGTTGAATTTGAAGGACCAGGTTGTCTCGATCAATCGTGTCACCAAGGTGGTGAAGGGCGGCAAGAATCTCAGTTTCGCCGCGCTCGTCGTGGTCGGCGATCCGGAACAGCATATTGTCGGATTCGCCAAGGGCAAGGCAAAGGAAGTCCCTTCCGCGATTCGTAAGGCGATCGAGAAGGCCAAGAAGAACTTGGTGAAGGTGCATACGTTGGAGCATACGATTCCACATCAGGTCGTGGGACGGTTCGGCGCGGGTCAGGTCTTGTTGAAGCCCGCCCGCGAGGGCAAGGGCACTATCGCCGGCGGAGCGGTGAGGGCGGTGATGGAAGCGGCCGGGATCCAGAACGTGCTGACGAAATCGATCGGCACCAAGAATCCTCATAACGTGGTCAAGGCGACCTTCGCGGCGCTGCTGCAGTTGAGGGACGAGCAGGAAATGGCCGCCCTGCGTGGTTTGGACCTGAGTGCGTAGCGAGAAGGAACCATGTCGAAGGTGCTGAAGATTCGCTTGATCCGGAGCCCGATCGCCATTCCGGGCAAGCTGAAGAAAGTGGTGAAGGGCTTGGGGCTGCGGCGCATCAATCAGACGGTCAAGCGTCCCGACGACGAAGCGACATGGGGTATGTTGCGCAAGATCCCGCACATGGTCGAGGTGACGAATGAATCTGAGTAGTCTTCATCCCCCGGCCGGCCAGACCCAGAAGCGCAAACGTATCGGGAGGGGTCCGGGATCGGGTTTTGGCAAAACGTCGGGTCGCGGCGAAAAAGGTCAGAAATCGCGAAGCGGCTACAAACGCAAGCGTGGATTCGAGGGCGGCCAGATGCCGCTGATCCGGCGTGTTCCCAAGCGCGGATTCCACAACCGCTTCCGTAAGGAACATGCGATCGTCAACCTCGCGCGCCTCGAAAAGCTCGAGGGAGACGCATTCACACCGGACAGTCTCGTCGAGAAGGGCGTCATCAAGTCTCTCAAGGACGGACTCAAGATCCTGGGAAACGGCGAGATTGGCCGTGCCATATCCGTTTCCGCTCATCGATTCACGGCCTCGGCTCGCGAAAAGATCGAGGCCGCTGGCGGCAAGGCAACCGTCATCGAGAAGTAATTCATGAAGTTCGCCGAAGCCGTCGTCAACGTCTTTAAGATCCCCGATCTGCGCAAGAGGATTCTCTTTACGCTGAGTCTGCTGGCGGTCTATCGCATCGGCGGTCATATTCCCACTCCGGGCGTCAATACGGAAGAGCTGCAGCGCATGTTCGAGGCGGCGGCCGGCACGGCGCTGGGCCTGATGAACATGTTCTCGGGCGGCCAGCTCGAGCAGTTGACGATCTTCGCCTTGGGCATCATGCCCTACATCACGGCGTCGATCATCCTGCAATTGATGACCGTCGTCATCCCCACGCTCGAGAAACTGCAGAAGGAAGGCGAACTCGGTCGGCGTAAGATCACCCAGTGGACGCGCTATCTGACGATCGGTCTGAGTATTGTGCAGTCCGCGGGCATCGCGTTCGGGTTGCAGCGTAGCGAGAATCTGGTCTACGAGCCCGGGCTCGGCTTTGTCGTGATGACGATCACTACCCTCACCACCGGGACGGCTTTCATTATGTGGCTGGGCGAGCAGATCACCGAGCGGGGGATCGGCAACGGCATGTCGCTGATCATCTTCGCGGGCATCGTCGTCGGGTTGCCGAGCGCTCTTCAGAACATCTACGAGAACGTGTTCGTCACCCAGCAGTGGAACATGTTTCAGTTGTTGCTCATTCTGGGATTCATGGTGGTGATCCTGGCTTTCATTGTGCTGGTCGAGCGCGGTGAGCGGCGGATTCCGGTGCAGTACGCGCGCAGGATCGTCGGCCGCAGGATGATGGGGGGACAATCTACGCATCTGCCGCTGAAGGTCAACTCCGGCGGTGTGATCCCGGTGATCTTCGCCTCGTCGATTCTGGCGTTCCCACAGACCTTGGGTCTGGTCGTGCAAGACAGCCCGTATCTGACGCAACTCCTCGAGCCCATCTCCTATGGCGAGCCGCTCTACGAGCTGCTGTACGTGCTGGGCATCGTATTCTTCTGTTTCTTCTATGTCTCGATCATCTTCAACCCGACCGAAGTCGCCGACAACATGCGCAAGTACGGCGGTTTTGTGCCGGGTATCCGCTCCGGGAAACCGACAGCGGACCACATCAATGAAATCCTGACCAAGATCACCATGGTGGGTGGCCTGTACCTTGCGCTCATTTCCGTGATCCCCGACCTGTTGATCGCCGGAGCGAGGGTTCACCACCTGCCGTTCATCGGGAATTGGGCGGATGCGACTTTTCCGCGCTGGATTCTCGACGGCTTGAACGTGAACTTCTATTTCGGCGGCACCTCGCTTCTCATTGTGATTGGAGTTGCGATGGACACGATCAATCAAATCGAAGCACAACTCATCATGCGCCACTATGAAGGATTTACGCCTCGTGCGGGGAGGATCCGGGGGAGGCGCTCGTTTGGCTAGGAGAGGTTAGCCGTGGCGACAGCGAGGGTGTCCGCGACGATCAGTCCCCCCGTTAAGCAAGCCGTCAGGGCAATTATCCTGTTCGGTTCGCCCGGCGCGGGCAAAGGGACGCAAGCACGAAAGATCACGGCGCGTTACCGGATTCCTCGGATCTCGACGGGGGACATCATCCGCGAGGAGGTCGGTTCGGGTTCGAGCTTGGGGAAGAAGGTGGAGGCGACTCTGGCCGCCGGGCGGTTGGTGGATGACGAAACGGTGAATCAGTTGGTGAAAGCTCGGCTGGACAGCAAGGATTGCCGTAAGGGTTTCTTGCTGGATGGCTATCCGCGGACGGCCTGCCAGGCACGCGCGCTGCAGAGCGTTCTCGATCGCATGCCTTGCCGGCCCGTGATCATCGAAGTGCAAGTCGGTTACAATGAAACCGTTAGACGAATCACGGGCCGACGGCTCTGCGCACAATGTGGAGCCATCTATAACGTCTGTTCGCACCCGCCGAAAGTTCCTGACGTTTGTGATGGATGCGGTCACCGTCCGCTCAGTATCCGATCGGACGACAGAGCGGAAGTTATCGAGAAACGCTTCTACCTGTATCAGGAAGAGACCGTGCCGGTATACGAAGTGTTTCGGTCTGCCGGCGAGAAGATTCATCAGGTGGACGGAACGCAATCGGAACAGGTTGTGTGCGCACAGATCTTTGAGATTCTGGAAACAGAAGGGTCGCATGATCATCCGTAAGAGTCCGTCTGAGCTGGCGAAAATGCGGCAGAGCGGCATGCTCGTATGGCGGATTCTGGATGAATTGACAAAGCTCGTCGAGCCGGGTGTCACTACCCTGGATCTGGAAACCGTGGCCGAGCGGCGCATCAAGGAGGCGGGTGCTCGGGCGGCGTTCAAAGGTTACTATGTGCCGGCCGCGGGCCGGCGGTTTCCGTGTGTGCTGTGCACTTCGATCAATCAAGAGGTGGTGCACGGGGTTCCCTCGGCGAAGCGCGTTCTTTGTGACGGCGACATTGTGAAAGTCGATATCGGAGTTCAGTTGGATGGTTATTACGGTGACTCGGCCACGACGATTCCGGTCGGAGAGGTGGCTGAGGAGACGCTGCGCTTGATGGCTGTGACGAAGCAATCCCTGGAGTTGGCCATCGAGCAGATGGTGGCCGGCCGGCGGCTGTTCGACGTTTGCGGAACCGTCGAGAGGCACGTGACGGGCAATGGCTACACGGTGGTGCGTGAGTTCGTGGGCCACGGGATCGGCAAGAAGCTTCACGAGGAGCCGCACGTGCCCAACTACGTGGACCCGAAGATGAGCAATCCCCGTCTGCGCGAGGGGATGGTCCTGGCCGTGGAGCCGATGGTGAGTGCCGGCAAACCCGGCACCAAGGTGCTTTCGGACCGCTGGACGGCGGTGACTTCGGATGGCTCGAAAGCCGCCCACTATGAGCATTGCATTGCAGTGACATCCAACGGTCCGTGGGTGTTGACGAGGCCTTAGCCGGGAATGCAGGACGAGATCAATGCACACGTCGTTGAAGCTCTGCCGAATGAGTTGTTTCGGGTGGAACTGGATAATCAGAAACAGGTGCTGGCTCATCCGGCGTCGCGGCAGCGGCGCAGTTTCTTGCGGCTGCTGCCGGGAGATCGTGTGAAGGTGAAACTCTCCTCGAATGACCGGACTCGGGGATGCATTGTGGAGCGTTGTGAATCATGAAAGTTCGGGCATCGGTCAAGAAGATGTGCAAGGACTGTAAAATCGTCCGGCGCAAAGGTATTGTGCGCGTGCTGTGCAGCAACCCCAAGCACAAACAGCGCCAGGGCTGAGGGAGATACGAGATGGCACGTTTGGAAGGTGTCGATTTGCCGAACAACAAGCGATCCGAGATCGCGCTGACCTATCTCTATGGGATCGGTCGCTCGCGGGCGCGTTCGCTGCTCTATCGAGCTGGCATCGATTTTGGAAAGAAGATGGGTGATCTCAACGACGAAGAGATTACGAACCTCCGCAAGCTCATCGAAGAAGAGGGCGCCGTCGAGGGTGATCTGCGTAAGGAAGTGCAGATGAACATCCGGCGCCTGATCGAGATCGGTTGCTATCGCGGACTGCGCCACCGCCGGAGCCTGCCCGTGCGTGGCCAGCGAACGCATACCAACGCCCGGACGCGCAAGGGGCCGAAGCGGGGTACGATCGCAGGCAAACGCAAAGTGGGCAAGAAGTAGCAGTGGCATTGACAGTGAGGACGTATGGCTAGGACAAAGGCGAAAACCGGCAAGAAGGGCAAGAAGTTCAAGAGCCGGGTCCGGAAGAATATTCCCGACGGGATCGTGAGCATTCAAGCGACGTTCAACAACACGATTGTGACGATCAGCGATGCCAAGGGGAACGTCATTTCGTGGTCGAGCGCGGGCTCGCTGGGATTCCGCGGTTCTCAAAAAGGCACGCCGTTCGCCGCGCAGCAGGCCAGTTTGACCGCAGCGAACGCCGCCAAGGAACATGGCTTGCGTCGCGTCAATGTGCGGGTCAAAGGGCCAGGCGGCGGGCGCGAATCTGCGATTCGGGCGTTGGCGACGACAGGCATTGAAGTGCGCCACATCAAGGACGTGACACCGATTCCGCATAACGGCTGCCGGCCACCGAAACGGAGACGGGTCTAAGCGACGACCGACTCGGTCTCGCGCGAAGACACGCGCGCGAGTCGAGCTTGTCGAGAGGGGAAAACACAAGTTCATGGCAAGATACGTCGGACCGGCTTGCAGGCTCTGTCGAAGGGAAGGGATGAAGCTCTTCCTGAAGGGGGAACGCTGCTATGGCCCCAAGTGCGCCATCGAAAAACGTAACTATTTCCCGGGACAGCACGGCAAGACAGCTCGGCCCAGAAAGCTGATGGGTTACGGGTTGCAGCTTCGGGAAAAACAGCGTGTCAAACGCATTTACGGAGTGTTGGAGCGCCAGTTCCGCCGCTACTTCGAAAAGGCGGCGCACATGAAGGGAGTCGTGGGCGAGAATCTGCTGGCTCTGCTCGAGCGGCGGCTCGACAACGTCATCTACCGCGCCGGAATGGGTGCCAGCCGTCCTCAAGCGCGACAGATCGTCCGCCACGGTCACATCGAGGTCAATGGTCAGAAGGCCGATATACCTTCGTACCTCGTCAAGCCCGGCGATGTGGTTCAGATCCGCGAGAAAAGCCGAGAGCATTCGGGCATCGCGGCCTCGGTCGAGGCGACCTCCCACAGCCTGGCGCCCGGCTGGATGGACGTGGATCGCGAGAAGCTGTCGGTGAAGGTCATTGGAATGCCCCGCCGGGATGAGTTGGTGCAGATCCCGATCAATGAGCAACTCATCGTCGAATTGTATTCGAGATAGCGTTGTCTGAAAACACGAGATTACGACCCACCACCTTTGGCGTTTCGGACGCCAATCGAGTTGAATAGGGGAAAGCCACTATGTGGAAAGGATTTCAAAAGCCCAGACGCTTGGCCGCCGAAGGCGATTCTCTGAGCGATACCTTCGGCCGTTTCAGCGCCCAGCCGTTCGAGAGAGGTTTCGGCACGACTGTGGGGAATTCTCTGCGGAGGGCACTGCTGAGCTCCATCGAAGGTGCAGCGATCACTGCCGTTCGGATTGAAGGCATCTCACACGAGTTCAGCCCCATCCCGGGCGTGGTTGAGGATGCCACCGATATCATCCTCAACCTCAAACAGATTCCGCTCAAGCTCCATGGAGAAGGCGCGCGGACCATTCGCCTTCGGGCGACCGAACCCGGTCCGGTTCTAAGCGGAGCGATCGAGGCCGACTCCGATGTTGAGATTCTCGACCCCAATCAGTACATCGCCACCGTCAGCGAGGGCAGCATCCTGGATCTCGAAATGCGAGTCAAGCTCGGGCGCGGATACGTCGGAGCTGAGAAGAATTTCGACGAAGACCTGGCGTTGGGATACATCCCGATCGATTCCGTTCACTCGCCGGTCCGCAAGGTCAACTACTCCGTCGAAGCCGCGCGGCTGGGACAGATGACCGACTATGACAAGCTGACGATTGAGGTCTGGACCAACGGAGCTCTGCCGCCTCAGGACGCCATCGGCTTGGCTGCGAAGCTGTTGAAGGACCATATGACGATCTTCATCAACTTCGAGGAGGAAGCCGCGACCGAGGAGGCTCCGGCTGATACATCGACCGACCAGTACCAGGAGTACCTGAATCGGTCCGTAGAGGAGTTGGAGCTCAGCGTGCGTTCCTATAACTGTCTCAAGAACGCGAATATCCAGACGATCGGCGATTTGGTGGTCCGCACCGGAGCCGACATGCTCAAGACGAAGAATTTCGGCCGCAAGTCCTTGATGGAGATCAAGGAGATTCTAGCCTCCATGGGTTTGTCCCTGGGAATGATTTTCGACGAGCACGGGCGTCTGGTGCCACCTCCGACGATCGAGGGAGAGGACGACGCTTCCGCTGCCTGAGCCGTGGGTGAAACTCGATGAGACATAGAAAAGGTGGGTTCAAACTGCAGCGGAACCCCTCGGCGCGTCGCGCGCTGCTAAGGGGTCTTGCCACGAACGTGATCGAGCGTGATCGTATCGTCACGACCGTCACCAAGGCCAAGGCGGTGCGGCCCTGGGTCGAAAAGATGATCACGCTCGGCAAGCGGGATACTCTTCACAGCCGGCGGCAGGCCGCCGCGTTCCTGCAGACGCCCGAGGCCGTCAAGAAGTTGTTCGATACTTTGGCGCCGCGGTTCTCGCAGCAGGACGGCGGTTACACACGGATCATCAGGTTAGGGCCGCGCAAGGGCGACGGCGCAGAGGAAGTGGTCATCGAGATTCTCGGCACCGAACTGAAGAAGCGGGCGGAAGAAAGGCGTAAGCGCAAGGAAGAACGCCTGAAACGCCAACAGGAGGAATCGGAGTCGGCCGAGGAATCCGAGAAGGCCCCGGAAGCGCCATCTTGATTCATCGGGTACGTTCGTAGAGTTTCCCGGAAATCCTGCCGATGCCAGGCATCAAGCCACGACGCCTTCGTGCCAGGTAGAGCACGGCATGCCATGCTTGTGGCCCCGAGGGGCCGAACAGGGTACATGCGCCTCGTTGCCATTCTATGGATAGGGCTGGTCTTTGGGACGAGCGCTTGCGACCGTGACCCCGTGGACGGTGTGGCGGCGCGGGTCAACGGCTACCGC
Source organism: Bryobacterales bacterium (assembly GCA_026713545.1). Lineage (GTDB taxonomy): Bacteria > Acidobacteriota > Terriglobia > Bryobacterales > UBA6623 > JAPPLB01. The sequence goes on from JAPOOG010000064.1 coordinate 16,252, forward strand.
ATCACTCGCGCTGAACTCGAAAAGTATTACCAAAGCCAGGTCGGCAACTCTCCCAGCGTCGGGACAGAGGATCAAGAGCGGATGCTGCGCTTGAATCTGCTCGGTGAGTTGATCGACCGCCAGATCATGCTCGATCGGGCCAAGAAGCTCGGGCTGATGGCGGTGGACGCCGAGGTCGAGAACAGCTATCAGGAATATCGATCGCGCTTCAACGAAGACGCCGAGTTCGACCGACAGCTTGAGGATCGTGCGATCACCGTCGAGGAACTCAAAAACGAGATCCGCCGCAACTTGACGATCGAGAAGCTGCTGAACCATCAAATCACCTCGCGTATTCAGGTCGACGAAACCGAGATGCGAACGTACTACGAGGGAAACATCGGGAGCTTCAACGTGCCGGAGCAGCAGGTGCACATGGCATGGATCCTGGTCACCGCCCGCAGCGAGACGCCGGTGCCCAATCTGCACAACGATGACGCCATCGACGAGGAAGCCGCCAAGAAAAAGATCGAGATGATTGAGGCGCGGTTGCGAGACGGCGAGGAGTTCGCGACGCTGGCGCAGAACTACTCCGAGGATCCGGTCTCGACGGCAAGCGGTGGGGACCTGGGATTTATTCCGCAGTCTTCGCTCGAGCAGGTGGACCTGAGCCTTCGTCAAGTCGTCGCTTCGCTCACTCCCGGCGATGTCTCGCCGATCGTCAAGACCGGCGACGAGTACCGCATCGTCAAGCTCATCTCGGTGGAGCACGCTGGTCAGCGCGACTATTCCGACCCACGGGTCCAGCAGACCATTCGCGAGACGATTCGCAGCCGCAAAGATCAACTCCTCCGGGCCGCCTACCTTGAAATCGCCCGCAATGAAGCCGAGATCGAGAACTATCTGGCGCGGGAAGTCGTGGACGACTTTGGCGTATTGCACTAGCCGGTTTTTCCCATCCTTATGACCTGTGGTCCCGCGAGAGGTCCTTTCCCGGCACGACGCGCCGCTCGTCCGCGGACGGATCTGGAACGAACATAGCCTGCATTTCTCACCCCGGGGCGAGGCGAAGTGCGTGAGAGGGTCGGCAGGACGAGGTGCGAGCCGCTTGGCGCGCGCAGGTGTGCTTAATCCGTACATCGAGCACGGCAAGCAAGCGCAACGAAGTCATGGCGGTCTTATCGCGTGCTTCGACCGTCGGGTGGTGAGATATGCAGGCTAACGCGCTGCAAGATCTGGACGGGCGCGTTTGAAAGTGAAGTGCTTCGGATTGACTGAAGTAACGCCCGGACTATCGACGGCGATCACCTGAGCCGAGATCGGCTCATAGGCCGCCCGTGGCGCAATCACTCCCTTGGCGACCAGGATTTTCTGTCGCTCGGGATACACCCCGCAACTACTCATCTGGTGCAGGCTGAACGGAATGACGCGCTTGCTGGTTAGCATCAGGATGTTCGGAAAATCACGCGTCGATCCCTCGACTTCGATCACCGAGGTCAAACCCATATCCCAATAGCGGCCTCCCCCGTGACGCACTTCAGGTTCCACGAATCTTCCGTCGTGCAGCGACTTCACCCGGCCGCGAATGCGCACCGGATGGCCGTGCATGGAGTCCGACTTGCCGCCGACGAGCTTGTCGAACTTACCGTCGATCCCGGCGGCGAAAGCCGCCTCGTTCGCTTCTCGATCGTTGATGACGACGACCCAACCCTCGGCCCTCTGCTCGAGCAACTGATAGAGGATGAACGTACTGTCGCCCGGAGAGCCGCCGCCGATGTTATCGCCTGTATCCATGAGGGTGATCGGAAATTCGTCTGCGGCCATCGCCAGCTTCACGGCCTCCAAGGGGCTCGGCAGGTCCAACACGAGCTGGTCGCTGACGGCCAGCAGCATATCCGCTAGGCGCTTCGCCTCGCGCCGAGCCAACTCGGGGTCGTTATCCGTCACCACGATCACGCTTGGGCCCATCGCCGGGATGTCCGACCACTGATATCCCGCTGACACGCTCGCGGCCAGGATCGTTGGATTCTGCTCCATCCGTCGGCTCTCGTCAACGATTGGCTTGAGCGGCTCGGTATTCGTGTCTTGAAATACGAGGTTGTAGAAAAGCGCGGGTTTCTCGATCGCGGAGGTGGGCTTCACCTTGCCCAGGATCGTGTTCGCCAGGATGCGAGCTGAGTGCACACCTCTCTCTCTGGCGTCAAGGTGCGGGTTCTCTTTGTAGGTGATGACCGCCGTCGCCTCCTCGACGATCTCCTTCGACACGTTGGCGTGAAAGTCGTGGGTGACCACGATTGGGATGTCGTTGCCGAAGGCATTACGCACCCGCCGAACGACTTCCGCATCGGCGTGCGGATAGCTCTCGGCCACCATCGTGCCGTGTAGGTAGAGTAGGATGCCGTCGAGTTTCGGCGCCGCCTGAAGACGCTCGATCAGCTCCTGCGTCAAAGCCTCGAACGCCTCGTCCGTCACCATGCCGATCGTTTGCGGTCCGGCGAGGATGGTCGGATAGAGTTCCAGTCCGTTCAGCCTGGCGCCCTCGATGTACCCCGCCGTCAGGTTGGTGCCGCCCGTGTATTCGTCCAGAATCTCCTGACCGCGCAAGATACCCTTCGCTCCGCGCAACCCCCTTGCAAAATCAGCGAGCGTGGTCTTCCTCGGATTGAACGTGTTCGTCTCGTGAGCGATACCACCTAATCCGACCAGAAGATCGCGATCCTGCGCCGTCACGGTAGTTGCCAGTAGCAAAAGGAAGATGAATGGTTTGAGCACGGCTGTGATTGTAGCGCCTCGCGGAGGAAGGGCAGGATCGGGCCGGGTCGTCGATCAGCGACTGCTGCCTACAATGAGAGACCCCGAAGCCATGCTGCAGCCTTCTCCCTCTTGGCGGTTCCGTCGATCGATTGTGATGCTTCTGCTCGCCATGGCGGCAACGGCAGGGGCGCTTGCCCAAGATGCCCTGCAGCAGGCCCGTCAACTTTATCAGCGAGGCGATTTCGGGGGCGCGGTCGTCGTCCTGAATCGACACCTCGCAGTGGAGCCGGAAGACGACCAAGCCCGCATGCTGCTCGGGGTCTGCCACCAGCGTAGCGGCAACAACGAAGCGGCAGAGGCGGCTTTCCTCATGGTGGAGCGCCGGAATCCGGGCAATCCACAAGTGTTGTTTCTGCTGGCCTTGACGCAGTTCACGACTGGGAAATACGACCAGGCCGAGTCGAATGGCTTGAAGGTCATCGCGTCGGGAACGAAAGCCGGTTCTGCTCACCACCTGCTGGGTATGGTCTACGAAGAGCGGAACGCGCTTGACAAGGCCCTGGCCTCGTATGAACAAGCCATCAAAGCGGACCGGCAGCTCGTCGACGCTTATCTGAGCTCGGGGAGCGTCCTGCTGAAGCTGCGCCGTCCGGCCGACGCGCTGCCGATGTTGGACAAGGCGGTGGAGCTTCGTCCTGGTCTTGCCGAGGCGCACTATCACCGGGCCCGCGTACGAATTGAATTGGGACAACTGTCCGCCGCGCGAGAGGACTTGGAAACCACTGTCCGCCTGCAAGACCATCGCCAGGCCCGCAGCTTACTGGAGCGGGTGAGGTCAGGCGAGTTTGCAACGGCAAAGAGAATAGCGAAGGGGGAAGCCCCGAAACCGCCGGCCATGCTCTCGCCAATTCGCTTCCGCAATGTTGCCAGCCAAGCGGGACTCGACTTCGTAGTCGCGAACCACCCTACGGCAGACAAGCACCTCGTTGAGACGATGGTCGGCGGCGTGGCGGCTTTCGACTACGACAACGACGGGCTCACTGACATCTTCTTCGCGAACGGAGCTGAGACTCCCAGCCTTGTCAAGACGTCCACGAAATACCACAATCGCCTCTTCCGCAACGTCGGGAACATGGAATTTCGCGACGTGACCGCGGCCGCCGGGTTGCAGGGCACTGGTTATTCGATGGGGGCCGCGGCCGGCGACTTCGACAACGACGGTTACGTGGACTTGTTCGTTCCCAGCGCCTTCCGCAACCTGCTCTACCGCAATCTCGGCAACGGACGTTTCGAAGAGATCACGGCGAGTGCGGGCGTCAAGAGCGATCGCTGGTCCGTTGCGGCCGGCTGGTTTGACTATGACAACGACGGTTTTCTTGACCTTTTCGTCGTTGACTACCTCCAGTGGTCACCCGAGAACAATCTCTACTGCGGTGACAACGCCAAGAAGCTGCGCACTTACTGTCATCCCAAATACTACGAGGGTCAGCCGAACACCCTCTACCGCAACAAGAAGGACGGCACTTTCGAAGACGTGTCGGAGGCGGCGGGCATCGCGTCCCACGTCGGCAAGGGCATGAGCGTAGCCTTTGCAGACTACGACCAGGACGGGCGCGCCGACGTGTTCATCACCAACGACACCGAACCCAACTTCCTTTTTCGCAACAGGGGAGACGGCGTGTTCGAGGAAGTGGCTCTGGAGGCTGGCCCCGCGCTCACAGACGATGGCCGATCCGTTTCTGCCATGGGAATGGATTTCCGGGACTACGATAACGACTCGCTTCCCGACATCATCTTCACTGCGCTCGTTGGCGAGACATTCCCGGTCTTTCGCAACGAGGGGGGAGGTGTCTTCCGGGACGCCACCTACGGCACGAAGGTGGGCCGCCTCAGCATGGGGCTCGCTGGTTGGGGCATCGGGTTGGTCGACTTCAACAACGACGGTTGGAAAGACCTCTTCACGGCGAACTCTCATGTCACCGACAACATCGAAGAATTCTCAAGCGAGCAATACCGCCAAAACAATGCCGTTTGGGCAAACACGGGCCACGGGACTTTCGAAGATATGTCGTCCGGATCAGGCGAAGTCTTTCAAGTACGCCGCGCGCACCGCGGCAGCGCCTTCGCGGATTTCAACAACGATGGCCGCGTTGACGTTGTTGTCTCATCGCTCGGAGGACCCGCTGAACTCTGGGAAAATATCAGCGCCCCGGAGAAGCACTGGATTCGAATTCGTTTGAAAGGTGTTGGAAGCAACCGTGATGGTATTGGCGCGCGTGTGTCCGTCGACGGACAGCACAACCAAATGACGTCGAGCGTCGGTTACTCGTCGTCGAGCCTGGGGGGAGTGCACTTCGGTCTGGGGGATCGTGAACGGGTGTCCCGTATCGAGATTCTCTGGCCCAGCGGAGCCCATCAGGTCTTGCAGGACGTGGCTTCCGACCAAGTGCTGACCGTGATCGAACCCGACTGTTAAGGATCGGGATCAGCAGGTCAAGGCCTCCTCGCGATCCCTTGTCTCTCAACGCAACGGGGGGGTCGTTATATGCTTCCGCCGCTTGGTCGACCCGCCTCTTTGTGGGAGGCGGACACGACGACGCACTCGTGGAATTCATGAGGTCCGCGGCGTTGTTGAACTCCGATGCGTGCATCCGGGCAGGTGCGGCCGAATCAAGCCCGCGAATCCTGGAACAGTAAGGTATGTTGAGTCATTCATGTCAGAACAAGAAGAACGCTCCTTTGGTTTCAACACCCGTTCTCTTCATGCGGGTCAGCGTCCCGATCCTGCTACCGGCGCCCGCGCCGTTCCCATCTATCAAACGACTTCATATGTTTTTGAAGACAGCCGGCACGCTGCGGAACTGTTTGCGCTGCAGCGCTTCGGGGACATCTACACACGCATCATGAACCCCACGACGGCGGTGCTCGAAGAACGCATCGCATCGCTTGAGGGCGGTATCGGGGCGCTGGCATTGGCCAGCGGCCAAGCGGCGCAGTTCCTGACAGTCAGCAGCCTGCTGCAATCCGGCGATCATCTCGTCTCCTCCGCCACGCTGTACGGCGGCACCTATACGCAGTTCGATAGCACCTTCCAACGGCTCGGCTACCAAACGACGTTCGTCGAGCCCGATGATCCGGAGAACTTCCGCAAGGCCATCAAGGACGACACGAAGCTCGTTTATGCCGAAACCATCGCCAACCCGCGTATGAACGTCGTGGATATCGAGGCCGTCGCCAAGATCGCTCATGAAGCAGGGCTGCCGCTGGTCATCGACAATACTTTCGCGTCGCCTTACTTATGCCGCCCGATGGAATACGGTGCGGACATCGTCGTGCACTCGGCCACGAAGTTCATCGGCGGTCACGGAACGAGCATCGGCGGTCTCATCGTCGACAGCGGCAAGTTCGACTGGACCAAAGGGAAGTTCCCCCAGATCACCGAACCGAGCCCCGGCTACCACGGACTGAAGTTCTCGGAAACCTTCGGCGAGATGGCCTTCATCGTCAAGTGCCGTGTCGAAGGACTCCGCGACTTGGGGCCCTGCATGAGTCCCTTCAACGCCTTCCAGTTCCTGCAAGGTCTGGAGACGCTCGGCCTGCGCATGGAGCGCCACTCCTCGAATGCGCTCGCCGCCGCCGAGTTCCTGAGAATGCATGACGCTGTGACCTGGGTCAATCATCCCGCCCTGCCGCCAAGCAGATACACTGAGCTCGCAAAGAAATACCTGCCCAGGGGTTGCGGCGCCATCTTTACGTTTGGCATCAAGGGCGGCCTCGAGGCCGGAAAGCGCTTTATCGATTCGCTTCAGCTTCTGTCTCATCTGGCCAACGTCGGTGATGCCAAGAGTCTTGTCATTCACCCGGCCAGCACGACTCACCAGCAGTTGACCGACTTGGACCTCGAAGCCGCCGGTGTGACGACCGACATGGTTCGGCTGTCGATCGGTCTTGAAGACATCGAGGACATTCAATGGGATCTCGACCAGGCGCTCAAGGCATCCCAGTCGGGATAAACTGAATGGCGTTGGCGGATAGTGGACAGAACCTCGTTTGCAGTCTCACTGCGGGCGGTGTCAGCGCGGGCTCTCCCGTCGCGCAAACAGAGTTCGCCACGCCATGGCAGGTCCGGCTGCGTATTCTACAGGACTATCGCGACATCGCGATGGTCGGCCTGTCCGCCAACCCCTACCGTCCCAGTCATTTTGCCGCGAGGTACCTCCTTGCCGAGGGCTACAACGTCATTCCAGTGAACCCCCGCGAAAAAGAGATCCTCGGCCGGCAATCCTATCCCTCCGTAAAAAACATCCCTGGACCTGTTGATGTCGTGGACATCTTCCGTGCATCCAAAGAGGCGCCTTCGATCGTCGAGCAGGCTATCGCGATCGGCGCCAAGGTGGTCTGGATGCAGTTCGGTGTCATCAACTATGAGGCTGCCCGGAGTGCTCGTGAGGCCGGACTTGAAGTCGTGATGGACCAGTGCATGAAGGTGGAGCACGCACGCTTCTTCGGCGGGCTGCATACGCTCGGATTGAACACCGGCATTGTGTCCTCCCGCCGATGGAACCCGGCTGCGGGCAGAAAGTCCTAGGCCGTGCTAAAAACTGCGAGAAGCCGTTCAAGGCCATCTCGGAAGGTTTCTGGCTGCGGAAGCAGGCTCACCACCAGGAGTCCCTCCTGCGGAATATCGAACAGGTGCCCAGGATGCACGTGCACTCCCGCCGCAAGCAGATCGAGCGCCCACTGCTCGTCGCCGCGGGTCCTTGGGACCCTGAGGACCGCATACCACCCGGCCTGGGCCTCGAGCCGATCGCAGGCAGTGCGCGACAGAATCTCGTCGAGCCTCTTCAAATTGCCCCGAATCCTGTTCAGGATGTTGCATTGCACACTGTGACGAAGCTGTAGCAAAGCAGGAGCCGCGAGTTGAACGGGCGTATTCACCGATAGATACGTGTCGCCGATTACCTCCAGGCGCGCGAGCGCCTCATCACGGATCGCTTGCGGTCCCCTCACGACCATCCAACCCAGTTTCATCTGAGGCAAGGCCGCTATCTTCGATAGCCCGCTCAGCGCCAAAGTCAAGCAGGACTCTTCAGCGGCCGCGCTTGCGGGCGTCTTTCCTGTCTTGAACCAGCGATAGTCGAGAAATACCTCGTCGACGATCAGAGCCAAGCTTCGCTCGGCGGCGATTTGTGCGATGCGACGGCGTTCTTCTTCCAGCAGATAAGACCCGGCGGGATTATTCGGCGACACAGCGATGATGGCTCTCGTTCGCGGCGTGATCGATGCCTGCAAAGCCTCAATATCGATCGCCCATCCATGGTCATAGACCAGTGGATAGCTCGTCAGCACGATGTCGTGCAGCTTCGCCAAGTAGTCAAGAAGCGGATAGCTCGGCCGCGAGACCAAGACCTCGTCGCCGGGTTGCGCCAGCAATTGGAATGCGAACGCGTATCCCTCGCTGGTGCTCGCGGTAAGAACAATCTGTTGCACATCGACATCGACTCCGTGATGGGAATAATAGGCCCGTACTGCGTTGCAGGCGAGCAGTGAACCCCTCGGCTGGGGGTCATACGAGTCGATGGAGGCGCGGCTTAGCGCGGCGTTGAGCGTGATGGAGTCGGGTGACAGACCGCATCGAGTCGGATTCGATTCCGTGAGATCGATGGTGTCGAGTCCCTCTGCGCGCCTCGTCGCGAATGCCTCCGACAAGCGATTCGGATTGCGTCGCCAGTTCGTGCGGGGGGAGAACATCGGGATCGAAAAGCCTCGTTCAGGACACCGGAAATGAATGGGCCACGCGCGCCGAGGAGTTCAAAAGGAGACTGCTATCATGACAGAGATTTCGTGCAAGACCGCTATGGTCTCCTTTCCCCGACTCTTTCTCGGCTTGATCCTCGGCGCGCTTCTTGCGCCGCCGGCTTTACCGCAACGCACGCAGGAGGACCGGAAGAACAGGGAGCAGATGAACTGGCGCGTGTTGCGCCCCGTTGTGCGTGGCACCAGGGCGGCGGTAGCCGCGGGAGCTCCGCTCTCGAGCGAAGCTGCCATGCGCATTCTGCACGCGGGCGGAAACGCTGTAGACGCGGGAGTCGGCGGAATGTATGCGGCAGCCGTCTGTGAGTTTTCTCACTTCGGATTCGGCGGCGAAGCACCCATCCTGATCCGGACGGCAGAGGGCCAGGTACACTCCATCGGCGGTCTGGGAACGGCTCCCCGGAAGATGACCCTGGAGTTCTTCCGTTCGCACCGTCAGGAGCCGGAGATCGTACAGGAATCCCTCCGGCGCGGCCACAACGGGGGGCCGATCCCGGCCTACGGCATTCTGCCGGCCCTGGTTCCCGGCATGGTGGACGGCGGGTTGCTCGCGCTGCGGGACTTCGGTACGCGATCGTTCGGGGAGATCATTCAACCCGCTATCGATCTGGCGGATGGCATGCCGGTCGACGGATTTCGATCGTCCTCGATTGCACACGCCGTTCGCATTTTCAAGCTCTTCCCGACATCCCAAAAGGTCTATCTCCCGAACGGCAGAGTTCCTCGCGTGGGCAGCATCTTCCGTCAGCCTGACTTGGCTCGCACGCTACGCTCGATGATGGCTGCAGAGAAAAGGGCTCTCATGGAAGGGGCCTCTCGGGAGGCGGCGATCGACGCGGTTCGCGATTCCTTTTACCGGGGCGAGATCGGACGCAAGATCGGGCGTTTTTCGAAAGACAGCGGGGGGCTGCTGCGGTACGAAGACCTGGCCAACTTCCGGCTGGTAGTAGAAGAGCCGGAGATGGTGACTTACCGTGGGTTCGAGGTCTATAAAAACGGATTCTATACCCAAGGGCCGATTCTCCTGCAAGCTTTGAATCTGCTTGAAGGATTTAACCTCCGTTCCATTGGATGGAACACGGCTGAATACATCCACATCATCGTGGAAGCCCTCAAGCTGGCCTACGCCGACCGTGACACCTACTATGCCGATCCCAAGTTTGCGGAGATTCCGGCTGCGCTTCTCACCAAGACGTATGCTGCCCAAAGGCGGGAATTAATCGAGCCGACGCAAGCCTCGAGCGAGTTTCGGCCTGGTCGCTTCGATGCAAGACAGCCGCCCCACCCGGCGTTCTACGCCGGCAGGCTTCGGCCTCTGACGGACGCCTTGGCATCGAGAGACACCACCTGTCTGAACATTATCGACAACTCCGGAGTCATGTTCTCGGTAACGCCGTCCGGCGCTTGGATGCCTTCTGTCATCGCGGCCGACACCGGCATTCCGCTGACTCAGCGAGCTCAGAGCTTCCTGATGATCCCTGATCACCCGAATGTCGTTGCACCGGGCAAGCGTCCACGCATCACGCTGTCGCCGACCCTGATCACCAGGCGCGGACAGCCTGTCATGGCCCTCTCGACACCCGGGGGAGACCAGCAGGACCAGGCATTGGTGCAAGTGATGTTGGCTGTGCTGGAGTTCGGGCTCAATCCGCAAGCGGCGGTCGAGGCTCCACGGATTCAGACGAGGCATCTGGTGGCAAGCTTTGACGATCACGCGATGGATCCGAATCTTCTCTTGCTGGATGAACGGATTCCGGCTTCCGTCGAAGCGGCTCTCAAACAGCTCGGACATCAAGTCGAGCGCCGCAGCCGTTGGAACAGCGGCTCCGCGCCCGTGGCCGTCCTGAGAACCCCCAACGGTGTCATCTCCGCCGGTGCCGACCCCTACGGCTACCGTTACGCCGACGCCTGGTAGCCTGCGAACTCTGTTGGCTCCGCGACCTTCCGCTCAGATGCCAGCCGAAATTTCGACAACGTAAACCTGCGTGTGTCCCGACCGGTCGCTGGCGAAGGCAATCATCGATTCGTCCGGTGAGAACGACGGGTGGGGATGAGTCCACTGGGGGCCGTAAACGGTATCGATCGACATCTCCATCCAACTCAGGGCCTTGTCCTTGTCAGCCTCGGCGCACGCCGCCGCCCAATCTTCGGCTACGGCATAGCGGGACGTCAGCCATTGCGTCCCGCCGTTTGAGCTTTGAGGGTAGCAAAGGGTCTCAAGATCGCCCGTCGCGACGTCCACAAGCTGAATGCCGATGTCAGGCTGATTCGTGTCGCACAGGATCTTCGTGCCAGCGCGGTTGGGCGTGATATGCCAAGCGTTGAACTCCGCGATGGTATGGATTGCTCTCGTCTCCCAGCTCATGCGCTTCAGCGCCCTCGGCCAAACCGTGAACACCAGATCGCCGGTGTCGCCGAGAAAGGTCTCGTGAACCACGAACTCGTCGTTGTCGTGCTCATACAAGCATTCGATCTCCGAGCCGTCGCGACGCATCCGGAACATCCGTGGCGCCGGGTCGGCCGCGAACTCGATCCACTCAGAATCGACTGGCGAGAATTGCGGATGAATAACGGTTCGATCGAAGGGTATGGTCTGCTGGCGGCCTGCCGAGGTATGTCCCACGACGACGCTGTTCTGCTGTCCGGTCTTGCAGGCAGCTACGAACCAATGACCGTCGCGGCTGAGGGAGCATTCGCCGAGTTGCCCGTCGAATTCGGCGATGAGTCTCTCCTCCAGGCTGTCGCGGTCGATCACGAAGACCGATCCACCGCGTACGAAATAGACCGATTCGCCGTCAGGGGCGATGGCGGGAGAAAACGGATGGATCGGGCCGTCACTGGTAAGCTGCCGGATCTCGCCATCGAAGACGCCCACTTCGAAGAGTTGCGCCTGCCCCGTGCGGTAGGACGCAAAGACCAGGGCCTCTTGGCCGGGCGTAAATGAGCTCTGCAAGAAGTACGTCGGATGGTTGATCGATGGATGATTCGTAAGTTGATGGACCCGCGCGCCGGTCTGCTCGTCCTCGAATACGGTGTGCTCGGATGGAAAGAGGGCGCCTTTACCGGTAATCATGCCCTTCATCGGCCCTCGGCGGCAACCCCTTCGTAATAGGCCCTCGCCTTCTTGAACAGTGCGACCACTTCCTGACGCTGCTCTTCGGAAGCGAATCGACCTTTGTCCTGGACTCTTGAGATCAACTGGTCGACCCAGGCGACGAAGAACTGCCCGTCCTCCTTGCGCGAGACTCCTTCACCGTCGACGGTCAGATACACGGGACTCGTGTGTGCGTACAGATCGGTGTCATTGACCAGATAGCGGTGGAAATCGCCGCGCACACGAGCGGCAACCCAGGAGCCCTCCGCAACAGGGATCTCTTTCGCAAGCAGAACGAATGATCCATCCGCGCGAGGTTCCTCGCTGGCGACCACCTCGCCGTTGACCACGATCTCCAGTCGTTTCATCGGGACGAGCGAGGTGGCCGACGCCTCCACGCGAACCGTGTCACCGGACGAGATCTTGAGCTCGTCGCCGGGGAGTCGGCCGTTCACCTTAAATCGAAGAATCGGGCCATTCGTCGCGAAGCTCCGCCCATTTCGAAAGTTCTCGACCCAGTCGCCGGCGTTGAGTGCATCACCGGTGTAGACATAGACACGGTGGCCGCCCGGAATCCAATGATGGCGACGGTTCGTGAAGCTGTCGGTGCCGGCGGAGATCGCACAGCGCAAGCCGGTGTTCAGCAGACGGTACCAGTAGGGCGTTGCGGCGTCTTCGTTCGAGTTGCTCATTACATCCATCGCATCGACAGAGCCGAGTGCAAGGTCTACCGGCATTTCACGAGCGCTCATGGTTTGCGGGTCGGAGGTGAAGCGATATCCCGGATGGGCATAGCTCGCGACGCCGCCCTGTTGCTTGGCGCCCCACGCCTGGACGTGATTCGGCGGATAATCGTGCGGGTACGAGGTATCGCTAAAACCCGTGTAGAGCGGCTTGACTAGTTGTTTCAGACCCGTGAAGCACATATGCCCATAGGGACCGTTGTTCCGCATTTCCTCGCCCCAGTAGAGGATGTGCGTCGGATCGCTCAACTTGTGAGGACGCCCCTCGAAATACTGCTCGTCGTGAACTTGCGGCCCCGTCGAGTTCGCAACCATCAAGTTCGCGTAGTTGAGGTCCTCGCCGAGGACCTGGGTCTGAATGTCCTCCGGTGTCATGAACTCGTGGTCGTTGTAGTTGACGTGCGTGTGGAGATCGCCGCCATACCAGTGTCCCTTCGCCAAGTGGGATGTGCGCTCGAGCTTGATGGTGACAGCGGTCGTTTCGCCTGCGAGCACTTCGACGTCATGCTTGACGGGTTTGTACTCGATTCCCCGAACCACCTCGATCGAGGCTGTTCCCTCGGGAATGCGGATCTCGTGCTCGCCACGGCTGTAGTAGAAGTAGTCACCGTGGGTCCACGTGATGCGGGAGAGCGTGGCGTCGCCGGCCCGTCCGTCGGGCGCATAGGCAAGGCCGTCGGAACCGCGCACGTAGACGCGGGCCGCAACCGCTGCGCCGTCCTCCTCCGTCCTGACGCTCAACCTTCCCCAGCGCATGACTTCGATCGGGAAACGAGTCGTCGCCCCAATCCGGCTTTCGGGCGGCGATCCTGCAGAGGGGATATCGATTCCGGCGAAGACCCGGACCGTGGCTTCGCGCGGTTCGAGCGACTGCGGCCGGAGGTTCAGCAAGGCATACGTCACACGTCCAGCCGATGCCGTCCAACGATCGGTCGGTCCGATGTCGCCGATGGTCGCGATAATCTTGATGTCCTTCGTTTTATCCAACTCGTTCCGCAGCATCACGGGCAGGTTGCAGGTTTCCCGCAGACCCAGGCGCAGGCTGTCGGGCTTCGCGACGACCTCAAGCCCTGACGAGTTGAGGCGCAGCTTGAGCACACCAGGAAGATCGAGATCCCATAGCTCCGGTATTCCGGCGCGCCGCCAGCGGCGGAACGACACCGTCAACGGCATGTGAAAATCCCCATCCCGGCGCAGCAGGATCCGCACCATGTCGAGATCCGTCAGCGGACCCGGATAGTTGACGGGCTGGAACCCTTGTCGGGACGTCTCGAATGTATATTCGTCCCCAGGGGTGGGCAGGTTGCGTCCCGCCGTCGAGATCTCGGCAACCCACCAGAGGCATACCGCAAACCCAAGAAGAATCCCTAAGCGCTTGGCGATCATGGGGGCAATCATAGCAACCGCGGCACCCGGCTCCTGCTTTTGGAGAGAAGCAGCCTTAAACAATCTCCGAGATCACCCGGCCGTGAACCTGGGTCAGCCGTTCTTTACGACCCATGTGAAGATAGCTCAAGCCGTCCTGGTTCAACCCAAGCTGGTGCAGCATCGTGGTGTGGATGTCGCGGAAGTGGTAGGGCTTCTCGATCGCGCGAAGCCCGATCGCATCGGTAGCTCCGACCGTCTGGCCGCCCTTGATTCCGCCACCGGCCATCCACATCGAGAAACCCAAGTTGTGATGATCGCGGCCGACCCCACCCTGGGCTTCAGGCGATCGTCCGAACTCGCCACCCCACAGGACCAATGTTTCATCGAGCAAGCCGCGGCGCTTGAGATCCTTCAGTAGACCGGCCACCGGTTTATCGGTCTCCGACGCCATGCGGAGATGGTTTTCTTCGATGTCTTTGTGGGCGTCCCACTGCAAGTTGCCGGGACCGCCGCCGGAAACAACGCACACGAACCGCACGCCGCTCTCCACCAATCGTCGCGCCAGCAGGCAGCGTCGGCCATAGTCATTCGTCGGCTCGACTCCGACCCCATAGAGATCCAACGTCTCCTGCGGCTCGTTGCCGAGATCCAAAACCTCTGGCGCTTCCATCTGCATCTTGAACGCCAAGTCGTAAGCCTTGATCCGCGCACCGAATTCATCTTCGTCCTCGGCCAGGGTCTGCTCGTTGAGCTTGCGAATCAGGTCGAGCGTCTCCCGGCGTTGGTCGAGCGAGACCCCCTGAGGCAGGTCGAGATTCAGAACCGGCCGAGTACCGGATCGGAACATTGTCGGCTGATACACCGCCGGCAGGAAGCCGTGCATATACATCGGCTGGCCTGCCTCGAGCGCCCCGTCGGGGTCAGGCATCACTACATACGAGGGCAGAGATTCGCTCTCGGACCCAAGACCGAAGACGGTCCACGACCCCATGCTCGGGAAGCCCGGCACGATACGTCCGGTGAACAGTTCGTACTGCGCCGCCGAATGGACGACCATATCGCCATGGCAGCTTCGCAACACCGCGATGTCGTCGATGCACTCGGCGGTATAGGGAAACAGGTCAGAGACTTCGATGCCGCTCCGGCCGTACTTCTTGAAAACCCGCTTGGTACCGAGGAGCTTGGCGTCTTCCTTGACGAACTGGTACTTCGCCTCTCCGAATTCCTTCGGGCGCGGCTGTCCGTGCAACTCGTTCAACAACGGCTTGGGGTCGAACGTCTCGACCTGGCTCGGCCCGCCCGCCATGAACAGAAAGATGACGGATTTCGCCTTGGCATTGTGATGCGGCGGTTTGGCCGCCAAAGGATTCAGGTTCGCCCCACGAGCCCGCTCGCGCCGGAGCATCGAGGCCAGCGCCAAAGCACCGAAACCACAGAAGCCGTCACGGATGAACTCCCGCCGGTTGCGGGTGAATCGAACATGTTCCGGCATATCAGTTCAGGTAGAGGAAAGAGTTCAAGTTGAACATCGCCAAGGCGAACTCCCTCAACGGTTGCTTCTCGATAAACGCAACGGCAAGCCGCTTTTCGGTCGCGCCAGGCATCCGCCCGGTGGTGAGCAAATAGGCGCGCTCGACCTGCTGGGCCGGGCTCCTGCCCACCTCCCGCACCAGGCGCTTGGCGAAGGCCTCGGCGAGTTCGTTCGATGTCCGGCCATTGAGCAATTCCAGCGCCTGAGGAGCGTGAGTGCTTGCCTCGCGGCGGGCGCAACTCGTCATCAAGGCCGGCTGATCGAACACTTCCATGAACGGCAGCCGCAGATTCCTCTTCGCAATCAGATAGACCGATCGGCGATAGTGGTCTTCGGAGTTCTTGGCGACTTGCCACTGGTGCGGCTTGTACAACGAGTCCACGAGTTCCTGTTCCACGGGGATCATGATGCTTTCCCCGCCCCGCTTCGGATTCAGCTTGCCGCTAACCGCCAGCATCGCATCCCGAATCTCTTCGGCTTCCAGACGCCGCCGGTTGAACTTCCACAAGAGCCGGTTCTGCGGGTCTGCCTCCGTTGCCCTCTTCTCGTCAGGAGACAGCGAAGATTGCCGGTAGGTGCTGCTCATCACCATCATGCGGTGCATCGGTTTGGCCTTCCAACCGCCGTCGACATAGGCATTGGCCAAGTGATCGAGCAACTCGGGGTGACTCGGGCGGTCGCCCATGAATCCGAAGTCGTTGGGGGTATTGACAATCCCGTTCCCGAAGTGAGACGCCCACATGCGGTTCACGGCGACGCGCGCCGTCAGCGGATGTTGCGGGTCAGTCAGCCAGTGCGCGAGCCGCGTCTTCGGATTCGGAGTGTCCTTAGGGATCTCCGGCTCACCGTCGGGAAGGAGAACGCCCAGAGGCCGCATGCCGACCTCTTCGCCCTTCCTCGCGTAATTCCCCCGCTCCAGGAGGTGAATGGGCGATCGCTTCTCGCGGTCATTCCTGATGCTCGCGATGGCTGGAAGCGGCTTGGGGATTTGCGCCTCCAGTTCCTTGATCCGGGCCTGAATCTTTTTCTCTGCCGCTTCTTTCTCCTCGCCTTTCAGGCCTTTCGTCTCACCCCGGAGCTTCTTGATCTGCTTCTCGATACGCTCCGTGGTGCTCTTGACGTAGTCTTGCTCCTCTTGCGGCGCGATAACAATCTGGTGCTCCTGTGTTTCCGCGAGGAAGGCTTGCAAGCGGTAATAGTCCTTCTGCCGGATCGGGTCGAACATGTGGTCGTGGCAGCGGGCGCAACCCACGGTCAGGCCGAGAAAAGCCGCTCCGATGATGTCGGTCCGCTCGGTGAGCACTTCGTTGCGGCTGCTCGCCACTTCCTGGTTGCCGGCGTTCCGGCGTACCGCGCCGAGGCGATGGAACCCCGCCGCGATCTGCATCTCGCGGTTGTCCGGACCGATCTCATCGCCGGCGAGTTGCTCACGGACAAACTGATCGAAGGGCTTGTCGTTGTTGAACGCCTGGATCACGTAGTCGCGGAAGCGCCACGAGCCGTGCATCGTGCGATCGTACTCGAAGCCTTCGGTCTCGGCGAAACGCACCAGGTCGAGCCATCGCTGTCCCCAGCGCTCGCCGTAGTGTTGGCTCGCAAGAAGACGATCCACGACTTTTTCGTAAGCGTCAGGCGAGCGGTCGAATACGAAATCGGCGACCTCGCCAGGAGACGGAGGAAAGCCGATCAGGTCGAACGTCACGCGGCGAATCAAGGTCGCTCGGTCCGCTTCGGGAGCCGGCCGCAGCCCCTTTTCCTTGAGCTTCTCGAGAACGAAGGCGTCCATCGAGTTGCGAACCCAGGTTTGATCACTCGGATTCGAAAACGCCGGGACGGCAGGGCAGCTTCGTTCTTGAAGAGACCAGAACTTGCGCTCTGAATCGCGGTACTCCGGCTCGACTCCGACCGAGGCGGCGAACACGACCGAGGCGGCGATCAGTATCGCGCCGCTGGATAGCAACAGCCGTCGACTCTGCGGCATTCCGTTCTCAGCGTCCAGGTTTCTTTTCGCCGAACGCACCCTTTTGCCAACCAACGAGAGGGCTCCCGGCGAATCGCAAAACTCCACAATAATCATAGCGCAACGCCCCGAAGCTGCCGTGCCGACGCAATCTGGAACGTTCCCCTTTCTCAACATGGGTTCCCTTGGTGTTCGCCGCAGCCCAAGCAGCCCGGAGGGCTACGGGAGCTACGGCGAACGCTGCGCTTCGCGCATTTTCCTGGGACAAACGGGATTCTCGCACTTTTGCAGGATATCCCTGCAAACGGCGCTCGTCGTGAGGCCCACCCAGAACAGTTGACGGTGCGAGGACATGTGCACACCTCCGTACCCCCGTTCTGCACTTGTGCGCAACAGTTTGCAGCAAAAAATTGGAAGTAGAGGGCAGGAAAGCATTGATTTAGCAGTGGGTTCGGCGGTTCGGGCGGCGGTTCCTGGTGGTGCTATCGTTGTGCAACAACAGCGAACCGAACAGACGAAAAAGCCGTGTTTCGTGTCTCGTGTTTCGTGAAAAACCTTACCGGACGTGTTTCAGGCGCAGGCGGCTCGCACCTCGTTCTGCCGGCCCTCTCACGCCTGCCTGCAGCAGGCAGGCACTCCGCCTCGCCAGGTGGTGACAAAGGCAGCATTCGCCGGAGACTCATGGGCGTGATCTCACCTCCTCGATTTTTTCTGCGCATTTCCTTCGCGGGGGCCAGGATTCCCACCCCACTGTCCTCATGCTAGGCAGGCCGGAGATGTAAAAACAAGACTGAAGGGCTTCAGTACCTTTTGGCCATAGGGGAACTTTCTGCCTGGCTCACATTGGGAACAATTCACACTACGTCGACACAACCTGAAGCTACAGAGGTCCTCCCGCTTTTTTCCGGCTCATCCGAGTGAAGTCCGGGGCGGAGAGACCCGGTTGCGGTTCGCTAACATGGGCCATGCATCGCCTACTGATGAACCTCTCATGAAACTCGGTCTCGATCTCTTCAGCCTGCGCTCTCAGAAATGGACGGCCTTCGAACTGCTCGACTACAGCGCGCAGCTCGGGGTCAAGACGGCGCACTTCTCCGAACCGCGTTTCCTGGGCAGTATGGAAGGATCCCACCTCGACCGGGTCAAGTCTCATGCCGACCGCCTCGGTCTCGATCTTGAAGTCGGCTTCACCTCGATCTGCGAGACGTCGCATCGTTTCGAGCCCGAGCACGGCACGCCCGCGGCTCAGCTCCGCCGCATGCTCCAGGTTGCGCGGCGGCTGGGCTCACCGATCGTTCGGTGTTTTCTCGGCACTTCGGAGGACCGTGAAGGGCCGATCCCCCTGGAACAGCACATCGAGAACACCATCAAGACCTGCAAGGCGGTTCGCTCCGAAGCGCTTGACCTGGGCCTGAAGATTGCGGTCGAGAATCACGCCGGCGACCTGCAATCCCGCCAGCTTCGGATGCTCATCAAGGAAGCCGGACCGGAGTACGTCGGGGCGCTCTATGACGCCGGCAACGCAGCCTGGACCCTGGAGGATCCTCTGCTGGCTCTCGAAACCCTCGCTCCTTATGTCCTGACCTCCGGTATGCGCGATTCGGCGATCTGGGAGGTTCCGGGCGGCGGGGCGGTGCAATGGGTGCCGATGGGCTCGGGCAATGTCGAGATCGACAAGGTGGCTGAACGCTACGCCGAGTTGTGCCCCGGCAAAGTTTTCTCACTCGAGATCATCAATACCCGCACAGCTCGGATCTTCCGCTATTGGGATGAGACGTTCTGGAGACACTATCGCGATGTCCCGGCCTGGGTCTTCGCCCAGTTCCTGCGGCGCGCACGGTCAGGTTCGCCTTATGAGAATGCGCCGCCCGGACCACAGGGCGCGTCTCCGGACAGCCCGGCGTTCAAAGAGTTCCTTGTCGATGAAGAGCGCCGCGACGTCGAGCAGGCAGTGGAGTATTGCCGCACGACACTCGGTCTCGAAGGCCGTGTTTCGTGACCCGAGGGGTGAAGGAGGCGAGATAACCGCTACCCCTGCGCGCGCCCAGCGGCTCGCGCCTCGTCCTGGCGGCTCTCTCACGCACTTCGCCTCGCCACGCGGTGTGACATGCAGGCTAACCGCCGAAGGCCGGCTGCACCCAGGCATACCTGCCATCCGACCGGGTCACCGTCGCTCTCACATAAGCTTCGCCGGGACGAAGCTCATACTTCGCCTCCAGCCCGTGAACCACAGCGAGCACCTTGCCACCCTTGCCGATGAAGCGTGTCGTGTACTTAAAATTCAACTCTTCCCGGATCGCGATCTCCAACCCCTTCGAAGAGCGCTCGACGGTATCGAGATTCACGCCGGTGGATGCGTAAAACCTCCCCTGCTCCAGAGCTTGCACAATCGCGGCTTCCGAAAGCTCCGGCGCCAGCACCGAAACCCAGCCGCGGCCCGGATTCGAAAGCGTCGGCCCGAATTCCTTGAAGTTGTGCGCATCGTCGACCGCGATGCCATAGACCTCACGGCCCACGCTCAGCACCACGTCCCACATTGCCTCCAAACTGGGCGAGCCACCCCCTCCGAAATTATGGGTCGTCGGAATCCCGTTGTACACCTCGAACAGCTTCATGTCGTTGACCCGCGCCAACTCGTCCGGCGTCACCGCCCAACGGTAGTTCGGGTGGTTCAGGGAAGGCACTGCGTCAGCCGCCCGGATCGCGTCAACGTTCTTCTGAATCGTGTCCAGGACACTGTGCCCGAAAGCCGGCGGGATGGTCTTGCGAAGCCCGAAGGCGTTGACGTGGACCGGCTTTTCCTCGTACCGCGACGTGACTTCTTCACCGGCGATCAGCAAGAATCGCTCGTCCGCAGCGAAGAACGAATTCAGCGGCCCCGGGTTCGTGAAGTAGTTGTGATCGGTGAGCACCAGGAACTGATAGCGGTGCTCCTTGTACCAGCGCGCCACCGCATCCGGCGTGCTGTCGCCATCGCTGTTGATCGTATGCGTGTGAAGATTGCCCTTGTACCAGTTCAACTTCGGTGCCGAGGCCGCCTGCCGTCCGGACGAAAACGCCCAGACCCAGGCCGTGAGGAAGACCAAACCAACTCGAAGCAACCAAGCGGATCGAAGTTTCATATCGCATAAACCTACCACAGCCGGATCACCTTGCAGCGACCCGCTCAGCCGAGGCGGAATCAAGAGATGATCGAGCGTCGCCTTACGGGTGTCCCCCGTCCGAGGGTCTACGCGCCATGCGGTTCCTATCGTGAAAGCGGCTAGAGCGAGTCGCGAGAGAGAAGAAAGGCATGGACCTGCAACATTTCGTTCCGCGAAAGGATTTCGGCGAACGGGGCCATGGCGGTGCCGGGCCGCCCTTTCGTCACCGTGTCGACGAACTGCGCCGGGCTGAGCCCGGTCCTGAAAAGGCTCGGCCCCGCCGCCCCGCCGCCGGATCGATGACAACCTGCGCAGCGTCCCCGGTAGATCCGTTCACCGGCAGCGATCGCGTCCGCCCGGCCCAGAAGCGGGTTTCGCAACTCTGCCGGACCGGGCGGCGGTGCAGGCGGCGCCGCCGCGGCCGTGCTCGGCTCGCCCCCTTCGGTCGGCGCAAAACCGTAACCCGGCAAGACCCGGCCGCCGAGGGTGTGCCCCGGCTGCCCCACACGCGGCAGGCCGCCTTCGAGAAGCGTCAGGTTGGTTCCCGGAGCGACACGCGCCGGGCCCCCTCCATCCAGCGCAAAGACCCAGAGATTACCGGCCTTCGGCTCGGTGTAGTAGAACGTCATGTCGCCGCCGATACCGCCGGACGGCACCACGAGATACTGGATCCCGTCGAGTTCATAAGTGATCGGGCTGCCGATGATCCCCGAGCCGGTCTGGAACTTCCACAACTCCGCGCCGGTACGTGCATCGAACGCCATGAAGTAGCCGCGCATATCGCCCGTAAACACGAGTCCGCTTGACGTCGCGACGGCGCCCGCCCAGAAAGGCGCGGGGCTCACGGCGCGCCACACCACCTTGCGGTTCACCACGTCGTAAGCGACGAAGTTGCCGGGGTGGTCGCTGGTCAGGTACTGCTGATAGTCAGCGCCGAGGTACCACTCGCCTTTGGTCGGAGGCTCGAAAGTGTCCTCGGCC
This sequence comes from Bryobacterales bacterium, assembly GCA_026713545.1. Lineage (GTDB taxonomy): Bacteria > Acidobacteriota > Terriglobia > Bryobacterales > UBA6623 > JAPPLB01. The sequence goes on from JAPOOG010000064.1 coordinate 37,619, forward strand.
CAAAACTTGTATCCCATAGCCCACTGATTCGACATGAAGTACAGCGTTTCGAGTTGCGGGTTGTAGGCCAGAGGCTGCCAGTCGATCGCGCCTTCGAGGCTGGGAATGATCGGGCCCACTTCGGGCCCGCCTGACTCGGCGATCATGTCCGGGTTTACCTTCGGGCGGCCGGTCACGGGATCGAGTCCGAAGGCCCAGTTGATGCCCGGCACAATCGGATCGCCGTAGATGAACTTGCCGTTCGTGCGGTCCAGCGCGTAGAAGAAACCGTTCTTGTCGTGGTGGAAGAGCGCTTTGACCAAGCCGTCGGAACCAAGGCCGACGTCCGCCAGCAACGGCGTGCTGACGGCGTCGTAATCCCAACAATCCCAGGGCGTGTACTGGAAGCCCCACTCGATGCCGCCGCTATCGGCATTGATGGCGATTGTGGCCGCCGTCCATTGGTTGTCGCCCTTGCGGACGTGGCAATTCCAGGGTGCGGCGTTGCCGGTATTCCAATAGACGAGGTTCAGGTCCGGGTCGTAGACGCCGGTGGTCCAGGTCGAGCCGCCGCCGTGCTTCCAGGTGTCGCCGGGCCACGTGTCGTTGCCCGGCTCGCCGGGACCAGGAATCGTGTACGCCGTCCAACGCGGCTCACCGGTCTTCGCGTCGAAGGCCTTGACAAAGCCGCGAATGCCGAACTCGCCTCCGGCCACACCGGTGAGCACCATATCCTTGACGACCAAGGGGGCGCCGGTAATGCTGTAGCCCTGCTCCCAATCGATGACCTCGACTTCCCACACCACATCGCCAGTGTGCATGTCGAGCGCGACGAGCCGGGCGTCCATCGTCCCGACGTAGACCAACTCGCCCCAGATCGCCACGCCGCGGTTGATCGAGCCGCAGCAGTAAACGCGCTCCGTCTCGTCGGAAAGCTTGGGATCGTAGCCCCACTTCCTTGCTCCGGTTCGCGCGTCGATGGCGAAGACGCGAGACCCATCGGCCGAAACGTAGAACACACCGTTGTGAATCAGCGGTGTTGCCTCCAAGCCGCGGTTTTCACCACCGGTCGCGAACACCCACACCGGATGCAGCCGGTTCACGTTGGCGGGCGTAATCTGGTCCAGCTCAACGTAGCGGTGGCCGTAGTAGTCACGGCCATACATCAACCACGATGAGCTATCGCCGGCGGCCTTCCTGAGCTGCTCGTAGGTGACGGGTTGGGCCTGAGCCGCCGCCCGCGGCAAGATCGCGGCGAACCCGAGGGCCGCCGCAAACAAGACAACAAACCTTGAAGTGTGCATTCGACCGAGCAAGAGACAATCCCTTTCGGCACGGGGGACCCAGAGATTATCCCAGGAAGAAACTCGGAGCCGCCATTCCACACCTTATCCGCCGACCGTTCGGGCCAGCGAGTTCTTTCCCTTGTACATTCATTGCGAGCCGCGCCGCATGCCCGTCTTGATTCCCGTGCGATGTTGGCGTAGTATGCTTGAGTATCCACGAGCCAAGGGAGAACACGATGAAACGACTACCGGCCGCGCTTGCGATTTTTCTCATGACTTGCGCCTTGGCGTTCGCTCAGGTCATGGACATTCGTAACCCTTCGATCAATACGGAGACCGAACAAGGCTCCTTGATTTCGCAGGCCGGCACGGCCGAGGACGACGCCACGAGAATGCAGCTCCTCGAGACCTTCGTCGAGAGATACAGTGACCACGACGCCATCAACTACGTTTACCTGCAACTCCAGGGACTCCATCTCGCCGCCGGCAATTTCGACAAGGTGATCTCTTACGGAGAGAAGCTGATCGAGGCCGTGCCGGAGGATGTCGAAATTCGTCAGAACCTGACCAAGGGCTACGAGGGCAAGCAGGATTTCGACAACCTGCTTCCGCATCTACTCGCGACCAGGCCTTATGCCGAGAAAGACACCCAGCTTCCCGAACCGGAATACGAGGACGAAGTCGAAGCCTGGCAGGCTCAGATCGATTACGCCAAGGGCGTCCTGCAGTACATCGAATACTCGTTGTACGCTTCGCTGTTCAAGATCACCGATCCCGCAAAAAAGATCGAGTACATGGACGCACTCAGGGAACTCTATCCCGAGGGGCAGTATGCGGGCGTACTCGACGACTACTATGTTCAGTCGTACCAGCAGATGGGCGACGTCGAGAAGATGCTGGCCGCCATGGAAGCGGCCGTCCAGAAGAACCCGGGAAACGAAAACTACCTGTTCACACTGGCCGAGAGCGCCGTCCGCCAAGCGCAATATGACAAAGCGAAGGGCTACGCCGAGCAACTCGTTCAAGTAATGAACCAAAAGGCCAAGCCCGAAAACCAAACCGAAGAAGAGTGGACCAAGAACAAGGAACTATTCACCGCTTACGGCAACTATATGCTGGGTAAGCTGACCGTTCTGCAGGCCGGCAATGCCGCGCAAGGCTACCGGGACGGCCGCAAGCAATTGCTCACGACCATCGGCCCCATCCAGGAAAGGGGCGGCGAGCACTACGGCATCCTGGCCTACATGCTCGGCATCTGCTATGTGAAGCTCGACATCGCCGGCGACAACATCGGGCAGGCCACGAAGTGGATGGCCATCGCCGCCAAGGAACCCAACCCCTACCAAGGCGAAGCCAAGAACACCCTGGCCGCCATCCGCGCGGCTACCGAGTAAGCTACGGAACCATCTACTGCACCGGCAGGGACAGCCCGTAGTGGAAGTCCCGTGGAACGCGGGGGGCTGCTGCGATCTCTCGGTTCAGTGTGAGCAGGGTGACGACACCAGCCCGCCTCCCTCACGTCTGGCGGCGCAGAAACGTTCCGATATGGTGATGAGGGCCAAAGGTCAGGCACTCGCCACGGGGCTGACGGTGTGAGATCGCGCGGGGCGTCTGCGCGTCTTGGGGGCGGTCTTGCCGGCGTCCTTGGGCGGTTCGAGAACCAGCGAGATCACCTGATCCACGGTCTCGACGTACTTGATCTCGAGATCACCGAGCTGCTCGCTCTTGAGGTCCTCTTTTACCTGAACTTCATTCTCGGCCGGCAGGATAACCGTCTTGACACCGGAGCGCCGAGCCGCCAGCACTTTCTCCTTGATGCCGCCGACGGGCAGGACCAGACCGCTGAGTGTCGTTTCGCCGGTCATCGCCAACTCCTTCCTGATGCAACGCCCGGAGATGAGAGAGACCAGCGCCGTCACGGCGGTAATGCCTGCCGAGGGACCGTCCTTCGGGATCGCGCCGGCCGGGACATGCAGATGCAAGTCGTGCTCTTTGAAATGTGCCGGCGGTATGTTCAGTTGATTCGCATGGGCCCGCACCCAACTCAGCGCCGCCTGCATCGATTCCTGCATGACCTTGCCGAGGTGACCGGTGAGCGTGAGCCCTTTGCCCGCGCCCGGCATCTGCGTTGCTTCGAGGTAAAGCACGTCGCCGCCGGTGGGCGTCCACGCCAAACCGACCGATACCCCGGGGCGCCGCGTCCGTTTTGCGACTTCCTCTGCCTTGCGATGCTTCGGGGCGCCGAGCGCCTCTTCCACTTTCCTGCGGCTCACCCGCAAGACGGAACGCTTCTTCGGTTTCACGGTCTTGTTCGCGTCGGCCTGCTGTTCCGCGAGCGACTTGTCATGCGCAATGCGCCGTGCCCGCTTGCGGCAGACGGTCCCGATCTCCCGCTCCAGGCTCCGCACGCCGGCCTCGCGCGTGTAGCGGCGAATGATGTGCGACACCGCGTCCTCGCTGAAGCGAATATCAGACGCCTTCAGGCCGTTCTCGGAGATCTGCCGAGGGATCAGATACTGGAAGGCGATCTGTATCTTCTCGGATTCGGTGTATCCCTGCAGGTGGAGCACTTCCATGCGGTCGCGCAGGGCATCCGGCACGGGGTCCATCACGTTGGCCGTCGTTACGAACAGGACTTTCGACAAATCGAAAGGCACGTCAAGGTAGTTGTCCCGGAAGGTGCTGTTCTGCTCCGGGTCGAGCACTTCCAGCAACGCCGCTGACGGATCGCCCCGGAAGTCGCGGCCCAGCTTGTCGATTTCATCCAGCATGAAGACCGGGTCTCTCGTTCCCGCCCGGCGCAAGCTCTGGATAATCTGTCCGGGCAACGCTCCGATGTAGGTCCGGCGGTGGCCGCGGACTTCCGCCTCGTCATGAACGCCGCCGAGAGAAAGCCGCACAAATTCACGGCCGAGCGCGCGAGCAATCGATTTCCCGAGCGAAGTCTTGCCGACCCCCGGCGGCCCCACGAAGCACAGGATCGGCCCCTTGAGCGACGGCTTGAGCTGCAGGACCGCCAAATAATCGAGGATGCGCTCCTTGATCTTCTCGAGATCGTAGTGGTCTTCGTCGAGCACCTGCTTCGCCTTGATGATGTCCACGGAGCCGTCCGAGGTCTTTTCCCACGGCAGCACGACCAGCCAGTCGAGGTAGGTCCGCGTGACCGTGTAGTCGGCGGCTGCGGGGGACATTCGCGAGAGCCTCTTCAGCTCGCGATGCGCTTCTTTCCTGACGTCGTCGGGCATGCCGGACTCGTCGAGCTTCACGCGCAACTCTTCGATTTCGGCGTTTTCGTCAGACTCGCCCAGCTCCTTCTGGATGGCCTTGATCTGCTCGCGCAAGTAGAACTCGCGTTGCGATTCGGAAAGCTGATCCTGCACCTGAGATTGGATCTTGCTGCGAAGCTGCAGAACCTCGCGCTCTTTCACCAGAAAGCGCATCAGGTCTTCCATGCGCTGCTTGACGTTGGTTGTCTCCAGGACACCCTGCTTCTCGGGAGACGCCAGTCCCGGCAGCGCCGCGGCCATAAAGTCGGCCACGCGGCCGGGCTCCTCCAGATGGGTCACCATCGTCAGTGCGTCTTCCGAGAGCGCCGGCGACAGTTCGACCACTTCACTGAACACGTGGATGGCGTTCTGGCGCAACGCCTCCATCTCGGGCGTCGTCTCCCCGCCTTCTTCCATCACCTGCTCGTAACGCACCGTGTAATAGGGCTTTTGCGAAACGAACTCCGTGACGCGAATGCGCTCCAACCCTTCGCAGAAAATCAGCAGGCTGTTGTCGGGCATCCGCACGGATTTGTGGATCACGGCCAGGGTGCCGAGTTGGTAGAGGTCGTCCGGGTCGGGCGCATCGATGCGCGGATCCCGTTGCGTCACGACGCCCAGAATCTTGTCCTCCCCTAGGGATGTCACCAGCGAGATCGAGCTCTCCCGGCCGATGTTCAGGGGCATCACCGCCCGCGGGAATAGCACGGTATCCCGCACCGGCAACAGCGCGACCTCTTCGGGAAACTCCGCCTCTCTGAACGCAATCGGTTGATCGCTCTGCAATTCCGCCATAGATTTCTTCGCTCCGATCAGGTCGCCTGCGGGTAGCACCCGAGGACGGCCATGAAGTCCGTCATCTCACGCAGATGGGACATTGCGTTGCGGCAGTTCGTCTCGTCGGGCGAACCCAGAAAATCAAGATAAAAGAGATACTCGAACAGCCGTCCGCGAAACGGGCGCGACTCGATCTTGTCCATATTGATGTCACGCAGGGCAAACGCACTCAGGCATCGGAACAGCGTTCCCGGCTTGTTCGGGGTCGAGAAGACAATCGAGGTCTTCAGCGGGACACCCTTCTTCGCCGCCCTGCGCGGGGCCTTGCGCTTCAGCAAAAAGAACCGCGTGTAGTTTTGGCGATCGTCTTCGATCGACTTCTTCAACAACTTGGCGCCATAATACGCGGCCGCCGTCTCGGAGGCAATCGCGGCTACGGACGGATCGTTCTCTTCCATGATCTGCCGCACACTGCCGGCCGTGTCGTAGCCGATCTGCGAGCGAATCCGCTTGCGGCTCTTGAAGAAGTTCAGACATTGACGCAGCGCCACCGGATGCGAGATCGCCGTCCGGACTTTCAAGAGCGTGGCTTCCGGCCGGCCAATGAGGTTGTGCACGATCCGCACGCGCGTCTCGGCCACGATCGGCAGCTTGAAGTTCAACAGGTGGTCGTAGTTCTCGTGCACCGAGCCGTGAAGCGTATTTTCGATCGGCACGACCGAGGCTTCCACCTTGCCTTCCGCCAAGGCCTGGAACACATCTTCGAAGCTCTCACAAGGCAAGAAGTCGATCGCGTCCCCCAGCATGCGCCGGGCGGCGTCTTCACTGAACGCCCCGCGCGCTCCTTGAAAGGCTACACGAGTTCGAGCCACTGGCGAATCTCTCGGGACTGCTGGAAAATCGGCGCCGGACGGCGCTCCGTCCCGACCTTATCTTATCCCGATCTGCGTTTTCGCTTCGCCTTGACGACGACCGGCGTGCCCTCGAACGGGAAGGCGGCGCGGATCTGATTCACGAGGAACCGCTCGAAGGAGAAATGGAACTTGTCATCGCCGGTGATGAAGAAGACGAATGTCGGCGGCGCCACGCCGGCCTGCGTAACGTAGCGGATCTTCGGACGCCGCGCTCCGGGATACGTCGCACGCTCGAAGTCGACGCTTTCGAGGAACCGGTTCAGCTCACCGGTCGGCACGCGGCGACGGGATGCCTGCACCACCTGATGCAGCGACGAGAAGATCTGCTGCATACCCTTATCTTCGAGAGCCGAGACAAACCGCGCAGGGGCGTAAGAGAGAAACTTGATCTTCTCTCGCATGTCCGTCTCGAACCGGCGCCGGCGCTTGTCGTCGACCAAGTCCCACTTGTTGACGATCACCACGGCGGCCTTGCCCGCTTCGTGCGCGTAGCCCGCGATACGGGTGTCGAGCGCCGCAACGCCTTCCACGGCGTCGACCAGGAACAGGACCGCATCCGCGAGCCGGATGTGGCGCTGCGCCATGACGACGCTCAGCTTCTCGGCCATCTCCCGCGTCGCGCCCTTTCGGCGGATCCCGGCGGTATCGACGAACCGGTACACCTTGCCCCGCCGCGTGACCTGCTCATCGACGGCGTCGCGGGTCGTCCCCGCCGTCGGAGAAACGATGGCCCGCTCCTTTCCGGTCAAACGATTCAGCAGCGTCGATTTGCCGGCGTTCGGACGTCCGATGATCGCGACGCGGATCGGCCGCTCCGGGTCATCCTCGTCCTCACCCTGAGGCAGATCGGCCGTCACGCGATCGAGAAGAGCCTCGATGCCGCGGCCGTGCTCGGCGGAGATCGGCAAAACGGCGTCGAACCCCAACTCATGAAAGTTCGCGGCGGCGCCGTCGGACGCGGGGGTATCGCACTTGTTCACCACGAGCGTGGCCGGCTTGCCGACCCGGCGCAGCAGATCCGCCAAGTCGCGGTCGGTGCTTGTCAACTCCGCACGGCCGTCGGCGACGAGCATCACGTGAGCCGCCGTCTCCAGCGCCTCATGCACCTTGTGATTGACAAGGATGGGGAACTCCTCCTTCTCGCCGAACAGCATGCCACCCGTATCGACCAGGTCAAACGAGCGCCCTTTCCAGACGGCGCGCATCTGAATGCGGTCGCGGGTGATGCCCGGCTGGTTTCCGACGATCGAACGGCGGCTCGCGGTGATGCGGTTGAAGAGAGTGGACTTGCCGACGTTGGGGCGCCCCACAATCACGACGGTCGGGCGCGCAAGGGCGCTCATGGCGGTCGGCCTATACCCCGTCGGCCGGTCGCTGAATCAGCGAGAGGAACTCTTCCCGCGTCTGCAGGTTGTCGCGGAACGCCCCCACCATGGCGCTGGTCACCGCGGACGAGTGCTGTTTCTCGATACCGCGCATCATCATGCAAAGATGCCGCGCTTCGATCACGACCCCGACGCCCTCCGGTTCGATCGCCTCCTGGATCGTGTCGGCGATCTGCTTGGTGAGCCTCTCCTGGACTTGCAGCCGGCGGGCGAACATCTCGACGACCCGCGCCACCTTGCTGAGCCCGATCACCTTCTTCGTCGGAATGTAGGCGACGTGGACCTTGCCGAAGAAGGGCAGCAGGTGATGCTCGCAGAGACTGAACATCTCGATGTCTTTCACGATCACCATCTCGTCGTAGCTGACCTCGAACAGCGCGCCGTTCAACACCTGCTTTGCGTCCATCCGATAGCCCTTCGTCAGCTCGGCGAGCGCCTTGCCGGCGCGCTCCGGCGTGCGCCGCAACCCATCGCGATCGGGGTCTTCGCCGATTTCCAGCAGCAATCGGCGATAGAACTCCGACATCGTCGGGTTCTCGATTTCCTCGGAAGACTCCACGTCATCCACGAGGTCGTGCAGGTTCAGTTTCATGCTCATGGCGTCCGTCAACCCGTCACTTCGCAAGAATTGCGAGCCGTCTCCTCGATCCGAACGCGATCCAGCTTCGCTCCATCGTCCCCGAACTCCGCATCCCAGGAGGAACTCAACCAGCGATGCACGAGCAACGAAAGGTTCTCGGTCGTCGGCACGATCTCCCGCAGCTCCTTGACGTCGTTGTTGAGGTCGGTATGATCGATCCGGTCCAGGGCCGTGCGTCCGACGAAATCGTCCAGCTTCTTGCGGGGGACGATCATTCCCGCGAACCCGCCGGGCTCGCCCGTCACGCTCACTTCGAGGACGTAGTTGTGCCCGTGGCCGAACGGGTTGTTGCATTTGCCGAACAGGCTCTCGTTCTCTTCGTCGCTCAACACGCCGGCGTGCAGACGGTGCGAGGCCGAAAATGAATACCGCCGAGTAAGACGCACTTGCAAGACCGATCCTTACCGAGCCGCTGATTCCCGCGGCCCAAAGTAGTCTACATAGAGGTCGCTTGTCTCATACAGCCGAACCCCGTGCAGCCGGCAGTCCTTCTCTTCGACCGGCGCCTCCAGCCGCCGCCAGATGTCTTTCGCGATATTCTCCGGCGTCGGCACGACTCGGTCGAACGGCTCGACTTCGTGATTCAGGAAGCGGTGATCGTAGAGATCGACCACATTCTCGTTGATGATCTCCTTGAGCACCTTCAAATCCATGACCATGCCGTGCACCGGATCGACATCCCCCGTGACGGTGACCTCCAGGACGTAGTTGTGGCCGTGACCGGAGCGGCGGGCGGCTTTTCCGAAGAGCGCCTCGTTCTCCGCAACGCTCAAACCGGGAACGGCACAGAAATGGGAGGCCGAAAACTCAGCCTTGCGGGTGATCAATACCAATTTGCGGAATCCCGGCGAGGTCGTTACATTGAAACCAGACCTCATTTTATGGCATGGAGTTCCAGAGCGACGTGGGCCGGAGTTGTGAACCTGATCCTGCTGGGTGTGCTCCTCACCCGCGCTGTACCGTACCTCGAAGTCTACAATGTCGAGGTGGGCGACCGCGCGCCCGATTTCAACCTGACCGCCGATGACGGGAGCGGGATGAGCCTCTCGGACTATCGAGGCAAGTACGTGCTTCTCAACTTCTGGGCGACCTGGTGTCCGCCCTGCGTTCAGGAGATGCCTTCTCTCAGCACCGTCCACGATCGATTCCAACGGGACGGCCTCGTCGTTCTCGGCGTGAGCGTCGATGAGGAAAAGGAAGCGTACGACCGCTTTCTCGAGATTCGGCCGGTGAGCTTCCCCACGGCGCGCGATCCGGAGCGCTCCGTCAGCACCATCTACGGCACGGCCAAGTACCCGGAAACGTATCTCATCGACCCCGAGGGGATCGTCATCCGCAAATACATCGGCCCCGAAGACTGGAACCGCCCGGAAATCTCGAAGTACCTCAGCTCGCTTCTCTAGGGTCGAGCCTGTTCAAGTCGTGCGGCTTTCGTGACAGCTCGGGAGCATGCGCGTCCAGCGGGCCCGTCGCGCCCGATTCTCGACCCTCCGGGACACCGGCCGTGTGATAGATTGGAGTTGCAAGATCCACTCCCGCGGCCATCGCCGCGTGCTCACCCTCACAGCGGAGAGGTGGCTGAGTGGTCGAAAGCAGCGGTTTGCTAAACCGTCGTAGGGGCAATAACCTCTACCGAGGGTTCGAATCCCTCCCTCTCCGCCATGACTTCTTCAAGGTTCGATTGCGAACCAGTGTGGTCTACCGCCGTTAACAGAGAACCGTATCATCCTGTCCGCTCGATTCTCTGGCACACGTGGCGCCACGTCGACACCGTGCGAATGGGGGCAACGTCAGATCGCGGGACCGTGCTACGATTTGCGGGTAGGCGGCCTGATGAGTTGTTCGCGCTAAACGGGCAGGTGCGCGGCGCTGGCGCACCGCTGGCGCCGCAAGCCCCAAATGAACGCTAAAGCGCCACTCGATACTTTCGTTCCAGAGCCGTTCCGGCACCTGGAGGACCCCTCGCGCGATCTACCACGGATCGCGAAGGACGCAGACGCGATGGCAATGATCGAGTCCGCGGTGGGGCAAGTACCGACCCGACATCGGCTGTTGCTTGGAGACGCCCGCCACGCATTACTGCCCGCTGAGTCGGTTCACCTCGTGCTCACTTCACCGCCGTACTGGACCCTGAAGGAGTACCGCCGGAGTGAGGGCCAACTGGGCTGGATTTCCGACTACGACGAGTTTCTCGATCAGCTCGACGCGGTCTGGCGCGCATGTCACAGGGCGCTCGTGCCCGGCGGGCGGCTCATCTGCGTGGTAGGTGACGTGTGTCTGTCGCGGCGCAGGAACGGCGGCCGTCATACCGTGGTTCCCCTGCATGCCTCGATTCAGGACCGGTGCCGGGCACTCGGGTTCGACAAACTGTCTCCGATCATCTGGCACAAGATCGCGAATGCGATGCACGAAGTGGAGCGGGGAACCGGCGGCTTCCTGGGCAAACCGTACGAGCCGAACGCCGTGATCAAGAACGACGTCGAGTTCATCCTGATGCAGCGGAAGCCAGGCGGCTACCGGAGGCCGAGCCGCGCCGCTAGAACGCTCAGCCTGGTGTCCGAGGCGAGCTTCAAGACGCTGTTCCGACAGGTCTGGACCGACATCACCGGCGCGTCGACCCGAGATCATCCCGCGCCCTTTCCGGTTGCCCTCGCCGACCGTCTCATCAGGATGTTCAGTTTCGTCGGCGACTCTGTGCTCGATCCCTTCACCGGCACGGCGTCCACCCAGGTTGCCGCTGCCGCCTGCGGCCGGAACAGCATCGGCATCGAAGTCGACCCGGTGTACTACGAGCAAGCGCTGACACGGCTGTGGAACGAGACTGACAGCCTGCTGAGCACAGCCGACGTAAGCGCCGGCGAGATCGACACGGAACACGGGTTGCCCGCCACTGCGTAGGCGGTCTGCGCATGATTACCGCCCAGGACGCCGTCGACGCTCTGTACCGAATAGCCGTCAAGGAAGCCAAGGCGACATCGACAGCCAGACTCGATGTGCTGGCAGACTTCTGCGTCCAGGAGCTAACGCGCCGCGGGCTGACGGACGTGGAGAAGGAGGCGCCGATTCCTGGCGCCGGCCGCGAAAAGAAATGGGACATCGCATGGCGCTACGACGGAAAGTACCGACTGGGAGTCTCCCTGAAGTCGCTCCTGAAGAATCTCGGCGGCACCGTGCCCAACCGAATCGACGACATGATCGGTGAAGTCACGAACGCACAGCTCCACTCACCTGAGATCGTGATCGGCTACATCATGATCTTCAACATCGCGGAAGACTACTTCTCCCAGAAGCACGGCTCGACGTGGTGCGAGCTTTTTCGAGAGCGTGCGACCGCACTATCCGGCCGCAGGCCACCCTCCTGGACTACAGGAACCGTGGAAGATTTCGTGCTCGTGGAGGTGGATTTCAACTCCGACTCGTCGATATTGGAGACATCGCAGACGTTCGATGTGTTCTTCGGCACGCTGGTCGAACAAGTCAGGACACGGAACCCCAACGCCATCAGCGATCAAGCCGGCCGGGAGCATGAGGCACAGTGAAAACAACCTTCCTCTGGATCTCAACCCTATTGCAGAACGTGACACACAACTACGCCGTTGATACGCGCAGGGAAATCCCGGTTTTGGACGACGTGGATGGTGCTGTGCTAGCCTGACTACGTCCATTAGGGACCTGGGAAACGTGCCGGAGACTGATGGTTCATCAGGTGCGACAAGCCGGCCAACCGACGTTCTGACAAGCTTGGTTCAAGGCTCGGGCTCTCGGGTTTCGGGCGGCCGCCGGGCTCGGACGCCGGTGGCGGCATGATTGTGGAAGGGGATCAACCATGACAAGACAGAGCACGCGTCGTGACATTCTCAAAGACAGTCTCGCGTTGGCGGGGCTGGGTGCGCTCGGCATACCGCAGTGGGCGGTTCCGGCCCTGGCGCAGGGCGAAACGCTCATGGAGTTCACCGACCTACCGGACGAGATCAAGCTGATTCGCGGGCCCGACCGCCGCATCATCGACGTGCGGCACATCAACAGCTTCCTGACGTCGGCCGACGAGTTCTTCACGACGCAGCACTACGGCCACCCCGAGATCGACGTCTCGACGTACCGTTTGCAGATCTCCGGCCTGGTGGACAAGCCGCTGGCGCTCTCGATCGAAGACCTCAGCGCGATGCCCAGCCGCGAGCTCATCTTCGGGTTCGAGTGCTCGGGCAACCGCGGGCCGCTGAACGGGTTGTCGAGCAACGGCCGCTGGAAGGGCGTCCCGTTGCGGGCGGTGCTTGATCTCGCCGGGGTACAAGACGAAGCGCGGGAGATCGTCTTCCTTGGCGCCGACCATGGCGAAGAGGAAGTGCAGTTCCGGAGAGGGACCTACAAGGTCGACCAGCAGTACGGCCGGAGCCTGCCGCGCGACAAGGCGATGTCGGACGAGCCGCTGCTCGCCTACAGCCTCAACGGCGAACCGCTGACGCCTCATCAGGGCCGTCCTGTCCGCCTGCTCGTGCCGGGATGGTACGGCGCGCCCAACGTCAAGTTCCTCGCTGAGATCCACGTCCAGCGAGACCAGTACCTCGGGAAGTACCAGGCGCGGTGGTACCGCACCCTGAAAGGCGAGATGGTCAACGGCGAGATGAAGTGGAAGGAGACGGCGATTACGCGGATGCAGTTGAAGTCGTTCATCGCGCGGGTCACCCGCCGCGGGAACGGCCACAACATCTTCGGCGTCGTGCTGCACGACGGTACTCCTATCCGCTCGGTCGAGGTGAAGATCGACGACGGGCCGTGGCAGCCGGCGACGCTCGATCCGGAATCGACGCGCGAGAAGTACGCCTGGAAGTTCTTCAACTTCGCCTGGGACGGTGCGACGCCGGGCGAGCACACGGTCACCTCGCGGGCGACGGACGTCAACGGGGTGGTGCAGCCAACGGCGGAGGAACTGGAGGTCAAGAAGACGTTCCTGGAGCACAACGCACAGTTGCCGCGGCCCGTGATCATCGCGTAGCGCTCCGCGGCCGTTCGCCGATCCTGCAAAGCCACTCGCAATCGAAGAAGGGGACTCGGCTGACAGCTTACGTCTTCCGTCAGCCAAGAAATTGTTCGGCGGCGCGGACATGGACTCCGAAGGCCTCCGCGCCGAAGAGAACAAAGGTCGCCCGCTCGATCGGGCACTCGGGAGCGCGGAGCTCCGCGGCGACGGTTCCGACAGCGATCTCGGCGGCGGCAGCCATCGGATAGCCGTAGACACCCGTTGAGATGGAAGGAAACGTGATCGTGCGCGCGCCTTTTTCCGCGGCGAGTTGCATGGAGACGCGGTAGCAGGAAGCCAGCAGATCAGGCTCACCCTGCTGTCCATCGCGATAGACGGGCCCCACGGCGTGGACTACATAGCGGGCCGGCAACTCTCCGGCGCCGGTCACGACGGCTTGGCCGGTTTCGCAGCGTCCCATCGAGGGACGGATGGCGTCGAGCTCCCGCATGATCGAGGGTCCGCCGGCGCGGTGGATCGCGCCGTCGACGCCGCCGCCGCCGGCCAGCCGCGCATTGGCGGCGTTGACGATGGCGTCCGCGGGGACCTTGGTGATGTTTCCTTCCAAGAAAGAAAGCGTTGCGTCGGCGATTTGAAAATCCCTGGATGCGGACATTCTGCGGTCCTCCGGATTATCTGCATTTCGCGCGGCCAGCGGGTGATGAAGCGAACCGAAATAACCATTATCGCTGCACCCTCCACAGCAGAGCCGGAGGCTGCAATCGTGGTCCGGATGCATGACCGGGGCGATGAGGAGAGGGCCAAGGCGAACATCCGGTCAGCGGTCCGACCGTGAGGAGAGCGGAGGCCTGATCGAGGCAGCTCGAAATCATCGCTTCCCACCGCGCCCCGCCCGGCTATAATGTTCTCTTCGGGGATCAGGAATGCCTTATCTGCAAAATCAATTCGAACGCAACTTCATGACGACGTCGGTTGACTACGTATTCAATTGGGCGCGCAAATCGGCCATCTGGCCGCTGACGTTCGGATTGGCCTGCTGCGCGATCGAGATGATCGCCTCGTCGACCTCGCGGTTCGACATCGCCCGTTTCGGGGCCGAAGTGTTCCGGCCCAGCCCGCGTCAATCGGACCTGATGATCGTCGCGGGGACGGTGACGCTGAAGATGTCACCGGTCCTCAAGCGCATCTGGGACCAGATGCCCGAGCCGAAGTGGTGCATTTCGATGGGCGCCTGCTCCTCCGTCGGGGGGCCGTTCAACACCTACGGCGTCCTGCAGGGCGTCGACAAGATCGTGCCGGTCGACGTGTATGTCCTCGGCTGTCCGCCGCGACCCGAGAACCTCTTCTACGCGCTCCTGAAGCTGCAGGACAAAATCGACCGCATGACGACGCTCACCACTCGGCCGACGCAAGTCCGGCTCGACGAGTCGATGTTCGAAGACTTCAAGCGCCGCGTCATGATCGCTCAGACGCAGAACCCTGCTGCCTGAGAACACGCGCCGGTCATCGCGGAGCGGAGGGCTTAGCACCCCTGACAGTCCAGTCCGTTCCCGTTTGCCATTCGTCGTCAGCAGAGGCCGTCCTTGCCCATGAGGCGCGTGGGTTCGCTGATGTACCCCAGGGCTTCGGTTCGCCAATAATGAAAGGAAGCGATGCGGATTCCCCTGGTTCAGGAACTCTGGGAGGGAGCGAGCGGATAGCTGGAAGATTGACTGCCGCTCAACCCGGAGACCAGCGACGGACGAACAAGGACGATTTGTCAGAACACTTCAGGAACCAATGGTTTGTCGTCATCTCTTGGACGGCCGCACTGCTTAGTTCCTGCTCCCTCTTCATGCCGCCCGGGTATATGCCTGCAACCCCCGCTCCACCCGCCCCGCCCGGAGGCGAGCTGTTCCAGAGCTACTGCGCCGCCTGTCATCAGTACGACGGACAGGGCGTCGGCGAGGCGCCGCCGCTCGACAACTCCCCCTGGGTGATCGGCCCCGCCGAGCGGCTGATCAAGATCGTACTCCACGGCGTGCGGGGAAAGATGGAAATCCAAGGCAAGACCTACAACCGGGAAATGCCGGGCTTCGGCCAAGTCCTCTCGGACAAGGACGCGGCTACTCTGCTCACCTTCGTCCGATCCCGCTTCGGAGCTCCCGAGGAACCCATTTCCGCCGCCATGGTCCATCAGGTCCGGACCGCCAACGAAGGGCGTACCGACTACTGGACTGTCGGGGAGCTGCTCAGCGACCCCTGATCAAAGGGGATTCCCGGCTCCGAGGGCCGGAGTTCTCCGGCGTGACCATCAGCCTTCTCCGTCGGAGGGCGCACGGCGGTCCGCTTTGAGCCGCGCGTGCAGGCGCTTCTCATCGAGCCGCCGTCGCACCGACTCGCGGGAGGGCTGCGTCTTCCTTCTGACCTTCGCCGGCTCGATCGCTTGACGAATCAACGCGGCGAGTTTCGTTCGCGCGTCCTCGCGGTTCCTCGACTGGTCACGCGTGCGGCTCGAGGTAACGATCAAATCCCCGTCCTCTGTCAGCCGCGGTGAGATACGCTCGATCAGGCGGGACCTCTCATCGCCGGCAAAGACAGCGCTCTGCCCGGGTTTCCACCGCAACTCCACCTTGGTCTCCACCTTGTTGACATTCTGGCCGCCGGGGCCGCCGGACCGCGCGAAAGCGATCGTCAGTTCCGCCGCCGGGATCGTCAATCGGTCATTGATGATCAAGTCGTCCATGGGGTTTGGGCTTCAATGCCTTCTTGGATTGTAATCTTCCATACGTATTGCCGATAGCGGGTACTTGACTCGCGCGAGCTATATATACTAAATAATTAGTACTAATGAAACCGAAAGCTGACGTCCTTACCCCGCAGGAACTCGAAATCATGAAGGTCGTCTGGGACCGGGGAGCGAGCACCGTCCGTGATGTGTACGAGCTTCTCCGCAAGAAGCGCAAGGTCGCCTACACCACGGTGATGACGATGATGAACATCCTGGTCGACAAGAAGCACCTGCAAAAAGAGAAAGTAGACGGCGCGTATCGCTACGAGCCGACCAAGCCGAAGAAGCAGGTTGTCGGCGCGATGCTACGGGACTTCGTCAGCCGGGTCTTCGATGGATCGGCGCGTCCCTTGTTGCTGCAACTGGTCGAGGATCGGCACTTGACCGAAGCGGACCTTCAAGAGATCGAGCAACTCATCGAGGAGAAGCTGAAATGATGTCGTGGTGGCTTGGCAACCTGTTTGACTACTCGTTGCAGGTCATGTTGTTGATTACGGCCGGCAGCCTGCTTGCGGTGGCGTTTCGGCTGCGTGAGCCGCGGGTCCGGCTTGCCTACCGGCAAACACTTCTAGCCTGCTGCCTTCTGCTGCCGCTGGTGCAGCCTTGGCGCGAATCGGTTGCGACTCCTGCCCCGGACTTCACCCTTGTGGCTCCGGTGGAAGCGGCGGGGAATGGGCAGGAAGATTCGTGGAGTTCCGTAGCCGCTTTGGTGCTCGGCGGCGGGGCCGTCCTACGCCTGCTGTGGTTGGGCGCCGGGATCATCCGGCTCCGGCGTCTACGAAAGTCGGCGCGACGATGCGACGCTCGAGACGAGCGTGTTCCGGTGCTGACTACAGGGATCGCGGCTCCTCAGCTTCTTGTCACCTCGCAGGTGGATGGACCCGTCACGTTCGGCTGGTTTCGACCGGTCATACTTCTGCCGGAATCGTTTGCCGATTCACATCCCCGAACGCAATCAGCGGTACTCAGTCATGAGCTGGTTCATGTGGAGCGCCGCGACTGGTTGTGGACCGTGGCAGAAGAAATCATCCGGTCCCTGTTGTGGTTTCACCCGGCTGTTCGTTGGCTGATCAGCCGGATTCAGCTTGCTCGCGAGCAGGTAGTGGATCGTGAAGTCGTGAATCGCACCGGTGACCGCGAAGCGTATCTGCGCGCGTTGGTGGAGATCACAAAAGCTTGCGCCGCACCGGCGTTGCCGACAGTTCCCGCCTTCCTACGAAGGTGGCATCTCAAGGCAAGAGTCCAAACGCTCTTGGAGGAGGTATCGATGACGAAGTCTCGCATTGTCGTTTCGCTGGCTGCGGTGGCCATTTTGTTAGCCGCCACAGGAGTCTTGACGGTCTCTTACCTTCCATTGCACAAAGCTCCACAAGGGCTCGAAAATCTCGAACTCGACGAGAATGGAGCCTCGGCACGCCACTTGTTCAATCTGCTCCGCGGTTGGATTCTCCACGGGACCCTCGAACGCGTCGGGAACGGAGTCTCCGCACCCCGGCTCCTGAACAAGGTCGAACCGGTCTACAGCGAGGAGGCACGCGAGGCTAAAGTGCAGGGAACCGCAGTACTGAAAGTTGAAGTCTGGCCCGATGGCAAGGCTCACAATATCCGAGTCGTTCGCGGCCTCGGCAGTGGACTCGACGAGAAAGCGGTCAAAGCGGTCGAGCAGTGGGAGTTCGAGCCCGGGTTGAAAGACGGCGAGCCGGTGCGCGTCGCCGCCACTGTCGAGATGAACTTCCGGATGAACTGAGGGCCGTCACTTCCTGAACAGAAGCACGTACTGATAGGGCAGGTGATCGAAGGTGCGATCGAATTTGAAACCGACCGACTCGATCTCTTTCTTGAAACCGTCGCGGTCAAGGCGGATATGGTTTTTGCGGCGCTCCTCGGACATGCGCGGATGCTCGCGGCTGCGGTAGAAATCGATCACGGCCAGCCTCCCGCCGGGTTTGACAGCTTCATAGACCGTCGCCATCGTCTCTTCGGGGTAGTTGAGGTGATGGTAGACATCCAGGATGAAAGCCAGATCTACGGAGTTCGCCGGAAGCTCCACGTCCTTCTGGGCTCCCTTCACGATCTCGACGTTCTTCCAGCCGTTCTCCGTGGCTTTCTGTTTGACCTTCTCGAGGAAGTCGTCCTGAATGTCCTCGGCGTAGACCCGGCCTGACGGACCGACGGCATCGATCATGTAGGGCAGCATGAAGCCGACTCCGGTGCCGATGTCGGCGATAGTCTGGCCGGGTTCGACACTGATCGATTCCAGCAGCTCCACCGGCTTTTGCCGCTCTACCCGGTCAGAGTTGTCGAGATTTCTCGCGACGCGGGCGCGATCCTGTTTGGTCTTGTATCCCGTGTTGGCCTTTTCGGCCACCTGCGCGAATGCGGCGGACGACCATAGCGCAGTGGCAAGCAGGGCGGCGGCGAAGGAATGGATTCTCATAGCTGTGTTCCTCGGAAGAAGCGGTTGCGGAAGCTGCCGGCTCCCACCCGCCTCAGTGTCATCATACCGCCCCCGGCTGGAACGATTCACGTTCCTGATGGACTACGGCCCGATGGTAGAACCGGACATCACCTACCATGCGTTCCCGACAAGCCGTTCGACATTCGCTGCTGAGAAGTGACAACGCAGCATCGGCCATCCCCCCTATCGGACTGCGTGATTGCGAGGCCTCAGGTTTCAGTATCATTGGGGATCGAGGCTCGCGATGATTCGACGAACGGTCCGGCTTGTTGCCGTGCGCACTCTTGTTTTTCTTGTGATCGTTGCCGCGGCGGTTCCGCTCGGGGCGCAGCAGCGTTTCCGGATCCTGTTCGGCGGCGCCGATGCGACGGTTGCGGACTGGAGCGGTTCACTTTCGGCCGCGTCCGGCGACGCGAGGATTGTTACGTCGCACCACTTCGGCCCCGATGAATCGTTTGATGAGTCGTCATGGCAATGCGGCAATCAGTGGGACGGCAAGCTGCAAATGGAGCCGAAGGACCAAGCGGCCTTCCCGCCGACGCGCTGGAAGGGCGTGATCGTCGATGTCGACGGCGGCGATCAGACGTTGATCTCGATCAAGACCACGCAGGGAGACACCCGGTTCCGAGCCGGCGAAGTGCGCTACCAGGAGACTCTGAAGCGGCTCGACGGGCGCATTCAGATCGAGCGCGCGCCGGCTTCGCAGCGAATGTCGGAAAGTCTGGCCGACGATGACTATCCGGCGATGACGATCGGCCCCGACGGCCGCGTATGGGTGGCCTGGATCGCGTTCGAGGACGGAATGGATACGGTCCGGCTTCGTTCGTCGGCAGGCGGTGAGACATGGGACGAGGCCGTGACTCTTGCCCCCGCCGGCGACTACTACCAGGTGGCGCTGGTTTCGACGAGGCCGCGGTCGGTCACGGCCGTCGCGTCGACGATTCGAGACGGCCTCGTTCACCTCCAGAAAGTGGAGTACACGGTCGGCGGTGCGCCTACAGGAGAGGCGCTGACACGCGGACCGGGGCCGGACACGTTTCCCCGCATGGCGGCGGCACCGAACGGCGACGTGTACCTGGTGTACCAGTCGGGCGGGGCGGGAAACACGGACGTGTCGCTGATGGTCAGGCGCGGAGACCGGTGGTCGGCGCCGATCAAGGTGACGGAGCATCCGGCCAACGACTGGGAGCCATCGATCGCGGTCAACTCGCGCGGCGAGGCCGCCATTGCCTGGGACAGCTATCGACACGGGAACTACGACATCTTTCTGCGTCGCTACGGCAACGGCGAGCTGGGCCCGCTGAAACGCCTGACCGAGAGTGAAGACTTTCAGGCACACGTGAGCCTGGCCTATGACCATCGCGACCGACTCTGGATGGCCTGGGACAACGGCGGTCCGAACTGGGGCAAGGATCACTACGGGATCAACGGCATCCACCGCGGCGAGAGCGGCCTGTACTTCCATCGGCAAGCGCAGGTACGGGTGCTCGATCGCGGCCGGATTGTGAAGCCTGCGCTACCGATCGATCATCGGTTCGCCCCGAGTCCGATCACCGGAAGCTGGATGGCATTGGGCCTCGACAGCGCCCGGCAGACGTTCACCGAATACCCGGTGTTGCAAGTGGATGGCAAGGGCCGAGTTTGGGCGATTCTGCGGACGCGCACTCTGGGCCGGGCGAACCCGCCCTCAGTTGCGGCGCGCTCGATCTTCCCCTACTGGGATTACAAGGCCACGATGTTCGACGGCCACGGCTGGACACGGCCGGTGTGGATCGCTTTTTCCGATGGGCGCCTCGAGCAGCGGCCGGCCGTGGCAGTCGATGCGTCGGGCGATCTGTGGGTCGCGTCGCAGACAGACGGGAAGAGCTATGCCTCGGATCATGAGCGCTTCTGGCAGTACGACGTATATGCGGGCAAGCTTGATCTCGATCAGACCCCCGGCGGGCAGGTCGAAAGCGAGTTCTTCGTAGGAACGGACGATCTGCCTGCTCCCGAGGTGGTGGCTGACGAGGTGCCGGCACTAGCCGATCCCCTTTGGAAGACCTACCAGATGGAGGTGGACGGCGAGAAATACCACGTCACCTGGGGTGACTTGCATCGCCACAGCGACCTGTCGTTTGACGGATATAGCGACGGCAGTCTCTATGATTGCTACCGCTATGCCATCGACGCGGCTCGACTCGATTTTCTCGGGCCTTCCGAGCACCTGTTGCCGGAGAAGGTCGATACGACGTACTTGTGGCGCATGGTCGACAAGGCCGTGGACGTCTACAAGATCCCCGGCGTTTTCTATCCGATGCTGAACTATGAACGCACCGTCGCCTATCCCGACGGACACCGCAATATCGTCTGGCGCGGACGCGGATACGACCCCGTCCGCATCAAACTCGGAGAACGTGACAACGGCGTCGCCGAGGACGACATGTTGATGCTCTGGAAGAGCCTGCTTTCCGGCGAGCGGCAGAAGGCGATCAGCATTCCGCACACGACCGCCACGCAAATGGGAACCGACTGGCGGTACAACGACGAGCAAGCCGAGCGCCTGGTCGAGATGTTCCAAGGCAACCGCGACTCCTACGAGTACCTGGGAGCCCCACGAGGCGCCACCGCCGAAAAGATCGTCGTGGGAGGCTACATCACATCGGGCGACATGCGCCCGAAGGGATTTGTCTGGAATGCCCTTGCGAAGGGCTACAAGATGGGGTTCATCGCCAGCTCCGATCACCGCTCGACGCATATGTCTTACGCGGCGGTCTATACCCCGGAGCGCAGTTATGAAGCAATCTGGGATTCACTCCATGCGCGCCGCACCTACGCGGCCACCGAGAACATCATCGTCGACTTCCAGAGCGACGGCCATGCGATGGGCGAGGAGCTATCCACCAACGAACCGCCGCGCTTCGATGTGCGAATCATCGGCACGGCGAATCTTCAGCAGATCGACATCATCAAGGACAATACCTTCGTCTACACCGCCCACCCGGGCGTGCGTGAAGTCACCTTCAGCTACACCGACTCGGACATCGAGCCGGGCAGCCACTACTTCTACGTGCGCGTCATCCAGGAAGACAACAACATGGCCTGGGGAAGCCCCATCTGGGTCAACTACGCGAAGGACTGAGCCAACAGCAAGCGCGGCTAGTTCGGCAACGTGAATACGAACAAACCATTCCCGGCCGCCACCGCTACATGCTGGCGGCCTTTGCTCTCGTAAGTCATCGGCGAGGCGATAATCCGGCCGCCCAGGTTGATGTACCAGAGTTGCTCGCCGGTCTTGGCATCGAGCGCTTTCAGGTAGCCTTCTTCGCTACCGCCGAAGACGAGCCCGCCCGCGGTCGACACCAGTCCGGCCCAGGCGGGCTTGAACATGCGGTGCTCCCAGACGAGCGCGCCCGTCACGGGATCAAGCGCACGGATGGCACCTTTCCAGTCTTCGTCCTGGTCCTGGTTCCGGAAGTGGCCGCCCCAGAACCTCGTGCCAGGCTTGTAGACCGCCTCGCCTTTGAAATAGATGCTGCTGCCTTCGCGGGCGGTCACGTAAAAGAGCCCCGTTCGCGGACTGTACGTCGGCGACATCCAGTTGGTGCCGCCCGCAACCATCGGAAAGACCTTGTTGCCTTTCTCGGTCGGAAACTTGCCGGGGGCCCGCACCGGCCGGCCGTTCTCGTCGATACGCTCCGCCCAGGTCTGCTTGACGAATTCGCTGGCGTGCAGAAACTCACCGGTCTTGCGGTCGAGCACGTAATAGAACCCGTTCCGATTCGCGGTGATCAGCAGTGCGCGGTCGCGCCCTTGGAATGCGCGGTCGACCAGGACCATGATCTGCGTAGCGTCCCAGTCGTGAACGTCGTGCGGCGTGAATTGAAAATGCCACACCCGCGCGCCAGTATCGGCGTCGAGCGCGACGACCGCGTCGGAGAACAGGTTGTCACCCTTTCGGACATCGCCGTTCCAGTCAGGCCCCGGGTTGCCCGTACCCCAATAGGTCAGGTTCGTAGCGGGATCGTAGGAACCGGTAATCCAGACCGAAGCGCCGCCTGTCTTCCAGGAATCGCCTTCCCAGGTGTCATTGCCGAATTCGCCGGGTCCGGGAACGGTGTAGAACCGCCACTCGCGTTCCCCGTCCTCCACGTTGTAGGCGTCGATGAAACCCCGGATACCGTACTCTCCACCCGCCACGCCGACGATCACCTTGTCTTTGACGACGAGCGGCGCGTGGGTGGCGGCATAGCCGAGCTTGTAGTCGATCATGTCCGATTCCCACAGCAGGCGGCCGGTCTTGCTGTCGAGCGCGATGACCATCGCGTCAAGCGTCGCCATGAACAGGCGGTCGCCCTGGATGGCGAGTCCCCGATTCACCTGTCCGCAGCAGACGATGATCTTCGGCGGCAGTGAGCGCTTGTACTCCCAAAGCACGACGCCCGTTTCGACATCCAACGCATAGGCTTCATTCGGAGGGACGGTGAGATACATGATGCCGTCAACCACAAGCGGCGTCGTTTCGAACTTTTCACGGAAGCGTCTCTGGAAGACCCATTTGAGCCGGAGCTGATCGACGTTGGCCGGCGTGATTTCACCCAGCCCGCTGTGCCGGTGGCCCTGGAAGTTGCCGGAGTAAGTGAGCCAGTTTCCGGGCGTCTCATCGGCGCGGAGCAGGTCTTCGTGGGTGACCTGCGCGGAGAGAACCCGGGACAAAAGGAGAAGAAGGATCAGGAATCTCATCGAGCGGCCCTCACATCGGGTCCGGTCAGACTGCAGAGATAGGCGATCAGATCGCTCCTCTCGATTTCGTCGAGCAAGCCGCCATAGCCGGGCATGAGCGATTCTTTCGGCTTTTCGAGTTGACGCAAGTCGGTCTTCACGAAAGAGCGGATTTGTTCGCCACGGTCGAGCATGTGCACGGTATAGCCATCCTCGTTGAGTATGACGCCTTCGAACCTGCCGCCCTGACCGTCGACAAGCCTGACGGTGCGATGACGTGGAGGTATGTCTTTTCCCGGGTCGACGAGCGAGTCGAGCAAGTAGTCGTGGCTGCGGACGGCGCCGACGAACGAGAGGTCCGGCCCCAGCCTTCCACCGCCCATGCCGACGGTGTGGCAAGCCGCGCAGGAGCCTTTGTTCAAGAAAAGCTCGCGGCCCTTCCGAGGGTCACCGTCGCCGGCGACGCAGGCTTCCGTTCCGCTCTCCTCGAGTGTTCTCACGAACGCGAGGATCTTCCAGACCGCTTCCGGATCGCGCCAGAGGCCGGGCATCTCGGTGCCGGGGATTCCGTCGGAGATCGTCCGGAACATTTCGCTATCGGAGCTGCCATGACGCCGGAACTTCGACGCCAGTCGAGCCCCCCGGCCCGACTTGCCGTCCATGCCGTGGCAGTTGACGCAGTCAAGGCGGTAGAGCCGTCTGCCTTCGGCGATGTCCTCGAACCTCGTGAACGGGTTCTTCTCCGCCTGTTGGGTCCAGCCGAAGCCGGCGGCAAGCAGGAGAAGGATTCCACAGCCAGTGACGTTGCGCGCCATGTCACTCAATTATGCACGAAGCTTTGCACCGCCGGAAAGCGGTTTAGGCGCCATGCAGGTCTTGCTTGAAAATCGGGCGCCCTTGAGATTCCGGGATATCCGCTCCCCCGCTCCCGGCAGATCGACGATCGAGGGAGATAAGATAGGCGCCATGACACGACGCTCAGCGCTCTTGACCCTCACTCTCACCCCCGCCTTCGCCTGCAACCGGAAGAAAGCGAAGAAAGCAACGGCGTTCGCGCTGATCGGAGACCGCTATCACAATTCCGACTACATCCGCACGGTACTGAACCGGGACATTGCGCAAGGCTTGGGCGTGTCGATCGAACTGTGCGATGACACCACCATGCTCACTTCCGAAACGCTTGACGGCTACAAGATGCTGATCATTCAACGCGACGGCATGATCTGGCCGGACGGCTATCCGACTCGCAAGCGGGCGGGCTCCCCAGAGATCGTCAGCGAACCGCCGGTCGCTCCCTCGTCAGGCAAGTATCAGTGGTGGATGAAACCGGAACAAGGCAAGGCTGTCCGCGAATTCGTTGACCAGGGCGGGACGGCGCTTTTCCTGCACAACGTCACGCACGTAGGGCTGACGGACCCTGATTTCCGTCACGTTCTCGGGGCAGCCTACCAAGGCCACCCGCCGATCCGGCCGTTCAAGGTCAAGGTGAAGAACCAGAACCACCCGATCACGCAAGGCGTCAACGACTTCGTCGTGACGGACGAGCAGCATTACATGGAATACGACAAGGACCCGAATCACATCCTGCTGGAGTCGGTGAATGAAGAAGGGCTGGAGTTCCGGGACCTCGGCGCAACCGCCCCGGCAGGATGGGCATATGACTACGGAAAGGGCCGCGTCTGCTATTTTTCACCGGGGCACCTGCTCACCGCGCACTGGAACCCGGAGTACATCAAACTCAAGCAAAACGCGGTCCGATGGCTGCTCAGAAAGAGCTGAATCGAAAGTTCCGCGGCGACATCAAGGGCAAACAAAAGGCCCGCATCCCCTCAGGGAGCGGGCCTTGCTGAAACCGGGAGACGAGGGCACTGGGCTCTACTAATCTCCGCTAACCCCCACCAATTCTTGACCTGCCGGCTTCGCGGCACCGTTCCCCGAGCCGCTCCCCAAGCCGTTGATCTGAACCAAGCCGGGCTTCGTTGTCTCTTTGAGAACCTGCTCGCGGTACATCTTCATCAACCGATCTTGTTCATCCTTGGTCAGAATCTTCTTCTTCGAAGCTTCCGAACGCGGAATCTCCCCCTTGGCGCGCGCTTCGGCCAGCTTGCGGTCGCGCTCCATGATCTTCTCTTCGTGGGCGTTCGCGGGGCCTACGTAGACTTGCGCACCGCGGACGGCATCGGCTTCGTCGATGGACAGATCGAGCCCGTCCCGGCCCTTGACTTCCTCGACCTTCTTACCGCCAGCATAGATCTTGTGCCGGCCGTGCTCGCCATACCATTCGCTGAGCGTGGCCGTCATGTGGATCTTCTCGATGATGTTCCGCCAGCCGATGCCCGTGTTGTAGGCGCAGAAGGAAATCTCGCCCTCTTGCGTGCCGTAGGGAATGATGCACATCTCGGTGCGACGGAAGTCGTAGTTGAACAGGTCTTGGAACCACATACCGGCAACGAACAGGAAGTTCCACGGGTCATTGCGGCGCGCGACACCCTTGCCGTAATTCTTGCCCGAAAGTCCGAATGACTTATCGAACTTCGTCAGCAACGAGAACAGGCTGAACGAAGAGGGCGCCTTCTCCGGATGATAGTTTTTCAGCAGCGCCAAACCCATCTGGAAGTTGGTCATCTTCGCCGAGCGGGCGCTGTCGGTAATTGTGCGGATGTCCTGCACGAACTGCGGAACGTTGATGAACTCGGCGACCGGAGCCATCTCTTTCGTCTGCTTGTTGATCATCAGCGCTGTGCCGACTCCGCAGTTCGGGTGGCAACCACAACTGACTTGCCCCCAGGTGGCTTGCGGGCCGTGCGCCACATCCGCAGCGTCGGCGAAGGATGACATGATCGAGATGGGGAACCAGTCGCGGTTCGGTTCGGTGATGCCGACCTGCTGCTTGACGTCACGTGCGAGGTGCGAGAGCGTGTAGCGCTGCCGCAAGCGGCGCTCGTCGGTGATCTCTTCGTCACGGCCCGTGAACGACACCGGCTGGAAAGCGATAAAGGCGACTTTTCCGGGGTTGTCCATTGCGAACCGGATGATCGGACCGACCTCTTCGTTGTTCACATTGTTGACGAGAGTCGTGACGAGAATGATCTCCGTGCCCGCCGAGTGCATGTTCTCGATGGCCTTCAACTTCACGTCGAACAGGTTGCCGATCTTGCGGTGCGAGTTTGGCTCGTTGCCGATGCCGTCGAACTGCAGATAGGCATAGCGAAGACCCGCGTCGGCCGCCAGTTCGGCAAATTCCTTGCTCTTGGCAAACTCGATGCCGTTTGTCGCCGCCTGCACCGAGTTGAAGCCTATCTGCCGAGAGTATTGAACGGCCTTGATGAAGTAAGGCGACATGGTGGGCTCGCCGCCGGAAAACTGCACCGACATCTGCCGGCGCGGCTTGATCTTCATCGCGTTGTCGAGGATGGTTTTGATTTCATCCCATTCAAGCTCGTGGACGAAGCCGACCTGGTTGGCGTCCATGAAGCAGGGGTCGCACATCATGTTGCAGCGGTTCGTCAGGTCAACGGTCAGGACGGAGCCGCGGCCGTACTTGACCGTGCTGCTGCCGTGATTGTGCAGATCCTTGTCGTTGTGGGCGCGGATGTCACGGCCCGGGAAGTTCGACTCGATGTGCTCGAGGAACTTCGAGTCGATCGCCATGATGTCTTCGACGCGGCCGTGCGTCGGACAGTCCTTGACCATCCAGATCTCGTTGTCGCGCTCGAGGATCGTGGCCTTGACCTCGCCGACCTTTTGCGACTTGAGAATCTTGTAGTCGACTTCACCGTTGAGGATCGCCTCACGCGCTTCGCGTACGCACTTGGGACAGAGCGAATCGGTCTGCCGAGGCCAGCCCAGAGGCGGCTTCGACTTTTCCCAGGTCTTGAGCATGGGCTTTTCCGACCAGTTGGGTGTGAACGACGGGTTTGGCGCCTTTTTCGTGTTGAAGTACTGCACCGCGTTCCACATCCCGGCCGCGGCCTTGGTCAGGCCTTTTTCGACGTACTTAACAGGTCTTTGCATGAGGGGGTCTCCTGATGCGCTCGGCAAGCGTCCTTATGTAGGTCAGTGCGCTGTGCGGGATCAGGCCGAGCGCACCAGACGGAATACACCTTCCGTCCGATACGTCAGCTTAGTCAAGTGGTGTTGCCGGTGGCTAATGGAAATGATTGAACGGCGCAAATCCGACCCTGTACGGCGATTCCGTAATCTAAACGGCAGCTCCGAGATCAATCTGCAAATTCGGGATTCAAGTTTTTGAAAGTACATGACATCGCGAGGACAGGCAGCCGGATGCCGTTCGACGGCTCTCGCAGACCCGGCGCAGCAAGGATAAACTGACCACCAGCCAGCACCATGGACGCCGATACCGTCAAATCCCTGGCCCGCGAAACCGGCTTCGACCTCGTCGGCATCACTTCAACGGGGCCCACGCCGGCATCGGCCTTCTACCCGGAGTGGCTGGCCGCCGGGTACCACGGAGAAATGAGTTACCTCGAAGGCCACCGCGGGGTCCTCCGCAGCGAGGCCCGGAAGCTGCTGACGTCCGCTAAATCTTTGATTTCACTGGGGCTGATCTATGACACTCGCCAACCATACACTCCTGATGTGGAGTTCACTTCCCAAGCCTGGATTTCCCGCTACGCCTGGGGGGCCGACTATCACGACGTAGTCCGGCGGCTGCTCTATCAACTCGTCGAGCGCATCGAGAAGCAGACCGGCCCGTTCGAACACAAGGTATGTGTCGATACCGCACCGCTTCTGGAGCGCGCCTACGCCGCCCAAGCCGGGCTTGGCTGGATCGGCAAGAACACTTGCCTCATTAACGAGAAGATCGGATCCTGGGTCTTCCTGGGCGAGATCCTGACGTCGCTCGAACTGGCATTCGACGACCCGGCCCCGTTCCGCTGCGGCACCTGCACCCGTTGCATCGATGCCTGTCCGACCGACGCCCTTGTGCCGATCGTACCGACCGCGGGCCCTTCACACGCGCTCGATTCGACCAAGTGCATCTCGTATTGGACCATCGAGCTGCACGGCCCCATTCCCGAAGACGACCGCCCCGGCCTGGGCCCGCACGTGTTCGGTTGCGACATCTGTCAGGATGTTTGTCCCTGGAACCGCCGCGCCCCTCAAACCGACCGACCCGATTTCCAGCCCCGCAATGCCCTCCCGGAACTGGAGGAGCTGGCGAAACTCACCGAGGATGAGTTCAACGAACGGTTCGCCGACTCGCCGATCGAACGCGCCCGCTACCGGGGCTTCCTCCGCAATGTGGCGGTGGCGATGGGCAACAGCGGCAACCGCGATTTCCTGCCGCTGCTTGAAAAGCTCGCCGCCAATCCAGACCCGCTCATCCAGGAACACGCCCGCTGGGCCATCGAACAGATCGGTGCCATCGAGTGAGGCGCGCTCCGTCCAGGCCTTGGCCGGGCGGACCGTTGCCGCATCGGAAGCCGTCGGTGTGATGACGGGAACATCGCCAAGCCCAGCCTGCAAGCCTCCCCCTGGCGCCGGAGCCGACACCATGACCTACATCTCCAGGACGGGACCCTGCGTCCCGCCGTGCTCCGCCTATTCCTCGTCTACCGTGCAAAAAACCGGTTGCTGCAGATAGGCCGGGCTCACTCCCTTGGTCAGCAGCATCAGGCTGTAGCGGCCCGGTTTGATCTTGGGAACAGCAAACCGGATCGAGTCGGCCTTCTGCTCGACCATCTTCACCTTGTGGTCGTTCGTGCCGTCGGTCAGGAACAAATCCGCTACGGTGTTCCCGTCGAGGCTTTGGCCCTGTGCGACCAATTCGTCACCGGCTTTGCCGTTCGCCGGTTCCACCGACTTCAAGCGCGGCACTTGCGCGGCAGCGCTTACGGCCAAAAAGGTGACCGAAATCAGAACAACGAACATTCGTCGACGCATTGCGGCACCTCCTGATCATGAGACGTTCCGCTGCCATCCTAGACATCCTTGCTGCCCAAATACAACCCTGGATGCGCGGAAAGGCTTCCCTGCGATACTGTTAACCTCTCATGCGACTCAACCGAACCCGACAACTCCTCCAACAAGGCAAGCCCGCTCTCGGATGCGGCCTCGCCCAGCTCGGATCCGCCGAGATCCCCCGCATGTTCGCCGCAGCCGGTCTTGACTGGATCTTCACCGATACCGAGCACGGCGGTTTCACCACTTCAGTCATTCAAGACCTCGTGCGGACCGCCCTGCTCACACCCATTACTCCGATCGTGCGCGTCTCCGACCTGCAATACACGCTCGTCGCCCGAGCGCTCGATCAGGGCGCGGAAGGCGTCATCTTCCCGCGCGTCGAAGACCCCGAACGCCTCGCAGAAGCTGTCAGTTGGACGAAGTACCCGCCCATTGGCATTCGAGGCTACGGACTCATGCCGCAACAACTCGGCTACGAGGCGACCACCTTCCCCGAAGCCATCGAGCACATCAACCGAGAGACCCTCGTCGTTTCTCAAGTCGAAACCCAGAAGGCCCTCGATTGTTGTGACGAAATGGCGGCCGTGCCCGGGGTCGACGTACTGCTGGTCGGCCCCTCCGACCTGTCGATCTCCCTCGGTGTCGGCGGCGAATTCGAAAACCCCAAGCTTATCGCCGGTATCGAGCACGTGATCGAGTGCTGCCGCAACCACAACAAGTGGACCGGCATTCAGGTTCGCAACCCTCAACTCGCCAAGATGTGGATGGCAAAGGGAATCCAGCTCATCGGCTGCTCGAACGAAGCCGTCCTGCTCTGGAACTCCGTGAAAGTCCTGGCTGCCGACCTCCGGGAGGCCCGCGGCGACAGTTGATCGGCGTCGATCGCCGCTGACGCGGTTCGAGACATCACTTCCGACTGGGACTTGCGGCCCTGCGGGGTCTTGAGGCGCCCAATGAAACGGCCGGAGCCGCTAAAGGCTGCCGAAAGGACGTTCGGCTGCCTTTCGCTTAGATCTTTGGGCAAGGGCTGCTTCCCGAGCAGGCATCGTGCTAGCCTGCATTCTTCACCTCCACAGGTGGTAAAAATGCAGGTCAGTTTCTCGGATTCGGTGACCGGAGGATTCCGCATCCGAATCGCTCATGAATCAGGAGGATCTCATGAAACGCAGACGCTTCCTTGGCAGCTCTCTCGCGGGTGGAGCCATGGTGGGTGCGGGCGCGTCCGCACAAGACCGGAAAGCAACGAAGCAGTTCTCTGAACCGGGCGGGAGTAGTTCGACCGACTGGCATGTGGACGAAATCATTGTGGAGCGGAAGCAAGCCGGCAAACCCCACAAGGGCAAGATGCTAGCGGCGATCCAGCCTCATTGCGACGACATCCCGATCTACGCCGGCGGCACGGTCTTGAAGCTCATCGACGAGGGGTACGAGGGCATCCTGATCAACATGTCGAACGATGAGATGGCGGGCCGGGGCGCGACGTTCGGCGAAGTGATCCGTAACAACGAACTGGACACTCGCGAGGTTGCGCGGCGCATGGGGTTGAAAGACGTGGAGTTCCTGCTCTACCGCAACCACATCATGGACGGTGCGCAGATGCTGGAGATGCGGGCCCGGCTGATCTTCCTGTTTCGGCTGTACAAAGTGGACACGATCCTGGTGTACGATCCTTCAGGCCTCTATGAGCGCAATCCGGACCACTACACGACGGCAAAGGCCGCCGAGGCAGCGGCCTGGATGTGCGGATCGAAGTGGGACTACCCCGAGCACTTCAAGGCCGGACTGGAACCGTATGCCGTCAAGGAGCGCTATTACTTCTCGCGGGGGCCGCAACTCACCAATCACGTTGTCGACATAAGCGACTATATCGACAAGAAAGCCTACGTGAACGTCGCGAACGTTACCCAAGGGCCCGCGGGTGACAATGGCGCGCGCCTCCGCAGGAAGCTCGCCGCTGAAGGCAAGCGGCTACCGTTGCTCGGCGAGGATGACGATACGGCAAACCTTCAGTACACGAAGCACATCGCGTTACGCCGCGACCGCGAACGGGGGCTGAAGCATGGTCTGGAGTACGGTGAGTACTTCCACTACATCGGGCCGCCGCAGTCGTACGCGAACCGCTACGTGGCTGAGAATACCGTGCCGCTGTAGGAGCAGTCAGTCGCCGGCGATCGAGACCAACTCTTGCTTCTTGAGCACCTGCTCTGCATCTTCCATGGTGAACTCGGCGACGCGGGAGGAGATGTTCATCGAACAATAGTTGGGGCCGCACATCGAGCAGAAGCGAGCAGATTTGTAGCCCTCTTCCGGGAGCGTCTCATCGTGCATGGAGCGAGCGGTCTCCGGGTCGAGGGAGAGGTTGAACTGCCGTTCCCAGTCGAACTCGAAGCGGGCTTTCGAGAGGGCGTCGTCGCGGTCGCGCGCTCCGGGGCGATGACGGGCGACGTCGGCGGCGTGGGCAGCGATCTTGTAGGCGATCAATCCCTGCTTGACATCGTCTTTGTTCGGCAGGCCGAGATGCTCTTTCGGAGTCACGTAGCAGAGCATCGAAGCGCCGTGCCAGCCGATCATGGCGGCGCCGATGGCGGAGGTGATGTGGTCGTAGCCCGGCGCGATGTCGGTGACGAGCGGCCCTAAGGTGTAGAAGGGCGCCTCGTTACAGATCTCGTTCTCTTTGTCGACTTGCAGCTTGATCTGGTCCATCGGAATGTGGCCGGGACCTTCGATCATCACCTGTACGTCGTACTCCCAGGCTTTCCTCGTCAACTCGCCGAGAGTTTCGAGCTCGGCGAATTGGGCGTCGTCGCTGGCGTCGGCTATCGAACCGGGCCGCAGACCGTCACCGAGCGAGAAGCTGACATCGTACTTCTGGAAGATCTTGCAGATCTCGTCGAAGTTCTCATACAGCATGTTCTGCTGATGGTGACGGACCATCCACTCGGCGAGCAGCGACCCGCCACGGCTGACGATGCCCGTGATGCGCTTGACGGCGAGCGGAACATACTGGATGAGCACGCCGGCGTGGATCGTCATGTAATCGACGCCCTGTTCGGCCTGCTCGGCGATGACGTCGCGCATGACCGACCAGGAGAGGTCCTCGATCTTGCCGTTGACGCGGGTGAGCGCTTCGTAGATCGGCACGGTACCGATGGGAACCGGCGAATGATCGATGATCGCCCGGCGAATGCGCGGGATATCACCGCCGGTAGACAGGTCCATGACGGTGTCGGCACCGTACTTGATGGAGTATTCGAGCTTTTCGAGCTCCTGCTCGATTTCGGAAGTTACCGCCGAATTGCCGATGTTCGAGTTGACCTTACACTTCGAGGCGACTCCGATGCCCATGGGCTCGAGATTGGTGTGACGCAGATTGGCGGGGATGATCATCCGGCCTCGCGCGACCTCGTCGCGGATCGACTCCGGAGGTAGGTTCTCCCTCCGAGCGACGTACTCCATCTCCGGAGTAATCTCGCCTTGGCGGGCGTAGTGCATCTGGGTACGGATCGGATCGCCCATTCGATGTGCTACCCATGCTGCGCGCATTCGAACACCTCGGTTGCCTGAGCGGGAGCGCAGGCAAGCACTCATTATGTCACCGGTCCAGGGTGCAGGCAAACACATGCACCTCGAATCCAAAACCCGCCAGCAAACACACAATTGGCCTCACTCTGCCCTCCCCAACCGACAGGGCCCCTTCTGTGGAGGGAGCATATTACCCTGTTGTAGCCCAATGATAATGTCCCCATGAGCACCCCATAGAAATGTCCCCTAATCATCTGGGGCTCCGAAGGAGGAGCCGAGATTGGGAAGGACAGGGATGGGCACGAAGGAAATCAGGCTTGGTGAAGTGCTGAGCCGGGTGCAGCGCGGGGATTTGAAGCTGACAGAAGCGGCGGCGTTGATGGGGGTGAGCTATCGGCAGGCGAAGCGTCTGAAGAAGCTTTACGGCGAGGGAGGGGGCCAGGCGCTGGTGCATGGCCAAGTGGGCCGCCCGTCGAACCGCGCCGAAGAACAGCGCCGCGAGCGGGTTGTGGAGTGGGTGCGGGAGCATTACGGGGGAGCGCCTGGGGAGCGCTTTGGGCCGACGCTGGCGGCGGAACATTTGGCATTGGATCACGAGATCGAAGTGCCGCGAGAGACCTTGCGGCGCTGGATGCGGGCGGCCGGTCTGTAGAGCCGCCGCAGGAAGCGCCGGCCGCGGCGGGCGCACTTTGGCGAGTTGGTGCAACTCGACGGTTCGCACCACCATTGGCTGCAGGGACGTGGACCCAAAGCTTGCCTGATGAACTTCGTCGACGATGCGACCGGTCGGGCGCTGTGCCGTTTCTCGGACGAGGAAACGACTTGGGCGGCGGCCGACCTGCTGGAAGCGTGGGTGCATCGATACGGTGTTCCGCAGGCGTTGTACTGCGATGGGAAGAACGTCTACCAGCGGCGGCCGACGTCACGGGAAGCCATTGAAGGAGTTGAGCCGCAGACGCAGTTTGGACGCATGTGCGCGAAGCTGGGCATCGGGATCATGGTGGCGTCGTCGCCGCAGGCGAAAGGGCGTGTGGAGCGCCACCACGGCATCCATCAAGACCGCCTGATCAAGAAGCTGCGGCTGGCGGGGATCAGCGGTTACGAGGCGGCGAACCGCTATCTGCAGGCGGGCTATCTGGAGGAGCACAACGCCCGCTTCGCGCGGCACCCGGCGGCGGCGGACTTTCACCGGCGTGTAGCAAAGGGCCTGGACCTGAGAGGGGTGTTTTGTTTGGAAGCTGAACGGGTGGTCTCGAACGACTTGGTGGTGCGTTTTGAGAATCGCTTCTTGCAGTTGAAGCCCAAGCGGAATCAAGACCTGGGAGCGGGAGCACGAGTGACGGTGCAACAAGCGCGGGGTGGGGATCTGCGAGTGCTGCACCAGGACCTGAAGGTGGCCTTCGAGCCGCTGGCGCGGCCGCAACCGCAACGCCATGCTGAGCCGCGGCCTCGCAGGGCGCCGCTGCCACCGCTACCGCGGCCACCAGCGGCCGACCATCCTTGGCGGCGCTACCCGGCCGTGAAAAAAAACGGCGCGGCGGCGCGGTAGGCTGTGGAAATGACGGAAATCGCTGCTGCGATTCCCACATTCCCACAGCCACGACGACGACGATTCTCTCTTGACGTACAAGGGGACATTTCTATTGGGCGTTGACATTCGCCTCGCCGCGTGGTGAGAAATGCAGGCTAGTTGAGTTACACTCTTGAGAGGTCTATTTGCCCTCACTCTCACGCACAGTTCATTCAGGAGACGCCATGCAGCGCTCGTTCCTTCTTGCAGTCTTTCTCGTGTTGCTTGTTCTCGCGGCGGGACCGAACCTTCTCACTACCTCGGCCAATCACTCCTACCAAGTGGTCCACGGCTGGCCCAAGCTGCCCGAGGGATTTGCCCTTGGCCAGACCACGGGCGTAGAAGTGAACTCGAAGAATCAGGTTGTCGTCTTCCACCGCGGCGCCCGTCCGATCATCGTTTTCGAGGCCGAAAGCGGCAAGATGATCGCGTCGTTCGGAGATGGACTGTTCGGGTCGGCGCATGGCCTGACGGTCGATCACAACGACAATATCTGGGTCACTGACGGGCGCCGGCATACCGTCCACAAATTCAGTCCCGACGGAAAGCTGCTGATGACGGTAGGAGCGCAGGACGTACCCGGCTTGGACGGCTCGCATTTCAACCGCCCCACCGACGTCGCGATCGCACCCAACGGCGATATGTACGTGGCGGATGGCTACGGCAACCGCCGCATCGTTCACCTGGACTCGAGCGGGAAATTCATCCGCGACTGGGGAACCGAGGGCGACAAGGAAGGGCAGTTCGTCGATCCCCACGGAATCACTCTCGATGAAGCGGGCAATGTCTACATCGCGGACCGCGGCAACTCCCGCATCCAGGTGTTCACGAAGGAAGGCAAATTCATACAGCAGTGGAAGAGCGATGAACTCGGGCGGCCCTGGGGTGTCGACGTCGGCTCGGACCGCTTTCTCTATGTGGCCGATGGCGGCGACCTCAATCCTCAACCGCCCGAGCGCAATCGGATCCTCAAGCTCGACCTCAACGGCAAGATCCTCGAAGCCTGGGGGTCGTTCGGAAGCCAGGACGGCCAGTTCTGGTGGGCCCATGATGTCGCGGCCGGCGACGACGGCGCGGTCTACGTGACCGACGTCAACGTCGGGATGCGAGTCCAGAAGTTCGTCAAGCCCTGACGGCCCTCAGGCCGGTTAGCCTCCATCCATGAGCCGGATCGCTTTCGGCGGGCACAGTCTGCCTCTCATAGCCGGCAAGACGATATTCGACTACGCCGACGAGCTCCAGGTGCGCGTTCCAACCTCCTGTGGCCGCACCGGCCTTTGCCACGAGTGCATCGTCGAAGTGAAGGCAGGGCAGGAAAACCTCGGCGCGCCGACCGAGCCGGAAGCGTTTCTGCGAGGGGACTACCGGCTCGCTTGCCAGGCTGTGATCAAGCACTCCGACGAGGACATCGAATTTTCGTTGTTGCACGCCAATCAGAAGATTCTCTCTTCGCGTCCCCCAAAAGACGTTTCACTCGACCCTGCGGTTCGCCGCGACGGGGACAACGTTATCCACGGAGAACAGGTCATCGACAAGTACCGGGGCCGCATGTACGGAGTCGCCGTCGATCTCGGCACGACGACCGTGGTCGCCGAACTGGTCGATCTGGAAACAGGCGAGAGCAACTATTTGGCATCGTTCGAGAACCCGCAGCGTTTCGGAGGCAGCGACGTGATGCATCGCATCTCGTACGACTCCGGTCCGTTCCACGGCGAACTACACAATGCCGTCATCAACACCCTGAATCAAGAGTTGCGCGAGATGTGCCGACGGCTTGCATTGCGGCGGCAGATGATCTACGAGATCAGTGTCGTCGGCAACTCCACGATGCGCGAACTGTTCTTCAACCTCGACGTGAAGTCGATCGGTCAACGGCCCTACAAGTCGCCGGTCGAACACGAGTACCTGGCGGGGGATCGTGAAACGACCGCACTGGTTGAAGACGCGCGCAAACTGCGCTTATGGGCACACCCGAGGGCCAAGGTGTATGCCGCGCCGCTGATTGCCAGTCACGTCGGTGCAGACATGGCGGCTGCTCTCGTTGCAGTCAACATCGAATTGCAAAGCGAGAGCGTGATGATTGTGGACATCGGGACGAACACCGAAGTCGTCGTGGCGCATGAGGGGCGCCTGATGGCGGCTTCGTGCCCCGCCGGACCGGCTTTCGAAGGCGGTGGGATCCGCTACGGCATGACGGCAGTGGATGGCGCGATCGAGACCCTGCACTTTAACGGAGACGCGCAGTACGAAACGATTGGCGGAGGTGAGCCTCGAGGACTTTGCGGTTCGGGGTTGATCGATCTGCTCGCTGAGTTGCGCCGTTACGAGCGGATGAGCCCGAAAGGCGTTTTCGCCGACAAGTCACAGGAAATATCCATCGTCCCGGAGCGAGGGATTACCTTCTCCCGCGAGGACGCCAGCAATCTTGCTCAAGCCAAGGCAGCGAATTACTGCGGGCAATTCATCGTGATGCGGAAGCTGGGCTTGCAGCCCTCGGACATCGGCAAGCTCTACCTGGCGGGCGGATTCGCGAACTACGTTGACGTGGCAAACGCCATCGAGATTGGTTTTCTCGCTTCAGTGCGGGAAGAGCGCGTCGTCAAAACGGGCAACGCCGCGCTGCAGGGAGCCAAGGAGTTACTGCTTTCAACAAGCAAGCGCGAGTCACTCGACAGGATGGTCAAGCGCGTCGAGCACGTCGAGTTGGAAACGACGCCGGATTTCTTCGAGGTTTTCGTTGAAGGCTGCCAGTTCAAGCCGATGCCGGCAGACCTCAACCTTCTCGGCGAGTGAAAACGATAGGATTGGATCATGGGACAGACGCTTCTCAAAGCGCTTCAAGAACGCGTCCTTCTGAGCGACGGGGCGATGGGGACGCAACTCCAATCCGCCGGTCTCGAACCGGGCGGCTGTGGTGAAGCCTGGAATCTGGAACACCCCGATCGGCTGCTGAAGATTCAGAGGGCCTACGTCGAAGCGGGTTCCGACTGTCTCATCACGAACACGTTCGGAGGCTGCCGAATCATGCTCGAGCGGCATCATCACGGCGACGAGGTCGCGGCGATCAATCAAGCGGGCGCACGACTGGCGCGCGAAGCCTTCGGCGACAAGCCCGGGTTCGTGCTCGGCGATATCGGGCCGTTCGGAGGTTTGATGGAACCCTATGGAGAAGTTCCGGAACAACGTGTCGTCGAGGCGTTCGCCGAGCAAGCCGAAGCCCTCGTCTCGGGCGGAGTGGACGCCATCATCGTCGAAACGCAAACCGCGCTGGAAGAACTGACCATCGGCATCGAGGCCGCCAAGAAGGCCGGGGCCCCCTGTGTCATCGGATCGATGGCCTACGATGTAACGCGCGACCGCTCGAAGCTCCGCACGATGATGGGCGTCAGTCCGGAACAGGCCGCTAATCACATGCGCGATGCAGGGGTGGACATCATCGCACTCAATTGCGGGGCCGGCGTGGATGTGAGCTGGGCAGCGAAAGCCGTCGCGTCGTACCGGTCGGCGGCTGATCTGCCGACCATGGCGCAACCCAACGCCGGCCAGCCGGTCCTCGAAAACATGAAGGTGGTCTACAAGCAGACGCCCGAGGAGATGGTCGGCGACCTGCCGGCGCTGCTCGACGCAGGCGTCCGTATCGTAGGCGGCTGTTGCGGCAGCACACCGGGCCACATTCGCTTGTTCCGCAGCGTGATCGACGATCATGAGGCGAGTCGGGCTCCGGAGACAGCACCGTGAATTCCCGCCGACGATTCGCTGCAGCAGGATTGGCGCTGTTGTTGGTATACCTTGGGCCGCCCTTGCAGGCTGCTGATCGGCCGCCGAACGTGATCCTGATGTTCTCCGACGACCAGGGGACTCTGGACATGGCGAAGTTGGGGGCACGGGACCTCCACACCCGGAATCTGGACCAGTTGGCGGACCAGGGGGTACTGTTCACGCAGTTTTATGCCGCGGCGCCCGTCTGCTCTCCTTCACGAGCGGCGCTGCTCACCGGGCTCTACCCGCAGCGTGCGGGCGTACCCGGCAACGTGGGTCTGCGGGCGCAAGGTTTGCCAGCGCGGCAAGTGACCATCGCGGAAATGCTCAAGCAGTCGGGCTACCGAACCGCGATTGTGGGCAAGTGGCACCTTGGTCACGTGAACGGCAACGGGCCGCTCGATCAAGGGTTCGATTCCTTCTTCGGACACAAGGTCGGCTGTATCGACAATTACTCGCACTTCTTCTACTGGTCGGGACCGAACAAGCACGATCTGTGGCGCAATGAAAACGAGCATTGGGAGGATGGCGGCTACTTCCCCGATCTGATGATGCGCGAGGCGCGGGCATTCCTCGAGGAGAGTAAGGACGAGCCGTTTTTCCTGTACCTGCCATTCAACATCCCCCACTATCCATTGCAAGGCCTGGAGAAGTGGCGGCGACTCTATTCGTACTATCCGACGCCGCGGCGTGAGTACGCGGCGCTTGTTTCCACTCTGGATGAGAAGGTCGGAGAAGTGCTGGCCATGGTCGACGAACTGGGCCTGCGCGAGAAAACACTGATCATCTTCATGTCCGACCACGGACACTCGACGGAAGAGCGAACCATGTTCGGCGGCGGCTATGCGGGATCGTACCGCGGTGCGAAGTTCAGTTTGTTCGAAGGGGGAATCCGCGTTCCGGCGATCGTGAGCATGCCGGGGACCCTGCCGCAGGGCGCGGTCCGCAGTCAGTTCGCTACTGCCCTGGACTGGCTGCCCACGATTGCGGAGATCACCGGTACGGCCCTACCCGACTCGCCCGTCGACGGCAAAAGCCTGATGCCGATCATCAAGTCGGCGGATGACCCCTCGCCTCACGAGGTCTTCCATTGGCAGACCGGAAAGCAATGGGCCGTCCGCGAGGGGGACTGGAAACTGATCGTGAACGCTCGTGATACCAACCGCGAGTATCTCAGCGGTAACGACGCCACTTTTCTGGTGAACCTTGCAGAGGATATGTCCGAGCGAACCAATCTCGGCGAACGACATGCCGACGCGGTTCAGCGGCTCACCCGACTCCATGACGACTGGCTCCAAGAGGTCGAAGCGGAAGAATAGCTCCGGGAAAACCTCCTTGCAGATACAGTCCTGGAGGCCGGTCCGAATCGCCAAAGAGCCGGCCCTCAACGGAGCGGCGGTTCGCAGCCGTCACATTGCAGGATCAGATGCCGCCTAAGCAACCCTCTCCCACCCCGATAACTCATGTCCGAACCGGAACGTCTCCGGGTGCAGGATCTCCGCCAGAATCTCGAGCGACTCGACC
This sequence comes from Bryobacterales bacterium, assembly GCA_026713545.1. Lineage (GTDB taxonomy): Bacteria > Acidobacteriota > Terriglobia > Bryobacterales > UBA6623 > JAPPLB01. The sequence goes on from JAPOOG010000064.1 coordinate 77,076, forward strand.
AACCGCGGCCCCGGACGATTGAAATATTGATTCCCGTCCGCCAGATACACTTGACCATTCCGGACCGCCTGCAAGTCCGGCCAACCTTGCCGGGCCTGAAGCAGAGGAACATCCTCGCGCGTGCGCTCCAAGTCGAAGCCGCACGGCATGATCACGATCACCTCCGGGTCCGATTCGCGCAGCTCGTCAAACGTCATCCAGGGCGAATGCCTGCCAGCTTCTCCGAACAAGTTTCTGCCGCCGGCGATACGAACCAGCTCCGGCGTCCAGTTCCCAGCCGCCATCAAAGGGTCGACCCATTCGATGCTGGCAACCGTCGGCCGCGCATCGAGCGGCAGGGAACGCGTCTCGGACTCGATGGCTTCCATCCGCGATTGCAGGTCCGCCACGAGTTGCATTCCCTTGTCCGTCACTCCCAAATGAGCCGCCGCTCTGCACAGATCCGCCCAGAAGTCGGCAAGGTGGTTCGGCTGCAACGAGATGATGGCCGCCTCGCAGCCCGTCACCTGCCGCACCGCCAACTCGACATCCCGCAGACTGACCGCGCACACCTCGCACTGGGCCTGAGTGACGATGTGCGTCGGCCGCAGTTCGCGCAGTTTCTCAGGAAACACTTCGTAGACGCCCAGCGCGTCTTCAACGATCGACTTCCGCTGCAACGCCTTGACCCGCTCGTCGATCTCACGGCTGCTTCCGGCCACCTCGAATCGCGGCCGGGTGCAGACAGGCAGGTCTTTGACCGACTCGGGGTAATCGCATTCATGCGACCGCCCCACAAGAAACTCCCCGAGTCCCAACGCATGAACAATCTCCGTAGCGCTCGCGATCAACGTGATGATCCGCAAAACCCCTCCTCGATCGTACCGGCGGGCATGCTAGCTCCGCGGGTGATGCTGATCGTACACCTTCCGCAACCGCTCCCGAAGGATATGCGTATAGATCTCCGTCGTCGAGATATCCGAGTGCCCCAACATCATCTGAACGCTGCGCAAGTCCGCCCCGCCCTCCAACAAGTGCGTTGCGAAACTATGGCGCAGTACGTGCGGCGTCAACGGACTTGTGATCCGCGCTTCCAAACCGTAGCGTTTCAGCCGGATCCAAAAGTTCTGCCGCGTGATGCGGCCGGCCCGCGAGTTGACGAACAGGAACCGCGAGGCCTTGCCCTTGAGAATCTTCGGCCGTCCGTCCCGCACGTACGTTTCGATCGCTGCCAGGGCCTCCCGGCCGATCGGAACGAGCCGCTGCTTGCCGCCTTTGCCGGTCAACCGCAGGAAACCCATCTCGGCGTTCAGGCTACGCTGCTCCACCGACACCAGTTCGGAAACCCTCAACCCCGTCGCGTAGAGCAACTGCAACATCGCCCGATCCCTCAGTCCCAACGGTTTGGCGTGATCGGGCGCATCGAGCAGGCGGTCGACTTCGTCCAAGGTCAGGTATTTCGGCAAGCGTTTCCACTGTTTCGGCGACCCGATGTCCGCCGCCGGGTCTTCTTCGATGCGTCCACGGCTCAGAAAATACTTGTAGAAATTCCGAACGCTCGCGATGTGCCGGGCGATCGACCGGCTCGTCAACCTCGCCTGGTAGAGCGAATCCACGAAGCCGCGCACCTCGTCTGTTCCGGCGTCGAGAACTTCCCGCTCGCGCTTCTTACAGAAGGCCGAGAGCTTCTCCAGATCCCGCCGGTAGGCTGCAAGGGTATTCCCGGCAAGCCCCTTCTCGCTGCGGCAATAGAAAAGAAACTCCTCGACCGGAGCGGCAGCCATTACTTCAACAGTAGCAAAATGAATAACTTAGGTTCTTATTTTTGCTTGACTCCAGCGCCGCGGCCGTACTAGTATTGCCTAAGGAGGCGCTCTTTCCCGCGGAGCGCGTCAGGCGCGCGCCTCTTGGCCGGTTCAACGACAAAGAAGGTCAGTGTTCGCTGTTTCGATGAACGCCTGATCCACGGCTACGCCAGCCTGCAAACCCTTCTCCGGCCCAACAACATCGAGTTCCTCGACCGTACCGCTCAACTCCAGGTCATCCCTTACGAGGAAGTCCGCACCGTCTCCTTCGTGCGCGACTTCCAGAACGACCCAGTTCCAAACCAACGCAAGACCTTCGGAGCCCGGCCGAAATCCGACGGCCTGTGGGTTCGCCTCAACCTGCGTGACGGAGAAATCCTCGAGGGCATCATCCCCAACGATCTGCTGCAATTGAACGAACGCGGCATCACCGTCACGCCGCCCGATCCCAATGCAAACACCCAACGCATCTTCGTTCCGCGAGCGGCCTTGTTAACGCTCAAGGTCCTCGGCGTCATTGGCAGCCCGGTCCGCCGGCCTACCCGCCCGCGCCACCCACTCCCCGCACAGGATCAAATCGACTTCTTTCCACGCCCCGCCTCCGCTGAATAGCCGCCCTCGTCGAAAAGGAACCGGCCGACTCGACACGGGAGTATGATGGCCCCCCGCGAATCTGTCATAAGCACATAACGTCCCGTTACCAAGAGAACCGAGGCAAACACAGACCGGCATTAAGCACACCACCTATAGAACGAGAGCACTTGTCGGTTGAAAGAGCCTTGGAGGCCCACAACGGGGGCACTACCGGATAGAGAAGTGCGGTCTGCTCCTTGATACTGGACGGCCAATCGCCTGTCGGTTCTCAGAACAGACGCTCGAGCGTAAAGCTCTTGAAGCGGCGCCGACGGTCTTGTTCGGGCGTGTCGTTCCACCGCCGCACCGGCACCGCAGCGCCGCTCACGGCGTCGCGGGCGGCGGAGAACTCGCGGATAAGGTCGATACCGCCTTCGCAGACAACACCCTCGAACCGGTACACCACGATGTTGACCTGATTGCCGGCCTGCTCGCGTGTCTCGACGACGAACTCCACCTCGCCGCGCTCGTCAACCTTGCCGTCAATGATCGGGCTGCCGGCCCCGTCACGGTAGAGCTTCCCACTCAGAGTCGCACCATGCTGAATGATCTTGAACTCGATATTCCGCTCCACTCCCGGGATCAATCCCATCCAGGTTCCCGTCAGGTTCTCCGCCGACGCTGCTACAGTCAACAAGCAGAACCCGACCATCAGCAGCCCACCCCGGAAGAGAAGGCAGCGGCTCAGCATGGCGTGCCCGCGGCGTCGGGGCCGAAAAAGCTTTTGCATGGGAAACTAGGTATTCAGCAAGCCCGCCAGCGGCCCCGTGCTGTCCGCAAACCGCTCCACCGGCGCCCCGAAAGCGTCAAGCATCGAAACATATAGATTCGACAACGGGTGATCATTCCCGTAGACCAGGTGCCGGCCCGTGTCGACCCGTCCTCCTCCACGGCCGCCGAGCAGGATCGGCAGCTTGTGCGGATCATGCTTGTGACCGTCGCTCAAGGCCGAGGCGAACAGAATCATCGAGTTGTCGAGTACGCTCGATTCGCCCTCTTGCATCGAGGCCAGACGTCGCAGCAGGTAAGCGTACTGCTCAACATGCCAGCGATTGATGATCTTGTACTGACTCAGTTTGGTCTCTTCACTCGCGTGATGCGAGAGGTCGTGATGGCCGGCGTCGACGCCGTCGAGGAACCGGAAGCTCACGTTGCTGACCGCATTCCCGAACATGAACGTACTGATGCGCGTCGTGTCCGTCTGGAAAGCGAGCGCAATCATGTCGAGCATCAGGCGAACATGCTCCAGGTGACTCGACGGCCGGTCCGTCGGCGCCGCTTCGAGATCGATCGGCACGCGTGGTTCCCAGGAGTCGCGTCCGGGATCGTCCGCGCGTTTCAGCCGTTTCTCCAGGGAACGCATGACGGACAGGTACTCGTCGAGCCGCGCTTGATCTTCCTTGCCCACCCGGCGACGCAAGCGCTTGGCGTCGCCCAGAACGCGGTCCAGGAGGAGCGAGTCCAGCTTGGCCTCGTCGGTTCCCGAGCCATGTGCAGCCCGGAACAACCGCTCATACACAGCCTTAGGATTCAACTCGCGCGCCAGCGGTGTTGCCGGACTGCTCCAGGAAATGTGCGAGCCGTAGACCCGCGTATAACCGACCACAGCGTCATTGCCGACCGCGACAGGCGTGATGCCGAGCTCCAGCGACGGCAAAGGCGTCGAGTGACCGGCTTGCCTGGCCGCTACCTGGTCCACCGAAATGCCGTTGCGGATATCCGCGCCCTGAGTCTTCTTGATACGAGTGGAAGTCAGAATCGCTGCTTCCTTGACGTAATGCCCGTCGCCGTCCTTCGACTGCTCGTTCCACAGGTTACTGAGCACGACTACTTCGCGTTTCAGATCGGCGATCGGTTCGAGTGATGGAGTCAAGTCGTAGTCACGTCCGGGGCACTCGGGGGTCCAGGTCAGCGGAAAAGCCCCGTTCGGCATGTAGAGCGCCGCCATCCGTACCGGGTTCTTCGGCGGCGCCGCTCGGCCGACCGCCGGCGTCATCGCCTCCAGCCACGGCAAGCCGACGGCCGCCCCCGCTCCGCGCAGCAGTGTGCGGCGCGAGATCGGCTTGGTGCGGATCAGGTTCATCGTTGCTCCTCCGCTTCGGCGGACTCCAGGAACGGCGCGCTCAGCACAATCTCCCGCACCAGCGCCCAGGCTCGATCATCGGCTTCCCGAACGCGATCGACAATCGTCTCCACCGCACAGGCGTCGGCCGGGGCCAGACCGCGACCTATAGCATACCCCAACATTCTCTTCGTCAGGTTGCGAATAAAGAATTCAGAACGGTCCTGCAGCGCCTGCTTCAGCCCCACCGGACCTTCGATCCTCGTCCCGTCCGTCAACTCGCTCGATGCATCAATCGGCTCGCCTGCGTCCTCTTCCCGCCAACGTCCCACCACGTCGTAGTTCTCGAGTGTGAAACCCCAAGGGTCGATCCGCTGGTGGCAGCTCGCGCACACAGCTTTCGCGCTGTGCTGCGTCAACAGGTCTCTTATCGACCTCGGCGCATCACTCTCTTGCTCGTCATCCAGTTCCGGCACGTCAGGAGGAGGGGGCGGCGGTGGCGTGCCCAAGATCGAGTCCAGAATCCAAGCCCCTCGCAAGACCGCGCTCGTCCTGTACGGATGCGACGACACCGCCAGCACCGCCGGCATGCTCAGCAATCCGCCCCGATGCGAGCCCTCCGGCAAACGTATCCACTCGGGATTCTTCGTCGTCTTGCGCTCCGTCTCGACCGCAAAGTGCTTCGCCAAAGCCATCGTCAGAATCGTGTGTTCCGAATCCAGGAAGTTCAGCAGCGACAGGTTCTCGCGAAAAACGTATTGAAAGAAGAAAACCGGCTGCAGCAGGATATCCGAGTGGAGTTCCTCGTTGGTCGCGTATTCGGGGAACAACTCGGGGTCGGGGCCATGCGCGCCCTCCAACTCTCGCGTTCGCAGCCATTGCTCGACGAACCGGTCGGCAAACTCCAGCGCCCGCGGGTCGCGAAGCATGCGCGGCACGAGTTTCCGCAGCACTTCCGGGTCGTCCATCTTCCCCGCCGCCGCCACATCGAACAGAAATTCGTCCGGCATGCTGCCCCAAAGGAAGTAGGAAAATTTCGACGCAAGCTCGTACTGCCGCAGTTCCGGGTCGTCTCCCGCCGACTCAACGTGAAAGAGAAACCGCGGCGAGACCAGCACGCTGCGCAGAGCAAAAAGGATCGCCGGTTCGAAGTCATGCCCCTGCTTGCGCGCTGCACGAAAGAGACTGACGTATCCGTCTACGGTTTCGGGGTCAACCGGCCTCCGGAACGCCCTCGGTAGAAACGCCTGAAGGATCTTCTCGGCCGCTTCCTGATCGCCGATCCCCGGGCCGGGCTCGGCAACGAAAATCTTGTGACGCGACTTGTGTTCCTTCGACGCTGCGTCGAGCACCGACTTTGCAATCTCCAGGTACTTCTCCGAGTGCAACGGTGACAGAAACAACGTTTCGGCCGCGTTGTCAAAACCCTCGCCACCCGGGCCATCCAGCGGCAACTCTGAGCTGAAGTCAAGCTGCAAATCGAACAGATCGCGCACCGTGGCTGCATATTCGTGCCGGTTCAAGCGCCGGATCAAGCTCGGAGGCGGTGGAAGGTCGGCGGCGCAAGCCTGGCTCCTCCAGGTCGACTTCACCCAATCGAGAAACGACTCGCGCTCGTCGAGGTTCGGAACCGGTGCGCCTTTCGGCGGCATCTCGTTGTTCGAGACACGCGCTGCAAGCCGCGTCCAACTGTCGGAACTTATCCGAAACGACTCGATCGTATCGAGGCCCTCGACGCGGAACCTGGCCTCAGCCGATTCTCCCTGATGACACGCCTGGCAGTAGTTGCTCAGGAACTCTCGGGCATGGGTCAGTGAGTATGGATCCGCAACGGTATCGACCGCCGGCATCAGACCGGTGAAGACTAAAAACAAAACCATTCGGCAACCAACGGCCGGTCGAAACAACAATCGGTCCACAGACACGCTGCGTTTTATTCTAATCAGGCGAAGGGCGCGGTCACGGCTGCGTAGGGACAGACAGCCGCCCTTCGCCGTCTGCGCATAGTAGACTGTACCGTTCCACCTACCATGCCTGCCCTACCGCTGCAAGTCGATCTCAGGGGCCGAGCCGTTCTGGTGACAGGCGGAGCCACCGGCATCGGCCGGGCGATCTGCCTGGGGATGGCCCGCTGCGGAGCATCGGTCGTCGTCGGTTACCACACGAGCGGCAAAGCGGCGGAAGAGCTGGCCGCTACGATCAAAGAGCGGGGCGGAACCGCAACCGCTGTGCAGGCGGACGTGACGAACGAGGCCGAAGTGCAGGGTTTGGTCTCGGCCGTGAAAGACCGTTTCGGACGGCTGGACATTCTGGTAGCCAACGCCGGCGGGCCGACGGCACAGAGCCCGACGGTGGAGTTAACGGCGGAACAATGGGACAACGGGTTGGCCGTCAATTGCAGGTCCGTCTTCCTGTGCGTAAAGCATGCCATCGGGGTGTTAGAGAATGACACCGGACGGATCGTAGTGAACTCGTCGATCAGCGCCCGCACGGGAGGCGGCGCGGGGAACCTCAGCTATGCGGCCTCGAAAGCCGCCGTCAGCAACATGGTGCGCCAATGGGCCCGGGAACTCGCCGGACGCAGAATCACCGTGAATGCCATCGCCCCAGGTGTAATCCGCACCCGGATCCATGAGCGCTGGACACCGCCCGAGACGTACCGCAAGATCGTTCAGGAGCAGATCCCGTTGCGCCGCGATGGCCTTCCCGAAGACTGTGTCGGTGCGGTGTTGCTGCTCGCCAGCGACGATGGAAGCTATATCACGGGTCAGGTCATCGAGATTAACGGCGGTTTGCTAATGCCATAGCGTCCCCGCCATGTTTCGTGGCCCACAACCGCGGGCCGAGACATCCGCAATTGTCCAATAACCTGCAAGACGCATCGACTTCGACCTTTCCTGTCATCGCGCCGGAGGGCCGTCCTACCGCGATTCGTCACTTCATGCTGGCCGCGGTGGCGCTGGCGGCTTCGAGCGCCTACTTGACGCGCCACTGCATTGTGGTCGCGAATACAACGATTCAGAGCGAACTCCAATTCACTACAGAGCAGATGGGGTGGATCCTGGCCGTGTTCAACATCGGCTACTTCGCTTTTCAGGTGCCGGGCGGAGCATTGGCCAACCGCTTCGGAACGCGCGCGACACTTCCCGCATTGAGCGTGCTGTGGTCGATGCTGGCGGCCTGGACCGGTTCCGTTTCGAGTTACATCCCGATGCTGCTCTCGCGAGCTACCTTCGGGGCCGCGCAGGCAGGTCTCGTGCCCAACACGGCCAAGGTCATCAACGATTGGATTCCCGTGCAACGAAGAGGCTCCAGCGGCGCGACGATCGGGGCGGCCATGTCGATTGGCGCCGTGATCACGATGGGCCTCACGGCCATGCTGCTGGAGCATGCTCATTGGCGCACGGTGTATTACCTGTATTCGCTCGTCGGGATCGCATGGGCCGGCGGCTACTTCGCTATCTCGAGGGAAAAGCCGTCTGATCATCCCTGGGTGAACCCGCAGGAGCGCGCACTGATCGAGGCCGGCAGGGACGAGTCCACGGGTGATGACGGAACAAAGACACCGGTCCGGCTCACGGCCGCAGTCGCTCGCGCCATGGCGACCTCGATCAACATGTGGGCCATCTGTGGCCAAGCGGTCTTCCGGTCGGCCGGTTACGTCTTGTTCGTCAGTTGGTTCCCCGCGTTTCTCGAGAAAGGTTACGGAGTCACTCGGCAGGACTCGGGCTTGATGAACATGTCCCCGCTGCTGGCGACCATCCTGGGAACGATGACGGGTGGTTTCATCGTGGACTGGCTGCTGAACCGCACTCGGTCGAAGCGGATCAGCCGTTGTGGGATAGCCGTGGCGGGACTGGGTCTGTGCGGGTTGTTCAGCCTGTTCGCGTCTCTGACTTCCACGCCCGGACAGCTCGTGACGGCCATTGCCATCGCGGCCCTTTGCTCAGGCCTCGCCTACGCATCAACCTGGGCTGCCGTGATGGACATGGCTGGAGACCAGACACCCATCGTGATCGGCGTCAACAACATGGCGAGCACGCTGGGCGCGTTCGTGATGCCGGCGGCGCTCGGCTATCTGATCGGGGACATCGAACGCTCCGGCGGCGATTGGAACCAAGTGATTTATCTGTTCGCTGGAGTCCACTTTGCGGGCTCATTGTGTTGGTTGGCGATCCGGCCGGATGTGCCGCTGGCCGGAACAGCGCAGGGGGTTCCAGCAGAGACCGGCAACCGCTGAAGCCGCCGAGAGAACTTCGCGACCGAGACTACAGAGCCGGCAGCCAGCCGCTCTCGAGAACGGCGTAACGCTAAGCGATGATGGCTTCGATGGGTTTGCCGTAGTCGATCGCGAGGCGCTGTTGGCCAGGGACATCCAGTCTTTGGGGATCGAGGCCCAGTTGATGCAGTGCGGTGGCGTGGATGTCCGTTACATAGTGCCGGTCTTGCGCGGCGTGGAAACCGAGTTCATCGGTGGCGCCGTTGACGATGCCGCCTTTGATGCCGCCTCCGGCCATCCAGCAGGAGAAGCCGAAGGGGTGATGGTCGCGTCCTTCTCGTTCGCCTTCTACACCTGGGGTGCGGCCGAACTCGGTTCCCCAGACCACGAGAGTCTCATCGAGAAGGCCGCGTGACTTGAGGTCCTTCAAAAGGCCGGCGATGGGCTTGTCGGCTTGGCGCGAATTCCTGGAATGGTTCTCTTTCAGGTCAGCGTGAGCGTCCCATCCGCCGCCGCCGGTATCGTGATAGCCGTGGAAGCACTGCACGAAGCGGCAGCCGCGTTCGACCAAACGGCGCGACGTGAGCAGGATCTGCCCCCAGTAGTCGGTCGGTTTCTCGCCGATGCCGTAGAGCTTGCGCGTTGCCGCCGATTCTTCCGAGAACTGGAAGAGTTCGGGGACCGACGCCTGCATGCGGAAGGCCATCTCGTAAGACTTGATGCGAGCCCTGAGCGCCGGATCGTCAGGGTATTGCACGCCCTCTATGTGGTTGAGTTTCCGGAGGAGTTCGAATTCGGCGGCCTGCTCCTCACGGTAGACGTCCCCGGGACGCCCGAAGGGCAACGGGTCGTCAGGATCGACGTTCAGCGTGACACCGTTGTGCTCGGGGCCAAGGTAGTCGCCTCCCACGGCCGCAGGGCCGCCCAGTTGCGGCGGGACTCCTCCGCCGAGGACAACGAATTGCGGCAAATTCTCGTTCAACGTGCCGAGCCCGTAGTGCACCCAGGATCCGATTGACGGGAAGTAACCCTGGAAGATGTGCCGGCCCGTGTGGAACTGAAGCTGGGCGGCATGGTCGTTGTCGGTTGTCCACATCGAGCGGATAACGGCGATGTCGTCGATCACGTCACCCAGGTGCGGCCACCAGTCGCTGACTTCGATGCCGCTTTGGCCGCGCTTTTTGAACCCGACCTGCATGGGGAAGATCTTCTTCATCATCTTGCGGGTGGCGGCGGTGAACTCTACGACGTTGTCCTTGAGGTTCGGAGACTCGAGGACGCCGGCATGCGGCGTTTCGTCAATGGTCTTGCCGGCGTATTTGTTCAGCTCGGGCTTGGGGTCGAAACTTTCGAGATGACTGGTGCCGCCCTGCATGAAGAGCCAGATGACACTCTTGGCCTTCGGGGCAAAGTGCGGCAGGCCGTCGGGCGGCGTCCACACAGCAGGCTCGTGGGTAGCGGCGCGCACGATGCCGTCGCGGTGGAGCATGGCGCCGAGGGCGAGGCCGGTGAAGCCCATGCCGAGGTCGGCCAGGAACGCGCGGCGTGGAACGCGCCGGCAGTTGCATGCGGCGGAGACGGACGGCTGTTTCATCGCGAGGCTCCTGTTATCGATCGGATGGGCAATCCGGCCGGGCCGGAGGCCGCCTTCAGATCCGGTTGCGGTTTTATCTTAGCACCAGAAATTCGTTCTTATTCAGTAGTACGTGGACCAGGTTTTCCTTGGCTCGGGTTCCGGGATCGGTTGCCGGCGGGACTTCGGGCTTGTCGGCGGCCTGGAATGCAGTAAGTTGTTTCGACTTCTGAAAAAGAGAGCTCTGCCCGGCCAGGAACTCGGCGCTCATCGTTCGCTCGACTTTGGACGGCGGGCGAGACAGAATTTGTTCGAAAGCAGCATCAATGAACGGCTCCGCGGCTTTGGGCTCCGATGCGTCGATCAGCTTGGCTGTGAGAAGGCGGGCCATGGTGAGGCTGAGCTTGCTGTTCGAAAGGGCCAGGGCCTGTTGCGGCACAATGCTTTCATACCGCTCGTAGCACTCGGCGGCGTTGCCTCCATCAAAGAGGGTGAGGAAGAGCATCTGCGAATTGGGGGTGTGGGTGAAGTAGAGACTACGGCGCCGTGAAGTTTCGCCCATGGTTTCGTCGAGCTCGGGTCCGCCCATCTTCGTGTCGAGTTCGCCGGCGACGTGCAGGAGACTGTCGCGAACGGTTTCCGCTTCCATGCGGCGGGGATTCATCCGCCAGTACCAGAGATTCCCGGCGTCGACAGCCAGGTTCGGGTGGTCGACATCGCGCGCGCTCGAACGCATGCGATAGGTATTGCTGGTAACCATGAGGCGGTGCAGCGCTTTCATGCTCCAGCCGCTTTCGACAAACTTGACAGCCAGCCAGTCGAGCAGCTCCGGATGGGTGGGCGGTTTTCCGTTAAGCCCGAAGTTGGCCACCGTCGGCACGAGCGGCGCGCCGAAGTGACGCATCCAGACGTGGTTGACGGCGACGCGCGCGGTCAGCGGATTGTCCGGGTCGGTGATCCAACGGGCGAGAGCGGTGCGCCGGCCGGTGCTTTGTTTCGGATACATCTTGCCGAGCGGCGTGTACTCCTTGGAGGCTTGAGCAAGTGCGTCCTGGGCTTGAGCGAGGCGCTTGGCGGCAGCCGCAACTTTCTTTTCCCGGGCCGAGCGGGCATCGTCATCGGCAGGCTGCGGCGAGCGCAGCACTTCGTCCAGGCGCTGTTGAGCGTCAAGCAGTTCCACACGCCCCTTGAGCAGATGGGCGTGGCGTTCGGCGTCAAGCGCCCTTTTGGCGAGGTCTTCCGAATCGGGGGCAGGCGGCGAGGCGTACTTGGCTCTCTCAGCCGCGATGCGGGCCGCCAAGGCGGGCAGGTTGGCGCGAGTCCAGTCGAGTTTTCTCTCTGCAACCCTGACGGCATCCTCGGCGTGGCTCAGCGTGACCGCGGGGTCTTCGGACGGCATCTGATCGATCCACTTGGCGATCGTTTCGATCTTTCCGTCCGACAGAGGCGACTGACGATAGGGCATGCGCGGTTTGATCTCGCCGGTCATGGACTTGACGAGCGGGCTTTCGGCGCCCTTGCCGGGGATGACAACCGGTCCACTGAGGATGCCTCCGGCAAAGATCGCGTCGGGTGAGGTGAGATTCAGGCCGCTCTTGGCCACCCGACTACTGTGGCACGAGGTGCAATGGGTTTCGAGAATCGGCTTGACATCCCGTTTGAAGTCAACCTTTTCGGCCTCGGGAATCTCTACGGCTTCCTCCACGACGCCTTGCGAGGCTTGCCGCCGGGCTTCTTCAACCTCCCGCCTCGCCTTCGCGAGCGCGGCTTCGGCACGGGAGATGTCAGATCGCGCCTCGGAGAGAAGGTCGTCATGGATCGCCGGCCGGAGGTCGGGGTAGTACGATTCCAACGGCAGATCGACCGCCTGGATCTCAATGGGATTCGAGGCGCTAGCGAGAATCTCCGGGATGCCCGGGTCCAGAGGGTTTTCCTTGTCGGGGTTGTTCTCGTCGCCTCCGATGAAGCGGTAGGTCTTCTCGAAGATACCCGGGTAGAAGGGCACCGTGGTCCTGGGCGGCCGCGGTTTTGCATCGTAGACTCGCGGCAGACCGTCTTTCTCGAGGTTCGGTTCGCCCCTGATCCGGTCGGTTCTGACATCGTGGGGCTCGAAGAAGGCGCGTAGCTTGTAATACTCCTCGTGAGCGATCGGATCGAACTTGTGATCGTGGCAACGAGCACACTTCATGGTCACGCCGAGGAAGCCGGCGGCCGTGTATTCCACGGTGTCGCGAACCCAGACATTGCGATTGAACACGAACCAGTTGCGGACGAGATAGCCGGTGGCGCGAAGAGCATCGCTATCGGTCGGCGCGATCTCGTCGGCCGCGAGCATCTCCTGGATCATGCGGTCGTAGGGCTTGTCTTTGTTCAGCGACTCGATGATCCAATCGCGCCAATGCCATAGGTACGGCTGGCTGTTGCGTATATCGCCCGCTGAGCGGCGTCCGTACCAGTCGCTGTAGCGCCAGATGTCCATCCAGTGGCGGCCCCAGCGCTCACCGTACCGGGGGCTGTCGAGCAAGTCGTCGACCAGCAGCTCATAAGCATTCGGGCGCGTGTCGTTCCGGAACTCTTTGACCTGCTCCGCAGTCGGCGGCAAGCCGAGCAAGTCGAGATAGAGCCGGCGGACGAGCACGTTCCTGTCCGCTACGGGCAACGGCTCGAGGCCGTGCTTGTCGTGCTCGGCGGCGATGAAGGCGTCGATTGGATTCCTGACCCATTTCGCATTGAGCACTTCTGGGACAGGGTTCTTGACCGGATTCTGATACGCCCAGTGGTCGCTGCCGTGGGAGAAAGCCTTTTCGCTCAGTTCGCCGGGAAGCACGAGAGCCGCGGTGTAGGGAGCTTCGGCATTGATCCAGGCTTCGAGTTTCGCGATGTCGGAATCGGGCAGCTTGCCGGACTGATAGGGCATACCCGGTTCGTGCTCGTGACGAATTTTCTTGCTCAACAGGCTGGCGGCGGCATTGCTGGGGATCACGACATCCTGATGTTCGTCGCTGCCGCGCAGCAGCTTTTCACGAGTCGAAATATCGAGTCCGGCCTGTTTGAACTTGCCACCGTGGCAGGCCAGGCATTTCGTTTCGAGAACGGGCCGGACCTCTTCGAACAGCGCCGCGGCAGCCGGGGCCGATGCGGGAGCAACTTCGGCAAAGGGAGCTCCGAGGTCGATCCACATGCCGAGCAGATCGATCGCGTCATCGGACAGCTTCTTGGCCTGGAACGGCATCCAGGGCTCTTCGGTATAAGCGACCACCTCGTAGAGCAAGCTTGACGCCGCATCACCGGGAACGATGGCCCGCCCCCGTGCGCCGCCTTGCAGCAGCGCCTCGCGGCTCGTGATGTCGAGCCCGCTCTGCTTCGACTCCGGCTTGTGGCAAGCCAGACAGTGCTCTTCAAAGAGCGGCTGGATGTGGTTCGTGAAGAGCCTGCGGCCGACCTGCTCGGAAGAGACGGCTTGCGGGCTCGCCTCGGGCACCCCGCTCGCCAGGAGACAAAGAGCGGCGACCGACAGGAACCCTCGCAGCACAGTGCGGGCATTGATTCGGAAGCACACCGATATGCTCCTCTTGCACCTCATGAAAGGTTACTCACACCATAGACCCCACCGGGTTCCCTGTCAACGACTGCCGCCGGACGGTCAACGCAACATAGAACGTTCCCCGTTCTCAGCATGGTTTCATCCTGCGTTCGACGCAGTGGAAGCATCCCGGAGGGCGACGGGAGCTGCAGCCAACGGCGCTCGTCGCGAGGCCGACCGAGCACGTCGGACGGGGCAAGGACACTGCCTCCAGGGCAATATTTTTTAGCTGAACAACGGCGAACAATGGTGAACTGGAAAACAGTGACTGGGCGGCGGTTTCTGGTTGCGCGTCCCTTGCGCACCCACGGCGAACCGAACGGCCGTAAAGTCCGTAATTCGTGACTCATTAAAAACATAAAAGCCGTGTCTCGTGAATCGCTAAAAAAACCTGAAGGTCGTGTTGCCGTCGCGGGGGGCAGGCTCTACAGCGAGCGCCGCGCCTACGGCAAGTCGATCTTCTGCCTCGCAGTCCTCATGCTAAGCGGGCCGGGGCAGAAAAAAAAGACTGAAGGGCTTCAGTACCAAAAGCCGAAGAGGCACGTTCTGCTTTGGGCGCCGGGGAACTTCTCCCATTGCCCCGACAAGGCCGCTACGGGGATTTACCTGCATGTCTCACCACCCGACGTCCGAAGCACGCCATACGACCGCCATGACCTCGCTTTTCCTTTGCAACGCTTGCCGGCCGTGCTTGACGTACAGTCAAGTACGCCTGCGCGCGCCAAGCCGCGCGCCTCGTCCTGACGGCCCTCTCACGCACTTCACCTCGCCGCGTGGTGAGACATGCAGGTTAGCGGGAATCGTTGGTTCAGGCGGCCAGCCGGATGCATTGCTGAAGGCGGAAACCCCGTCCCAGAGGCACTGCAAAGCGCTACACTTTGACTCACCTTGAAGCTCAGGTGTTTCATTCCCCATGCCTATCGAATACGACATCATCATCCGCAATGCGACGATCTATGACGGCGGAGGCGACCCGCCGTTTCAGGGAGACGTGGCGGTCCGGGATGACCGGGTCGCCGCCGTCGAGCCGCAGCCGGAAGCCCGAGCAGGAGTCGAGATCGACGCGCGGGGCCTCGCCGTGGCTCCGGGCTTCATCAATATCTTGAGCCACGCGCAGGAATCGCTCATCGTTGACGGCCGCTCGCAAAGCGACATCCGCCAGGGCATCACTCTGGAAGTCATGGGCGAGGGCCGCTCCATGGGCCCGGTGAACGACGCGGTGAGAGACGACCTGAGTTTCCGCGGGGGAGAGCTGGGATTCGATTTCGAGTGGACCACCCTGAACGGCTATCTGGAGCACCTCGTGCGCCGCGGCGTCTCGACCAACGTCGCATCGTTCGTCGGCGCAACGACGCTGCGGGTCCACGAGCTGGGACAGGAGAATCGACCTCCCAGCTCCGATGAACTCGACCGGATGTGCGCCCTGGTGCGGCGGGCCATGGAAGAGGGTGCGGTGGGTGTCTCGTCGGCGCTGATGCAAGTACCGGGTCCGTATGCCGACACCGCCGAGCTGACCGCACTGGCCAAGGCGGCGGCCGAGTACGACGGACTGTACATTTCCCATCTGCGATTCACGGGAGCGCGCTTCCTGGACGCCATCGAGGAACTTATCACGATTTCCCGGCAGGCCGGGATTCGCGGCGAGGTGTACCACTTCGGCGTGGTCGGCCGGGAGAACGTCCACAAGCTCGACCCGGCGATCGAACTCGTCGAGGAGGCCCGCGCCGAGGGGATCGAGATCACGGGCGACGTCTACCCCTACCACGCCGGCATGGGCGGGCTGACGGCGGCCATGCCTCCCTGGGTGGGAGAAGGCGGCCACGAAGAGCGCGTCAAGCGGCTCAAAGACCCGGCGACGCGCAAGCGGATCGCCCGCGAGATGCTCGAGCCATCGGACGAATGGGAGAACCTGTACCGGGCGGTGGGCGGCCCCAGCGGTTACCTGGTGGTCGGTCTGAAAAACCCGGAACTGAAGCATCTCAACGGAAAGACCGTTGCTGAAATCGGCGAACTATGGGGCACTTCGCCCGAGGAGGCCGCCATGGACCTAATCATCAGGGACGACACACGCGTCATGTCCGTTGCCTTTTCGATGAACGCGGAGAACGTGCGCAAGAAGATGGCCGTGCCGTGGATGAGCTACTGCACCGACTCGCCCTCGATCGCGACCGAAGGAGTCTTCCTCAAGTCTCACACCCATCCTCGCGCCTATGGCAGCTTCCCGCGCGTGCTGGCGAAATACGCACGGGAAGAGAAGGTGCTGACGATGGAAGAAGCGGTCCGCAAGATGACGGCTTTGCCGGCCCGGATCCTGCGGCTGGACCGGCGGGGCATGTTGAAGGAGGGCTACTTCGCCGACCTCGTCGTCTTCGATCCCGAAAACGTCCGGGACCACGCCACCTACGAGCAGCCTCATCAGTACTCCAGCGGCATCCTTCACGTCTTTGTCAACGGGGTAGCCGTGCTGAAAGATGGAGAGCACACCGGCGCGCTGCCCGGACGCGTCGTTCGCGGCCCGGGCTGCAAGAACGGATAGGATTTCCTGAGACTTTCCCAGCAAGGATCCCGCGACCGGAACCCTTGGCGTCACACACCCTTCTTCTGCTTGCGGTGGTCACCGACAGGTTTTGCGCTCCACAGATACTCCGTGCTTGACACCCGCACTCAACCCAGGAATAATTGGAGCCGGTTAGTCAGAGGGATCAGCTTTCAGCGGTTGGATTTCGGCAAGAATCGTCTGAAAGCAGTATCCGCTTATTCGAGCACGGGGAGACGTTCCGAGAGGAATGATATCGAGTCCATAAAGAGCGCCTTCAGAAACGTTTCGCTTTGCACCGCCGTCACGGGGGCAAAGCGGCAGACAGACACTTCAGCCGGCTGGTCCGCTTGTTGCGCGCCAAGCCACAAAAGCGGGAGGCTCCATGAAAGCCAGGGTATTCGTTAACGTTTTCTTCGTTCTATTTCTAGTTGGTGTCGGCCAGCTATCCGCGCAGCTCGGCACGCAGGGATCGATTCTGGGCGTCACCACTGACACGACGGGCGCCGTCATACCAGGCGCCGAAGTTTCGATCACGAACATCGAAACCGGTCAGAACGTCACAACCTCGACGAACGAAGTCGGCATCTTCGAAGTACTGGGTCTGAACCGAGGCCTCTACAACGTCTCGGTGTCGCTGGAAGGCTTCAAGACCTGGACGATCGAGCGGGCCGAACTGCTCGTCGGCCAACGGCTGCGCGTGAGTCCGGTGCTCGAAGTCGGCGACGTCGCCGAGCAGATCACCGTCGAAAGCGCCGGCATCGAATTGATCCAGACCGAGAAGAGCTCCGTCACCGGCACGGTCGAAGCGCGCCAAATTGTCGATCTGCCCATCAACGGGAGAAACCCCGCCGAGTTGGTCAACCTCGTCCCGGGCATGCGTTACAGCGGCCGGGAGAATACCGGTGAACGGGGGAACGCGGCGCAGGGCGCGGGGGTTCCCCTGGAAAACACCGAGTTTCTGATTGACGGCCTCTCCGCCAACGCTTCGATGAACGAGCGGGGCATCACCATCCCGAATGTCGACACCATCGCCGAGTTCAGCGTCGAGACCAGCAGCTTCAGCGCCGAAAACGGCCGCAACCCCATTCAGATGATCATGGTGGTCAAGTCGGGCACGAACGAGCTGCACGGCGCGCTTTGGGAGTTTCTGAGGAACGACAACCTGGACGCCCGCAACACCTTCGCGCGGACGATTCCGAAGCTGACCCGCAATCAATTCGGCGGCACCGCCGGGGGTCCCATTGTTCGTGACCGCACCCACTTCTTCATCTCGAACGAGTACACGCGCCTACGGCGCGAGGATCTCTACAACAGCCCCACGATCTCGCCGGAGATGCTCCAAGGCGATTTCTCGAGCCTGTCGAAGGCCATCAACAACCCCTTCACCGGAGATGTGTTCCCGAACAACATGATCCCGGAGCAGATGTTCTCCAACGCGTCACGGTTCTTCTTCAAGGAATTTCTCTTGCCGAACTCTCCCGGAAACCGCTTCCAAGGCGTGCAGCCACGGCCGGACGACTTCTGGGAGTTCCTGGCGCGGATCGATCATCAGATCACCGATAACCACCGAATCTACGGCCGCTGGATCGCGTCAAACCACGACCTGATCGATCCCCAAGCGCGGCCTGACATCACCAACAACGACAAGTCGGATCAAGACAATATCGGTCTTCACTACAACTGGACGATCAACCAGACGTCCCTGCTGAACCTGAGCATGGGCTATCTGCGCAACATCAACAACTTCGACGGCTCCCATACGGGCTCCGACATCGGCAACCTGACGGAGCAGGCCGGCATCCGAGGATTCCAAACCGAGGGCCGCAGCGAGCACGTGGGGCTGCCGTCGATCGGCATAACCGGCTATTCGGGGTTCGCCTCGCCTCGCGACGGTTTCCACAAGACCTGGGGCTTCGACTCGCGGGCGACGCTGAACCTGGTTCGCGGCCGCCACACCATCAACATCGGCGTGCACCACAACAACCGCTCCACGGCGAGTCAGCACGATTCCTGCTGCGCCCGGGGGAACATGTTTTTCAACAGCCAGTACACCGGGGACGGGTTCGCGGACTACGTACTCGGATTGGTCTGGCGCGCACGCAGGAACTTCCCCATCCAGAGTTTCGGCATGTCGGATTCGCCCTACACGGCTCCCTTCTTCAACGACTCCTTCAAGGTGAACCAGAAGTTGACGCTCAATCTCGGCATCCGCTGGGACTACTGGCATGCGAAGGCGGCGCTGAGGGGGAATCAAGCGACGTTCGATGTCAATATTGGCAAAGCGATTGCCGGCGAGAAGCCCGACGGCACCGTCGATCTAACTGCGCAGCCCGTTGCGCAGGCCCTGGCCGAGTTTTCCAAGGATCATTGGGTGCCCGCCTCCGAAGTGGGCGTGCCCCACGGGCTGTTCGACCCCAAGGGCGTGATCTCGCCGCGTCTGGGTCTCGCTTGGCGGCCTACCGGAGAGTCGGACTTGGTCGTACGGGCCGCCTACGGCATCTTCCCGTTTGGAATCGGCAACGGGAATCGTGCCGCATCCGCCATCATCGGCCCCCCTTATTGGAACTTCGAGTCGATCAATTTCTCGAGAGCTTCCAACCAGAGTTGGGAGACCGCATTTCCCGACGACCCGAAAGCCTTCCTCGCCCCCACGGTGGTCGGACCCGCATGGGACATCGAGATCCAGACCACGCATGAATGGAACGCTTCGATTCAGACGGCCATGCCGGCCAATTCCGCGCTGACCGTTTCGTATGTCGGCAACCGCATCTACAACTTCTGGAACAACGCCGGAAATTTCGTCAACTATCCCGCACCCGGCCGGTACACCAATCTTCAAGCCGCGGCGCCGTTCCCGTTCTTCAGCACGGGCATGCGGGTCTACGAAGGGATCGGTCACACTTGGTACAACGGGCTCCACACTAAGTGGGAACGGCGCTTCAACGACGGAGTCCTGTTCACCCTGGCCTATGCATTGGGCAGGCACATGGAGCAAGCAGCGCGGGAACCCCACGCCCCGGACAGTTACAACCGCGGCCGCAACAGCAACGATCGAACGCACATCTTCGCTTTCAACAGCGTCTACGAGGTTCCGATCGGGCGCGGCAGAAAGCTCCTGCCAGACGCGAATCCGGTCTTGGACGCCGTCCTGGGCGGCTGGCAGCTAACCGGGATCTACCGTTTCTGGTCGGGTTCTCCGCTGAGTTTCACACAGCGTGGAGCCACACTCGGGAACGGCAGGAACACCCGGGCGGATGTTTCGGGAAATCCAGAACTCTCCAATCCGAACCAGGACGCCTGGTTCAACAAAGATGCTTTCACCAGTCCTGCCCCCCACACCTTCGGCAACTCGGCGCTAGGCCTGATGGACGGTCCCGGCGAGCATGTTCTCGACTTCGGTCTGATGAAGAACTTCTACATCCGGGAGGACAAGTACGTGCAGTTCCGATGGGAGATGTTCAATGCTCCGAATCACGTCAACCTGAACAATCCCATCACCACCATCGGAATCGGCACGACGGGCCGGATCTTCTCAGCGAAGACGGCACGCCAGATGCAGTTCGGATTGAAGTTCATCTACTGATCGCCTCGCTCCCGATAGGGCTACCGGGCCGCCCGCAGCGGTCCGGGGCGCTTCCGCTTCACGAGCTATTATTCGGGTTTGGGAATCTCCGCCAGCCCGATGTGCTGATAGATGTTGCCTGTCTCCACCGTCCTGTAGTCTCGGGCCGAGTAGTACAGCAGGTAGCGGTCTTCGAGGCTCAAGACCCACGGCGTAGAGACATACTTCGCGTCGAAAGATCGAGGATCGCCGTGCGCGGAGAAAGCCTCCCCATCGTGGCGCAGCATCCAGTCAGAGCCGTTCTTCGATGTTGCGCTAAAGAGGTGAAACCTCGTGTCCGATTCGTCATACGCCCCATACCAGATCCGAAACGCATCTTCCTCCTTCAGGACATAGGGGTAGATCACGCCTTCATGAGCTTTGCCGGAAGGCACGATCATCGGCTCGCCGCCACGCTCCCATTCGATGCCGTCGGAGGAAGCGAACTCATAGATGTAGCCATACAAGTCCATGTCGTCCGTCTCGGGCGAGGGCCGGGAATTCATCCACATGCGATACCGATCGGGGCCTTCCTTGATGACGGAAGGCGAACGGCCTGACCAGTAGATCGGTTGCGGATGAATGCTCCAGTCGATCCCATCGGAACTGGTGGCGTAGCCCAGCATCTGATCCATCCTCTGGTCATCGAGGTACATACTGATGAACCACATCTTGTAGACGCGTTCCTCTTCGTCGAAGAGAACGAACGGCGTCTGGTAGTCCGTTGCGAACGGGAGGTCCTTCGCGAGAAGAATGGGGTTGCCGGCATACTCTCGCCACTGAATGCCGTCCTCGGATTCGGCGTAACCGATGTTCAATACTCCATGCTCGGCGGCGTAGTCACCCTCGGAGCCCACGTACCACATCTTGAATACGCCGTCCACATGCACCACCGTCGGACTGTACAGCATCTTGCTTGACCAGCTCTGCTGTGTGGTATCGGCCGAAAGCACCGGACTCGCGCGCCGTTGCCAAGGCTGCGGGCGCAGTTCGAGCGGGTTGTCCCCACTGTCCGGAAGGGGGCTCTCCTCGTGCTGGGCGCCACAGAACACGAGAAGCAGGGGTGCGACCATCAGGAGTGAGGGGAGTCTTCGAGTATGCATCATGACCCTAGATTACGCGCGCTGGGGCCGATAGTGTAACGCTTGGCCTGCATTTCTCACCACCCGACGGCCGAAGCACGCGATACGACCGCCAGGACTTCGCTTTTCCTTCGCAAGGCTTGCTTGCCGTGCTCGATGTACTGTCAAATACACCTGCGCGCGCCAAACGGCGCGCGCCTCGTCCTGACGGCCCTCTCACACACTTCGTCTCGCCACGTGGCGAGAAATGCGGGCTAGTTTTTCCTCCGCCCGTGCGCGGATCATTCAAGCTGAAAACATCCGGGACGGTATCAACGCCGCTTGATCCGGAGGATGTTTCAGGTCAGACGCTCGAGGAACCCGGCGACAAGTTGATGCGAGCAGGATTTTTCCTTCGCACGTGCTCCCAGCATGCTTTCGTTCGTAGAAGGGTGCCGGGCGGCATTGCAGTCACAGACGGTCATGCGGTGAAACCATTTCCTATTCACCGCATTATGTGCGGAGATTAACTGTTATCATCTCCGCAGGAGGACTTCCCTGTCATTGCCGGCGTACATTCATGAACTTCCGAACTGGCCCCGCTTCACCTGGAATCAAGGGGAAGTGTCACGGTCCCTGGCTGCTGTCCGGCATCAGCAGGGCCGGTTGATCGGCAGGATGGAGTCGCTCGGCTTCGATCTCCGGCAACAGGCTGTCCTGCGGACTCTCACCGAAGATGTCGTCAAGACGAGCGAAATCGAAGGCGAGAAGCTGGACGCCGAGCAGGTCCGTTCGTCGATCGCGCGCCGTCTTGGCCTGGATGCCGCCGGTTTGAGACAGCCGGACCGCGGGGTCGAGGGCATTGTCGAGATGATGCTCGACGCGACGCGTCATTACGACCAGACGCTAACGGCGGAAAGGCTTTTTGCGTGGCATGCTTCACTATTCCCGACGGGCCGTAGCAGCATGAGACGTATCCGGGCCGGCGCATGGCGAGACGACGCAACCGGCCCGATGCAGGTTGTCTCCGGTCCTATTGGGCGCGAGCGGGTTCATTTCGAAGCGCCCGCGGCCGGCCGGCTCGATCACGAGACATCCGTCTTTTTTGACTGGTTCAATACCCCGGCGGAGACTGACAACGTTCTGAAGGCCGCGCTGGCCCACCTGTGGTTCGTCACGATGCACCCACTCGATGATGGAAACGGCCGGGGCGCCCGTGCGATCGCCGACATGTTGCTCGCGCGTTCCGAACAGAGCTCGCAGCGCTTCTACAGCATGTCCGCTCAGATCCGACACGAGCGTGCGGACTACTACAAGGTCCTGGAGAGGACGCAGAAAGGCACCTTGGACGTCACGTTGTGGATGCAATGGTTTCTCCGATGTCTTGGCCGAGCCATCGAGGGATCCCAGGAAACGCTTGCGGCCGTCATCAAGAAAGCGCGCTTCTGGGAAACCGTTCGGACCGTGCCGCTCAACGAGCGTCAGCGGATGATTCTGAACCGCCTGCTCGACGGCTTCGAAGGGAAGCTGACCACCTCAAAATGGGCAAGGATCGCCAAGTGCTCCCAGGATACGGCCCTCCGCGACATCAGCGGTCTTTTGACTCACGGCATTCTGGCTCGCGGCGACGCGGGCGGACGCAGCACCAGCTACGAAATCGCGCGCCGTTTTGCTTGAGTTCATCGAGTAAATTCCGTGATCCGTGTCTCGTGATTCGTGACCCGCATGCACGTCGCCTCGCCACCTGGTGAGACATGCAGGCTGGTGTGCTTCATCTTCAATGAGGAAGCTGCCGCAAAGCTGGAGCGGGAGACGGGGATCGAACCCGCGACATGCAGCTTGGGAAGCTGCCGTTCTACCACTGAACTACTCCCGCTCGGGAGGGAATGACGCCCTCTTATGGTAGGGCCGCTGGATTGGGGCGGCAAGGGGCCGCAACCGGAGGCCCGAAAGTAGGCGGGCAGTCTTTCAGCAAGGAGACATGCCGCAGAGAAAAAGATTCAGTACGAAGATGAAAAAGCGCGGGAGTCCAGTGGAATCTATTGGATCCAACCGCCGCCGACGACGGTGTCGCCGTCATAGAACACGGCCGCCTGTCCGGGAGCGACGGCCCGCTGCGGTCGTTCGAACTCGACCGTTGCCGAGCTCGACCCGCCGTCGGGACTCACTTCCGCCCAGGCCGGCTTGAACTGGTGCCGGATCTTCACCTGCACTCTCAGGGGGTCTCGCGGGCCGGCGACCGCGATCCAATTCAGGTCACGAACGGAAAAACTGGTTCGCAGCAGCTCTTCATTCGTGCCGACGAACACCTTCTTCGAAGCCGGCTCGATCTTGACCACGTAGAGCGGCCTGCCGGCGGCGACCCTCAGGCCGCGGCGCTGGCCGACCGTGTAGTGATGAATCCCGTAGTGCTCGCCGAGAGTCTCTCCGTCGGTCGAGACAATCTCGCCGGCGGTTTCCGAAGAGCCGTTGGCCCCCTTGCTCGCGAGATACAGCTCGACGAAGCGGGCGTAGTCCCCATTGGGGACGAAGCAGATCTCGCGGCTCTCGCCCTTGCCGGCCACCGGGATATCGAGAGACTGAGCGAGCTGACGCACCTGGGTTTTCCGCATTCCTCCCAACGGGAACAGAGAACGCGACAGTTGTTCCTGCGTCAATCCGAACAGGAAGTAGGACTGATCGCGGGACTCGTCCAGGCCGCACTTCAGCAGATATCGGCCGCTGCGCTCGTCGAAGCCGATCCGGGCGTAATGGCCGGTGGCGACCTGCCAGGCGCCCACTTGCTCGGCCGTGGTCAGAAAGCGGTCGAACTTCACGAAGTTGTTGCAGAGCGTGCAGGGAATCGGCGTCCGCCCCGCAAGGTAGTCGCTGACGAAGGGCTCGACCACCTCCTGCTCGAAGCGGTCCTCGAAGTTGAGCACGTAGTAGGGAATACCGAGATGTTGAGCGACCTGCCGCGCGTCGTAGACGTCGTCGAGCGAGCAGCAGCGGCCGACAGAGCCGCCCGGCGGGATCAACTCGGGCATGCGGCGCTGGTTCCAGAGCTGCATCGTCATGCCGACGACGGGCGTACCGTCGCGGTGCAGCAGACCGGCGACGGTCGAGCTATCCACGCCGCCGCTCATGGCGACCGCAATGAGATCGTTGCTCACATGCTCATTCTCGCAGACGCCGGCGTTGCGGTCCGCGCGTAGCGCCGGACGATGAAGTAGGCTATCCTTTAGCTGGATATCGGGAGGTGGATTCATGAAGCGATTGACCGTCAGTGCTCTTTTCGTTCTTCTACTCGCGATGAGCTGGGTGTTGGGCCTCGACCGCTCGACCAGCGCTGCATCGAAAACCAGCGGCCAGGGGAAGATGACCTTCAAGGTGCTCTACACCTCGAGCCATCTGCCGTCCGAGGCGCAGGTTCCCGACGTGCTGAAAGCCGCCCACGGGGGTTTCGCGGTCGATCGGCGGCCGGGCAAGGGCGAGACGTACTTCGCGCTTCCGGGCGCGGGCATCATCCAGATCAGCTCGGACCTGAAGAGCACCCGGATGATCAGCACGCCGCCCTCGATGAAAGACACGAACATGCACAACGCGACCATCTGGTACTCCGACGGCGGCGCCTATCTCACCTTTCCCGGAAACCAGTCGAAGCAAGTCGTGACGACGACCCTGGACGGCAAGCTCGTCAACACCCTCAAGCCCCCCAAGCCCGGCACCGACCTCGGGCATCCTCATGCCAGCGACTACTTCGCCGGAGCGGGCAACTTCGTCCCGACCGACACCGAGTACCTCGACGGCATGATCTACGTCGCGACGGGCTACTCCAAACTGGACTATGTGCTGACCGCCAAGGTCTTGAGCACCAACCCGTTCAAGGCCGAATGGCACGACCTTTCGTTCGGCGGCAAGGGCACGGGCGTCGGCCAATTCGGCACAGGACACGGCATCACCGTACCCGGGGGGACGCGGCGCGTCGACGTCGCCGACCGGCTATATTCTGAAATCGACCGTTTCACCCGCACCGGCCAGTACATCTCGACCCTCGACATGCCGTTCGGCTCACTGCCGTGCGACATCGACTATCTCGATGACTACGCCATTGTCGGCGCGCTGCGCGGGCCGGATACGAGCAGAGGGGCGCCGATCTACATTCTCGAAAATGACAAGCTCATCTCGACGATCATGATCAAGGAAGATCTGGGCCTCGAGAACTTCACCCACATCCACAACGCGGTGCTGCGAAAGCACGGCGGCAAGCACTACGTCATCGCCCAGGCCTGGAATCCGGGCGACTTCGCCATCCTCGAGCAGGTCAACTGACCCTGCTTCTCACGGTTGCCGGAAGGATCTCGACCACCTCGGCGAGGGTCTTTCCGGCGGCGTCGGACAGGCGGTTGCAGCGGCCATAGAGGGTTTGGTCGCGCGGGTCCTGGAACGCCTCTTTCAAGAATCGGTTCGCCGGGAGCCGGAAGAACCCTTGAGGATCGGAGACGTGGGGAATCCGGTACTCCGAGAGCACGGCGCCGAGAGGCTGCCTGCCCCGGATAATCACGGGCAGAGCTTCCTGCGGAAACCGATTCAGGTTAATCCTGATGGCCCCGGCCTCGACGGGAATCCGGCCGGGGCCCGCCGTGAGCACGACTTGGCGGTGCAGCAGGTCCCCATCGCGGAACACGATGAGCGGTCGAAGCGCGATCGGCAGATCCCAATAGTCGCTCAACGTAGGCGTCATGTCGCTGTCATGGGCGAGCAGTGAGCGGTAAGGTTCGGGAATCAGCACCGGTTCGATGGGCTCGATGCCCTGGATGGCCTTCCGCGCGGACGGGTCTTCCCTGTTGAGGGGATCGAGCACCGCGGCGATATCCTGGAGGAACCGGGCCATTCTTTCTTGTGGGAGGCGCGCAACGCCGGTAAGGTCTCAGTTCGATCCAGTCCCCGTTCGTGTTGCCTCCCCGACTACGACACGGGTCCAACCTGCATTTCTCACCACCCGACGGCCGAAGAACGCGATAGGACCGCCATGACTTCGTTGCGCTTGCTTGCCGTGCTCGACGTACTTTCAAGCACACCTGCGCGCGCCAAGCGGCTCGCGCCTCGTCCTGACGGCCCTCTCACGCACTTCAGCTCGCCTCGTGATGAGAAATGCAGGCTAACCGGCATAGGCGGGGGATAGCTTGCGAAGGTGAGCTACGACAGAGGGGACCGCCTCCAGCAAGGCGTCGACATCCTCGTCCGTCGTCTTCTTGCCGAGTGAGAAGCGGATGCTGGACTTGGCCTGCTCGGTCGACAGTCCGATGGCCGTGAGGACGTGGGACGGTTTCACGGCGCCGCTGGAACACGCCGCGCCGCTCGATACCGCCACACCTTTGAGGTCGAGCGCTATGACCATCGCTTCGCCTTCGATGTGATCGAAGCGAATGTTGGTCGTGTTCGGCGTACGCTCCACCTCATCACCGTTGACGACGGCGCTTTCGACGCGGGCCAGAACACTCTTCTGCAGGCGGTCGCGCAGCGCGGACAAACGCCGGCCTTCCGAATCCAGATCGCGATGGGCCAGGGCCGCGGCTTCGCCGAGTCCGACGATTCCCGGCACGTTCTCGGTTCCCGGACGGCGCCCGCGCTCGTGGCTGCCGCCGAACAGGACCGGCTCGAGGACCGTGCCTTTCCGGATGTACAACGCGCCGACACCCTGCGGGCCGTAGATCTTGTGTCCGCTCAGAGCAAACAAATCAACACCGAGTTGCTGCACGTCGGCCGCGATCTTGCCGGCGCTCTGGACACCGTCGGTGTGGAAGGGAATCCCCGAGTCGCGGGCCAGCCGCGCGATCCCGGCAATGGGTTGAACCGTGCCCAGCTCATTGTTGGCGTGCATGATGGTGATCAGCACGGTTTCAGGGCGCAGCGCCTTGCGCACGTCCTCGACGGAAACGACTCCGTTCGAACCGCCGGAGAGCCAGGTGACATCAACGCCCCGGCTTTCAAGGCGGCGGCAGGTGTTGAGGACGGCCGGATGCTCGATGGTGCTGGTGATGACGTGCTTGGCCGGCTTGCCGGACCCGTACACTGCGCCGAGAATCGCCAGATTGTCCGCTTCCGTTCCGCCGCTCGTGAAGACGATCTCGGCGGGTTTGACGTTCAGCAGAGCCGCTACCTGCCGCCGGGCGCGCTCGACGCCCGAGCGGGCCTGCTGCCCGAAAGTATGAATGCTCGACGCGTTGCCATAGCCCTGCTCGAGGTAGGGCAGCATGGCCCGCAGCACCTCGGGGGCCACCGGCGTCGTCGCGTTGTAGTCGAAGTAGTGGCGTTTCACGGAGTTACGGTGCGACTATTGATTATATCGTGGGTTCTGAAATCGTCACTCTGACCACGGACTTCGGACATGAAGACCACTACGTGGGCGTGATGAAGGGTGTGATCGCAGACATCCACCCAGCCGCCCGCATCATCGATCTGACGCACGACGTGGGCCCGTACGGTCTACTGAAAACGGCATTCGTGATCGCGCAGGCGCATCCCTTTTTCCCTGCGGAGACCGTTCACGTCGTCGTCGTGGATCCAGGCGTGGGAACGAGCCGGCGGCCGATCCTCGTCGAAGCCGCCGGTCAGCACTTCGTTGCGCCGGATAACGGCGTACTGTCGCAAGTCTACGAACAGACGGAGCACCTGGTACGGGAAATCGATGCAGAACGGTGGGCCTTGAAGCCCACGAGCAACACGTTCCACGGACGGGACCTTTTCGCGCCGGTCGCGGCGTGGCTGGCGAAGGGGACGCCGCCCACTGCCTTCGGATCGCTGATCGACGAGTACGTTCAACTCGATCCCACAACTCCCGCCTTGGCGCAGCCGGGCCGTTGGCTCGGGAAGGTCCTGAACATCGACCGCTTCGGGAACATCGTCACGAGCTTTCCGGCGGAACTGCTCGGGGAATCCCCCTCGGATTTCCGCCTCTTGGCCGGCGGGATCGAGGTCTCGAAGACCGCAAAAGCGTATGCCCAAGCCACGCCGGGCTCCGCGTTCGTGATCACGGGAAGCAGCGGCTATCTGGAGGTCTCGATCAACCGGGAATCGGCCGCTGAGAGGGGCGGCGTGACGATCGGGGATGCCGTGGATCTGGTGTTTCCGAAGGACGGGAGTTCTCACCCGCTACGTTGACCGCGGTTCCGGGATCAGCCGGGTGGCCTGGCCTGCATTTCTCACCACCCGACGGTCGAAGCACGCGAAAAAAGGCCGTGATTCGTGAAACCATGGGCGGGGGCCTGACCTGAAACATCCCCCTGATCAAGCGGCGTTGACACTGGCCCGGATGTTCCAGGTCAGCCGCCGCGGCCCTTGCGGTACTCGTCGCGAAGCTTCTTCGCGTAGCTCTTGAATCCCTGTTTGGCGTTCTCGATTTCGGGTTGGGCCTGTTGCCAGGCCTTTTTGGCCCGCGGCTTGATGTTCTCCTCCAACACCTGTGAAGCCTTGGCACGGGCTTCCGGATTGGCCGCCAGTTCCTGAGCGGCGCGAACTACCAGTCGGCGCAGGAATCTCATCGGGTCGAAGTTCAGTATATCCGATGCCGGCTTTTTCCCTTCGCCGGCCAAGATTTACTTTCGAGTCAATTTCACGCGGCGATCCGTTGTCCCGCTTTACGGTCCGGGCGGAGCCTTGCTAGTCCTCGACGGCCGCCGCCACCGCATTGGAGACGCGCCGCAGCAAGCGGCCGTTCTCGACCATGCGGTTCGTCAGGATCACACAGAGCAGGTCCCGCTCCGGGTCGGCCCACGCAACGGTGCCGGTCGCGCCGGTGTGCCCGAAGGTCTTCGCTGACACCAGTTCGCCGAAGAAGTTCCAGACGGGCGAATCCCGAAGCGCCCATCCGAGCCCCCAGGGGGCTTCCAACGAACCGTTCTGGTCGCTCGTCATGGCATCGACAGCGGCGCGGCTGAAAACGCGCTTCCCGCCGTACTCGCCGCCGTTCAGCATGGTCTGGAGCAGGACCGCCAAGTCGAGCGCGCTGCTGTGCATGCCGCCCCAAGGGTGGCCCATATCCCGCCAATAAGGGCTGTTAGGGCCGAAACGCTCCAGATCGACCTGATTCGAGTTGGGCGACGTCTCGACCCACACGGTTTCCTCGAGCTTCCAGTCCCCCATTCCCAGAGCGCTGTGACGCATGCCGAGCGGCCCGAACATCTCTTCCTTTTCGAAGTCCCTGAGCCGCTTGCCTGAGACGCGTTCGACGATCTCCGCCGCCAGCAGGATGCCCTTGCTCTGGTACCGGAAGCTCGAACCGGGAGAGTAGAGCAGCGGCGTCTTCGCCGCGCCCTGCACGAAGCCGCTCAGCGGGGAATGCGCCCGCCGCAGCTCGCGATTCTGCGGCAGCATATCGGGCAACCCGGAAATGTGCGAGAGCAGGTTGCGCACCGTGACCTTGGCGCGTTCTCCGCCCTGAAATTCAGGGATGTAGTGGGAAACAAGGTCGTCGAGCGACACCAACCCGCGGTCCACCAGGATCATCAATGCGCAGCCCGTCACCGGCTTCGTGATCGACGCCAACAGGAAGATCGAGTCCGGCTTCGCAGGGGGGGCCTCCGCATCATGGCTCAGCTTCCCGAAGCCGCGAGCGAGCACGATCCGATTCCGCCGGGCCACGACGATCGATGCGGCCGTGACGGGACCTGAATCAAGCTGCTCCGCCAGGATCGACGCGGCCGCCTCGAGTTGTCGCTCCGACATGCCCACCGAAGACGGCGGTCCTTCCTGGAGTTGCGCGCGCAGGGGAATCGTCATGATGCAGAAAACCGAAGCCAGGACCAAACAGAACGCGAGTCCGCGTAGAGAGGCAGTCAGCATGCGCCCACTTTAGCTCATCGCGCTCCGCGGTTCAGCGGGCGTAGTAGCCGGGCCGCGCGCGAATCGTCACGCCGGAGCGCCCGACCTTGACCTCCACGCCGCGCCACTCGCCGTCGAAATTCTGGTTGCTCGGGTAGTAGGCAACACTGTAGACGCCGCGCAACTCCGATTCGATCAGCGGGAGCACGGGATCCAGATCCTGAATGGAAATCGCCGGGAAAATCCGGCCGTGAGACGCGGCGGCCAACGTCTCCAGGCGTTTACGCGCCTTCTGCGACCAACCGCGCCCGAAGCGCTCGCCCGAACGGAGAAAGACGGGATAGATGAGCGCGTGCATCTCGCCGGCCGCTTTGGCAAGACGTTTGAACCGGATCGTCGATGGCGTGTCCGTCCTCTGGTTGCTCACCTGGTTGTCGATGCCGTCACTGATCACGATCAAGGCATTGCGCTCGCCGGGGCGCTCGTGCAGTTCCTCGGCATAGGCCAAGGCGATGGCGTCGTAAACGGGTGAGCCGCCCGCGACGTCCGGGAGCTTGTCGACGGTTTCGAGCAGCGCTTCGCGATCGTCGGTCAGCGGGGAAACCACGTGGAAGATATCGCCGGCGAGGGCGTACAGGGCGACCCGGTCGAGAGGACGAGCCAGCGAGACGAATCGCCTGGCGGCTTCCCTCATCGCGAGGCGGTCCGGCTTCGTGCTGCCGCTGAGATCAAGAAGGATCGCCAGATTGAACGGCACATCATCCGATCCCGCGAAACGCACCTCCTGCTCGCGGCCTTCCTCGATGACGGCGAAGTCCCCCGGATCCAACTCGGTCACCGGCCGCCCCGCCGCGTCGGTAGCCGTGACGACGAGATTGACCATCCTTACGTCAGACCGGAATACGGGATTACCGGCAGCCGGATGAGGCTTCGTGAGTGCGGGGGCTGCCTGTGGGTCAGGCCTCGGCGGCGGTTTCGGTTTCCCCGGCTTCTTGTGATCGAACGCTTTCGCCAACGCTTCGACCGACTGCCAGGGGAGTTTGATGGGCGAGTCCTGCGGTATGGGCTCATTGGTCAGCCGCAGCTCACCGGGCGCTTGCGCCCGCACGCGAATGAGTCCGTACGTAACCCGACCGCCGGTGAGGCGGTCCCTGAGCCGCCAGATCGTCCTCTCCGGAGTCACCTGGATGTCGTTTTGGGTGAAATTTGCCTGCTGGGGAAGATGCACCGCCGCGGGCTTCCGCTCCGAATCCATCCGGATGCGCGTCGCCCGCCAAGGCGCCGCCAAACGGATATCGCCGGTTTCCGTGACGAGGCGCGCCCCGCGAATCATCCCGTTGATTTCTATCGTCCCATCCGTCGTCACGACATCGACGGAGAAACCGATCGGGATGAAGATGTCGAGGTCGATCGGCTCGGAATCGTGCGGCGCGCACTTGACGACCACGCGCTCCTCGGTGCGCGTGACCTCGATGTCGTCGCGCGTGATTTCGCGCGTCGTCCCTGTTGCTCGGATCCGGAAGCGTGGATCCGACCCTACAGCGACGCGAACGCCGCCAAATGGATTATCGACATCAACCGTGATGGCCGGCAGCCGAGAAGCCGCTGGTGGCAGCAGCAAAACCCACAACACGCATCTCGTCCATGGACTATGCGCCGCGATCATCAGAAGCCGCCCGGCTCGAGCAAATCGCTCTGTACCGCCGGTCCCCATCATAGCCGTCTCCTGTAAGCGAACAGGACGGGGCTCTGCATCGCGGCTATGATGATGACCATGCCGGAAAGGCCCAAGGCCGTAGTGTTGCTCAGCGGCGGCATGGATAGTTGCGTCACCGCGGCGATCGCGTCTCGAGATTTTCGGCCGGCCGTGTTGCATTCATCGTACGGCCAGCGGACGGAAGCACGCGAGCTGCGGGCCTTCGAGCAGATCGCGGACTATCTCGGGGTGGAAGAACGATTGCATATCGATCAGCGCTATCTGACGGCGATCGGCGGCTCGGCGCTTACCGACCAGGCGATCGAAGTGCCGGAAGCCGATCTCGCCGCGGCTCAACAAGGCGAGATCCCTGTAACCTATGTGCCCTTCCGGAACGCCCATTTCCTGACGGCGGCCGTATCGTGGGCCGAAGTGCTGGGCGCGGAGCGGATATTCGTCGGGGCCGTCGAACAGGACAGCTCCGGATACCCCGACTGCCGCCCAGGCTACTACCGGGCCTTTGCGGCAGCCGTCGAGGCGGGAACCCGGCCGGAAACACGCATTGCGATCGAGACTCCGTTGATACACTGCTCGAAGACAGAGATCGTGCGGCGCGGCATGGCGCTCGGAGCGCCCCTTCATCTGACGTGGTCGTGCTACCGGTCCGAGAGCAGAGCTTGCGGTGAGTGCGATAGTTGCGTTCTCCGCCTGCGTGCGTTCGAACAAGCCGGAGTCGAGGACCCTGCGCCCTATGCGATATGCGATTGCCGATCCTGAATGACCGCTTTTCGGTGGCCGGGACCGAGAGAAATATAGTATTCTGAGCAGGGGGCATTCGGGCCCCCAGGAAAGGAGTATGACTATGTTTGCCAGAGCCTACCATGTTGCCTTGTTGACGGCCGGGTTGTTGTGCTCAACGGGCATCGCGTCCGCACAAACGGGGCGTTTGGCCGGCAAGGTCACTGGGGAAGACGGACAGCCTCTGCGGGGAGCGGTCGTCCGTGTCGAGCGCCAGGAAATGCCGGGCACGGCACAAGTCAAAACCAACAAGCGCGGCGACTACCTCTTCGGCTTTCTGCAGATGGGGGTCTACAACGTCACCCTGGAGGTGGATGGCCAAGAGAAGGCCCGTGTGAACAACATCAAGCCGTCGAGCGCGGGTGAGGCGACCCAACTGGATTTCGACCTGGCGCAGGAAGCGGCCAAGAGAAAAGCCGCGGAATCGGGGCAACTGACCGAACAGCAGTTGAGGAACATGTCGCCCGAGCAGCGCAAACGCTACGAAGAGCGGCTCAGCAAGCGCCGCGAACAAATCTCCAGGAACAAGGAACTGAACGACGCCTACAACGCCGGCATGGAAGCACTGGAATCCAGGAACTTCACAGCGGCTATCGATTCGTTCAAGAAGGCCGCCGAGATCGATCCGAAGCAGGTGGCCGTGTGGGCGCGATTGGCGATAGCGAATTCCGGTCTGGCCGGCACCAAACGCGGGCCCGAGGGGAAGGCGGTCCGCGCCGAATCGATCGCCGCCTATCGCAAGGCCCTCGAGTTGCAGCCCGACAATGCCGGCTTCCACAACAATCTTGGTCTTGAATTGATCAAGGACGGGCAGATGGATGCGGGCAAGCAGGAGTTGGCGAATGCCGCGCTGCTCTCACCCAACAACGCCGGCCAGTTCCACTACAATCTGGGCGCCACGTTAATGAACCAGGGGGATACGGCAGGTGCGATTGAGGCCTTTCGTGACGCCACGACGGTAACCCCCCCTTATGCCGAAGCCTTCTACCAGATCGGCGTGAGTCTCATGGGCCAAGCCAAAGTAGACGATCAGGGCAACACGATCCCGGTGGATGGTACGATCGAGGCGTTTCAGAACTATCTGCAGACCGCGCCGAACGGGCCAAACGCTCCGACCGCCAAGAGCCTCATCACTTCGCTCCAAGCCAGCGTCGACATGAGCTTCGAGAATCCCAACGCCAGGAAGCGCAGACGGCGCAAGCAATAGCCCGTCTTGGGCGATGGCGGCTTGCTGAGCTCGGGTTTTGGGGAAGACGCCGGCCTGCGGCCGGCGTCTTCGTACTTGAGATAACACCGTGCGCAATCTTCTCCTCATCATTCTGACCGTCATTGCCCTGGCGTTGGTGCGCTGGTTGATCACCGATGTCGTCAAGGCGGTCAAGAAAGCCCTTTCGCCCTCCTCCAGTGAGAGTACGGACGGCAGCGGCGAAACCACGGACGGCAAAGAAGCGAAAACGGGCCGCCTGGTCAAGGACCCCATCTCCGGCATCTATGTCGACGAAAACGTTGCGGTTCGAGAAGAGATCGACGGCGAGATGTTCTTCTTCGAGTCCAGCCGGAATCGCGACGAGTACATCAAACGCGCCCGCGCCGGGCGAACCTGACCTGCCTATGATCGAGACCTGCCCCTCCGAACAGTGGCGTCCAGCCCTGGAAAACGCCTACGACTTCGCCCAGAAACAGGTCCTGGGATTGATGGAACGCGATCCCGATTTCTACCCGATGTACACCCGGAACGGGAAGTGGCGTCACCAAAGCGAGGCATGGACCCATTGGTGTGACGGCTTTCTGCCCGGCATGATGTGGGTCTTCCACCGCCGCACGGGCGACGCCCAGTGGCGCGAACTCGCCGAGCGCTACACAACCCCTCTCGAACCTCGCAAGATGGACCGCGGCGTCCACGACTTGGGGTTCATCTTCTTGTCAACCTACCACCGCTGGTACCGGCTCACCGGCGACCGGCCGCTGAACGATGTCGTGATTCAAGCCGGGCGAACGCTGGCACTGCGATTCAAGGAGAAGGGCGAGTATCTCTGCTCGTTCATGGGTCCCGACTCGTTGTTCATCGACATCATGGCCAACGTCGGCATCATCTTCTACGCCGCGCTGCAAACCGGAGACGCGAAGCTGCTGGACGTGGCGATGAAACATTGCCTGACGACGCGGCGCGTGCTGATTCGCGGCGACGGCAGCTCGTCGCACGAAGGCATGTACGATCTCGAAACCGGCGAGTTCCTGCGGCAGTCGACGCAGCAGGGCTTCCGAGGCGACTCCTGCTGGTCGCGCGGGCTGGCTTGGGCGATCTACGGGTTCACGTCGTCGTACAACGCCGTTCGCGACCCGCGGTTTCTACAGACCGCGGAGGCATGCGCCGACTTCTACATCCGGGAAACGCCGACGAACGGCGTTCCGCTGTTCGACTACGATCTGCCCGCCGACGGCCCGCGCCATCTGGATACGTCGGCGGCGGCCATCGTCGCGGCGGGCCTGTTGCGGCTGGCGAAGCTCACCGCCGACCCCGCCAAGGGGACGCTCTATGACCAGACGGCGCGGCGCATTCTGACGACGCTTTCCGAGGAGCCCTTCCTGGCCCGCGGAAAGCCGGGATGGGAAGGCATTCTCACCGAGGGTGTCTACCATCTACACAAGGGCCTTGGCGTCAACGAGTCGGTGATGTGGGGAGAGTACTTCTACGTGGAGGCGCTTGATCGGGCACTGCGTGGGGCGTGAGAAGCCCCGCCGGCTCTTGGCGAAACCACTATCGACTTTCCCTTCATCGGGAATGCCTTTTGCTCGCTGCCGCGAGGAAACAGAAGCCCTGAATCCTCCTCAGCGCTGATAGACGACTTTGCCGCCGACGATGGTGGTGAGGGCCTCGATGTCCCGGATCTCCTGCACGGGACAGGTCAGGTAGTCCTTCGAGATCACGACCATGTCGGCGAGTTTGCCGGGTTCGATGGAGCCTTTCACCTCTTCATCGAAGGAGTGGTAGGCGGCGTTCCAGGTCCACATCTTCAGCGCCTGCTCGCGCGTCAGCCGCTGCTCGGGGTTGAAGACCTCACCGGTGACGGTTTCCCGTGTGATCGTCATCCACATGCCGAAGAAGGGGTGATAAGGATTGATGGCGGTGCGGGAATCGAACTTGATCATGTGGTCGGCGCCACCCGCCACAACAAGCCCGGCGTTGAACAGGGATCGCAGCGGCTGGAACGTCTTCATTCTTTCCGGGCCGAGAACTTCGGCCAGAGCGGGGCCGTCGAAGTGATACCAGGCCGGCTGCACGTCAACGAGAACGTTTAGCTCCCTGGCCTTCCGGATCGACTGCTCGTTGTGAAAGTTGGAGTGAATGAGAGTGAAGCGGCGGTCCCGAATCGACTCTTCGCGATCCACCGCCTCGAAGGCTTCCAGGAGGAGGTCGGTCGATGCGCCACCGGTCGTGTGCGCGGACATCTGCCAACCGAGTCCGGCCCCGAACTTGACCCACGCAAACAGCTTCTCGCGCGGCAGGCGCAGGACACCACGGAAATCGGGGTCGCTGTAACCGTAGACTTGCGTGTTCGTCCCGTAGGGCGTTCGCAGGTAGGCCGTACCGATGAGGATGCCGCCGTCAAGCACGACCTTGAGTCCGCCGATCCGCAGGTAGTCGTCACCGAAGCCCGTCAAGGGAGCCAGCAACTGGGTTTGGGAGCGCAGGGTTTCGATCGGCTCCTCGCCGGTCAATCGCAGGGTCATGTTGGTCCGAACCTGCAGCTCGCCCGACTCCCAAAGCCGCTGGTACGTGCGAACCTGCTCCGGCCGCATCGCCCGGTCGATCACACTCGTCAGGCCGGCGGCGCTATAGGCTTTCTGCATCTTGCGCAGCGCCCGGAGGCGGTCTTCGGCGCTGAACTCCCGCTGTTCGATCAAGCCATCGAGCAGTTGCCGCGCACCGAGTATCAGGCCGGTGGGCTCGCCGCCGTCATTGCGAATGATCTTGCCGTTGGCCGGGTCGGGAGTGTCGGCTGTTATGCCTACGGCTTCGAGGGCGGCCGAATTCAACGACGAGGCGTAGTTGTTGTCGAGCATGACCTTGTGGCCGCCGCTGAACCGATCGAGTTCCCAACGAGTGGGATAGCGGCGCTCCGTCAGCCGCGTCGAATAGACCTTCGGCACGAAAATGAGCTTGTCGGCCGGAGTCGAGCGCACTGCCCTTTCGACATAGGTGCGGATGTCGGCGAAGTTCTTCATGATCGGGATTTCAACGTCACGCTCCGCCAGCCCCGCGTTGATCGCATGAACATGCGCGTCGATCAGGCCCGGCACAACCGTCCTGCCCGCAAGGTCAATCTGCTTCGTGTCGGGGCCGACCGTGCGGCCCACCTGCTGGGTCGTGCCGATCGCCAGGAATCTCCCATCGGCGATCGTGACCGCCTCCACGATCGGCCGCTCCTCCCACATCGTGATGATCTTGCCGTTGTAGTACATCGTCTCGGCCCGGCCCGTGGGGATCACCCTGCGGCGCGGTTCGCCGGTCAACTGAACGGGCAGGAGGAGGGCCGCCAAAAGGGCCGCTACAGCGCTTGAAGGTCTGACCTGCATTTCTTATCACCCGACGGCCGAAGCACGCGATACGACCGCCATGACTTCGCTTTTCCTTCGCAACGCTTGCTCTCGACGTGCTCGACGTACTGTTCAAGCGCCATGCGGCGCGCGACTCGTCCTGACGGCCCTCTCACACACTTCACCTCGCCACCTGGTGAGCAATGCAGGCTTGCGATCGTCAATGTCCTCGATGCCGCTGCAGAGCCGCGGGACATACGGATGCCAGCATGACAACACAAACCCACCATGAATGGAAGTGCTACGACGCCGGATGCGGGCCGACCCCGGCCAAGCGTGCTTCACGCCTTCGTCCGAGGGCTGGATGGGGAAGGTCAGCGGGAAAGCCGGGGACCGAACCTCGGAGAGGCGCTACTCGATCACGGCGAGAATCTCATCCTCGCGCATGACCAGAAGTTCTTCGCCATCCACGGTCACATCGGAACCGGAATACTTGCCGAAGAACACTTTGTCGCCGACCTTGACGTCCATGGGGGAGACCTTGCCGTTATCAAGCCGCCTGCCGGGGCCGGCCCCCACAACCTCGCCGCGCTGCGGCTTCTCTTTGGCGGAATCGGGAATGATGATGCCGCCTTTTACCTGCTCCTCTTCTTCGGTGCGACGGACCACGACACGGTCGCCCAACGGTTTCAAAGTCACGGCTTTTCTCCTTGTTGATGGATCAACCGCAGGCTTGCGCCCTGCTGGGAACTCGACTTCGCAAGGCTAACCTGCATTTCTCACCACCCGACGGTCGAAGCAAGCAATAAGACCGCCATGACTTCGTTGCGCTTGCTTGCCGTGCTCAACGTACTGTCAAGTACGCCTGCGCGCGCCAAGCGGCTCGCGCCTCGTCCTGACAGCCCTCTCACCTACTTTGCCTCGCCACGTGGTGAGAAAGGCAGGCTAACAACGAACCACGACGAGTGTCAACAGGGCCGGAGCCCGTAGTCAAGACGCAATAGGAATGTACCCTTGTTCTTACAGAGAGACCCGTCGCCGCCGCAGCCGGCCCATCCAGCGGATCATGGGTCTGCCTGCCGACGCAGATTCACGATCTGCTGCGGGCTGATTGCTATTGCTCCTCAGCAATAAGCTGCGCATACCACGCGCTTGCCCCGCGCGTGCTGCTCGTAAGCCTGGACGGGCGGGTCCACGAACTCGACCCGCGCAAAGCCCGCTTGCTCGAGCATGAACGCGAGCGCCTTCGGGGAAGGGCAAGTGACCAGGGGCGAATGGCCGGTTTCGGTGTTGTCGGCGTTGAACTCGCCGGTTTCGTCGATCAAGGCGAGCACGCCCCGATACGGCCGGGTCCACTCTTGAGCGCCCCACTCGGCCTCGCCTTCGATTTCGTCGATCACCTGCGTCTCGACGATGCATAGCTCCGAGGTCACGGAGCGCATATTCCGCAGCGCCCGCATGGGGTTCTCCAGGTGATAGAGCACACCGAGAAGGAGAGTCAGATCAAACGTGCCCAGCGACAAGGCGTCGAGCGTCTCGACGTTGCCCTGCCGGAATTCGATTCCGGCATGCCCAAGCTGCTCCGCAGCGAAGCGCGCCTTGGTCAGATTCACCTCACGAACGTCCAGCCCCATGATGCGTCCCATGCCGAGCCGCGCCATCGCGAAGCTGTAGAGGCCTTCGTGGCAGCCGACATCGAGACACCGGACCTCAGCGAGGCGCTCCGAGAAGTGGGCCGCTACGATGCCTTCCACCATGCGCCGCCTGGTTTCGAAGATCTCGATGACCTGGGGCGGGACGATCGACTCCGTTCGGACGCCGCCGAAGTCGAACGGGTAGAACCACGGCCCGAGCGCCTCGACTTCACGCTGGAGTTCTTGTGATGTCAT
The DNA here is from genome assembly GCA_026713545.1 of Bryobacterales bacterium. Classification (GTDB taxonomy): domain Bacteria; phylum Acidobacteriota; class Terriglobia; order Bryobacterales; family UBA6623; genus JAPPLB01. The sequence continues at coordinate 115,855 of JAPOOG010000064.1, forward strand.
GTGGCCTGACGGCAGGCGCGCCTCCGCAACCAGCCGCCTCCCCAGTAGCTCACCGCATCTGGAAGATCGTCCAGGCCGTCCGGCGGGGAATGGGAGACGCGCTCGAACTCCGGATGGTCCGCGAGGAAGGCGTCAACGGCGGCCGCCGGGCTGTCCTCGATCCAGGACGGCTCACCGCCGGGCACATCGGCGAGGTCGCGCATGATCGTATCCGCGACGATCAAGTAGGAACCCTCCGTGACGATGGGAGCAAAGGCCTCCAACTCCCGCCGAACGTGCTCCCGGCTGTGGTCGGAATCGAGAAGGACGAGGGTCGTTTCATCCGGGTTGCGCAGAGCCTCGATCTGCCGAAGGACTTCCGGAGAAGCCGAATCGCCCTGGATCAGCGTGATCAGCGATCCGACATCGCGCCGAGCCACCGTTTCGCGGAGACTTGCCGGCATGTCGATGTCCACTCCCACGACGCGCCCCTGGCCCAGGGCCTTGCAGAGGCTCGCGTGGAAGAGCAGCGAGCCGCCCTGAAAAACCCCCGTCTCGATCACCAGGCGCGGACGCACTTCCCAAAAGACCTCTTGCAAGCGAACCAGGTCGTCGGGCAACTGCAGGACAGGCAGCCCCATCCAGGTAAAGCCGTGATAGTAGCGCAGGCTCCAACCCGCACGCACCCACTGACGCGAAATATGAGCGAACGCATCCCGGCCGTACAGTTCATGCGAGACACTTTGCTTGCCTGCCTCTTCGACGGCGAGGGTTCGGGCGTCCGTGTCGATAACAAGTTTCATGGATCCGGCGTATGAAAGCCGCTCTTTCCGGACTGTCTCCCGCGAATCGAGATCATCGATCAGCAGATTCAACAACTCCGGATCGACCCGCCGCGGCCCCGGCTGAGCAGCTTGCCGCTGTTTCCGAAAGGCAGCAGGACAAGCTTCTCGAGAATGACCTTTCCCCAATAGTACTCCGGCGCGGCGGCCGGCAGTTGTTCGTACGGAGGCGCGATATCCTTCCTGACCTCGGTTTGCAGCAAGATCTCCAGCGCTTGACCGTCCGGGATCGAACCTTTTGTCGATCGCCATTGTAGAGCCTCTCGGGATGCTCCCTTCCGGGATACGGATCACGGCCGGCCGCTTGTCGCCTCCTCAAGCTGCCGATATACTTCAATTGCGGAGATCGTTCGCTGTGCGAATCAAGCCAGCTCCCACAATCGGCGTGTTCTCGGCACTTCTTTGTCTGAGCTTTGCCTCGTCCGCGGGCGCTCAGTCCGGCGCGGACGCCGTCGAGTTCTTCGAGACCCGCGTCCGGCCGGTTCTTGCCGAGAACTGCTTCGCTTGCCACACGTCCACGAAGCTCGGCGGCCTCGAGATGGTCTCGCGGAGCGCACTCATCAAGGGCGGCAACTCGGGCTCCGCCATTCAGCCGGGCCATCCCGAGCGGAGCCTGCTTCTCAAGGCCGTGAAGCATACCCACGAACGCCTGAAGATGCCGCCGCAAGGCAAGCTCACCGACGAGCAGATCGGTAACATCTCGGTGTGGATTCGCGACGGCGCCGTTTGGCCGGACGCCCCGGCGACCCAAGCCGGCGATGCATTCCGAATCACGGACGAACAACGGAACTTCTGGTCGTTCCAGCCCGTCAGCGAGCCCGAGCCGCCCAAAGTTCGCGACGAGGCGCGAGCAACGACGCCGATTGACCGCTTCGTCATCAAGAGGCTTGAAGAGAACGGTCTCGAACCGGCTCCGCCCGCAGACAAACGCACGCTGCTGCTTCGGGCCTACCTGGACTTGATCGGCCTGCCCCCCACGCCCAATCAAGTACACGCCTTTGTCGAAGACGATGACCCGGATGCCTTCGCCAACGTTGTAGACGATTTGCTGGGGTCGCCGCGATACGGCGAGCGCTGGGGGCGTTACTGGCTCGACGTAGCCCGTTACTCGGACGACAAGCTGAACTCCACCCAGATGGAGCCCTATCCGCAGGCTTATCGTTTCCGCGACTGGGTGATCAAGGCGTTCAACGACGACATGCCCTTCGACCTGTTCGTGAAGGCGCAGATCGCCGGCGACTTCCTCGAAGGCGGCAAGAACCCCAATCTCGTTGCCGGTCTGGCTTTCTACGGACTCAGTCCGCAGTTCCAGGACGACCGTATCGACGCCACTGGACGAGGCTTTCTGGGACTGACCGTGCAATGCGCACAGTGCCACGACCACAAGTTCGACCCCATCCCGACCGAGGACTACTACGCTCTGCTCGGTGTCTTCAATAGCAGCATGGTCGACGAATTCCCGCTCGCCGACGAGAAGACGGTTGCCGAGTATCAAAAGAAAACGGCAGAGATTGCAAAGGAGCAGAAGCAACTCGACGAGTTTCTGGGGACTCAGGCTCGCCAGTTGGTTGAGGTGCTGGCCGGCAACACCTCGTCGTATCTCGAAGCCGCCTGGAACGTCCTCGGCCCTCTCCGGCGCGGCATGGCTGAAGTCGCGCATGAATTCCTCCTGGACGAGGAAACGCTCGAGCGTTGGGTACGGTACCTGGATCACTCGCCCCGCGATCACCCGCTGCTCGATCGATTTGATGAATTTCTGAAGGATCCGTCCCCCGGGAATCTGCGCCCTTGGGCCGCCGAGATGGAGACTCTCGCGCTCGGCGTGCTGCGAGAGAAACGGCGGATCGACAAAGAAAACGAAATCCGGCTCGGCGGCGAGGACAGCAGCCGTGTGCGCAACGAAGTCGAGTTGCTGTCGCTGGAACGCGACCGGCATTTTCTCTGGCGCGACCTTGGCTCGGCACAGGCTCTCAATGCGCCCGTTGGGTTTGACCACGGTGTGCTCTACTACGCGGGCGTTGAGATCGACCGCTTTCTTCCCGCCGCATGGCGCGAACACGCTGATCGACTGAGAGCAAAGATCGAGAGCCTTCAAAAAACTCTTCCGGAGAAGTACCCATTCCTGCATGTTGTTCACGACAAGGACGATCCGAAGAACGAGCATGTTCACATCCGCGGCAGCAAGGACAATCTCGGCGCCGAGGTGCCGCGGCGCTTTCTCAGCATCCTTGGAGGGAGCGAGTTCAAGACCGGAAGCGGCCGGCTCGATCTGGCGGAAGCGATTGCCGGGCCGGACAATCCACTCACCGCGCGGGTCATGATCAACCGGGTCTGGCTGCACCATTTCGGCCGGGGCATCGTGAACACGCCGAGCAATTTCGGGCGGATGGGCGAGAAACCGAGCCATCCGAAGCTGCTCGACTATCTGGCGGCGCGGTTTGTAAAGAACGGTTGGTCGATCAAGGCGATGCATCGCGAGATCATGATGTCGGACGCCTATGCCCGCAGCTCGGAGAGCGTTGGGAAGAACGAAGAAGCAGACCCCGACAATCGGCTGTTCTGGCGAGCGAACCGCCGTCGCTTGGACATCGAGGCGCTACGGGATTCGCTGCTTCAGGTTTCAGGCAATCTGGAGCTGTCCGGCGGCGGCGAGCCGACGCGGGTTTCCGACCCTGCGAACGGGCGGCGGACGGTGTATTCCTACGTGAGCCGCCGCAAGCTCGACAAAAGTCTCGGCCTGTTCGATTTCCCGAACCCGAACCGGACGAGCCCGCAACGCATCGGCACGAATACCCCGCTGCAGGGTCTTTTCTTTCTCAACAGCGAATTCGTCATGCGCCAAGCCGAACGGTTGAGCGACCGCCTGATCGATGAAGCCGGTTGGGATGATGCCGCACGAATCCGCCGCGCCTACTGGCTGGTCTACGGCAGACCGCCCAAGGAGGAAGAGCTGGCCATGGGGCACGAATACCTCAGGGGCGGCGCCGGCGCCTGGCCGAGTTATGCACAGGCCCTTTTGAGTTCGAACGAGTTCCTTTATATTCAGTGATGAAAAGAGATCCCATGCCGATGCCACCCGGAACCATCAGCCGTCGCGACATGCTGCGCAGCGTCGGGACGGGATTGGGCGCCGTCGGGCTGGCTCGCACGCTGGCCGCCGGCACGAGTTCGCCGAACCCTCTCGCCGTAAGAGAGCCGCACTTTCCCGCCAAAGCGAAGCACGTTATCCATCTGTTTCTCAACGGCGGCGCTTCGCATGTCGACAGCTTCGACTACAAGCCAACGCTCGAGAAGTACAACGGGAAGCCCTATCCCGGTGGGAATCTCAAGACAGAGCGCAAGACGGGTGCGCTGATGCGCTCGCCTTTCGAGTTCAAGGAATTCGGCGAGAGCGGCCTGAAGATCAGTGAGATCTTCTCGAACCTCGGGACGTGCGCCGACGACCTCTGCATCGTGAAGTCGATGTATACCGATCTGCCGTTCCATGAGCCGTCGCTGTTCATGCTGAACTGCGGCCACCGGGTCGCGGGACATCCCTCGATGGGGGCTTGGCTGACGTACGGCCTCGGCACTGAGAACCAGGACCTGCCGGGCTACATCGTGATGTGTCCCGGATTGCCGGTGATCGGACCGCAGTTGTGGTCATCGGCGTTCCTGCCGGGAAGCTTTCAAGGCGCCTACGTGCGCAACGACGAGGAAGACCCCGAGAAGCTCGTCTCCTACGTGCGCAACCCGCGCCTGCGTCCCGAGCAACAGGCTCGTCAAGTCGAGTTGTTGGGCAAGCTCAACCGCAGGCACCTGGGCCAACAGAATCACGCTCCGGAACTGGAAGCGACGATCCACTCGATGGAAGTCGCGTTCCGCATGCAGGTCGAAGCACTCGATGCGTTCGACGTTCGCAACGAGAGCACCAAGACACGCGAACGCTACGGCGACGGAGACTTTGCGCGCGGCTGCCTGATTGCCCGGAGGCTGGTTGAACGCGGCGTCCGCATGGTGCAGGTCTACTACGGCAACATGCAGCCTTGGGACACCCACCAGGACATCCAGCGCATGCGCAAGCTGACGGCCGATTCGGATGCGCCGATGGCGGCGCTGATTCAGGATTTGAAGGCGTCAGGGCTGCTTGATGAAACGATCGTGCTGATCAGCGGCGAGTTCGGGCGCACTCCGACGGTCGAAGTCAGCGGACGCATCTCGGTGCAAAACGGCCGCGATCACAACAGCCACGGTTTCTCGGCCGTGCTGGCGGGCGGCGGGTTCAAAGGAGGCCTGGCCTACGGCAACACCGACGACTTCGGGTTCAAGGCGGAAGAAAACCCCGTCCACCCTCACGACCTGCACGCCACGATGCTGCACTCGATGGGCTTCGATCACACCCGCCTCACCTACCGCCACAGCGGCCGGGACTACCGCCTCACGGATGTCGAGGGGAAAGTGGTGGAGGCGCTGCTGGCTTGAGTCGGCAGACCCTGTTCGATAGAGAAAGAGCACGAGGTTCTACAACCGGGTCGTCGTCCCAACCGAAAGTCTACGCTGCGGTAGAGCGGGCCAGTGTGAACGAGGAGATCGAGGACAAGGCCAACCCAACTACGCGAACCCGCTGGCGTGGGACGAGGGGTGCGGATGTCAGCCTGCGTTGCTCGCCATGTGGTGAGCAACGCGGGCAAGACTGGTGGGCAGTTGCGTTCGCTGCGGCACCCTCTCAAGGAGTGCTGGAGGAGATTGAATGAGCCGGAAACCCGACCCTTGGCTCCGCGGCCCTGTAGACGGCTTCGAGCCTCTGCTGATGCCCGCCGTGCACGCCCTGATGCAGGCCCGTGAAGAGGTGGAGAGCCTGGTCGCGTCCGTAGCGGCCGAGCACGTGTGGCAGCGGCCAGGCGGCGCGGCGTCGATCGGGTTCCATGTCCGCCACCTGGGTGGGGCGCTGGAACGCCTGCTGACCTATGCGCGGGGCGAGCGGCTGTCCGAGTCTCAACTGGCTGCAGCGCGTACCGAAGGAGAGCCCGGGGAGCCCGCCCCATCGCTGAGAGAGGTCGCTGCCGGCACGTATGCTGCGATCGAGCGCGCGCTGGACCAGTTGCGCGTCACCGCTCGCGAAGAGCTGTTGGTCCCAAGAAAGGTGGGTCGAGCCGGCTTGCCGAGTACGACCCTGGGTCTGATCTTCCACGCCGCCGAGCACAGCACGCGGCATGCGGGGCAAGCCATCTCGACGGAAAAGATTCTGAGCGGCGCGAACCAGCGGTAACACTCGGGTTCCGAGCGCCGATGCGGTTCGAAGGAAGCGACAACGGCTACACGTGAACCCGTGACTTGAAGACCTCCGCCGCCGAGTGGATGCGGTAGCGCATTCAAGTTGGCCGACGATTCTGGTTCGCCCGAGCCCGGGTTGACCGTTAGAGGCCTTCCAGGATGTGGCCCAGCTTGTCTTTCTTGGTTCGCAGGTAACCGGCCGTGCGGTCGCTGCTCGGCACTTCACAAGGGATGCGCTCGACCACCTCGATGCCGGATTGCTCGAGCCCGGCGACCTTGGAGGGGTTGTTCGACAGCAGCCGGACACGGCTTACGCCGAGAGCGTGCAGCACGCTGGCGGCCAACTCGTAGGACCGCAGATCCGCAGCGAACCCCAGTCGTTCATTGGCTTCGACGGTGTCGGCGCCTTCGTCCTGAAGCTGGTAGGCCTTGAGCTTGTTGAGCAGGCCGATGCCGCGGCCTTCCTGGGGATCGTAGATTAACAGTCCGGAGCCTTCTCGGCCGATCTGTTCCAGAGCCATTGCCAGTTGTTTGCCGCAATCGCAGCGCAGGCCGTGGAAGACCTCTCCGGTCAGGCACTGTGAGTGAATGCGCACCAGCGGCACTTCGTTTGCTGACAGGTCGCCGGCCTTGAGCACGATGATCTCGCCTGCATGACCGTTGGCGCGTCCGCGAAAACCGAGGATGCGGAAATCGCCGTAGGTACACGGAAATGCGGCATCGGCAACCTGTTCGAGTTCCGTGGTGTCCGCTGCTATCGAGGCCGGCTCCATCGCATATCATTATAGAGAACGGACTTGCAGCATCCGTCCCGTTCCGCAAGCCGCCGCAGATGCCGGGAGAAAAAGAGCTCCTTATCAGCCTGTTGGTGAAGATCGCCATCATCGCTTCGATGGCCAGCCTTCTTCTGCGTTGGGGTTTCGCCAAGCGGATGCTGCTGCGCGAGCAACGCACGCTGCGGCAGCGGCTGCAACTCGGCGCTCTATTCGGGCTGTTCTTCGCGGCCGGGAGTCTGGTTCGGCTTGTGCTCGGGTACGACGCTGCTGAACTGGGGCTGGAGGGCGCTTTCGTCACGGGACTGGTGGGCGGATACGTGACAGGCGCGCTTGCGGGGGGCCTGGTCGCTCTCCCTGCGATGTTGATTTCACCGCATGAGCTGCTCACCTTGCCCCTGATGGTTGGCGTCGGAGCGCTGGGAGGACTCTTGCGCGACATTGCCCCTGGGCCTGAGGATGTCTGGCGATTCTCTCCTTTGCACCCTTTCACCTTGTCCAGTTGGCGAATGCCGATGCTGCGCTCGCCGCAGGGCGCCTTCCAGATGCTGCTGTTCTTTTGCTGTCTGGCGATCGAGTTCATCCGATCGAGCCTCGGACATGCTTTCCCGTCCAACAACTGGTTGTTCGTGATGAATCCTCCGGCGGCGACACTCAACCCCGCGACCGTGGTTCTGGTGTATTTCTCAACGATGCTGTGCGTCGGCCTGACCCTCAAGATCTGGAACAACACCCGCAACGAATGGAAGCTCGAAGAGCAGCAACGGCTACTGGTCGAGGCCCGGCTGGCGTCACTGACGAGTCAGATCAACCCTCATTTCTTGTTCAATACGCTGAATTCGGTGGCATCGCTCATCCGCAGCGACGGCGATGCCGCCCGGCTGTTGATCTTCAAGCTGTCGACGATTCTGCGGCGGTTGCTGCGCAAGCAGGAAGCGCTCGCACCGCTTCGAGATGAATTGGCTTTTGTCGACGACTACCTGAGCATCGAGGTAGTGCGGTTCGGCGACAAGCTGAAGATCGTCAAGGAGGTCGCCGCCAATACGACGAACGCCTTGATCCCCAGCATGCTGCTGCAACCGATTGTCGAGAACTCCATCAAGCACGGCATCAGCCCCAAGGTCGGCGGCGGCACCATCTGGATTCGCAGCGACGTGCAGGGGTCGCGGCTCCAGCTTGAACTCGAGGACGACGGTGTCGGTATTCGCCCGGATACGATCCCCGATGTCTTCCGCTCCGGCATTGGCGTAAGCAACGTGTACGAGCGGCTCGAGGTTTTGTTCGGGAACGAGTTCGACATGGTGATCGAAGACAGACCCGGAGGCGGCACTCGGGTGCGCATTCAGATCCCGGAGATGAAAGACTACTCCATCGAAGCCGCCGAGGAGGCGGCGTTACCCTCGTTTGCGACGAGCGCCGTACAGCGCGGCTAGGGGCAAGCTGGGGTTTTCATCACGCCACGCTGAGTCCTCGAACGGCGAGTTGCTGTTGGATAGGCTGGATGTCCGTAGGACCCGCGCTGCAGGTCAGCGTTCGAGCATCCAGGTGACTGCGTTCCTCATGAGCCGTTGGAACATGGGGTGCTCCATCGCCTCCCTCGTATGTCCCGGCGCCAAGTGCACGAGCCTTCCCCGCCCCGGCTCGTAAGCCCAGCCGGCCGCCGCTTCCCGCGAGCCGTCATCGGAACGGCTCCGCAGAAAAACGTGGACCTTGTCCTCATCGTAAGGGGGCGTATGCTGCTCGTCGGCAACGGAGAAGTCCTCGACACCCCGCACAATCGGGTGCTCCCGATTCGTCACCATCACCCGGAAACGTTCAAGGGGTCCATGGCCGATGTAACGTCCGCCGACAAGGTCGAGGTACGGTCCGTTTTCGGGATAGAGCCCCATCGAGTTGTGCAGGTTCAAGAAGGCGCCGCCCTGTTCGACAAAGTCGACAACCGCCTTTTCCTGCTCGGGCGTCATCCAAATCTTGTATTGCTTGCCGCGCTCGATGCCGTCGGGCCAGAGCATGCCGTCCTTGAGAATGACGAGCAACTGCACCTGCCCGAGGTTGCCGGACGAGAGCGCCCGCGTGTCTAATGTGAAATGTGGAGTCACGGCGGTCGCCTCGAACACTTTGCGCAACGCGATTTCAATGTGTTCCGGCTCGTGATACCGATCCGAGATGAGCACCAGTGCGCGCGGTCTAGCGTCATCCTGACTGAGCGGCTGCCCGTTGAACGGAGCGTCGGGAACGGTCAACTCCCTATAGACATGCTTTACATCTTCTTCGCGGGTCCTGTCGTAGGGAATCCAAACCGAATACTCAGCCGGAAATCGGACCGTGGGGAATATCCTCTCCGGCCGCCAGCCCATCGCAAGGCCGTAAGCCACCTGCCGCCGCAATTCCACCAAATACCAGCGCATCCGAGCCAGCACATGCGCGTCCCCCCATGATCCGAAAGCAGGCACGACGCTTGCAGGTAGAAGTCCCTCGAGGCGACGAGTGGCATCCACCCAGCGGGTCGAGTTGCTGCCCTCCAGCAGCGCGTGTGGTCCATTGACGGCAACCGGCCCCGCGAACAGCACTTTTCTATTTGGCAGATGCACAGCCGCCGCCCCTTTGGCGGCCGTGCGGTCCAGTGGGATGTAGTCCACGGGAACGGACCCGTCCACGATCCGCTCCTGCTCGCCGTACACCCGCAACTGCGCGGGCGATACGGAATCCGAACTCGCCACGAGGTCTTCCGCAATGCCGCGCGAAACGACGACTTCCTCGATGCCCGACTCAAGCGCCGACTCGATAATCTCTTCGTCGCCCTCTCGATAACTCGTGAGCACGAGCCGCTTGGCGGTCTTGCCACCGGCCTTGCTTACTTCGGCAAGATAGTACTCGAACGAAATGCCGCGAGGAAGGTCCACCAGCACAACCGAATCACGCAACTCGATCCAGCCAGAGTTTGCAGAGCCGTGTGCGTGCGAAAAGCCGACGGCGTGCACGCCGGGCGCGACCTCCTCGTGATGGGGCAGCAGTGAGGACGCCGACAGCATGACGTTCATGGCAAGTGAAGTGAACAGCAGGCGCTTCGACACGGGTACAGACATGGTACACAAGAACGATCAATAGGCCGGACTGTAGCTGCGTTCCTCCACCCAAATCGGACTCGACCAGGCGTAGCTGCCGTTGGTCTGCGCGACGCGAACCTGATACCAACCCGCGCTCGTCGATTCCTCATCCGAGTACTTGAATTCGGCCCGGTAGTTGTCCGCAAACACCACCCGGTGGAACAACATCGACTCCGTCGAAAACTCGCCCAGGAACAGCACCTCGTTCGATTCCGCCAGTTCGCCCAGCGTCTTGGTGAACGTCATCCGCGCCGGCGCGGTCAGTTCCAACGCGACCTCGGTTTCCGGCGAGCCGGCGATCTCCAGCACGACGTCCTTTGTCGGTTTGTCCTCATACGCCTTCTCTCGCGATGTGTAGGAAACCATCTCAAACGAATGCTCCTTTACACCAAGCACCTTGTCCCGCCGGTCCTCATCAAACGGCCGCGACTGGAAATGAGGCGAAACCGAAAGGAGTTCTCCGCCCTTCAACTCGATCCGAAACCGCCAGTCCGCGGTGCGCGGCATGTTGAAATCCGCCCAAGGCCCCCAGCCGTACTCCACACGCACCAGCACCGGCTCGTCCCAACTCGCCTCGGTTGGCTCGCGGTCCACGGGGTGCACACGGTGGATCACCCGATTGTTTCGCAGCACCTCGACCCGGTCGATCACGTCCTCGCCCCTGATGTTCACCGCAATGTTCCGCCGGCTCTGCGCCGGGACGGACTCGCCCATCCAGCGGCCGTTCAACTTGAAGTCCAGCTCGATCCGGTCCGCATTCACAGCGTACGTTCGACGCGCCTTGATCGCCTCCATGATCGACCCGCGCGTCAGCTCGTCCGCCCAAACCGCCGCCAACCCCTGCCCGTAGGCTCCCGGATACCCGAGATGATCGTCCGGGCTCGCGATCACCCCCGCCCGCACGCCTGTCTTCCAAAGCCACTGCACGGTGCTCTTCGTATAACGTCCGCCCATGCTGTGGCGTATGTAGCGAATCGGAGAACGGTCCGACTCGGCGTTGCCATGCTCGGACATCATCTCGACGACCGGCGACACCTCCGGATCCAGCCGGCTCCAGTCCCACCCCCGCCAAAACGGCCTGTAGCCGGGGTGATGCGGAATCAGAATCGCGGCCGTCTCGCGTGCATGCTGTTGCCACTCCTCGATCGTCTCGAGGTACACGAGCTCCGCGTCTGCACCCGGATAAATGATGTTGAAATCACCATCGTTATAGTGGACTTCGTACCCGAGAAACGCCGCGAATGCACCGGGCTCGTTCACCTCTGCGGTGAGTCGCTGAATCTTGGCCCAGTTTTCCCGAACCGCCTGGAATCCGCTTTCGAACTGGGCATTGCGGCCCTGGGGGATCTCCCGCATATCCGGCCACTGGCTTTGCGGTGTGAACGCGAAGAAATCCAGATGGCTGGGGGCAATCTCGAAAGTCCGCTCCAGCGACCCCCGAATCTGTCCGATCGAGTTGTGATTATGAAGATCACCGAAATACGGATTCAGGCGGTTGTCGTCATGATCCGCTGAAGCTTCCCGATCCGGGCCGGACGGCGCACAGCCCACGAGTAGAAAGATCGCAATCACTCCGATTCGTGCCGACATACCAAGCTCCAGCAATCTCAAGGCGAGAGGCCGCTTATGGCCTTCTCCAGGTAGCCTGCATTTCTCACCACCTGACGGCCGCAGCACACGATACGACCGCCATGACTTTGTTGCGCTTGCTTGCCGTGCTCGATGTACGGGTCAAGTACACCTGCGCGCGGCAAGCAGCACGCGCCTCGTCCTGACGGCCCTCTCATGTACTTCGCCTCGCCGTGTGGTGAGAAATACAGGCTAGCAGTCCAACCGGGTCCGCGAGTCATCGTGATTCAGGCAGCCGCGAAAGCGATGGGCGCCCAAGAGGGCCTGAGAACCGATAAGGCAGTTCCCGGCAAGGAGGGAGTCTTGCGCAACCATCCTGAGATGCTGGCGGGCTTACCATAGGAAAATGCGCTGTTGCCTGATCGGTTTGCTTCTCGTGACGCTGGGTTGCGGCGGTGGAACCGAGCAAGCCGGGCAGTACGATGAATTGCCGATCCTGAGCACGGTGCCGGACTTCGCTCTCACGGAGCGCAGTGGAAGGACGGTGGAGCTTTCCGAACTCGCCGGCCGCGTATGGCTGGCGAATTTTGTCTTCACGCAATGTCCGGGGCCCTGTCCGCTGCTCTCGCAGCGGATGTCGCGATTGCAAGAGTCGCTTCATGATCGGCCCGACGTGCGGCTCGTTTCCTTCAGCGTGGACCCTGAAAACGATACGCCGGATGTGCTCACCCACTATGCCAAGCGGTGGCAGGCCGACCCGCAACGCTGGCTCTTCCTGACCGGTGACAAGACCGATCTGTACCATCTCATCAAGGATGGCTTCAAGCTCGCCGTCGACGACGCCGGCCGGCCGGGAAGTCCGGATCCGGGCATTATCACGCACAGTCTGCGATTCGTGCTGGTGGATCGACAGGCTCGAATCCGGGGCTACTACCAGGGCGGCGATAGCTACCGGGAAGAGAAGATTCTGGCGGCGATTCGCCGACTTGCACGGGAGACGAGCTGACGTTGTGTCAGACGGGTTGAGCTTTTGACGACGAAGCCAAGGGGAGGATCTATGGCGCTGAGCGAATCGCTGTTGCCCGAGTTTGATCACGAGACCGCGAATACACGCAAGACGCTCGAACGAGCCCCGGAGGACCGCTGGGACTGGAAACCACATGACAAGTCGATGACGGTCGGTGGACTAGCGACCCACTTGGCGAACCTGTTGACCTGGGCCGTGACGACCGTCGAGGAAGACTCGTTCGACATGGGGCCGCCGGGAACGAAGCCGCCGGCAATGCAAGCCCTCGGCAGCCGCGCTGAAGCTCTTGAAACATTCGACAAGAACCTGCGGGCGGCCCGGGAAGCCATCGCAGGGGCGAGCGACGAGATGCTGATGGCGTCCTGGTCGCTGAAGACCGGTGGGCAAACACTTTTTTCCATGCCGAAAATCGCCGTGCTGCGCAGCTTCGTGATGAATCACATGATTCACCACCGGGCGCAGTTGGGAGTCTATCTCAGACTGTGTGACGTTCCCGTGCCCGCTTTGTACGGGCCATCCGCCGATGAACAGCCGTTCTTTCTGAGCTGACTCAGCGATAGAAAAGCTCGACGAGCACCATCGGAACGGCCGGTACGTAGGTGACGAGCAGGAGCATCGCCGCAAGCACGGCGATGAAATACAGGTTCACCTTGCTGACTTCCCAGATATCGGCTTTGGCGATCGAGCAGGCCGTGACGAGCACGCTGGCGACCGGCGGCGTCTGCTGACCGATCCCCAAGTTGAGCGTCACCACAAGCCCGAAGTGGACCGGGTCGATTCCGGCAGCGTTCACCAAGGGCATCACGATCGGCACGACCAGAATGATCGCCGCCGCCGAGTGCAGGAACATCCCGATCACGAGGAAAAAGATGTTCAGCAAAGCGAGGACGACAATCGGGTCATCCGTCAGGCCGATGATGCCCCGAGCGACCTGCTGCGGGATTTGCATCGCGGTCAGGTGCTCGCCGAGCAGCGCCGAGGTCGCCACAAGAAGCATCACGATGGCCGTCTGCTGTCCCGCCTCGATCATCGCGCCGCGCATCGTCTTCCAGGTCAGCTCCCGGTAGACCACACCGCCGATGACGAGCGCGGCGAGCACGGCGAGACCGGCCCCTTCGGTCGCCGTCACCCAACCGCCGAAGATGCCGCCCAAGATGATCACCGGAAGCAGCAGCGCCCAAGCCGCTTCACGAAACGTCCGCTTCACTCGACTGAACTGAAAGATCTCTTCCACGGGATAATCGTGCCGCACGGCCAAGGCATAGGTGATGGCCATCATCAGGAGTCCTCCCAGAACCCCCGGGACGATGCCCGCGACGAACAGCTCGACGACCGAGCTGCCTGCCATCACCGCATACAAGATCATGGGAATCGACGGTGGAATGACGACGGCAAGGGTCGCTGCGGAAGAGGTCACGGCGGCGGCAAACGGGGTCGGGTAGCCTTTCTTCTTCATCGCGGGGATCAGGATCGAACCCAGCGCAGCGACATCCGCCACCGCCGACCCCGAGATTTCCGCAAAAAAGAGCGATGCTCCGATCGTGACCATGGCCAGCCCGCCGCGAACGAACCCGATGAGCGCCGAGGCGAGCGCAATGAGCCGCTGCGATATTCCACCGGCATTCATGATGGAGCCCGCCAGGATGAACAGCGGTATCGCAATCAACGGGAACTTGGTCGCACCCGTGAACAGCACGAGGGCGACGTTGGGCAACGCATCCAGCCCCGAGCCGGCAATCATCGCGACGATCGCAACCACGCCCATGGCAATGGCAATCGGCACGTCGATGAAGACCAGCGCAAGCAGCCCGAGGATCATCAGCAAGACGGTCACGGGCGATGCTCCTCCGCTGCGGCGGTCTCAGCCCGCAACACATCGGTAAAGCTCAGCAGTTCCGCCACGATGAACAGAACCGCTCCGACCGGGATCACCGATTGAGTCAACTGCGTGGGAACCCAAGGCAGGCTCACCAGGTAGGTCCCTTCGAGGACAATGAGCACTTGCCAGCCGGCCCAGGCTACGATCGCGAAGAACCCGATGACGATGATCTCGCGCGCAGCGTAGAGCACCCGGCGCAGTCCCAACGGCGCGGCCAGCACCAGCTTCGGGAAGCCGATGTGAGCGCGCTTCAGGGCTGCAAGAGATGCGCAGTAGTAGGTGAGCCAGGCCAACAAGACCGAGGCCACTTCGTCGTACCAAACGATCGAGGCCCCGGCCTTGCGGAAGAGCACGGCCACGACCACCAATGCAGCCAGTGATCCGAGCAGGATCAGAACAACGGATTCGAGTAGGCGCTCGAACTTCGCTCGAAGGCTAGCCATGCAGGCGGCCATGCAGGCGGAAGGTCCGACAGCCGGCTCGACGCGGCTGCCCGACCGCCGGAAAGCAACGAACTAGTATCAGCCCTGTCCCCGGCGCAGTGCAACGACCTGGTCGATCAGATCTTCGCCGCCTTCCACGGTGCTGCCGAACTCGCGGTAGATCGCTGAGCTGGCTTCCACGAACGCCTCCCGGTCTACTTCATTCACTGCGAGACCGGCTTTCTTGAGTTTGTCCAGCAGCTCTTCGTCGATTTCGGCCCCTCGCCGGTGGACGAATTCTTGTGTCTCGCGGGCTGTGGCTTGGAGGATCTCGCGTATCTCTTCCGGGATCTTCGCCCACTTTTTTGCTCCGGCAAGAAGGTACGCGGGCGTGTAGACGTGTTGCGTAAGAGAGAGATACTTCTGCACTTCCTGGAATTTAGTGCTGTAGATCATCGACAGCGGGTTTTCCTGGGCATCCATCACGCCGGTTTGCAGTGCGACGAACACTTCGGAGAGCGGCATCGGGGTCGGGTTGGCGCCGTAGGCCTGGAACATCTTGACCCGCCATCGGCCTTTGGGCGTGCGGAGCTTGATCCCACTGAGGTCAGAGGGCGTGCGGATCGCATGATCGTTGTTGGTAATATGCCGGAAACCGTTTTCCCACACGGCCAGGACGCGGTATCCCTTCTCCTCGCTGAGCGACGCCAGACGAGTCCAGAAAACAGCCTCTTCAACACGCTTCATATGCTCGCGGTCCTCGACGAGATAGGGCATCTCGAAGAGGCCGAACTGATCCACAACGGTCGACATGATCGTGGAAGGGAGCGAAAAGTCGATCGTGCCCAGCAGGAGCTTCTGCAACAAGGCCTCATCCGAGCCGAGTTGACTCGCGCCAAAAACCGTTACCGTGGCGCGTCCCTTGAGCTTTTCGTTGGCGCGCCGCGCGAACTCGTCAGCCGACTCGGCGACCAAGGCCCCGGGATGAGAAACATGGCCGAGCTTCAGCTCGATCTCACCGCCGTCCGCTCCGCCGCAGGAGCCTAGGACAACGGAACAGAGAAGGATCAGGACGACGGCGGACTTAGGCTGACGGTGGAGGTTCGTACTCATGTTTCCTGGCTTGATTCGGGAGGAAGCCCCGGCGACCGAACAGCCAATACAAACCTATGTTAACGGTAACGACGACGACCGCAGCGATGATCAAAGACCGGCGCGGCGCGTCAAGGTAGATGATCTGCTGCAAGTAGTGGCTGATGAAACCATCGTCGTAGTAGGATAGCCCTCCTCGTCGCCGCAACTCGATTTCAACCAACGTTAGCGGACAGACCCAATGGAAGATCTCGATCAGCAAGCCGTAGGCCATGGACACCCAGTGCAGCCATCTCAGTAGAGGGTACTTCCAGGCAACGACCGCCCCGAAGATCACGAACAAGATGAACAGGAAGTGTGCAACGACTACGGCTTCAATCGCCAAACGGTAGCCCACAGGCCCATTCTACGATTTACCGGAGCACTTCATGCCGGGTCGGTTTGTGATACCTTCTGGCCATGCACCGTCGCCTCCTTACGACCTTCGTTCTGCTTTCTGTTCCTCTCCATGCCCAGATGTCCGGTTTCTCGAAGGACGACCTGCTCAAATACACCAGACTCAACCCGTTTGAGCGCTTCGACGACGGCCGGCCGAAGGCCCCGGGCGACTTGATCAGGCGTTTGTCGAGCGCGACAACGACATCGGCATGGGGCGTGGCGCGTAGCGCCGGCTACCACAACCAGTACGAAGGCGACTGGGAAATCCTTCACCCGGACAAGCAACTCGTTGGCCGGGCCTTCACCGCCGTCTTCATGCCGCGGCGACCCGACGTCGAGGAGGTCGTCGAGGAAGAAGCCAAACTGGCCGGGCTTGGGCCTGGCACCACGCAACGAGTGATCGACTTTCTACAACCCGGCGACGTGCTCGTCGTCGATGTCATGGGCGAGGTCGACGAAGCGACCTTCGGCGGCGACAACCTCGCCACGGCGATCTACGGCATCACCGGGAACGGCTATGTCGTCAACGGCGCGATTCGCGACGTGCCGGGCATCGCCGCACTGAATGTCCCGATCTTTACACGCGGCTATCATCCCTCCGGCCGTAACGCCATGGTGGCGGGAATCAATGTCCCGATCCGTGTTGGCGGAGTGACGGTCATGCCCGGCGATGTCGTTCTCGGTGATCGCGGCGGAGTCGTCTTCATCCCCCCTCACTTGCTGCGGCAAGTGGTCGAGAGCGCCGAGTTGGCCCGCCTCCACGACGAATGGACGAAGAAGATGTTCATGACGGGTAGATACAAAGCCAGCGAAATCTATTCGAGCCCCCGAGATCCCGCTCTGTTGAAGGAGTATGAGGAATGGCTCGAAAAGCGGAAGAAGGAAATGGGAATCGAGTAACGGCTCGGAGCGGCTTGGCGTGGCGGGAGCGGCAATGCGGAGAGCTACCATGGGGTAGCCGAGCGTTCATCGCCGGGCTTGGGAGGCCAACCATGGGATTCTTCGATCGACGCAGTTTCGTGTTTCTGTCATCCGGGGCGGCGATGGGCAACATGGTGGTGGCAGGGCTGTCTTCGGCCGCAGAGCATTCGGGAGCCCTCGACTTTTCACAAAGCGGACTCGTGACCGGCAAACCGAAACCGCTCAAGCACAAAGCGATCGACGGATTCCTCAGCGCCGAGCAGATCGCTCCTCACCACACGGCCCATTACGGAGGCGCTCTCAAGGGCTATGCGGCCGCCGATGCCAAGGTAGAAACATCGATTCAGTCCGGCAATCCGCTCGACGCCCCGGAGCACATGGCGCTGAAGCGAGCGATCAACAGCAAAGGCAACAGCGTCGTTCTGCATGAGTTGTATTTCGACGGCATGGCTCCGAAAGCCCCCGATCCGTCCGCGGACGTGCGGACGGCGATCCGGCAGCGCTTCGGCTCTCTCGATAAATGGGCGTCCGACTTTATCGCCTCGGCGAAAGGCGCAGCCGGTTGGGCCATGCTGGTCAAACACCCCGTAAACGGCAGGCTGTACAACGTCGTCAGCGATGAGCACTCGATGGGGGTTGTATGGATGGCGATGCCGCTTGTCGTGATCGACACGTACGAACACGCCTTCTATATCGACTACCAGAACCGCAAAACGGACTACGTCGAGAAGTTTCTCGATCACATCGACTGGAACGAGGTCAACGCGAGGTTCCAATCCACTTCTTCTGTTTGAACCGCAGGAGCGACTCCTGCACGACTATCAATCACGAGGTAATCATGGGAAACCGTTCCACACCAACCGTTTCAAGACCTACCCGACAAAGGCCGCTGACGCGGCGCGCGCTTTTCCGCAATGGCGGCCTGCTGGCCGCGACCGGGCTTGTGCCCGCCGGCACGGCTGCGGCAAGTTCCGCAGGAAAGCTGAGCCTGGGGTCGGATCTCTACGAGTCGATCGGAGCGCGGCCGGTGATCAACGCCACCGGACCGATCACCAGATATGGGGGTTCGATCATTCTCCCGGAGGTACGGGAAGCGATGGCGCAGGCTTCGAAGCGCTATGTGGAGATTGACGAACTCATGGAAGCGGTAGGGAAACGTCTCGCCGAAATCACGGGGGCCGAGGCGGCGATGGTCACATCCGGCTGTGCAGCGGCTCTGACCCATGCTACGTCGGCCTGCATCGCAGGCGGCAACCCGGAGCGTATCCGGCGGTTGCCTTCGCAGGCCGGCTTGAAGGACGAGGTCGTAGCACCGGTTACCTCGCGCAACGGCTACGACCACGCCATCCGCATGTTGGGCGTCAAGATGATCGAGGTTGCGAACGAGAAGGAACTGCGTGACGCCATTGGTCCGCGAACGGCCATGGTGTCGGTGCTGGCCCGGGCAGCGGACGAAAGCAAGACCTTCGGCCTGAGCCAGATCTCGCGTGTCGCCCGCGAGTACGGAGTGCCGGTATTGGTCGATGCAGCCGCGGAGGATCTTACCATTCCCAATGTCCACTTGGAGAGAGGCGCGGATCTGCTCGCCTACAGCGGCGGCAAGGCTCTTCACGGTCCTCAGAGCACCGGGCTGCTCATCGGGCGCAAAGATCTCATTCAAGCCGCACGGCTCAACAGCGCGCCGCACGGTTCCTTTGGGCGTCCCATGAAGGTTGCCAAGGAAGACATCATGGGGTTGCTGGCCGCCGTAGAGATGTGGCCCCAGCGAGATCACGCCGCGGAGTGGAAGACTTGGCAGGGATGGGCCGAGGAAATTTCGGCAAGTGTCCGCCGCGTTCCCGGTGTACACACGAAAGTGCAGCGCAGCGCGGGCCTCCCGCAGAGTGATCCCCTCACCGCTCTGAAGTGGGAAAGGAAGCCCCGGGTCGAGATCATGTGGGATAGCGAACAACTGGGCATCGGAGGCGAAGAAGTCTTCAAGCACTTGTACAACGACGAACCCCGAATCATTCTCCGATCGGGAACCGGGACCCGCCGGCAAGGAGGAGAAAGTCATCTCCTCGTCGTTCCCTCTTTCATGCAACGGGGAGATGCCAACATCGTGGCCGATCGCCTGTATCGGGTGCTGTCCAACCCGCCGCGGCCCGAGCAGTCGAAATCAACCGGGTCGCAGGCAAACATCGCAGGCCGCTGGGAGCTGAAGATTGATTTCGTTTACGGCAGTGCCGATCATACTTTGACGTTCGAGCAGGAGGGCAGTGATCTGTCCGGCGAACATCGGGGTGAGATAACGACAGGGGACTTGACCGGATGGGTGGACGGAAATCGCATCCATTTCCGAGACTCTCACACCTACGAGGCCGCGATTTTCGGCTACGAGTTCGAGGGCGAGGTTACGGGCGACACGATGCAGGGAGACGTGGGCCTCGGAGCCTACGGCTCGGCCCGCTGGACCGCCCAGCGCCGGCCCTATGCATAGTCCGGCCGCGCCTGCGGCTCGCCGGTTCGCGGCGACGTGACCAGGATTCGAAGTAGAGATAGGGGAGATTGCTCATGTCATACCAGTCCACTCGCCGGCGATTCTTCAAACGGGCCTGGGGATACGCACTTCTCGGGTATCTCTCGCTGGCCGGCGTGCGATCCAAGACGGCAACTCGACGCGGAGGCCACTCCTTTCGAGACAACGTCTACACAAGACTCGGCGTCAAGCCGTTCATCATGGCCAACATCCCCTTCACGTTCCTCAGCGCCACTCTGATCTGGCCCGAAGTGCGGGAGGCCATGGGCGAAGCCTCACAGTACTTTGTTGACATCGTGCAGTTGCAGCGGGCCGTCGGCCGAAGGTTGGCCGAGATCTCCGGCGCCGAGGCCGGCATGGTGACCTCCGGTGCGGCGGGAGCAATGGCTGTCGCCACAGCTGCCTGCATCGCCGGAGACGACCCGGCAAAAATTCGAGCGTTGCCCGATTCCGAGGGAATGAACAACGAAGTATTGATGTGGGGAGGCCTCAGTGTTTTCGACAATGCCATTCGCTTGGCGGGAGGCAAGCTGAAAGTGGTGAAAAACCTCGAAAACCTGCGCGATACCATCACAGAACGTACGGCCATGTTGTACATGGGATATCCCGCCGACCCTGCTCCCCGCAACGCGCCGCCGTTGGAGGGGATCGTTTCTGCCTGTCGGAAACGGGGCGTACCCGTTTTCGTGGACGCCGCAGGCGGTATCCCGCCGGTGGAGAACCTGCGGCGGTACACGAAGATGGGTGTCGATCTATATGCATTCAGCGGGGGGAAAGGGCTGAAAGGGCCGCAGTGTTCCGGCCTGCTGTTGGGACGCAAACACCTCATCGAGGCGGCGATTATGAACTCGAGCCCGATCGAAGGGGCTGTCTGCAGACCGATGAAGGTGGGCAAGGAGGAGATCATCGGGTGCCTGGCCGCTGTGGAAAAATGGCTGACGATTGACCTCGATTCCCTCTACCAGGATCAGGACAAGAAACTCGTGCGCATCGAGGCAATGCTCTCGACCGTTCCGGGCATTCGTACGAAGATCGAAACCCGTCGCGGCAGCAACCGATTCCGGCAGTTGGTGGTCGAGTGGGACGAAAGTGAGATGGGCATCAGCAGCAACGAATGCGGCCACCGGCTTCGTGAGGGTGATCCGCCGATACAGGTGCTCTCGAACTACAACCCGTATGTCATTCGCGACAGCCACCCGAAGCCGAAGCCGGTTTCCGGAGATCGCAAAGCGAAGAGCTCGTCGTTGACGGTCTACTCACTCGGCTTGCAAAAGCGGGAAGAAATGATCGTTGGCCGCCGCCTTCGGGAAATCCTCCTTGAGGCTCGCCACGGGTAGCAGCTCCTGCTCACAACGGAACAACCAGTGCTTATACTCCACCGCTCGAGCCAACTCCGGCAAGGGCGCGCCAAGCCATCACCCACTGCTGAAAGACCGCGGCCCAGGGTTATGTACATAGCTGCCGATTTGTTCGCGACCTGGTTCCGTGATGGGGGCGATGAATGACCACGCATCCAGCACAGCAACGTAGCCGTACCATCACGCCCCCCAATCAGGTTGCCCGCAGTGGCTACGGAGTCAGGCGAGCGATCCTGCACGCCGCATGGGTGCTGGCAGGGCTGCCGGCAACGGACACTATGGGCCAAGAGCCTTCGTGGTCGGTTGATACCACCCGTGAGTGGGAGGAGGCCGCCGCGGCACAAACGGGAATACGCATCGACGATGGCTGGCTCGTTCTCGACGGCGAGAACGAAGGCCACTGGACGAGCCGTTGGCAAACCTGGAAGGAAGCGGCCGGGGCAGCGCAGATCGGTGTGGAAGCCGAAATCGAGCTTTTCGACAACAAGACGATCGAAGTCGTCGTCGATGGCTCCGAGACTCCTTTCACCGACGAAGATGATGTCCCTCACGATTGGTACGGCCGGTGCCTGATCGCGATCATCGATGAGAAACGCTGGATCATGGCGCTACGGTCAGGCGTCAACCATATTCGCTGGGGTGATCGGGACGCGATCCACATCATCACGTCGAACGACGAAGGCAGGACCTGGAGCAAGCTCGACAGCTGGTTCGATGGCTCACCGATCGAGGGGCTGCCGTACGAAGACGGATACACGCATAGCGAGCCGGGCCTGTTCAAGATGCCGAACGGGGACTTGATCCTCCAGTTTTGGCGCACCAGCTATCGGTCGGGCACCAAACAGCTCCGTTCGCGGGACGACGGAAAGACGTGGACCCTCGATGTGGACCGCATCGACGTCAAAGGCGTTACCGGCGCCGACGGCTCCTACGCGATCGGCACGGAAGACTACTTCGTCGACCCGGAAGACCCGACCGACGTCTACATGTCCTTTCAGTACTTCCACTACGAGGGAAAGCATGCGGGGACCTTGCTCGCGCGTTCGACGGACAACGGAAAGAGCTATCGGTTCCTGAGCTGGATCGGGCCTTTGGCGAGTGAGGAAGACCCGGACTCGGGTGCCACGTTCGAGCCCGCCATCGAATACGTAGGCAACCGCACGATCGTGGCGGTGATGCGCGACGCCGCGGGAAACCGCCATACCTGGCAATCCGTAAGCACGGACATGGGGGCCTCTTTCTCACCACCGGTCGAAATCTCCGATCAGGTCAACGGCGGAGTGAGCAACGGCCTCTGGCAACGTGTGAGGCTGTACAAGGAAAGCAATCCCTACTTCCAGTTCAGCAACCGTCTCGACTACGCCAAGGGACAAGGACGGCTCTGGGGTGTCGGCTTGCACAGCAACGGCGGTGGCTATACGCGCAAGCCGGTCGTGTATTGGTCCGACGACAATGCCCAGTCCTGGAACGGCCCGGAACTGCTGCACGGAACGATGTACCCCGGGACCGACACCGGTTACGGCGACCTGAAGCGTAGAAGCGACCATACCTTCGTTGCGGCGACGTACTACGCGACCGAGGATTCCAAGATCGCGGATGTGGAGCAATATACCTTCGGCGGCAGTCGAGTCGGTCTTCTGATCGAGATCGACCTCGACGGCGATGGCACGGCGGACGGAGACTCCGGGCGGCTCGAGGTCTATGACGGGCGAAGCGATCTTGCCGCATCGATGCCGGCAGCGCGGCGCTGGCGGTTCCGTCTATCTTTGAGCGCCACGAAGACCTCGGGCACGCCTGCCGTCAGCCGGGTTGCAGTGCAGCCACGGTAGGCGGACGCGTGAGTCACTCGGAGCCGGACACGGCGCCGGATACGCCTCCAACCGTGCGGAAGGGGTGCGTCTTCATGTCGCCGGGCCGGACTCAGAGGTCCGAAGCATCAGCGACATAGAGGTTGATTCTCCCGCTCTCCTCGCTCGTGTACAGAACCTTCGAGCCGTCGTGGTTCCAGACAGGCCGAGGTTCGTTGAGGTATCTGCGCGGCGGGAACCAGATGCCCCAGTTGCGAAACGGAAAGCGCTCATCCGCAGGTGGACGGTGCTTGGAGCCCAGGGGGATCGTTGCGAACTGCGTCATGGTCTGCGCTCGCAGGTCGATCAAAGCGAGGCCGTTGCCCATCTCCCCTCCGTAGGAGTCGGTGATGACGAGGTGCGGCTTGAGCGGATGGTACGACGGGTGGCCCGCTGGGACATGCTCGGCGTCAAACGCGATACGGCTTTCGCCCGTCTCGACATCGACTTCCACCAGCCATTGGAGGTTGGTCCGCGGGTCATGCCGGACGAACAGGATGGCCCTGCCATCGGGTCGCCAGCTCGGATGGTGCAGATCATCCGCAAGCCAGCGAAAGGAACCATTTTCAAAGCCATAAACGAAGACTTCCACCAATCGCGGAAACGTCTCACGAGTGCGATGGACGATCATCAGTCGATCGCCCGTCGGGCTGAACCGGGTGTTCTGCAGTTGTGTGGCATGATGCTCGATCCGAGTTCGATTCGGCGTAAGGCCCCGCGCTTCGTCAAGAGTCACCAACCGCCTATAGGTTCCGCTCTTGAGGTCGAGCACTCCTTGTTGTTGGGCATTCCCGCACGAGAGAAGGGTCCCGTCCGGGCTGAGCCGGCTACAAGGCACGGGCGTATCCACGCATTGCATTTCCCCGCCGGCAAGATGGATCCGTGCCATGCACTGCGGGCCGGGAGGGCGGGACTGGTAGTAGACGAACTCCCCGGCCGGACCCCATAACTGATTCACGCCGGTGTGGTAGTGGCCTGGAAGCGGGCCGGCAAGCTTTCTACGCTCGCTTCCGTCCGCATTCATCACCATCAGGTTGCCCGGGTAGCGACTGGTCGCAGTCAGCTTGTTCACAGATTCATCAAATTGGAAGAACAAGATTTTGTCTCCGCTGGGAGACCATGGCGACACGAAGTAGTAGTGATGAGTTTCGTGGTTCGAGCTTGCATAGCGCAGGATATTGCGTCCCGTGACAGGATCGCGCAGGTGCTCAACCACGGAATGAGAGGGAATTATGTAGCTGGCTTGACAAATGGGGTTACTTCCGGGACAATGAGGGCATGAAACACAAGGCCCCCGGACGTTCTCATCGCCATCATGTCAGCGTCTTTGATCTTCAGTCCATGTTCCCAGATGAGGATGCGGCAG
>JAPOOG010000138.1 GCA_026713545.1 Bryobacterales bacterium
AGCGGGGGCGTACTTGAGAAGCAGAAGAGAGATCAGGCATTCCTGGAAGTTGAAGCGGATGCTGGTGAAAAGATCATCTGCTTGCATAAGAAAGGTGCTGATGATGTGGGCCAGGTCGATGCGGTCGTAACGGCAGCTCTGGAGCCGGCCGACGATGTGGAAAAGCCAGCCGAGGCTGTCTTTGCCGTGAAGGCTGCGGTCGCCGCTGTGGAGCAGCTTCTCGATGAGGGGATCGGTGTCTTGTTTCCACTGTTCTGCAGGGGTAAGGAGATGTTGATGGTCGTGTGACACGATGAAGGTTTCCTCCTGGTGGTTAGGGTTGGGAGCTTTCCGCTCGCTCCTACCTGGCGGAAAGCGGAGAACCCGCCCGAAGGGGCATGCGCGTGGACTTACGAGGAAAAGGCCGCGGCCTCGATCTCGCGAAGCGTGGGAAGGATCGATTCCAGCGAATCCAGGTGGGTGCGGAATTCGTCCCAGCCTTCGAAGTCCGCGTGAGAGGGATGGCCTAGCGCGTAGAGTCGTTGATCGATCTCGGCGGTGGGGCGGAAGCCGTAGATGATATAGAAGGCGTGGTTCCAACAGCCGCAACGCATTGAGTCGAGGGCGTGGAGCTTGTTCACCACGTCGATGCCGAAGAACCAGGGGAAGCGCTGGCGGTCGGCGGGAGCCTTGAAGGTTTCGGCGATCACGCTGCCGGCAAGGCAGATTTCGCAGGGGCCGACGAGCGGTTTGGCGTGCCACTGACGGCTCTTGGGGTGGTAGAGCGAAGGATCGAGCGAGCGGGCGTCGGCGATCGCGCGCTCGATCAGTCCCGACATGGAATTGGGGAGACTCGGTTGAGAGTTGTCAACGGGTAGCCGCGAAGCGGGATCGGTCAGGTCGTAGTTGGTGTTTGACATAGCTGGAATCTTTCTGAAGGATAGGGTTGGGAGCTTTCCGCTCACCTGTTGATGGCGGAATGCGGAGAACCCGATGAAGGAAGATCAGGGAAGAAACGCTGTGGGGGAAGAGTCTTGGAGTGAAGGAGGTAGTCGTCCTTGTCGAAGGGATCGTAGGCGAGAATCTGAGGTACGGTCCAGGGGCAGTCTTCGGGAAGCTGCCGTTCCCAATAGACGTGATCGTGTCGAATCGAGAGGGTGTGAACCGCTCCGGTGCGGGCGCCGCGCCAGGCGAAGCGGATCATGTCGTGAAGAATCAGCGTGATCGAGGGGTTGTCGCGCAGCAAGGTCTGGATGAACCAGCGGTGGTTTTGAACTTCGTCGAGGGCGCTCGGCCGCTGGCGGGAGTTCACGGTGGGCGAAGAACACAGGATCAGAAGGGGTTTCATCAGCTCGCGCAACTGGTAGCGGCCTTCGCTGAGAAGTTCGAGCGCCTGGTCCATGAAGATGGCGACGATGACGCTGATTTCGGCCTTCTCGATCTCGCCGCGCTTGAGGCGTCCGTGCTGTTGCAGCAGCCAGGCGAACAAGTCGGAATCGGAGAGGTTGCTCTTGTCCGATTCGGTGAGCTGTGTGAGCAGCGGCTTGATCGCGCGTTCCCAAATGTTCAGGTCGAGGGTTTCGAGAGAGAGGTTTACGGGATGGTCGATCATGGTGGATGTGGGCCTCCGGCAAGTCAGGGTTGGGAGCTTTCCGCTCAATGCTCGATGGCGGAAAGCGGAGAACCCGCTGCAGGGGGAGAGGAGTATTGAGAGCTGAAACGATCAGTCGGGATCGACTTCGAAGGTGTAGAAGCTGCGGGGAGTGTAGTATTCCCTGCGGTGCTTGGCGCCCGGGTTGAAGTGTTCGAAGACGGTCCGGGCAACGTATTCTTCAACCGACATTCTCTCGTTGCGGCTGGCGGTGCTGATCTTCTCGAAGAGTTCCGTATCGCATTCGAAGCTGATGGTTTTCTTGGGGTTCGGCATGGGTAGAGGATAGAGGCGAACTGGCTAGACGGGAATCCACTTGACGGGCTGTTTCTCGTCGCAATGGAGGCAGAAGGCATCGCCATCGGCAATGTCGTATTCGAACTCCTGATGCTGGGTGTCCCAATAGGCGGTGGCGTCGAAGGTGACTTCAGCGCTTGCACAGAGTTTGCAGACCGGCTTTTCCGGACGGTCGTTCTCTTCGGCCGGTGAAGGCTCTTCGAGGGAAACGGCGACTTGAAGGCTGGGGGACATGAAGGGTTTTCCTCCTGCTGGATAAGGGTTGGGAG
Source organism: Bryobacterales bacterium (assembly GCA_026713545.1). Classification (GTDB taxonomy): domain Bacteria; phylum Acidobacteriota; class Terriglobia; order Bryobacterales; family UBA6623; genus JAPPLB01. Next base: position 2,197 of record JAPOOG010000138.1, read on the forward strand.
CTTTCCGCTCACTGCTACCTGGCGGAAAGCGGAGAACCCTGTCGAGGGGGTCAACGGATTCGATTGCAGGGAAGGTTCTCGGAAGGTGTGCAAAGGTTGAGAGACATGGTCGGCCGAGCAAAGGAATCCGTGTCCGGATCCATTTGCTCTGGTAGAGTTTTGCGCCCAAGCGCGAAAGCTCGAGGGTACGAGGGCCTGGTTGAGAGTGAGCCGATCAGGAAGCATTGCCGGCGCCGTCGTGCTTGTAGCCGATGGCGTCAAGCATGGCGAGAAGAATGGATCGTTCGTTTTCGAAAAGCTGCTGGATGTGCTCATCGGAGGAATAGGTTTCGACATTCCAAATGCCGGGGCTCTTGAAACTGTGACAGATGACGTAATCGGCCTGGCCGATGCCGATGTGAACGACGCAGCTTGCGCGGATTCCCATGAATCCGAACACGCCGTTCTCGGCCTGGCGCAAGCGTTCCTCGCAGCCTTCCTGCTCCAGATAGGAGGTATCGGGGCAGGGATCGGGCAGGGTTTCCATGACGATTTCTTCGTGGCGAATCATGATGAGGCTCCTTGTTGGTGCGGGTTGTGAGGTTGAGAGTCGATGAGCTGGACGTGCGCTTCGATGCGCCGTGCGAGCTCGATATCGGTAATCCACGGTTCACCGTCCGCGCAGATGTACTCGGGTTCGCCGTCTGAGAGGTCGTGAGGCAGGAAGCGCTGGGAGTCGTTGCGGCAGTCGCCCCAGAAGTCGGAGCGGTGGTAGCACTCGCAGCATCCGCATTCGACCATCGGGACTTTCGATTCGGGATCGAGCGGCCGGCCGCCACGGATGAAGTGCAACTGATCGGACATGGTTTTAGCGCCTCGCTTTCTCGATCATCTCGGTTACGCGCTTGGAGGAACGGCGCTTGATGATGCGGAGCTTGAAGATCGGGCAGCGGGGGAACGTCGAGCGTTCGTAAATGCCTTGGAGTTCCTGGTACAGCTCGGCGTACTCGTCCGGCTTCGCCGGCCGTGTTGCGGAGAGGACGTGCGCCATCTGC
>JAPOOG010000157.1 GCA_026713545.1 Bryobacterales bacterium
AACCTGCATTTCTCACCACCCGACGACCGAAGCACGCGATACGACCGCCATAACTTCGCTTTTCCTTCGCAACGCTTGCTTGCCGTGCTCGACGTACGGTCAAGTACGCCTGCGCGCGCCAAGCGGCGCGCGCCTCGTCCTGACGGCCCTCTCACGCACTTCACCGCGCCGCGTGGTGAAAAATGCAGGCTAATGGGGACTGCCGGGAAGATTTCTCCTCGGGAAGCAGGTCACAGCCTCTCTCCCGCTGCGGGCGATGACTTTGGCCGACTCCGGACATACGTCCTTCACGGACTCACGGACAACGGCAAAGCCGAACGAGTCACCCAGACCGAACTTCATGAGTGGACCTACCCCCACACCTGCAACAGCTTCAGCCAGCAGTCCCAAGTCTTCACACCCTGACCGACTCCATTGCTACCATTGGCACCGGACGCTCGCCAGTCTCGAGAACATGCGGCCATCAGTCGAATCGGTCTGACGAGGAACCACCTGTCGAGGTTCCGCAGCCAGAGCACGCTCTCGGAGCCGGCCAGTCGGGATCTCCCATCGATTCTTCGCTATTCAAAGACATCCACGCCAAAGCAATTCCAAGAGAGGTTCGCTACTAACTCCCGAGAGGAAAAAGCATATGAAACGTCGCATCCTACTGAAGTCAATGGCGGGCCTGGCGTCGGCACCGCTGATATCCAGATCAACGATGCCGGCACAAGGGGACGATAATCCCATCGTGCGGGAGAACCGCAGACCCGGGACCGTCGAGTGGCAACTCCAATACCACCGATTCGATGACCCCAGGACGTTGGCCTCGTACCCGCTCAACCGGCGTCTTCGTTCTTCAGCGATCGAAGGTTACGCTTCGAAGACCAGTGTCCTGAAGGGCGAGACCATCGACTTCATGGTCAGTCTCGAACCGCCGGGACGCCTATTGATCGATATCTACCGAATGGGATATTACGGAGGCGCTGGTGGGCGCCACATGGTACGGATGGGGCCATTCAAGTGCGAACCTCAGGCCGTGCCCATGATGACCACGGAGCGGCTGCGTGAATGCCGCTGGGAACGCTGCACACAACTTGCCATTCCGAAAGACTGGCCGAGCGGAGTCTATCTGGCCAAACTGACGCGGGACGAGCCGGCCGGTTTTCAGAGCTATCTCATTTTCGTCGTCAAGGAACATCGCCGGTCCGACGTGCTCTGTCAGGTGAGCGATCTCACTTGGCAGGCCTACAACAAGTGGCCCGGCAACGACTCGATTTACGACGACGGCACACCCAACGTCTGGTATACCGGGCCGAACGTACGGGTGAGCTTCGATCGACCCTACGCCAAATATTGCCAAGTGGTGGACGCACCACTCTCAGCGGGATCCGGAGAGTTCCTGCTCTGGGAACACCCCATGGTCTACTGGCTCGAGCAGCAGGGTTACGACGTGACCTACTGTTCAAACCTGGACTTGCAATTGGATTCCAGGATTTTGGATTCAAGCAAGGTCTTTCTATCCGTGGGCCATGACGAATATTGGTCCCGCGACATGTTCGATGCCGCTCGGAAAGCTCGCGACGACGGTCTCAGCTTTGCATTTTTTTCAGGAAATTCCGTCTATCATGAAATCATTTTCTATGACAGTTCCGTGACCAACGCTTCCTGCCGAGCCTTCGCCCGAAAGGAATTGTTTGCGGATGAAGAGAAGTTGATGGGTTCCACGTCGTACGGCTCGGGCTACGGCGATTGGATCGTCACCCAACCCAAGCACTGGATTTACGAGGGCACCGATCTGGAGGCCGGAGACAGGATTCGCGCCGTGATTGGCTGGGAATATCACGGCCCCCCATTGGCGGATATCGAAGGTCTGCAGGTGGTGGCGTCCGGCCCCATCTATCCACAACGAAGCTCACAGAACGAGATCCGCCAGCATCGGGCGATTGTCTACCCATGCTCCAAAGGCAACTGGGTCTTCAATGCAGGGACGATCTGGTGGCCGGAGGGACTGTCACAGCCGCCGGGGCACATACCCGCTCGGACTTCAGGACGGGCAGGGACGTTTGGCGTGAACCCCAAGCAGCAGCGCATCACGAAGAATGTCTTGGATCGCATGATCCGAGAATCGCCTCGCTCTTGATCCCGAAGATGGGATGCTGTATACAGCATCGAACCGTAGCCTCATAAGTTCCGTTGTCTCTACTACCGGATTGCTTATTTCTTTTTTCTCCCGACGCAGCTCGTCGGGACTCTTCAATGTCAGACACCCACCTGTTCCGGAGAGAACGCCGGGGCGACCTCGCGATTTGCCCATTTATGAGAGAGTCGTGTTCCAGCAGAGCTGAGATACCTACGTTCTTAACAACAATTCGAAATTTTTGAAAGGAACTACAAAACACGAAAAATTGTTATTTGTTCACTAAGAATTATGATCATGAGTCTTACATCCACGATTTTATTTGTTTCATGTCACGACCCGCGCGGAGGTTGGATGCCAGCGAGGGAACAGCGACCGTGCCAGAGCAGATTCAGGGCAAAAAGCCAGTTGGCTGGGGCAAGTTCAGGCGAAAAAAGATCACATGCGGCAAGGTTTAGTCCGTAAACAGCAACTCTCGCCCTTCATCTCCAAGACACAGTTTTCATATGTCCGGGCCTCAAACGACTCCGGCGGGAAATCGTAACGCGTTACGAATACGACGAGTCAGATGGTCGGGGCGCGGAGATTTGAACTCCGGACCTCCTGCTCCCGAAGCAGGCGCGCTACCAGGCTGCGCCACGCCCCGATCTGGGGGAACAGATGAGAGAGCCCACAAGGGGCAAACTTCATTCTATGTCATGCGCCGTCTTGCGACAACGACAGCCGACTGAGCCTATTCCTTGAGCCGATTCAGTGTGTAGGCGGCGATCGTTGCCGCCAGGGGCTCGCCGTCGGCCGCCTTGATGCCGGACGGCCGCAGGTCGTAGACTCGGCCCGGGACGAGCTTATCCAGCGTCAGGGTTGCACGGGAGCCATCAGCGGAGAGTTCAACTTTCTCGACCTTCACCGGGATCAGATCGGTTTTCGGAGAGCCGTACTTTGCATGGTACCGGTAGTAGTAGCTGGTCATCGAATAGGCTGACTTCTGTGCGGCCGTTGCTGGATCGACCGGCTTCGTGAACGTCAGCTCGAAGCCCTCCGGGGTCAGCTTCATCGACAGAATATCCATGGGAACCCGGCCGGTCCACGTAATCTTCTGAAGGCCCTCGATCGAGCCCCAGATCCGGGAAGTCTGCGCGATGTAGAGGCTCCTTCCATCAATCGAGAACGCCATACGGTTGTTCGCCATGCGCAGGCCGTTCTCATAGACGAACGGGAAGGCGGCTCCCTGGTATTCGCCGCCAACGACTTCCAGGTCGACGCGGTGGATTCGCGGATAGGTCCATTCGGCGACGAAGAGCTGTCCCGCATAGGGACCGAACCCGCCCCCGGACCCGTCGAACACGGGGTGGGCGACCGAGCCGCCCATATTGTTTTGTGGAAACAGGATCGCCGGCCGCTTGCGCTTCCGATCCAGCTCAGCGATCGGGATCTCAACGGGGTCTCGACCGGCGAAATCCGGATGCCAGTTCAATGATGCCGGGTGCCCGTGAAAGGACCTTTCCGTGACGTGATGCAGCGGCGACGTTCCCACCCAGTCGCCCTGGTTATCCGCTAAAAAAAGCTCACCCTCGGGACTCATGCCCAATCCGTTCGGTTGCCGGAAGCCGCAGGCAAACAGAGAGAGTTTCCCCGCCGGAGTGATCTTCACCGCACAACCGCGGTACGGGACCGGCGAGTAGTGGCCGACCCGATTGACCTTGCCCTCTTCCGGATTCTCGGACTGCCTCCCGCGAACCGTCATTTCGCCTCGTACCGGGGGCCGTGGTTCCGCCCCGCGGGAAGCGAGACCGAGGCTCACGTAGAAATTGCCGTCAGCGTCGCGGACGGGTCCCGCGATGAATTCGTGATAGTTCCCGGAGAGCCCCCAACCGTCGGACAGCGTTTCAAACAAGTCGGCTTCGCCGTCGCGGTCGGTGTCGACGACTCGGGTCAACTCCGGAATCTGAGCGACAAAGAACTCGCCATGCCCGCCGGCCAGGATGCCGAGAGGGTTGTGCAGTCCCGTAGCGAAGCGCCGCCAGCGACCGGTCTCGGTGTCGAGCGAGTAAATGTAGCCGCGCCGGAAAGTCGCATACAAAAGGCCGTCGGGGCCAAAGCAGATTGAACTCACTTCCGGGGCGATGCCCTTTGGCGTCGGGACGGATTCGACCCGGTAAGCGTCCGACGGGACTTGCGACGCGAGCCTTGCCGCGAGGCACAACCACATCGCTACTGCCGGAATTGCGGCGATTACCCGCCTCGAGGCACGAACCCGGGCGCTAATTGTCGTTTCAGCGATCAATTCGTAACCGCCGTGATCGTCATGGTGAAGGTAACGTCCCGGCCTGGCGGAATGCGGAATCGACCGTCAGCCGCCGCGGGCAGAGAGGACTGAATCGAGTAGCCGGCTCCTGGAGCCGCCAGCAACCACATCGGCCGATCCACTTCCGAAACCCGGAAATTCCGCACGATGCCGGAGCCGGATTCGTTTGCGGTAATCCGCTCATAAACATCCAGGGCTTCTACCTGGTAGTGGAACACCGGATGGCCGTCGACCAGCCGATATCCTCGGAAGCGCCGCTGCGGGAGATACTGCAAGTCGTTGATGCGGAAGGGGAACCCGCCGGAGCGAAAAAAAATCTCGCCGATGATCTCAGCCGTGCGAGTCAACCTGGATTCCCTGTCGCGCTTCTCATAAAGCGTGCCGGTCATATCGACGAAGCCGCCGAGCCAAGCGTAGCGCAGCCGCGATTCTCCGGCGTCGAAACAAAAAGAGACGCCATCGGGCAATCCGACCGCGATCGCGGCCGGTGTGGCTTCCGGCATATCGAAACGAATGACGATGGGCTTGTCAGTCGCCATCGGAAGAGCTTCGCTGCCTTGTTCGCCGAGGGCGTGCTCGAAGCCTTCGGGGAGCGGCATCTTTTCCCCCAGGGAAAGCGCGGCCCACAACGCATCGATCTTGGAACGCGCGACATCGGCCGGGAGCGAACCAAAGTAGTTGGGCATCGAGGTGCCGGACAGGATGCGCGCCGGGTCCCGCATCCAACGGCGGAACCATTCAGGCCGGACTCTCCGCGCGACTTCCGTGAGCGGCGGGCCTTCTTCACCGAGAGCATCGTGTTCCCCGAAACCATGACAGCCGATACATCCCAGGCCGCCCGCCGCCGTGTCGGTGCCGAGCATGTCCACGCCGACTGCGCTCATTGGCGAGATCTCTTTCGGGCCCGTCATATGCGTATCCGGTTTCAGCCCCGCCGAACGCGCAAAGCCGTCAACCAACGGCCGCAACAGCGCCTCTTGGTATTGCGGCATGCGAAGTTCGATTTCGCCGTGATTACGATGGGCTCCGCTAAGCACGCCTTGCAGCCACCACTGCGTCATCCGCCAACCGAGACCGGTGAGGGGCGGCCCCGTTTCTGGAATCGACATTGTAGGTTTGGATGAGTCCAGCGCATGACAGCTCGTGCAGCGCAGTTGAGCAAGCCGCCGATAGAAACCGTAGACCGGGGCCGGACTGATATCCGGAGCGGTGCGATACCACTCCACGAAGGCCGTCAAAGCGCGGCGTTCCTCAGCAGACAACCGAAAACGGGGAACGGACCCCGCCGGTTCATGGGATAGACACCCTCGACCGGAGCGCAGACTGCTCATCTCCGGCAAGCGGCGCAGCGGTTCTTTCTCCTTGTCGGAGGCCAATTCGTGACAGGCCGAACACCGGGCAGAGCGAATCAACTCCTCGCCGCGATCCACATTCCCGCCAGTGAACGCAACCTCATAGGTTTCATTCCTCGAAGCAACCAAAGCGCCTGCCAGTTGCTTTGCTTCCTGGGGAGTCAGGTTCAACGACGGCATCTCGGCGCTCCGATCGTGCGACGTTGGGGCTTCGAGGTATGCGGCGAGTGTCGCAGCATCCATCTTCGACCCGAGCCCGACCAGGTCCAGCGAGTTTCGCTGATGACAGGCACGGCACCCCAGTGAATTCAATAGAGATCGTCCCGTTTCCCGATCACGCCCCCCGATCCTTCCGATATCCTTTAGCGGCTCTTCGGAGACTTGAGCAGCCAGATAAGCAGCAACGTCGCGGTACATCCGATCGCTCCCGAGGCTGTCAGGCATAAGAGCGTCAGAACGGAATCCGGAAGGGTCTCGTAGCCAGTGATAGAGCCACGGGCTCTTCCGCCGCGAGCCAATCCCCAGAAGGCTGGGTCCCGGACGAGCGCGCAGGGAGGGAGACGCCGCATCGTGGCAGTTCGCACAGCCTAGTTTTTCCGCGAGACGGCGGCCCTTTTCGATCCATAGATGATCTTCGTCCACCTGCCGAGGGTCGTGAAAGAAGCGGTCCGTGGGGATCGGCTCCCAGTCGAAGTGCTCCGCTTTCCACATGAGTTGCAGCACTGCCGGTCCGGCCTGACGCCGGTATTCGATGCGAATCGTATGCCGCCCCGGATTGAGCGGCACCCCGCCCGCGCCGACCGCATGTCCGTTAACGGCTATTTCCGAACCGCGGAAAGAATAAGTCCCGGCCCTCAGAATGGACAGCCAGCCGGTCCACTCGGCCTCGAACGAAGGACGCAACGCCGGATGGAGTGATTCGTCGGGATGCAGATAAAAGTTCGGTGAAGCGACCACCAGATTGACGGACCGCTGATGGTCGCGGTATTCGCCGATGAGGCCGGCCGCCATGTCCTGCGCCGCCAGAGGCGTCCCCAGCAACAAACAGACTGCCGCCCAACGAATCATTCCTTGTATTTTTCCACGTCAAGGCTTTGCATGGCGGGGGTGGATACGATCGGGAAAGCGCATTGCTCGTCGACACGATTGCAAATTCCGCCGGGGACCTTGCATATTTCCTGCGTTTGGCGCACCATACAGCCAGAACCCGCAGAGGAGAACCCCATCATGTCCGACAACATGCTTGACCGCCGCAGATTCCTGAGCAGCTCGGCCGCCGCCCTGGCGGCTGCTTCATCCACTCCCGTTGCTCAAAGCGCCAACGATACCATCCGCGTCGGTGTGATCGGCCCTGGCGGCCGAGGCACCGGCGTCATGAAAGAGTGCATCGAGTACGGCAGCCAATTCAATGCCCGCGTAACCGCAGTCTGCGATATCTGGAAGCAGCGCCTCGACGCCGCGGCGAAGGTCGTGGGTGAATCCTACGGGACCGAGGCAAAGACGTATCCGCGGCACGAAGACCTGCTGGCCGACAAAGACATCGACGCTGTCATCATCGCGACCCCCGATCATCAGCACGCCAAGATGCTCCAGGCCGCCGTCGAAGCCGGCAAGGACGTTTACTGCGAGAAACCGATGGGCAACGTCATCGACGAGTTGAATGCGGCCTATGAAGCGGTCCGGAGAACGGGCCGCATCGTCCAGAACGGCACGCAGCGCCGCAGCTATCCCCGCTACCGAACGGCCATGGATTGGGTTGCGGAGGGCCGCATCGGCGATGTCGTCAAGGTCGATGTGGTCTGGAACGCCTACAGTCCGTTTCGGTGGGCCAAAAAATCCGAGGAGCTTGCTTCGCTCAAGGAAAGCGACGTGGATTGGAACGCTTTCCTGATGGGCAAACCTTATCGTCCTTTCGATCCCAAGATCTATCGCTCGTTCCGGCTGTTCCGCGAGTTCTCCAGCGCAATCATCGACCAGTGGATGACTCACGGCATCGACGTCGTTCATATGCTGACCGGCGAAACGTATCCCGTGACAGTTGTCGCTGAGGGAGCGATCCTCAAGTGGCATGACTATCGTGAGAATCCCGACACGATTCAGGTCGTCCTCAAATACGGGCAGCGGGGCAAGGAATTTCTGGCGACGTATGCGACAACGCTGATCAACGCCTCAGGACGAATGACCCGCGTGCAAGGCACGAAGGGAACGATGGTGGTTGAAGACGAATGGAAAATCTCGGGCGATGGGAGCAGGAACCCGAATACCCTGCAGGAGACGACGGAGATTCCCGAGAAGGCCGGCACGAAGCACCACATGGCGAACTGGCTGGACTGCATCCGGCGACGGGCTCCACAAGATCTCTACGCTCCCCCCGAAGCCGGATACGGGCATTCGGTTGCCTGCATCATGTCGACCGACGCTCTATGGAGCGGCCGCCGCATGCGCTTCGATCCTGACACGGGAGAGATCAGCGAAGGCTGACCTGCCTTTCTCACCATCCGACTCGGCTCTGTAGCGGCGTTCTGAAGATGCAACGACGAACTTTCACGAAGATCCTGGGCGCGGGAGCCACACTAGCCGCGCAGCGATCGAAAGCCATGACCGAACCGATCGAAGTCGGCGTGATCACCCACGCCGGCGGCGCCCACCTTGGCGCTTATTTCAGCGCTCTCGCCGACACTCCCGAAGTGAACCGCGTCGTGCTCTCCGATGAGGGTGGCGAAAACACTGCGGCCGCCCGCAGCGCCCTGGGAGCCAAACTCGCGGCGGCCTACTCGACCCCGCAAGAAATGTTCTCCCGCGAGAAACCTGTCATGGCTCTGGTCTCCATGGAAGCGGGTCTTGCGCCGCCGGCAATCGAGGCCGCGCTGGAGGCCGGTTGCCATGTCATGTCCGAAAAGCCTTCGTGCGTCCGCGTAGAAGATTTCGAGAAACTTGTCGAGAAAGCCAACGAGGCCGGCCGACACCTGATGCTCGCGCTTGCGAACCGACTCAACCCGGAAGTCCGCGAGGCCCGCCGGCTGATCCAACAAGGCAAGATCGGCAAGATCTACGGAGTAGAACTCCACCTGATCGCCGACCAGACCCGGCTGACCCGTCCCGAGTACCACGAACGCTGGTACGCCCAGAAGGCGCGGGCCGGCGGCGGCCACCTCATCTGGCTCGGCATTCACTGGCTGGATCTGGCGATGTTCCTGACCGGCTTGCGCATCGCCGATGTGGCAGGTTTCGCGGGCAATGTAGGAGGACAACCGATCGACGTCGAGGATTCCGCCGCTGTCGCACTGCGGTTCGAGAACGGCGTCTTCGGCACGATCATTTCGGGCTACTATCTCGACAAGGGTTACCACTCACACATCAAGATCTGGGGATCTGAGGGGTGGCTGCAGATCGAGAGGCACGGCGGCCTTCCCCTTCAGTGGTACAGCCAAGGCGAAGAACAACCCCGGGTTCACCGGGTGGAAATCTTCGACGGACCTTCCGGGTACACGCCTTTCGTGAAAGCATGCGTGCGCGCGTCCGCCGGTCTCGATCGAGCACCACTCAGCTCCGATGACAGCCTACGCGTGCTGAAGACCGTTTTCGCGAGCTACCGCGCCGCAGAAACGGGGCGGAGACAGACCATCACATAGGGACGCCCTTTCAAGAACACACCGGAACTGGCACCCAACGCGTCGGGAACATCCGATGCGGACGGTGGCGCTCTTTGGCAACGGGAGGACGTAAAGCAGAAAGAGTGTTTTTGCTTTGGGTCGTGGGACTCTTCGATATCAAAAGCAAGACGGAAGCGGTGGAATTACCCTGCTTTGTCGGACAATCTGCTGCGACGGCTCGTTTTGGCCCAGAAAGCAGAAAGCACCTACGCACCGTCGGGGCGCAGGTGCCCTCGCTAACTGTAGAGAAGCCTCGGGCGCGGAAAGTCCACGCGACTATTTTCGAGCCGGCTCCAGCTATTTCACACTGTCAACGTGAATGCTGTTGCCACTCAGTTTGCCGGAAACAGTCACTTTGTCGCCGACTCTGTCTTTTACCGCGTCCTGATTGTGAATCTCGTACACCTTGCCGCCCTCGCCCTCTTCGACGAGAACGATCGGTTCGCCTTTCCCGACGCAACCCTTGGCGCATCCGGCATGACCGGCGGCAGCCTTGGCGCACTTCTTGTCACTGAGATAACCGGTGTATTCGCCGGCCATGCACACACTGCTGACCAGCATCATGATGGCCATCAGCGCCAGAATCCGTTTCATCTATTTATATCCTCCTATCCGTTCCGAAGAAAGACCGTCTCTTCCTCAGAACGTCTCCATACTATACACCATTCCCGCGTATTTGGCACGACCAGAATTTTTTATCCAAGATAATCCTGAAATGAGAAATGAGCTTGGGCTGGTCAGGGACAGCGCCCAACGACTCTCCGTAAAAGCCGTTGCCCCATACGCCGACACCCTCTGTTTCAGGTGCGCGTCAAGGCCGCTCTGCCTCTTCCGAGGTGCCTCGGCAGCGTCGGTCTTGTTGCAGACGGTCAGCCCGAGTTCAATACCTTCACCAGTTCCGCCACGGCATCGACACTATTCCGGAAGGCCGCCTTTTCCTCGTCGACCAACGGCAGCTCGTAGATCTTCTCGATACCACGGGAACCCAGCTTCACCGGAACTCCGACAAACAAGCCGTCAGCACCGTACTCGCCCTCGAGATAGGCCGCGCACGGCAGCACTTTCTTTTTGTCCTTCAAGATCGATTCGACCATCTCGACAACAGCCGACGACGGCGCATAGTAGGCGCTGCCGGTTTTCAGGTACTTGACGATCTCCGCCCCGCCATTGCGGGTGCGGTCGACGATCTTGTCCAGCGTCTCAGCGTCGATCAACTCGGTAACAGGAATCCCCGCCACGTTCGTGAAGCGTACGAGCGGGACCATCGTATCGCCGTGTCCGCCTAGAACGAATGCGTTCACTTGCTCGACCGAAACGTCGGCGGCCTCCGCGAGAAACGTCCGGAAGCGGGCCGTATCCAGCACGCCCGCCATTCCGATGACGCGATTCTTGGAAAATCCGCTCTCGTCGTAGGCCACATGGCACATCGCATCCAGCGGATTCGACACGATGATCAGAATGCTGTCCGGTGAGTACTTCACGGCCGACTTGACACAGGCCCGCATAATCCTGGCGTTGCCGAGCAAGAGGTCATCGCGGCTCATGCCCGGCTTGCGAGGCGAGCCGGCCGTGATGACGACAATGTCGGAGTTGGCGGTGATCTCGTAATCGTTCGACCCGCTCACCTTCACGTCCGAACCCTCGATCGGCGCAGCCTCAAACATGTCGAGCGCCTTGCCTTGAGGCACTCCCTCGACGATGTCCACGAGCACAACGTCGGCTAATTCCTTGTCAACGAGCCGCAGTGCGCAACTCGCCCCGACGTTTCCCGCGCCTACTACGGTAACTTTGGGTCTCATCTGCTTCTCTCCTTGTCGTCGTGGTCTCAGACCTGAGGCGACATGTTCTCAATGATTGCCGAAGCGAACTCGCTGGTTTTCACTTTCGTTGCGCCTTCCATCAGGCGGTGCAGATCGTAAGTGACGCGCTTCTGGCGAATGGTTTCGGTGATACCAGATTCGATCCTGTCCGCCGCTTCCTTCCAGCCCATGGACCGGAACATCATCGCGCCGGACAGAATCACGCTCGACGGATTAATCACGTCTTTGTCGGCGTATTTCGGAGCCGTGCCGTGTGTCGCCTCGAAGACGCCGTGCTCGTCGCCAATGTTGGCTCCGGGCGCCATGCCGAGTCCGCCCACCTGCGCCGCGCACGCATCGGATAGATAGTCTCCGTTCAGGTTTGTCGTCGCTATTACGTCGTACTCCGCGGGACGCAGCAGCACTTGCTGGAGCATCGAGTCCGCAATACGGTCCTTGACGACGATTTTGCCCGGCGGCGGATCGCCCTCGAACTCACCCTCGATCACACACTGGTCCGCGAACTCTTCCTTGACCAGCTCATATCCCCAATCTCTGAATGCGCCTTCGGTGAATTTTTGAATATTCCCCTTGTGCACCATGGTGACGCTGCGACGATTGTTGTCGATGGCGTGCTGGATCGCGCGGCGCACCAAGCGCTTCGAGCCGGTGATGCTGATCGGTTTGATTCCAACACCGGAATCCACGCGGATCTTCCGGCCCATCTCGCCGTTGAGAAAGCCAATCACCTTAGCCACTTCGGCGCTGCCCTGCTGCCACTCGATCCCGGCATAGACGTCTTCGGTGTTTTCCCGGAAGATCACGACATCGAGCTTTTGGGGATTCCGTACCGGCGATGGCACCCCGGGGAAATAACGGACCGGCCGCATGCAGACATACAGTTCGAGCAACTGGCGCAGCGCAACGTTGAGACTGCGGATCCCACCGCCCACGGGCGTGGTAAGCGGTCCCTTGATGGCGATATGGAACTCTCGGATGGCGGCAAGGGAATCGTCGGGCAGCCACGAGTTGAAGTGATCGAAGGCCTTCTGCCCGGCGAAGATTTCAAACCAGGCGACCCGCCGGGTTCCACCGTAGGCCGCCTCGACCGCACCGTCGAAAACCCGTCGCGCCGCTTTCCAAATGTCCCGGCCTGTGCCGTCACCCTCGATGAACGGGATAATCGGGTTGTCCGGGGTGATGAACTTCCCTGATTCAACTTGAATGGTATCGCCATTCGACGGTACATCAACCCCGTTGTATGAACTCATGCATGCTCCCGTTCGTGGCTGGAGGCCCCTCCGTTTCCGGACACAGAGGCGTCTTCCCAGTTTTGTTTCGGGTTGCGCCCAAGAAACGGTGGAAGGATCGAACCTGACCGGCGTGTTCGGATGTATAGAACCTCAGGCTCGGCTCATCAAAAATGGAATTGTATCAACTCCCTGCGAACCCGAGCAAACTTCGCCGGCAGGTCATCAGACTCCAGAGACGAAGGCTCCAGCCTGAAGATGTTCGCGTGGATCGAGGCGTCTCTGCTGTGGAAAGCCGCGGCCAGTTTTTTTCTTCGCTGCCAAGGTTCACATTCGAGCCAAGTTGACGCGGCGATCCGTTGTCCTGCTTGCCGGTCTGAGGGCTTCCTCGCCAGCACTCCCGCGACAGGACCGACCGTCCTGCAGCAGCGCGCTTGTCGTACACTCGCATCGGCTATGCGTGGGAGACTATCCGTAGCACCTTGCCGCTGAACCAACCGGTGGGTCGATCGAAAGTCAGCCTGACGTTATTTGCGGACCCGTCAGGCCGGTTCGGGTGGTGGCTTCCAGGCATCCACCACCTGTTCGAACCGTTCGGCCAAAGCGAGGATCAAGCGATCTTCAAACGGTCGTCCCACGATCTGCACGCCGATCGGCAGGCCCTCGTTGGAATGTCCCACCGGGACGACGACCGACGGGTTTCCGAGAAGATTGAACACTTGACAGTATGAAAAAGCCATGGCATAGGTGACTTCGCGGCCGCTGATGGTCCAAGACCGTTCGCGGTGACGGAACGCCGGAATCGAAGCCACCGGACAGATCAGCGCCCGATACTCCTGCATGCGCGCAAGAAATTGCGCGCGCATGAGGTCCCGCGTGTCCCATACCTGGAGAAATTCACGCAGCGAAGCCCTGCGAGAGTCTTCCGGCGGCTCCAGCAGATCCTGAACCAAAGCGTGCAGTTGATCTTCTTTCCCTTCGATGAGCGGCTGGAGCCGTTCGGCTCCGGCGATACTGAAAAGCATCCACCAAAGCTCGTGCGCCGACTCCAGACCCTCGGGGCTGAACGGTTCGACGCTGAACCCCTGGTCCTCGAAGACGTTGCAGGCGTCGCGCACCGCTTGTTTCGTCTCGCTGGTGACGGGCGTCACGCCGTCATCCTCGTAGAAGCCGATCTTGACCCGGTGTGTCAAGTCCGCCCCGGCACCTTCGGGCGCGTATGGGCCGCTCGAGGGATCCGCCGCATCCTCGCCCATCGTGGCGTCGAGAACAAGCTCCAAATCAAACGCACTCCGAGCAAGAGGACCCACCGAAGCCAGCAGGGCGGACGGTCCGATGCAATCCGGCCAGTGGCCTGTTCGGGGGATCAGCCCTGCCGTCGGCTTGAACCCGTAGAGACCACAAAAATGCGCCGGCACGCGAATCGAGCCGCCTCCGTCGGAGCCGATCCCCAGCGCTGAGCAGCCCGACGCCACGGCCGCCGACTCGCCTCCGCTCGACCCTCCGGCCGTGTAGTCCGGATTCCAGGGACTGTTCGTACGGCCATAGAGCAAGTTGTCAGTCTCGTACGCGGCCAACAAGTCCGGGACGTTCGTCACACCAAGGATGAGTGCTCCCGCCGCTCGCAGACGTTCGACCAGCACGGCGTCACTCTCCGCGATGTGTTCTTCTCGCAGCCGCGTGCCGCATTCACATCTCAGCCCCTGTACCTCGATCGAGCTCTTGATCGACATGGGAACGCCGTGAAGCGGCCCTACCCCGTCGCTCCGTGACAAGATCTCTTCAGCCTTCCGGGCCTCACGCCGCACCCGTTCAGCATCGAGGTCCACAAACGCATTCAGACTCGGATTGACCTGCTCAATCCGCTTCAGGTGCGTATCCACAACCTCGATCGGCGACACTTCCCGCTTTCGGATCAAGTCAGCGATCTTATACGCCGGCTGAGCGTTCAAATCGTCCATGTTGACAAGTCATTACAGCACATGCTTGACGAAAATCTTTCAGTATTTCAGACACCCAAACTCAAGTAAAAACAAGCCCACAAGGAACGAAACTCGAGACCCTGCCATCAGCAGCCCTTTCGGCGATCCTCGCTGCTTGCGCCGGCTCGACAGTCGGGAGAACGTCGGTAACGGGCGAATCCACCGTCGGGGACGATGCTCTCAAAACGGTACGCAGTATGAGTCCGCCGAGTCCACGCCCCGGCAAGTGCGACAGATGCGGAGCCGCAAGACGGACCGCAACGACAGCCTCTGGCCCTTCCTCGCGCGCCAGGATCGGTCTGGCGCGCGACAGATCCGTGCTGGCAACTTGTTCGTAATACCTGGTTCGTCGAAAAGCAAATGAGAATTGTTAAGCTTGAAGCTCAAGACGTCTGCCATGTCCGATAAGGAGGGTGTATGCGTAAGGTTGATCCGCTTGTCGTCTTGGCGCTGATCGGTGGCCTGTTTGTATGGGGAGCCGTTGCCAAGACCGAGCCGGGGGCATTTACAGTCGTGATGCTGCCGGATACCCAGTTCTACAGTGAAAAGTTTCCCAAGTTTTTCGACGACCAAACCAAGTGGATCGCCGCCAACGCAAAGAAGGAGAACATCGTCTTCGTGACCCACATCGGCGACATCGTTCAAAGCGGCGACGAATCCGAGAGGGAGTGGCGAGTGGCCGATGGCGCCATGTCTCGACTGGACGGCATTGTGCCTTGGGGCGTCGCCATCGGCAACCACGACTACGACCGCGGAGAGCCTCGGGGACGGGCGGTCAGCTTTCGCCGCTGGTTTGGCCCCCAGCGATTCCGCACCGAAGAGTGGTATCGGGGCGCATCGGAGAACGGTATCAATTCCTACCAGGTCTTCAACGGCGGGGGCCGAGAGTTCCTAATACTGCATCTTGAGGCGGACGTACCGGACACCGCCATTGCATGGGCGAAGTCGGTGCTAGAGATGCACGAGGGTGTACCCGCAATCGTTTCTACCCATATCTACTTGCACGACAAGACCCGTTCGCGCGACCGGGCGCCATTCTATCGAAAGGAAATCGGCAATTCCGGAGAAGCGATCTGGCAAAAGCTGATCAGGCCGAACCCACAGATTTTCATGGTGGTGTGCGGCCACTGGGGCAAGTTTGGCGGCGAGTGGTTTCAGGTGTCCACAAACGACGCCTCTCGAGATGTCTTCGAGATCCTGGCCGACTACCAATTCCGTGAAAATGGCGGAGACGGCTGGATGCGAACGTTCCGATTCGAACCGGAGAAGCGCCGCATCCTCGTCAAGACCTACTCGCCCTCACTCAAGAAGCATGAGACCGACATCTCAAGCCAGTTCTTGATCTTCCTCGATTTCGAGGAGAGATTCAGCTCCTAGCTCGATACCGCGGCTTTGATGCCGACTGGGCGCACTCTTCTCCTGCAACAGCACGTTGTACGTGACATTCGAATTGAAGGTCGGGTCCGGTTAGATCAGATTCACGGACTTCGCCCGGAATCGGAACGAATGCCACTGGCATCCGCAAGAGGTCATTGAGCAGCGGGAGAATCACCCGGCACCGAGTCCATCAGAGTCAACGCCAGCACAGGGTAGAGCGTGCCGGTGTAGGTGATGAAACTCCATTTGTCGGTATTGAGAGATTTCGTCCACCACCGCCCGGACTGCCTCTGGTTCCGCTCCAGCCACGAGATCCCTCGTTTGAGGGCAGTGTGCGATGACGGAAGGCCGGCCTGAGACAGTACGATGATCGAGAGGCCGGTCTGGTGGCCGTCACTTACGGGCTCGCCGAAGTCCGCTTCCCCACGCAGCCGCTCACTGCGATTGCCGACGCCCCACTGCTCAGGCTCCGCGAAGGAACGAATTGACCAACCGCCATCCGGTCGCTGGCGGTCGAGGATCATCTTGACGATGGCTTCCTTGCCGGCGGCGTCGAGAAGGTCCGGCTGATGCTGAGAAGCCCAAAGCAGCGCAACGCGCGCATATTCGTGGGGGGGATCCACGGTTTTCAGGTAACGCGTCAAGCGAAGAAAGCCCGATCCGAGATCATCGGTTTGATGCTGGTTCAACCACTTGGGCGCTAGTCCCACCGCCATGGCGGCGACCGTCGCAAGCTGATAGGCATCAGACTCGAACGGAGGCCAAGTCTCGACGGAATACCAGGCGCCGTTGCCGCGCTGCAAACTGAACATCAGTTCCAACGCCTTGGCGGTCTCGGAGGAAAGCTGTTTGGTGATATGCGCATCCCATGCCGCCAGCGCCGCCGCCAAATAGACGACTTCCGCAGGGCCAGTACCTCGCTCTGTCTTATTGCGTTCCTCGGCAAGCGTCTCTTGGAGGATGCGCTCGAGGAAAGACCGAAACGACGGGTCAGGAGGGCCGAGCAAGCTGGAAAGTTGCGGACGGAGAATGCCGTACCATCCTGTTGTATGGCAGGAAACGCAGCCGCGATCGTTCACCCAGGCTTTCGCGCCATCTTCGAGATAGGCTCCCGCTTTCGTGAGAGATAGCCGTTCTGCGATCGTCTCATCGGCTGACGCCGGAGGGATCGAGACGTCTCCAAAGTGGTATTGGTGTAAGCGGTGGTCGCGTTTGGGTTCGGCGGTAAGGATCGATCCGGAAAACAGCACCGACAGCAAACAGATCGTAGTGATCATCGGGTGTTTCATTGCTTGGGAATCTCCTTGCTTCAGAACGGTGTCGAACCCTCTTCAGCGCTTCTCCACTACAGTCTCCACAAATCGCACCCAGCCGAAATCCTCGGGCATGTGAAAGTTCGGCCGCTCCGTGTTCACCGGCGACCAGGTGCTGTACTGCGGGTTCGTGGTCCCGCCGGAACGATTGAGATTCAGCCGCCAGCGATCACCGTCGCGGGGCGGTGTGTGCGCCGCGTCTTTCTCGAAGTTCCTGAAGGGAATCGCCACTTCGAGAATCCAATGATCCTCGCCGGGCGTGTCGACTTTGAGCGATTGGCCGTAGTGCGACGTCCACAGCCGCACTCCGACAGGATCGGAGCGAAGCCCGCCCCGCCACCAGTCGGTGCGCGTGAAGTTGAGCATCGTACCGATGACATTCATCTCGAAGCCGTAGTAGTTATGCACCTTGTCAGGGTTCGGGCTGATAAAGGCCTCGACACAATCGTCACGAGAGACGGGGCCGTGCCGCCGTGTGACATTGGCGGCGATATTCTTGTCGCGGCAGTAGTAGCCGATGTAGAGATTCACGTCGTCCCAGAGGATCTTGGCTACGGTCTGCTCCTTCTCGCCCCCGCTCCACCAGTTGAAGTGGAAGTCCCCCACCGGGACTGCCGCCTGCCAGGCTGCCTCATCGAGGAGGGCGTCGATCACGATGGGCTCGGGTGTTCGGTAGATGTCGTAGGACGGCTTCCCCTGGGCGAGACAGAGCAAAGGGACGGCCATAAGGAGAGGTAAGCGGCAACGCGCAAGAGGGATCATGTCTCGAGTTCTCTGAAGATCGCCTCTATCCTCTCACGTTCTGCAACGGAGGCCAACGTCGCATGCGCCAACACATCTCGTCCCCCGGCGTTATACTCGGCTGACGGAGCCTTTGCCATGCAACGATTCAAAACCGCGGTCTCACTAACCCTCTTGCTCTTGCTGGCCCTCTCCGCAGCCGCGGACACAGTTACGGCCGGGTCCATGGCGATTGTGAGGCAGGACGAAGGCTATCTCTTCCGAGAAGGCCCAGACAAGGTTTTCTTCTATCAGCTAACGGCAAAATCGCTTAACGGGAAATACAAGCGGTCGAACTACATACATCCCTTGTATGACCTCGACGGCAACGTGTTGACGGAGGATTTCCCCGAGGACCATCGACACCACCGAGGAATCTTCTGGGCCTGGCATCAGGTCGTCGTAAACGGCAAACGAGTGGGTGATCAGTGGATCAACGAGGACTCGACCTGGGAAGTTCAGGACAGTGAGATCTTTCCTCGCAAAAAGGGATCAGCCGCCGTATCGGTCAAGCTGCACTGGAAATCACCCCGTTGGATCGATGACAGCGGTAAGCAAAAGCCCTTTGTGGAGGAGATCACAACGGTCCGTGCTCATGCTCAAGAGGGCAACATCCGCAAGATCGACTTCACGATCGAGCTGACGGCTTTGGAAGACGATGTTCGCATCGGCGGTTCCGAGGACGTCAAAGGCTATGGAGGATTCTCCACACGTATCCGCCTTCCAAAGGACATTCGCTTCCTGGGACACAACGGCCCAGTCATCCCCCGCGTGACATCCGTCAGGGCCGGCCCCTGGTTGGACTTCTCAGGCTCCTATGGCGCCAAACCCGGCAGTGGACTTACTGTCCTGACACACCCCTCCTCGCCCGGCTTTCCACAGTCTTGGATCCTGCGATCCAGCGGCAGCATGCAGAATGCAGCTTATCCAGGAAGGCATTTGACCCGTGTTCCTACGGATGAGTCGTTGAAGTTTCGCTATCGGTTGATTGTGCATCGAGGCGAGCTGACTCGCGACCGATTGGATCAGTTTCAGGACCGCTATGTGAAGGAAGACCCGTAAATCAGCGGACTTCTAACTCGAAGCCCGCGCTAAGGTTTTCTTCTCCCTGGGTCTTGTAACCCCGTGACGTTAGACTGTAGAGCTTATGGCTCACGAGATGCATCACCCGGACGGCTATCGTGGTCCGGCCGAAAAAACCCATAACTTTCGGTACTACGACTTGGCGGTACACGCTTTCGTAGTCGTGCTGCTGGTGTCAAATCTTGTGGCGCAGAAGATTTGCGCGATCGGGCCGTTTACGATCGGCGGGGTGACTGTTGGTCCGTTTCTGTTGAGCGGCGCACAGATTCTGTTCCCCATCACCTACATCTTCGGCGACATCTTTGTCGAGGTATACGGCTACGGCGCTTCTCGGCGCGCGATCTGGATCGGGTTCTTTTCGGCGGCGTTGCTGGCGGTGATGGCCCTGATCACGACCAGCTTGCCGGCGGCCCCTGAATGGAAGAACCAGGACGCGTTCGAGAAGGTGTTCGGATTCGTGCCGCGCGTTCTGATCGCGAGCCTTGTGGCCTATTGGTGCGGCGAGTTCGCCAATGCCTTCGTGATGTCGAAGATGAAACTCCTGACGAAAGGCAAACACCTATGGACACGGACGATCGGATCAACCGTGGTTGGCCAGTTCGTGGATACGGTTGTGGTGATTTTCGTGATCTTCGTCGGAGTGTATGACTTAGGAACAATGCTCAATTTGATCTTCACCGGCTACTTCGCGAAGGTCATCTATGAAGCGACGGCGACACCCTTGACGTATCTCGTAGTGAACACGCTCAAACGAGCGGAAGGCGTCGACGCATTCGACGAAGGCGTGAACTTCAATCCCTTTCAGGCGAGGTAGTGTCGACGGGGAAGGTGAGTGAAGTCACGTTTTATCGTCTAAAGGAGCAGCGAGCCGGGCTGCTCCAACACCCGGCCAAATACGGATGACGCCAAACGTGGCCCGGACGGAGATCCAAGCGGCCGTGACGATCCAGGTGTGAGTCAGGGCCGCGCGGTTGGTCTCATCGACCCAGAGAAGTCCGATGACGCCCAAGAGGGTGGCGACGAGGACTGCGTTTCTCAGATAGCGGAAGTCGCCCGTGCCCCAGTGGACACCGTCAGTGCCGAACGAGAGCGCACTGATAGGCTGCGACAACGCACTGATAATCCACGGAGCAAAAAACACGCCGTACGAGCTCGCCGGTATGAGTGCTCGGGCAACAGGACCGGCCGTGGCGAGCATGACCATCGCCAGCACCACTCCACAGCCGAGACTCCATTGGCAGACGACGGTGGCTACGCGGCGGCTTTGTTGAAGTTCACAGGCACCCAGAAAATATGCAACCAAGCTCTGCCCAGAAATAGCAAAGGCATCTAGAAACAATGCGGTGAAGGCCCATACTTGACGGATGGCTTGATGGGCGGCCCCGGCATCGGCGCCGATTTCGGTAGCCGATCGGGTGGTGAGCAAAAGGAAGAAGTTCAGGGCCGCAGTGCGGACGAAAAGCTCCTCGCCAATTTTTATGAGCTTGCCGAGTTGCGAGAGATGGGTGCGGGCCGGGATGCCGATCCGAATGATAGCGACCGTGACTGCCGCAGCCGCACCGAGCCACTGGCTGATGATACTGGCGGCTGCGGCGCCGGCAACACCCATCGCAGGAACGGGCCCCCAGCCGAAGATGAAGATCGGGTCGAGGGCGATGTTCAATACGTTGAGGCCGGAAGCAATCCACATCGGGGATCGCATGTCTTGCAGTCCACGGAGGGTGCCGAAGGAGGCAACAGTCAGCAGAATGGCTGGCGCGCCGAGCAGCCGGACCGTGATGTAGTCGCGAGCCTC
The DNA here is from genome assembly GCA_026713545.1 of Bryobacterales bacterium. GTDB lineage: Bacteria > Acidobacteriota > Terriglobia > Bryobacterales > UBA6623 > JAPPLB01. The sequence continues at coordinate 20,809 of JAPOOG010000157.1, forward strand.
CGTCGCGATTTCTCCATCAGCTCCCATGAGTAGCACGAGTGGATCGACCACCAGCCAAACAAGCCCACCAATACCGACACCCATGAGGACGCTCAAGCCGAGCGCTTGGACATTCGCAACACGGGCGTATTCGATGTCCCCGCTACCTTCGCTACGGGCAACTTCGGTTTGGGTTCCGATCCCCAGAAAGTTGAACATCCAGAAAATGCTCGATAGCAGGGCTGCTCCTACGCCGAGTCCTGCCAAGGCGATAGCGTCCAAGCGGGCGACGAAGGCGGTGTCAGCCAGACCGGTGAGAGGCTCGGCAACAAGGGAAACGAGGAGAGGCGCGGAGAGGCCGGCGAACGTCCGATGCGGCTTCAACGTGAAGGGATGGGGAGTGTCGGGCAAAGGGAATGCTCAGTTCATCTGTTTGGGGTGATAGGGCTTTGCAGAACTCCCTTTTGCTCCTTCTTGGTCAGGAGCAGAACGAGAAAGCGTGCAAGGACTGCAATATGTAGTATGACCAAGACGGCCGAGTGGAACTCTTCCGTGAGGACGAATCCGTCGCGAAAGTCCGATGTAGGGGATCAGTTGAGACCACGCTGCTCTCGGAAAGCATGCCAAGCCCGCTGGCCGCTCCAGCCAGAGACCAGGAACTGGGGCCGTGTCGAGAGATGCGTCGCCGACATCCTCGATCTTCTGGTCCAAAAGAGCATCGGCTCAGTGAACTTCGCGGTGGCCAGCCTTGTTCTCGAAGTGAATAATGGCGCTGTTTGCCCAGAAGGACCGAAAGAATACGAAGGGAGACGCAGATCAAGGGTCGTCGACAGGCATCTCCGAGCAGTCGCGGCATCACCTGTGAAAATAGCGAACCGCGGTCCTCTTGACATTGGTCCTTGCTGCACGAAACCATGAGGCCGGAATGACCTCGATTCTTGCCCGCGATCTTCACCAGCGTGTTCCTCTGCTCGCCGAGCAGTTTCGGAAGGCCGATCCGTTTCCCCATGCGCTTATCAATAACTTCGTCGAGCCGTCTTTCCTCGATCGGCTGATTCGCGAGTTCCCCGCATTCGACCGTGACAAGGCGCTCAACGAGTACGGTGAAGTGGGTAGCAAAGCTGTTCATGCGCATCTTCCCTCACTTGGCGACGCATACCGGCAGCTTGATGAACTTCTTTCATCACCGTATCTACTAGGTTTGATCAGCGGGATCACGGGCATTCCAAATCTGCTCTATGACCCGGAATATGTAGGTGGCGGAACCCACGATAATCGGCACGGGCAGGAGCTCGATCCGCATGTGGACTTCAACTTTCACCCGACGAATCGTTGGCATCGGCGGCTGAACCTTATTCTTTTTTTGAATGAGGAATGGAGGCCGGAATGGGGCGGTTCCTTGCAGGTTCACTCAGATCCGTGGGAACGGGACAAGCCGGATCGCGTGAAGTCGTACTTGCCGTTGGCGAACCATTGCGTGCTTTTCGAAACATCAGAGGTCTCCTGGCACGGGTTCCCGCAGATCGACCTGCCGGAGAACAGGAGGAACCTCTCGCGACGCTCGATCGCGGTGTATTTCTATACGAAAACGCGTCCGAAAGACCAGACGGCGCCGGACCACAGTACGGTCTATGTGCCGCGATCTCTGCCGGACAAGTTTCGCGCCGGACACAAATTGAGCAATGAGGATGCGGGCGAATTAAAGATAGCGGTCCAGCGACGTGACCGGCAGATGAAGTTTCTCTACGAAAGGGAGAAGGAATTCTCGCTGGTGATCGAAGGTTGCCACTGGCGTATCGGCGAGCACGAAAAGCAGATCGAGAAGCTGGAGGCGCTCAATCGCGAGCAGCACGAAGAGATCGGGAAGATGGTGACGCTCAATCGCGAGATGCACGAGGAGGTCGAGAAGCTAAAGCGGAAACATGCCGACGCGCTATCCCGGATCTTCCGTTCCCCAACGTTTCGACTGGGTTATGTGCTGAGTTGGCCGGCACGTGTCTTGAAGGGGTTGTTCGGAACGTAACCGGAGCTCACTTCACGCATATGCCATAGGCAGCCATTGACACTGCCAACGACCTGCACATCTCGTCCGGCCTCTCAGACGGATGAGTCCTTCCAATGGGAAGCGGGTTCGCGCTTGTAGAGAGGGCCGCGAGAGCTTTGGCGATGGTTAGCAAGCTGGTCCGGGTTTCAGTCGATACCGAGCCGTCTTGTGCGTGCCGTAGCGTGCCCGCGCCTATAGTCAGACGGGGCCTTCCGTAGGAGGAAGCGAAGAGCGCCAGCCTTCGTGGAGCATTCCTTGGAGACCGTTGACGAGGCTGATATTCTCGGGTCGGTTGGCGATGTTTCGGGTTTCGAGGGGGTCGACTTCGTAATCGTAGAGTTCGGCCGAGGTGTAGGGAAAGTCCTGGGCGCGCCACTCGGTGTAGCGATAGCGGCGGGTGCGGATCGAATAACCCATTCCCGCGCCGACGCCGGGGATTTCTCGAGGGTATTGGCTGAAGACCGCACGTTTCCAAAGGCGGTCCGGGTCGTCGAATAACGGGACGAAGCTTGAACCCTCAAGTGCTTCGGGCCTGTCGAGACCGCAAAGTTCGCAGAGTGTAGGAAAGATGTCGACCAGCTCGGTAAGCCCCGAGGTCTTCCTGTTTTTCCCGAGCCGGCCCGGGGCACTGACGATCAATGGGGCGCGAGTGGCGGCTTCCAGGTTCGTGTGCTTGTTCCAGAGGCCGTGGTCGCCGAGGTGATAACCATGGTCTCCCCATAGAACGACCATCGTATTGTCTCGCAGGCGGAGGTCATCCAGTGCCTTCAGAAGCCGCCCGATCTGGGCATCCACGTAACTGACCGAAGCGCGGTATGCACGGATCAGGTCGCGGGCTTGGTCGGCGGGGATCGGTCCAGCCTGAGGGATGTTGATATAGCCGCGAAGTTCGTTCGAGTTGTGAAGCGCGTACGGCGGAGCGCCGGCAGGAGGTTCACGGAAAGCAGCGATGTCGATCTGCGACTTCGGGTAGAGGTCAAAATACTTCTCGGGAGCGACGAACGGCAGGTGAGGCTTCAAGAAACCCGCTGCAAGGAAAAACCGCTTGCGGCGCAACTCGCCGAGTGCGTGGACGACCGCATCGGCGGTCATACCGTCGGCAAGTTGGTTGTCGGCCACTCGGCGGCTTTCCCAACTACGCATTCCCCAGCCGCGTTGTCCTTCGACGGCGGGCTTGCGTTTCGCGGGTTCGTAATAGAAACGCTCGTTGGAAATCCAGCTATTCGAGCGAAGGCCATCCCACTTGGCTTGCGCGAAGCGGCGGCTTTCCACCGTATTCCATCCGTGGTGGCCGGGAATCCAGGAGGGGACGCTCCAGGATTGCAAGTCGTCAAGTTCAGGCTTGTGAAAGATCTTGCTGAAGCCCGCCGTGACATAGCCGTGACCCTTGAAATGCTCGGGGATGGTCACGGTGTCCCGGAGAAATCGGCGGAAATGGGTTTGAAGGTCGTGGACACGGGTTGTGTCGGGTCGGAGTCCGGTGAGCAACGAGGTTCGTGAAGGGCTGCAAACGGCCTGCTGGCAGTAGGCGCTCGTGAACGTGAGTCCGTTGGCTGCGAGGGCGTCGATGTTTGGAGTGCGGATGTCGGGGTCCCCGTAGCAGCCTAGAGAAGGGCGCAGGTCGTCGACGGCGATGAAGAGAACATTGAGCTCTGGTGTTGGAGACTTCTTTTTTGCAAGACCGCGAGTGGGAAGGAGTATCGCGGCCGATCCGGCGGTAGCGCGGAGAAGCTGGCGGCGCGAGAGGCCCGGCTGCGGGCGGGCGGTTTCGTTGACCGGAGCGAGAGAGGTCCCGCTTGCCACAACGGGCGCGACATCGTTCTCAGGCACGCTTTCGGCATCGCATCCGGCAGGCATGGTGTCCTTCTGTCTGGAGTTCTATCGTTTGAGTGCCTGATCGAGGTCGGCTTCGATATCTTCGACGGCTTCGATGCCAGCGGAGAGACGAACTAGATTGTCGCGTATGCCAAGACGCTCACGATGCTTCGGCGCGAGATCGCGATGGGAGCTGATCGCCGGATAAAGCATGAGCGAATGGACATCGCCGAGCGTCGTGGCGGGAACGATCATCCGCAGGGCGTCCATGAAAGCGAATACTTCCTGCCGTCCAGCGTCTTTGATCTCAAAACTGACCATCCCGCCGAAGAGATCCCGCGGAAAAAGACGCCGGGACGTCTCGATGTCAGGGTGTTCTGGATCGCCTGGGAAGTAGACTCTCTTCACACGAGGGTGTCCTTTGAGCCAAGCGGCGATGTGGCGAGCGTTTTGACATTGACGCTCGATGCGCAACGGGAGCGTCTTGATGCCGCGCATGGCAAGATAGGCTTCGAAGGGTCCGATGTTCGGTCCGAGAGTGCGCGTCAAGACGGTGATGAGCTGACGCCAGTCTTCGCTTGCGACGAGAGCGCCGCCCATGAGGTCGCCGTGGCCCGCCAGATACTTCGTCATGCTGTGCACAACCAAGTCGACGCCGAGTTCCAGTGGACGGAGCAACACCGGCGTGGCGAAGGTGTTGTCAACGATGACCGACGCCCCGTGCGCGTGAGCAAGAGTTGTGATTCTGTCGATCGGCGCAACGCGCAGCAGAGGATTCGAAACCGGCTCAAGCAGCACACAGGACGGTTTCTCTTTCGCAAGCACTTGCTCGAAATCGTCGAGATCGCAAGGTTCGGCGAAGCTGATGTCAACACCGGTCGGCCCGAGGATGTTCGTCAGCAGAGTAATGCTCTGGCCGTACATGACCTTGGCGCAGAGCACCGAGCGGCGACGATCGGTCATCGCGGCGATCAGAGCAAGGTGAATGGCCGACATGCCCGACGTCGTGGCGACCGCCAAGTCGCCGCCTTCGAGCCGGGCCAGAAGTTCCTCGAGAGCGGCCGTGGTGGGGTTGCCATAACGGGTGTAACCGTGGCCCTCAATCTCTTCGTTGAAGACCCGGTCGAGATCTTCCGTGCGCTCATAAAAGAAGCTGGAGGTCCCGAATACGGGTGTAGTGGACGGGACGTAGTTGCCGAGCTTCTTGCGGTCGCCCGCATGGACGGCTAGCGTATCGATCTTCATCTGCTTGTGGAGGGGGCAGCAGAGAACGTCTTTTCGTGATTATATGCGGTTGGCTGTGGCCGCGTTCGTGATCGTAGACGGTGAATGGATATCTCGTAGGTGCTGTCGCTCGTTGCAGAGACGCTCTCGAAGACAGCAGGCGCGTTATCAGGTCGAAAGCCCGAAGGTGAACGGTACAATGAAAGCGTGGTAACTGCCCTTTCTCTATAGACCATGCTCGACAATTTGCTTGCCAAGGTCTTCGGCACCAAGCACGAGCGCGAACTCAAGCGGCTGCGTCCGTTAGTCGTTGCGATCAATGATCGCGAGCAAGAGGTTAAAAACCTCAACGACGACCAGCTACGAGCCAAAACCGCTGAATTCAAGGAAAGAATCTCGAACGGGGAGTCTCTCGACGACTTGCTGTTCGAAGCGTTTGCGGTATGCCGCGAGGTCGGTCGTCGCGTGCTCGCGATGCGGCACTTCGACGTTCAGTTGATCGGCGGTATCGTCCTGCACGAAGGCAAAATCGCCGAGATGAAAACCGGTGAAGGCAAAACCCTCGTCGCGACATTACCGGCCTACCTGAACGCGCTGGAAGGAATGGGCGTTCATGTCATTACCGTGAACGACTACCTGGCGCGGCGCGACGCCGAGTGGATGGGGAAGCTGTACGGTTTCCTGGGTTTGCAGGTGGGCGTGATCGTCCATGATCTGACTGAGCAGGAGCGTCGCAAGAGCTACGGCGCCGACATCACCTACGGCACAAACAACGAGTTTGGATTCGATTACTTGCGCGACAACATGAAGTTTGATCTCGCGGACTGCGTCCAGCGGGAGAATAACTTCGCGATTGTCGACGAGGTGGACTCGATCCTGATCGACGAGGCGCGAACTCCACTGATCATTTCAGGTCCGAGCGAGGAATCGACGGACAAGTACTACAAAGTGAATCGCTCCATCCCGAAAATGGAGCGAGGCGAGGTGATCCAGGGAGAGGAACCACGCGATCGCACGTACACGGGCGACTACATCATCGAGGAAAAGCACCGTACCGCCTTCCTGACCGAGCAGGGTGAGGCAAAGGTTGAAAAGGCTCTGGGCATTGGCAACATCAACGATCTGGCGAATTATGAGCTGAAGCACTGTGTCGAGCAGGCGCTCAAGGCGCATACCATCTTCCAACGCGACAAGGACTACGTCGTCAAGGACGGCCAAGTGGTGATCGTTGACGAGTTCACCGGGCGGCTGATGCCGGGCCGGCGTTGGAGTGACGGCCTGCATCAAGCCGTGGAAGCAAAAGAGCGCGTCAAGATCGAACGTGAGAACCAGACGCTGGCGACGATTACCTTCCAAAATTACTTCCGAATGTATAAAAAGCTGGCCGGAATGACCGGTACAGCTGACACAGAAGCCCCCGAGTTCTCAAAGATTTACAAGCTCGATGTTAACGTGATCCCTACGAATCAGAATCTGATTCGCGTTGAGCATCCGGATATTGTTTACCGAACCGAGGAAGAGAAATTCCGGAACGCCGCGATGGAGATCAAGGAACTGGCCGCATCGGGACAGCCGGTCTTGGTGGGAACGATCTCGATCGAGAAGTCCGAGCATCTGTCGCGCATCCTCAAGAAGACGGGCATCAAGCACGAAGTGCTCAATGCCAAGCAGCACGAGCGCGAGGCGTTGATCGTCGCCCAGGCAGGCCGAAAAGGTGCGGTCACGGTCTCGACGAACATGGCCGGCCGAGGCACGGACATTCTGCTCGGCGGCAACCCGGAGCACTTGGCGATCGAGGCGCTGAGAAAACAGGGGCGCAATCGCGATCAGTTGTCCGCGGAAGAATGGAAAGCGGCTGTTGCCAAGCAGAAGGAGATCACCGACAAGGAGCATGACGAGGTGGTCCAACTGGGCGGCCTGTTCATCCTCGGCACGGAGCGTCACGAGTCGCGGCGGATTGACAACCAGCTTCGAGGCCGCGCCGGACGGCAAGGCGATCCCGGGGCTTCGCGGTTCTACCTCTCATTGCAGGATGATCTCTTGAGGATCTTCGGGGGCGAGAAGGTCCAGAACCTGATGCTGAAGCTCGGCATGGAAGAAGACGTACCGATCGAGTCGAAGCTGATCACCAAGCGCATCGAAGCTGCGCAGAAGGCCGTCGAGGCCCAGCACTTCGGGGCCCGCAAACATCTCCTCGAATACGATGACGTTATGAACAAGCAGCGCGAGGCCGTCTACGGCATGCGCCGCAAGCTGCTGGCGGGCAAAGATCAGCGGGACCACATCATGAGGTTGATCGGCGACTTGGCGGGTGACGCCGTAGAGTCACGTTGTCCCGAAAGAACGCATCCCGATACATGGGACTTGACAGGGCTGCGGACGGACATCGCCAACGGTTTCGATGTCAATATCGACAACCTCGATCTGAATGGACTCGATCGTCAGGCCACCGCCGACGAAATCACCGAGATGCTGAGCAAGCAGTATGAAGAGACAGAGCAGTTGATGGGAGCCGAGAGGCTCCGTTACTCCGAGCGCATGATCATGCTGCAACTGCTTGACGCGCAGTGGAAGGACCATCTGCTATCGATGGACCACCTCAAGGAAGGCATCACCCTGCGCAGCTATGGCCAGAGAGATCCATTGGTCGAGTACAAGAAAGAGTCGTTCCAACTCTTTCAGGCCATGATGACGCGGTTCGAGGAAGAGACTCTTCGATTCATGTTCCACCTGCAGCCCGCAGCGAGTGCTCCTGAAAGGGCTGGGCGTGAGGCGGCGCCCGTCGCAGTATTGGAAATCAAGGAAGAGGCTCGTGCTTCAGCTCCGAGTCGGGACGTCGGTACGATCGAGGACTTCACACGCGACGTGCGGCGCAAGAAGGAGAAAGAGCTGGCGCACGCTCGTATGGCTGGAGCCGGGGACCGGCAGGCGGCGGTGAAGCAGGTTATTCGGGGCAAGAAAGTGGGCCGCAACGCTCCTTGTCCTTGCGGAAGCGGCAAGAAACACAAGAAGTGCTGCGGCAGGGCCGCCTGACTGCCCGTAGTAATCGCGTGCTCTGGCGACGTGTCAGCCTTTTCTAGCTGCAGCGCGTTCGTAAGTTGTTGGCGCCACAGTGACGCTATGAATGATGACACTCACCGCGGAGAGATGTTGTATTTTGGTTCGGGCTGCTGAGGAAACACAACACCTGTGTACGGTATCTGTACTTCTGTGAGTCGTCTGCTCGCGCGCTCCGTCGTTGCTCTGATTCTCGTTGCCTCCCCGTCGTTTGCCGTGGACTTGGTGCCCGGCGCCTTGGGCGATTTCCTGCGTGAATCGGCGCAACCGATTTCTCCCGAGCAGCCGGACTTGTTTGACGAGTTCGGTTTCGAAGAGGGGCAGAGCGGGACCTATCGAACGCCGGATGGCCGGCGGCTCGAAGTCGAAGCCTATCGCTTCCAGGACGCCACAGGAAGCCTCGCGGCCTACCAATGGATCCGCCCCGCCGGCGGGGACTTCGTGCCGTATGGCGAACGCGCGGTTCAGAAAGGCCGCACAACGGTCATTCACTTCGGCAATTTCGCGGTGCGGATGATCGGCGACGAGGCTTTCGGCGAACACATTGAGGCCATGCTGAGCTTTCTCCCGCGCGTGGCTCTGCAAGCAGAGCCGCCGGTCTTGAAGTATGTTCCTGAGCAAGACCTGATTCCGTTCTCGGGCCGTTATGTCTTGGGACCTGAGTCGCTGACGTCGGTCGCATCGGAAGTGCCGCCTTCGGTTGCGGCGTTTCGCTACGGGACCGAAGCGCAATTTGTCCGCTACGAATCGGGGGCAGGCGAATTGCGGATGATTCTTTTCTATTACCCATCTCCTCAAATCGCACGGGGGCAGTTGGAAGAGTTTGAGGCGCTGCCGGATGTATTGGTGAAGCGCAGCGGGCCGCTGTTGGCGGCTGTTTTGTCGCCACCGACCGCCGATGCAGCCGAGCGACTGTTGTCACGCGTGCGGTATGTGGCCGAGATCACGGTCACCCATCGTACGGTAGGGCGTCATGAAGACCTTGCGACGCTGATCATCGACATCGTGATCTTCTGTGCCCTGCTGGCGCTGTTGATGATCGTGGGAGGTGGGATAGTGGCCGGCTCGCGGATATTGGCTCGCCGATTCTGGCCGGACTCGGTATTGGCGCCTTCGGAATCGGACACCATGGTGCGGCTCGATTTGGAGGTACGGCCGGGAGGGAGAGGGCCGCGGTAGTCGCATACGAAGCGGCGGCAGTTGGGTTACAGTCGGCACTTGAGGCCCTTTCAGCTTCTATAGGGCCGTGGGGATTTTCTGACATGGCCTCGCCTGCTGACCGACCGCGTACTCAGGGATGCGCCGGTCTCGTCTGTGAGTCCCGGACCGGGATGTTTCTTTAGGGATGGAACCTTAACTGTGCCAATAGCAAACTGGAAATCACAACTCTACGGTGTTGTGCAAAGCTTGCTCTATAACAACCCTCATCGAGTGGTCGACTATCTTGTACGGGGCAAGAAGGGGGAGTGGCGGCATCGTTCGGACACTCCGCCGCCGGTGCGGCGCCTCTTTGAGACGGAGGCGTCGGAGGAACGTACCTGCCTGCAGACGATTCAGTTCGTGCATCACATGTTGATTCCTCCCGGCGGTCGGCACGTCCACGAACTGCATGTGCATCCGGATGCGGAGGAGTTGGTCGTAGTCACGACGGGTACGGGCACGGCTACCGTGGGAGAGGAGGAGCATGGCGTGGCCCCCGGTGATGTGCTGTATATTCCACCACACGCGGAGCACGAAGTTCGCAATACGGGTGAGGAGATGTTGGGCCTGATCTTCATTAATGTGCCCACGGGGGACGGTTTGACGAAGTTGCAGGCCGCGCAGGAAGAGAGTCGCTAGGTCTTATGCGGGAACCGATGGCGGTTTCCGATCTGTTTTTTCAGTCAATCAACATCCGGAGGGGTCGGATGCGACGGTCAATTCCCAAGCTGATTTTGATCGCGACGTTCTTCACGGCGGCGGTGTCGGCACAGAAGGTTTCTGCGCCGGACGTGACCGAGCCGAACCCAAAGCTGACACCCGGCCAAGTGATCGCCATCCAGATGCAGGCATTGCGGAATAACAGCAAAATGCCCGATGACGGGGGAATCGCAATCACGTTCAACTTCGCGTCGCCTGCCAATCGAAGGATGACCGGGCCGCTGCCGCGATTCATCCAGATGTTGAAAAACCCGCTCTACAAAATCATGCTCGACTTCGAACGCTATGAGGCCGGTCCGATCGAGAGGTCGGGCGACGAAGCGCAACAGCGGGTGACCTTGATCGATACCGAGGGAAATCGAGCGATCTTTCTGTGGGTACTTTCGAAGCAGAAGCAGGCGCCCTACGAGAACTGCTGGATGACCGACTCGGTGCACCGCATCAATCCGGAGCACGAAAAGCCGCTCGTCGCGCAGTTGGCGACGCCTGGCGTCTTTGAGGTGGAGTGAGGAGGCTCAGTGCGCCCGGTGTGTTGATGGTCACTTGTCGTCGGTCAGCGCCAGGAAGCGGTCAAGCACACGGCGGACGAACAGGCGCGTCTCGTTGAAGGGGGGGAGACCGTTGTAGTTATCGACCCGGCCCGGCCCTGCGTTGTACGCGGCGAGCGCGAGCAGAAGGGATTCGGGGGACTCGCGGTAGCGGTCGAGAAGTTGCCGCAGATACATCGTGCCGCCTCGAACGTTTTCGCCGGGGTTACGCCGGTCGGAGACCTGAAGGTCCCGAGCGGTCCCGGGCATCAGTTGCATCAGTCCTACGGCTCCCCTGGATGAGACCGCATCGGCATCGTAGGCGGATTCTGCTGCGATCACGCTGTGCACCAAGGCTTCGGGCAGGCCCGATTCCGCGGAGAAGCGAGCCACGATTTCATCAAGCGTCTCTTCCTTCCCGGATTCCTGGTCAGGTCTCGTGGCTTCGGGAATCCGGCCGTCCGGCTCGAAGCGGGCGACTGCCTCACGGGGAATCCGCATCGTTCCGCCTCCCTTGGTGAAAAGCGTAACCTGATCCCCTTCGACCTCATGACGTTCCGCTTCGATGCGGAAACCCGTCGTCAGGACGGCGAATTCGCCGGCGATACCCGGCGCGGCAAGCAGCAGAGCCGAAAAAACGGGACGTACCAACATTGCCGGCAACATTCGGCTTGACTTTCTTCGGGCGGCTGCAACCACGATATACCAATAGTATGACGTTCGTTTCACATCTCTCGTGCAGCAAGACCGGCGAGCGATTCACCGCCGGAAAGATCCATAACCTGTCGCCGAGCGGGGCGCCGATGTTGGTGCATTACGACCTGGAGAAGGCTCGGTCGGCGCTGACGATCGAATCCATCGCCGCGGGAGTGAGCTCGATGTGGCGTTATGGTCCGCTGCTGCCGGTCGAGGACCCCGCGAACATTGTGTCGCTCGCTGAAGGGTGGACTCCGCTGATTCCGACTCCGCGGCTCGGTGTTCGACTTGGGGTCGACAAGCTCTGGGTCAAGGACGAGGGACAGAACCCGACAGGGACGTTCAAGGCTCGGGGGATGTCGTGCGCTGTGTCGATGGCGAAAGAGCTGGGCTTGACGAAACTCGCCGCACCCTCGGCGGGAAACGCCGGCGGAGCCATGGCCGCCTACGGCGCCGCTGCCTGCATGGAAGTGAATGTGTTCATGCCTCGCGACGTGCCCGAGGCGAACTATGTCGAGTGCAAGATGGCGGGCGCGAATACCACGCTCGTGGACGGGCTGATCAGCGACTGCGGAAGGATCGTTGCCGAGCGCAAGGATGCCGAGGGGTGGTACGACGTATCGACCTTGAAGGAGCCTTATCGCATTGAAGGCAAGAAGACGATGGGGCTTGAACTCGCCGAGCAGATGGGTTGGAGAATGCCCGATGCCGTTTTCTATCCCACCGGCGGTGGCGTCGGGATGATCGGGATGTGGAAAGCTTTCGACGAGTTGGAGCAACTGGGCTGGATCGACTCGAAGAGGCCCAAGATGATCTGCGTGCAGGCGGCCGGTTGTGCTCCGATCGTGAAGGCCTTTGAAGAGGGCCGTGAAGACTCGCAGTTCTGGGAAAACGCGGCCACACTGGCGAGCGGCTTGCGGGTTCCGAAGGCACTCGGGGACTTCCTGGTATTGAAAGCGGTCCGCGAAAGCGGCGGCGCCTGCATTGCGGTCTCCGACCAGGACCTTCTCGAAGCCGGCGTGTGGCTGGCCGAAGCCGAGGGCCTTTTCGTTGCTCCGGAAGGCGCGGCCTGTGTCGCGGCTCTGGATCAGCTCCTCAAAAGTGGCTTTTTGAAGAAGAGCGACGAAGTCGTGATCTACAACACCGGGACGGGATACAAATACCTCCAGAATTGGTCGACGCTATATCCGCCGGAGGCGACGGGTGAGGAGCGGCAAGGCGGGATGATCCTGCCTCGCTAGAGAGCAGGCAGCCGATCTCAACGGCAGGCTATTCTTGAGGCCCCAGTTGCAGTGGTTTGTCGTATCCGGTCATCTCCAGATAGCCGGCGCCGGTGATGGGCTTCCCCGCCTTTTTCCCTGAGAAGTTCATCGCTCCTTCCCAGTAGCTGGGGCCGACGCGCCGCTCGCTGACAACTTCCTGATCGTCTAGGTCGGTAATGCCGGTGAGATGGAGAGCAAGGCGGGGGATCTCGACTTCCCAGATGAGGGGATAGACCCCGCCGGTTGTGGGGCTCTTCCAATCCGAGTCCGCGTCGGGCGTCATCTGGATTTCGCTCCAGGCAAGGTGCCGGGCGCGGCCGTCGGCGTCGATGTAGGTTCCCGAGGAATGTGGGTCGGCTGTTCCGTCGGATCTCCTCATGCGGTAGAGCATGAGCTCTGAATCGTCGTCGAGTTGAATGCTCATCCAATCCCAACCGATTTGGTCGGAGCCGAGACTGTCGGTGGAGAACTCGTGGTCCATCCAGGCGAGACCCTTGACGTCGAAGGTTTCGCTCTGCAGCACGAGCGAGCCGCTGGCGGCGAGCCGCGTGAACGAGATGTAGTGCGAGGACTTCCCTTCCCCGGCCGCCTTTTGACTGATGCCATCGGCGCCGTGAATGACGGGCGGCTTGAGCGGGCTCAGTTCGAGTTCAAGCGAGAACTCATCGGCATAGGCCGTCAGGCGCTGGGTGCCTTTGGGCATGGCGGCGTCGAGCCATTGAACCCGCCAGTTGCCGTTCCAGATGAGGGCTTTTACGGCATCGGCGCCTGCCAGGCCAGGCCCGGCGCGATTCAGACGATCCGTGTCGTGGAAGCGTTGGCCTTCGATATCGCTCAGCGTGAGATGCGCGAGGTAGAGGTCTCGGACGTTCCAGGGTGAGTCTCCGCCGGACTCTTCGCGAACGGCGTATCGGAAGAAAGTCAGCTCAAAGCCGAATCGGCGGCCTTGTCGGGTGTGCAGATTGCCGGTGTAGTACCACCACTCAGTCTCGAAGTTGGGATGGCTGAAGTGGTCGCGCGGGAATTGGTAGTCGTAGCCGGGGCGTGCGATGTCGAAGCCTAGTGCGGCCGTCGTTGCCATCATCACGATGCAGAAAGCCCGTTTCATTCTTCGTGGACGACCTCGATCGGATTCAATCGCGCCGCCACGCGGGCCGGATAGATGCCGGCAATCAAGGCAGCGGCGTAGATGAATGAGAGTGCGCCGAGCAGCATCGCCGCCGGCCAATGGAATTGGATCGTCCAACCAAAGGATTGCTTGTTCACGACGAAGATCAGGACCAGCGAGAGCAGCGAGCCAAGCAAAAGTCCGATGGCGTTGGCAAACAACCCGATCAATCCCGACTCGAAAAGGACCAATCCCCGGATCTGTCCTTGGGAGGCCCCGAGGAAGCGCAGGACGCCGATCTCGCCTCGGCGATCAATCACGAGTGCTACGAGCGCGCCGGCCATGCCAAGTATGGCTACGACGATGGCGATCACTTCCAGGGCGTAGGTGATCGCAAAGGTGCGGTCGAAGACCTCCAAGGCGCGTGTGCGGAGGGTTCGATGGTCGGCGACCGTGACGCTACGGCTGCCCGCCGCTTTCTCGATGGCCGGGCGGGCGCTCCCGGGGTCGACGCCATCGGCGAGATAGATGGCGAGGTTGCTGGGGGCGGGGTCGGGGAGGTACTTGAGGATCGTGTTGCGGTCGACAATGACAGCGCCGCCTTCGTTCGAGTAGTCGTAGTAGACCCCCACAATCTCGAGAGCCACCATCCTGCCGCCGAGCGGAAGGCGCAGAGTGTCACCGGGCCCGAGTCCGTGGCGGTTGGAAAAGGTTTCGGTGATGATGACGCGGTCGCCGCTGCCGAGCGCCGTCAGCACGTCCTTGCTCGAAGAGCCGCCCAGAAAGCCCAGCCTGCCGTGACGAATGAGGACTTCGCTTTGTCCCGAGCCGATGATCGAGGGCCGCCCTTCATAGCGGATCTCGTAGGCCCGGAAGCGGTCTACGGCCTCGACCTGCGGCAGGGCCTCGATGCGGTCGGCGACGGCCGGGTCCATCGTCGGATATTGGCGGGCTTCCCGTTGGCCGGCGGTTCGGGCGTAGAAGTCGGCGCGAAGGCGTTCGTCGAGCCATACGATGACCGTGTCGCGGTAGCTGCCGACCATGATGCCCACACTGACGAGCATGGCGACGGCGGTTGAGAGCGCGGCGACAAGCACCGAAGTCCGAGCCGGCGATGCGGACAGGCTGCGTGGGGCCAGGATGCCTTGTGCGCCGAAGATGGCCCGCAGCAAGGGCGAAAGCAACCGCGTCAGGGCGTTCACCATGGCCGGCGTTGCCAGGGCGGTTGCGGCGATGATCAGCACGGCGGAGAGGTATCCGAAAAGGGGCATTCCCCCGACGGGATCGAGCAGGGCGGCCCCCCACGAACCCGCTGCAAGCAGGCTTGCATAGGCGAGGTAGCGGCCGATTCGGAGGCGGGCTGTGGTCTCATGCCGTCCTCGCGCCATCGCTTCGGAAGGAGCGACGCTGGCCGCTTCCCGCGCGGGAGCGAGCGCGGCCAACAACGACACGCCGACGCCCGAAGCGGCGGCTACGAGCAGAGATCCGGGCGTGAAGAGGATTTCGCCAGGGGTGCTGCTCACGTAAAGCGACCGCACGGTCGCCGCCATCATGTCAATGGCGCCGTCGGCCATCAGCCAACCAAGCACAATGCCGATCGCTGTTCCCACGGCGCCGAGGCAGCCAGCCTCCCCCAGAAAGGCCAGTGTCACGGCGTTGCGGCCCGCGCCGAGGGCACGCATGACGCCGATTTCGTTGCGCCTCCGGACGACGGAGATCGCGATCGTGTTGTAGATCAGAAACGCGCCGACGATGAGCGAGATGTAGCTGAGCACGCGCACGTTCCAGCGAAAGGCGCTGAGCATCTTGCGGTTCTCATTGCTGCGAGACCCTTGGCGGCTGAGCGTGACGCCCTCGGGCAGCGCGGCTGTGATGATCGATTCCCAGTCACGATCATCATGCGCAGGAACGAAGACTTCGATCCGGTCCAGTCGCCCCTCCTTCCCGAACGCTCTCTGGGCGGCGCCGATGTCCATCACGACGATGTTCGAGCGTGAGGCGCCGTTTTCCGCGGACACGTCGAGGATGCCGTGCACCGAGAACTCGCGGGTCTGGTCGTTCATGGTCAACCGCAGTTGCCGTCCGGTTTCGGGAACCAGGGCGCTGCCGGCCCAGACGCTGTCATCGGCCGTGAGTTGGTCTAGGTCGAAACCCTCCGTCCGAGCGATGCCATCCAGCGAGCGGTCGCCGATCAGGTCGAACCCGAATACCGGCACGCTGACGCGGTCGGGTGCGCGCCATGCGTAGCCCTCGATGCGCGGAAAGAACTGAAGAGGATGCGGCAGCGCCTGCAATCCAGCGAGAAGTTTCTCGTCAAGGCCGCCGACCGCGCTGATTTCGTAATCGGCGTCGCCGGTGAGGGTTTCGAGCGACGACTGGAACGAGCCGGTTGCGGCGCTGCCCGCCAGATGGATGGCGACGACGACCGCCACGCCCAGCGCGACGGCAAAGATCGTGAGCGCGGTGCGAGCCGGCTCGCGGCCCAGCGGTCGCACGATCAGCCGGACGAAGAGTACCGAAGCGGCGGTCAAGCGGGACCGATCTCCTCGACGCGTCCGTCGCGAAGCTGGACGATGCGGTCGGTGATACCGGCGGCTTCCAGGCTGTGCGTCGCCATTACCACCGCCGTCCCCCATTCGTCGGCGGTACGCCGCAGCAGCTTGATCACGATGTCCGCGCTGGTCGAATCGAGATTGCCGATCGGCTCATCGGCCAACAGCAGTTTCGGCGAGTGAACGAGCGCGCGGGCGATGGCGACGCGCTGCATCTGGCCTCCGGAGAGTTGATGCGGTAGGCGATCGGCAAGTTCGCCCATTTCGACCCAGCGCAGCTTTTCCAGAGCATGTCGGCGGTTGGATGTTTGCCCGCAGAGCAGCAGCGGCAACTCGACGTTCTCGATGGCCGAGAGCGTCGGCAAGAGCTGGAAGAACTGGAAGACGAATCCGACCTGGCGGCGGCGGATCTCGGTGAGCTGCGTATCGGCGAGGCCGGTCGTGCTGACGCCGTTGATATGAACGGCGCCGCTGGTCGGGAAATCCATCGCTCCCGAAAGATTCAGAAGAGTGGATTTGCCGCAGCCGCTGCGCCCGACCACGGCGATGAACTCACCGGCCTCGACCGCAAGCGAGACGTTGTCGAGGGCCACGATATCCTGGTTGTCCGATCGGTAGTGTTTCGTGACGCTCTCGAGCCGAAGGAGGGACATCAGGGGGCAGGCTGGATCTCTGTCTCAAGTGTAGCGGGCGGTCGGCATGGGCACCTCGAGGGCCGGCCTGACCCGCCGCGCTCAGATGAGGTTGTACAGCCGGCCGGGGTTGAGCAGGTGGTGGGGGTCGAATTGGTCTTTGATGCGTTGCATCACGGCGAGTTGCGATCCGGGATGCGGCCACAGTTCGAGAGCTTCTTTCTGGTCGGCCGGGCAGGACTCGACGATGGCTTGAAAACCCCGCGAGCGGCAGTCGCTGAGACAGCCCCGGGCCGAATCCAGGTCCGGGCAAGCTACGTAGGCGACGGCCGCGGCGGCGCGGGCGAGAACGGCGTAGGTTCCCGCCGATCTGACGGTGCTGAGCATCCCGCCAAGGTTCTTCGGTTCGGAAGAGATGCGCAGAACCGATGCCGTCGACCTGCCTGCGCTCGCCAAGGCGGGAAACTCGCGGACCTTGCTCCAGAATGATGCGGCACCCGGCCGATCGAGAGTTCTGAAGTCCGCAGCTCCGTTCTCTTGTGCCAGCGCGCCCCAGTCGCGCTCATGACGCTCGACAAGAGCCTCGTTGCCCCCGGCTTCGAGGCCCAGGCAGTAGTGTGCGTCGGGCAGGCCTGCGAGAGTCGCCGCACCGGGATTGAGAAGGTCGA
The DNA here is from genome assembly GCA_026713545.1 of Bryobacterales bacterium. Taxonomy (GTDB): domain Bacteria; phylum Acidobacteriota; class Terriglobia; order Bryobacterales; family UBA6623; genus JAPPLB01. The sequence goes on from JAPOOG010000157.1 coordinate 38,293, forward strand.
TCGCGACTGGCTGCAGCTTGCTCCTGAGAATCGCGGTGCGCAGCGAGAGCAGCGGGGCCAGGGACTCGCTCGTCGCAAGGAACGTGCGATCTTCGGCCGGGAGCGGAAAGACCTTGAAGTTGACGCTCACGATAGCCGACAACGTGCCGAAGGAGCCGACCATCAGCTTGGCCATGTCGAGGCCGGTGACGTTTTTTACCACCATGCCGCCGGACCGCACGAGCTTGCCCGCCAGTGTCGCGAAGGTCATGCCGATGACCATGTCGCGCGCCGTCCCGTAGCGCCGCCGTCGCGGCCCGCTGTTGTTGGCGGCAATGACCCCGCCGATGGTGGCGTTTCCCTCGAACGGGGGGTCGAGCGGAAGGAACTGCCCGCGGCTCTCGAGCGTGCTTCGGAGTTCGCGATAGCCAAGACCGGCTTCAACGCTGATCGTCAGGTCGTTCGGCTCATAGGCGAGCACTCGCTTGAGCCCACGGGTAGACGCGACGACATCCGGAGGCGCGACTTTGCCGCCCATGCCGCGTTTGGTGAAATGGCCGCCCAGTTCGATGATCTGCTTCCGCTCCGCCGCGTCGCGCAGGACGCCGGCCAGTTCTTCGCCGGAACCAGGAACTGCGTCAACGGCCATCTCCCTATGGTACGTGGATCACTCGGCGCCCGGTGAAGGGATGTCCCCGCTGTCCAGAGCGCACGTTCTATAGTGGAAGTCGGTGCGCTGTTTCGTCCATCTTGCTCTCGCCCTGGCTGCGGTCGCAGTAGCCGCTTTTGCGCAGTCGCTGACGATCGAGGAGTGGCAGCCGCGCTCGACGCTGGTGGTCGAGGAGCATCCCGTCCCGCGGGCCAGGTTTCCGGTCATCGATGTCCACAGCCACCATCGCTCCAGCACCACGGCCGAGAGGCTCGATCGGATCGTCCGTGAAATGGACGAGTTGAATCTCCGCATTCTCGTGAACTTGAGCGGCCGCTACGGCGAGCGGTTGAAATCCACGGTCGAGCGCTTCGTAGGGCGTCATCCGTCGCGGTTCGCCGTCTTCGCCAACCTCGACTTCCGAGGCATCGGGAGCCCCGGTTGGGGCGCGCGGGCGGCAAAGCAACTGGAAGCGGACGTAAACAACGGCGCCAGCGGATTGAAGTTCTTCAAGAACTTCGGGATGACCGTGAAAGACCACGCCGGCAAGCGGGTGCCGGTGGACGATCCTTCACTCGAACCCGTTTGGAAGACCTGCGCCCGATTGAAGATCCCGGTGTTGATTCACGTTGCCGAGCCGGCGGAATTCTTCAAGCCGCGCGATCGATTCAATGAACGTTGGCTGGAGTTGAAAATCCATCCCAACCGGCATCGTCCCCCCAACCGCTTCCCTCCGTTCGAGACGTTGATGGCCGAGCGCGACCGGATGATCGCGCGCCATCCCGATGTGAATTTCATCGTGGCCCACTTCGGCTGGCATGGGAACGACCTGGGCCGGCTGGGCCGGCTGCTGGACAAGTACCCGAACTTCTACACCGAGACCGGAGCGATTCTGGCCGAGTTGGGCCGGCAGCCCTTCACCGCCAGAAAGTTCTTCATCGAATACCAGGATCGGATCCTGTTCGGGAAAGATTCCTACCGCCCAAACGAGTTCCCCGTCTTCTGGCGCGTGTTTGAAACCCGTGACGAGTACTTCGACTACTACCGCCACTACCACGCCCACTGGAAGCTCTACGGACTGGACCTCCCCGACCTGGTGTTGAAGAAGCTGTACTACAAGAACGCGCTGCGCTTGATCCCAAGGCTCCCCTCGGATGGTTTCCCGCCTTAGACCTCTGCGCCGGCACTGACTTGGAGTCGGCGGTTCCCCTTTTTCTCAAAAAAACTCGATCTTGCCGGGCTCGTCTCTGACCGAAGCCCTGCACAAGAGAAGCGCCGGGCAACGGCCGTGTTGGTCAAACCCTCAATGCCGGCTTGTCCAGCACCCACGCTGTGACTTTCGTTCGCAGATGCCCTTTCTGCTGCAGAAAGGACTGCGACTACGCAAGAATAGTTCAAGGCGTCGCATGTCACGAAACCGCTTTCTCACCGCGCTGTGCGCACTGGCGGCACTCCTGCTGTCGACCTCATGGGTAGGCTGTCAGCAACGCGCGTCCAAACGCAGAATTGGTGTCGTTCCAAAAGCTGTAGCGCACGTCTTCTGGCAAAGCGTTCACGCAGGAGCCGTCGCCGCGGGGCGCGAAGCCGATGTTGACATCGAGTGGATCGGCCCGGCCCGGGAAACCGATTTCTCCCGCCAGATCGAGATCGTCGACTCGATGGTGAACGGCCGCATGGACGGCATCGTTCTCGCTCCCACCGAAACCACCGCCCTCGTGCGTTCGGTGGAAAGAGCCGCCGAACGGGGCATTCCTCTCTCGATCTTCGATTCGGGCATCAACACCGAGAGCTACGTTTCATTCGTCTCGACCAACAATTACGAAGCCGGCGTTCTCGCCGCCCGCAAACTGGCCGAGCTTTTGGAACACAAGGGAAAGATCGCCATCGTGAAGATGGTCCCCGGCAGTTCGTCAACCATGCAGCGCGAGCAGGGCTTCGAGGACACGCTTGCCGAAGAGTTCCCCGGGATCGAGATCGCCGATGCCCGCTACTGCATGTCGAGCCGCGCCAAGGCCCTCGAAGTCACTGAGAACATGCTCACCGCGCACCCTGACCTTGACGCCGTCTTTGCCTCGGCCGAACCCGGTACGGTAGGTGGCGCAAAGGCGATTCGCAGCCGTGAATTGGCTGACGAGTTGCTGTTTATCGGGTTCGACTTCAGCGATACGATCGAGCAGGACCTCAAGGACGGCGTCACCGACGCTCTGGTCGTACAAGATCCTTTCCAGATCGGCTTCGTCGCCGTCAAGACCGTCGTCGACGCGCTCAACGGCCTGACACCGGAAAAGCGGATCGAAACCCCCATCCACGTCCTCACCGCCGACGACCTGGCGCGCCCCGAGATCGACAAGCTCCTCCACCCCGACCTCGAGAAATACCTGAACTAGCGAGAAAGTCCTCAGACCGACAAGCAGGACACCCGATCGCCGCGTCAACTTGACTCGAATGTGAACCTTTGCAGCGAAGAAAAAAACTAGGTCGTCGAGCCTCCTGTCGTGCCTGACCTTCCGGGTATCGGATCGCTATTTCGACCCACTTGTCAGCCGTACCGACAACCTCGGCTTACGCAGGCTGCGGATGAAGTAGCACTCGGCTCCATGCCACTTGTACACTAAGCCATCGTCGGCTTCCGCCGGGGTTTGCTCATGTTCCAAAAGTAAGGGTGATCTGTGATGGCAATCTGGATTTCGAAACTTCTCGGCCCTGTCATTCTGGCAGCCAGCATTCCCATGGTGGTTACGCCCTCCAGCCTTCAAGAGACCGCCAGACGCTTTTTGGCGGATACCCCGCTGGTCCTCATTTCCGGCGTTCTTGCAATGACGGCAGGGCTTTCGATTGTGAACACGCACAACGTCTGGGTGCTGGACTGGACTCTGATCGTCACTCTCTTGGGCTGGGCGCTTGTCCTGGGTGGGGCTACAAGGATCATCGCGCCGCGCATCGTGAAGCAAATAGGCGACGCGACGATGGGACATCCGAAGACGATGCGAATGGTCGGCGTCTTCTGGGCTCTTCTTGGGGCGTTTCTGACGTTCAAGGGCTACGCCTAGAACATGCCGTTCTTCATGATCTGAACGACGGCCTGGGTGTCTCACTGCGCTTTCGGCGGTAAAGACGTCCCCAAATAGCGCGCGGCCGGCGGAACGAAGAAGACATGAAGTCGAGCTGGGGGCATCGCTCTCCTGCCTGGCGGGTCTGCAGGACGAAATGACATGCCGGCAAGAAAATGTGTAGCGCCGCGGGGGACCGCATAGTGAACAAGAGACGGCGCCGGGATCTCCATTTCCGTGTCGGGCCGGGTCCAGTGAACAGGCGGCTCTCGCGGGCCGTCCGGGCCGATGAAGTGAGCGGGGGGTTCCTGATGAAGGGGCGCCTCGTTGCCGTTCTCGCCGCGAAATCGAGCATTGTGAAAACGGATGACACCACTTGCGGTGCCGTTGGAGCCGACAGCCGAGCCGGCCCTGAAGACGAAGTAGATGTGCCGGTAACGGTTGGGCGGGATCGCGACTTCTACCGGAAAGAGCTGTTTCGCATTTGCGGCAACTGGCGGCGTGCTGTAGACGGGGTCTGCTTCCCCAGACATTTCCAGGCCGGCTTCCCGCTCCCAACCGGGAGGCTTTTCGTAATCTTGATGGGTGGCGATCTCTTCCCAACTCGGCGTCGTCGATTTCACGCCGCCCGACGGCACTTCGAGACCCGCAACCCAGGCGACGCCGTTCAACACGGCTCTGCGGAAGTTATCGTCACGATAGTTGTGATGGTGATGTGCTCCCGTAAAGCCGAATCCGCGGCCGCCGCCCGGGCGGTCGTAGGCCCAAGAGAGCACCTGGCGGTCGCCTCGGAGGACGCTTTTCCGCACATCGAGGTTGTTTGAGCTCGGGCCGTCATTGCGCAGCAAGGTGCTCAGAGGCGGACGCGCTTCGAGGATGGGCGTTACACCTTCACGGCCGGGAACGAAGCGCATGTTGAAATACCACTCGTCGTAGACCGTGAAAGGCTGGAGGCCGTTGGCCACGGGATGATCGGGAAAGCCGGTGAATGCGGCGGCCCAGTCGGGATTGATCGACCAGCCCCTTTCGTAAACGCCTCCAATCCATCTCTTGACGGCATCGGACGCGGGGCCCGCGGGTGGGTCGACGGCATAGTGGATGAGGGCGATGCCCAGTCCACGCTCGGCCAAGGCGTCGACTTGCTCCAGGTGCGGGAGAACGACATGCCTGCTACCCTCGCAAGCCATCACGAGAGCGTTGGCATCGGCGAGGATGTCGGGAGCCGGCCACGAATCGGCTTCGGTCACCACGGTTTCGAGTCGGGGCCATTGCAGTTGTAATGAGCGGGCTACAAGCAGAAGTCCGGCGCGATGCTCGTGCATCCCGTAGCCATGGCTTGCACCCCCGGGGACAAAGACGATCTTTACAGAATGGTCCGCACAGTGGGTGAAGGCCGCCAACCAGAGGATGACGCAGACAAGGACCTGCCGTGGCCGGAGTCTGTTGGAGATGACTTGAGAGAGCATGGGCTGGGCCTGACCTGAAGGAATCGGGCCGCCGCAAGACCGTGAGCCGTCCACAGGAAGTGTTCTCATTCTCCTCCGGCCCTGTCTCATGCGCCAGCGCGAGCAACGTATCAATGCGGCACCATCCGCCGGTAACCGCGCCCCCCTGCAAGTCGACGTCGTCAGCGGCAGGCACACGGGCTAGGAGTCTGTCCCACAGAAAATTTTGGCCCCGATCAGTTGTAGTCAGACTTGATCACAGACACAAGATGTTGACAAAAAATTGGCGATTTTCGTTCTGTGAGACAGACTCCTAGTCGCGGGCGCCTCCGCCAACGTCGGGCCGGCCGTCTTTGACGAATCCTCCGGCGTTGGGCATCTTGACTCCGGGGAGGGTCTCGCGGTTCATCTCGTCGGTTTCCTTGATGATGCCGTTCTTGAAAAGGATGAAGGCGACAACAGCGTACAGTTGATCGTTGGTGAGCACCCCTGGGGTGTCAAAAGGCATGGCGCGGTTGGTGTAGTCCCAGATCGTGGTCGCGTGGGGCCAATAACTGCCGACGGTCTTGAGCGGCTTCGGGGTGGCGAGCGTGCCTTGTCCGCCAATGAGCGCGGAGGAATCGCCGCCCTGCAGCTCGTTGCCGTGGCACTCGGCGCAGCGTCGGTCATAGACATCTTTGCCTTCCACGGCAGTTCCCTTGCCTGCAGGAAGCCCGGCTCCGTCGGGGAGCACCGTGATGCTCCAGGCTTTTTCCTCTTCGGCCGTCGGGGCGCGTCCGACCTTGTATTTCGGTGACTGAGCCAGGGTCGTGGCGCAGAGGCAGGCGGCGGAGAGCACGAGGCGTCCGATGCACTGGAGACTGCGTGGACTATACATGGGTCACGTTCCCGTCCGCGCCGATCTTCCAGGCTTTGATGCAGTTGTTGTGATAGTCGGAGTTGTGGCCGCGCGCCGCGATCAGTGCTTGCTCGGTGGGTTGGATGTAGCCGGTGTCGTCGGTAGCTCGTGAGAGGATGACGGTCTCAGCGCCGTCCCAGGTCCATGGCAAACGGAAGCGGGTGAAGGCGATCCGATGACGCGGTTCCTGGAGATCGGCGTCCTGCCAGGTGTTTCCGTCGTCGGTGGAAACTTCGACACGCTCGATGACGCCGCGTCCGGACCAGGCGAGGCCGGCGATTTCGTGGAAGCCTTCGCGGGCTAGCTCTTGCCCGCCGGAGGGCCGTGTGATGACCGACTTGGCCTCCATGGTGAAGCTGAACTGGCGCGCCTTGCCGTCGGCAAGCAGGTCGCTGTACTTCGAGGTTTCTTCTCGGCCCATGGCGGGTTGGCCGCTGAGCATGAGACGGCGCAGCCACTTGACGTTGATGTTGCCTTCGAAGCCGGGAACGACGAGGCGAAGCGGGTATCCCTGCTCGGGGCGGATGGCTTCTCCGTTCTGGCCATAGGCGACGATGACATCGTCCCGGCACTTGTCAAGCGGCAGGCTGCGATGCATCTTGCAGGCGTCGGCGCCCTCGGCGATCAGCCAATTGGCTTCGGGATTGACGCCGGCCTCGTCCAGCAGGACGGAGAGCAGGACGCCTGTCCATTCACTGCAGCTCGCTAGACCGTGGCTGTGCTGTGCGGTACGGCCTTTCTTGTCGGTCCATTCGCTGCGGCTGTTGCCGGAGCATTCGATGAAGTGGACGCGAGAGACGGACGGGAGGGATTTGATCTCGTCGACAGTCAGGACCAGCGGCCGCTCGACCATGCCGTGAATCATCAGCCGGTGTTTAGCGGGGTCGATCTCGGGCACGCCGGCATGGTGGCGTTCGAAGTGCAACGATGACGGCGTGATAATCCCGTGAGAATCCTGCAGCGGCGACCGAGTCGACCCCGTCTCGGGGTTTTTCGAGGCGCTCCCGAGACGGCTCGACCGTTCGAACGGCGAGCGCTCGCCGTATTTGTCGGGCGCGCGGCCAAGGCGTTTCGGGGCCTCTTCGACGACCTCCTGGGGCTCTGCGCAGGCCGTGAGCGCGCCGCCGACTGCGGCGCCGAGGCTGAGGAACTTCCGGCGGCTGGCCGTCTCTGACGGAGTTTCGGTTGGTTTCTGTCTCACACGGCCTCCCGCAAAGGTCTGATTATAGGTTGTGCCGGCGAAGTGACAGGAAACCTCAGCGATAGGCTCGGGTAACCCATTCGGCGGCGACGCAGGGTTTTTCGCTGCCTTCCCGTTCGATTTGGACCAGCCAGATCATCTGAACCCCGTCCTCGACCTCTCGCACCGACTGGAGTGTGAAACGCCCGCGGATTCGGGCGCCCGCGGGAACGGGCGACGGGAATCGCACCTTGTTGAGCCCATAGTTGATGAGTCGTTGAAAGTCGCCCCGAAGTCTCAACAGATGCTTCAAGAGCGAGGAGATGAGCGAAAGGCTGAAGAAGCCATGCGCCACCGTGGTTCCGTATGGGGATTCCTTGGCGGCGCGTTCGGGATCGATGTGGATCCACTGGTGATCGCTCGTCAGATCGGCGAATTGGTCGATTTGCTGTTGGGTAATCTCAATCCAGCCGCTGACGCCAAGCTCGCGGCCTTCGAGGGCCATGAGTTCTTCCAGAGTTTCGATCGTTCGCGGCTGCATGCGGATCGAGGCAATCGTTGGTGATGCGCTCGCTGAGGCCTAGTTTAGCCCGGGTGCGAGGGGGCGGTGTTGCTGCAAAGCATCCATGGCCGCCGGCAACTTCTGGGAAGCGCTCCCTGACGCTGAGACGGGCGGCGCGTGATATCATCTCTGCTTCTCTGTTCGGGCCTCAAGTGGCATCCGATTACCGCAGCAGCCGTCGCGAAGCCATCGTGGCCGGCATCATCTTTGTGGTCGCCTGTGCCTGGGTGATCGGAACCTGCGCCGTGCTGGGCTATGGTCAGCCGGTCCATTCGATTGGCGGTATCCCCAATTGGGCGCTGTGGGGTATTTTTCTCCCCTGGATGGCCTGCTTTGCTGCGAATATCTGGTACTCGCTCATCTTCATACGCGACGAAGACGAGCCGAACCAGCCTCCGCCGGCGGGAAAAGTCGAATAGCCGCCCATGTACGCCGCCGGCACGCAGGTCTGGCTCGCGTTTGGGCTCTACCTTGCCGCAACCTTCTATTTCGCCTATCTCGCTCATCGCAAGACGCCGAAGACCGGCTTCATGGAGGACTTCTTCGTCGCGGGCCGATCCATCGGCCCCTGGGTCCTGGGACTGACATGGATTGCGACCGCTGCCAGTGGCGGCACGTTCATCGGTTCGCCGGCTCTGGGCCATTCCTACGGCTGGTCCGTGATGCTATGGATCTGCTCTTACATGGTTGTCGCCACCACGGGCTTCGGCCTGTTCGGCAAGCGCGTGGCGGAACTGGGCGCACGCACGGGTGCGCTTACGTTTCCTGACCTTCTGCGTGATCGCTTCGACAGCCGGGCCATCGGAACGGTATCGGGCGTTGCCATCATCATTCTCTACATCGCTTATCTCGTGGCGCAGTACGTGGCGGGAGCGCGGGTCATCGAAGCGGTTCTAGGCGTGCCTTATCACTGGGGCGTGCTGGGGTTCGCTCTCACGGTGAGCCTCTACACGGCCTACGGCGGATTTCGAGCCGTGGCTTGGACCGACGCGTTCCAAGCCATCGTGATGCTGACGGGCGTATTGATCACGGTATTCTTCGCGATTCGCAAGCTCGGGGGCCTGCAGGCGGTCTACGAAGGGCTCGAGGTGCAGACTCCGGATCTATTGACGACTCCCGGCCCGGGGGACTTTCTGCCCATTCCGACGGCGATTTCGTTCTTCTGCATTTGGGCGCTGGCGAGCGCGGCGCAACCTTCGACGATCACGCGTTTTCTTGCTTGCCGCGACACGAAGGCTATCAAGCGCGCCTGCTTCCTGATCGGGATCTACATCTCCTTGCTGTACCCCTGCATCATCGGGATCGGAATCATGGGCCGGGTGCTCGTCCCGGATCTGGCGGCCGCCGACCATGCAACGCCGGCGACGATTCTGGCGGTGGTTCCACCGGTATTGGCCGGGTTTGTCCTGGCGGCGCCGCTGGCCGCGATCATGTCGACGATCAGCTCGTTTCTCCTGGTTACGAGCAGCGCGATTGTCCGTGACCTCTACGAGCGCAATCTACCCGAACGCCTCACCGAGAAGCGGGCGCGCAACCTCAGCTACCTGGCGACATTTTCGGTGGCGGGCATTGCACTGGCGTTCGCGCTGCAACCGCCGGACTTCCTGCAATTCATCGTTGTGTTTGCCAGTACCGGGCTGGCGGCGACATTCTTCTTCCCGACACTCCTGGGCGTCTATTGGCCCCGCATGAACAAGGCGGGCTGCATGGCCGGCATCGCCGGAGGTTTCCTTTCATTCCTCCTGCAATATGTGTCGTTCGGCACGAGGAGCTTCGGAGGGTTCGATCCGTTCGTATGGTCGATGATCGTCTCGCTTGCCTGCGTTGTCGCGGCCAGCCTCGCAACGCCGCCAGGCGCTGAGGGTCTGCGCGAGCGCTACTTTCCGAAGGCTCAGGGCCAAGCCGCGCGGCCTGTGTTGCGGCTTCGCGCGATTCGGCACACAATGGGAAGCGCCCCCTCGACGTAGGCGGCGCCCCGGATCTTGGCGGCATCCCGCGAAAGGGTTTGAGCATGGCGAACCAGGAGCAGCTCGGTTATCTCAAGCAGGATGTGGACGAGTGGAATACCTGGAGGGAGAAGAACCGAAACATCACGACCGATCTGGCAAACGCAGACCTCGCCTACCTGGATCTGCGGATGGCAAACCTCAACAGTTCGATTCTGACCAAGGCCAACCTGGTCATGGCGAATCTATCCGGCGCCGATCTTCGGGATGCTGACTTGTCCGGCGCGAACCTTGTCGGCGCGCGGCTGATCGGAGTGGACTTCGAGGGCGCCAATCTCAAGGGCGCCGATCTGCGTACGGCCGAGGATCTCACCGTCGAGCAACTGAGCGAGACCATGGGCGACGCCGACACCACCCTTCCCGAAGGCGTACTCCGACCCGAGAATTGGTCCGATTGATCGATACGGGGAAAGGGCCGTGATTCGTGTCTCTTAGGTCGTGATTCGGGACCCCGAAAACGAAGTAGGCGTCAAGGCCGCCATGACTTCGCTTTTCCTTCGCAACGCTTGCTTGCCGTGCTCGATGCACTCTCAGGTACGCCTGCGCGCGCCGCTTGGCGCGCACAGGCGTACTTGCCAAATCGCCTCCTTCACACCCCTCGGGTCACGAAACACGGCCTTTTTTCGCGTGCTTCCCCCATCGGATGGTGAGATATGCAGGCTGGTCCCCTGCCCTCATGAACCTCCTGACCTCATCTCCGGTTCGTCGCGTCAAGCAGCGAAAATAGTCTCCGATGATCCGGCACGTAACGGAAAACCTTGTTCCGGCACTGCGTCATCTCGTGTCTCTTCATCCCCAGCCGTGGCCACTTGGCGCGGCGCTCGGGCGGGCGCTCGGGCGCGCCTGCGAACGGATCACGGTTTGACAGCCCTCGGCTAAGCCGATACAGTCCGATACGATGGCTGGACATCTGCCGGGCGCCCACTTCCTGCGTATCCTGGTCCGCAATCGCAGCCTGATCTACCAACTGGCGCGGCGCGATTTCGAGATGCGCTATGTCGGCTCTGTCGCCGGCTGGCTTTGGGGATTGATTCACCCGCTCGTCCTGCTCGGAATCTACACGTTCGTGTTCATGTATGCCTTTGGAGTGAAGCTGCCGGCCGGCGAGGTGACCGACAACTACCCGCTTTTCCTGTTCGCGGGCATGCTGCCGTGGCTGCTTTTCTCGGAATCGCTTCAGAGGTCGGCCGGAGCGCTGCCGGAGTACGCCAACCTGATCAAGAAGAGCGTCTTCCCTTCTGAAGTCGTGCCTCTGACGATCTTCCTGTCGAACTTGATCAGTCACTTCCTGGGATTGGCGCTGCTCCTCGTCGGGACGGGGTTGTGGGTGGGGCAGTGGAGTTGGACCATCATCGTCATTCCGGCGCTGCTGGTCCTGATGGGCATGCTCACGGTGGGGCTATCCTGGTTCGCCGCCGGGCTGCACGTGTACCTGCGCGACACCGCGCAAGTGCTGACGGTCCTGCTCACCGTCTGGTTCTGGCTGACCCCGATCTTTCTCTACGAAGACATTCTGCGCAACCAGTTCGACGGCCGCCTTCGCTTCCTTCTGCATTACAATCCCATGACGTACGTGGTGAGGTCCTACCGGGAAACTTTCTTGGGTAATGCGCTCCCTGCCTGGAGTGACTGGGCCGCGTTCGCCGCCTTTGCCGTGGCTGCCTTCGTTCTCGGAGGACTGTTCTTCCGATACAGCAAACGCGGCTTTGCCGACGTCCTCTGAAACGAGATCCCTCCGTGACCGCGCTGGCATTCGATTCTGTCTCGAAGAGCTACGCCATCTACCGCTCACCGCTCGATCGCTTCAAGGAGCTGGCTTCGTTTCACCATCGCAACTACCACCACGACTTCTGGGCGCTGCGCGATGTATCGTTCGAAGTGCCGCGGGGATCGATCTTCTGCTTGATCGGCGAGAACGGCTCCGGCAAGAGCACTACTCTGCAACTGGCTGCCGGCATCCTCGAACCGACCCGCGGCAAGGTCCGTGCCTCGGGACGGGTCGGCGCCCTGCTCGAGCTGGGCGCCGGATTCAACCCCGAGTTCAGCGGCCGGGACAATGTGCGCTTGAGCGCTACCCTGATGGGTCTTTCTTCGGCCGAAGTCGACAGGCGCTACCCCGGCATCGTCCGCTTCGCCGAGATCGGAGAGTTCATCGATCGGCCGGTCAACACCTACTCCTCGGGGATGCTGGTAAGGCTGGCTTTCGCGGTGGCGATTCACACCGATCCGGAGATCCTGTTGGTCGACGAGGCCCTGGCCGTGGGCGACTACTATTTTCGACAGCGCTGTTTGAGGAAGATCCACGAGATGCGCTCCCGGCAGGTCACGATCGTGCTGGTGTCCCACAGCATGGCGGACATCAAGGCAATCGGGGAACAGGCCGTTTGGCTTGAGGAAGGCCGCGTCAAGGCGGTCGGCCGTGCGGATGAAGTTACCGCCCGCTATCTCGCACGCATGGCGGAGAAAGAGGCTGCCCGCTCGCGTCCCATGACGGCGCCCGGCAATGGCCGCGCCGCGGCCGCCCCGGTCCCTCGAACGGTGGAAGGGCTTTCGAACATCGATGCCCGCCGCGGGAACGGTTCCGCGGAGATCATCGGCATGGCGGCGCTGGATGCCAAGGGCCGGACGGCTTCGCTGATCGAGGCGCGGCAACCCTTGACCTTGCGGGTCAGCTTTCGCGCGAACGAACCGCTCGCGAAGCCCGGTGTTGCGCTGACCATGCGGAATCACATCGGCCTCGAGTTCGCCGTCTTTGGCGCGGCTCTTGACGGATTGGAGCTGCCCCCGATGCGGCCCGGTGAAACGCTCACCGTCGACTTTCTGCTCGACGTGCCGGAACTCTATCCCGGTAACTTCTCGTTTTCACCGGCCGTGACCGACGGGCCGCCCGGTCGCGCGGAAGTATGCGACCAGGTCGACAACGCGCTCACGCTGCAGATGACCCACAATGGAAAGCCGGTCTACGGCTACGTTCGTATCCCCTGCCACGTGACTTTGAACAGCCGTTTCGGGCCTGAGGCCGCAGCATCCCTCGCCGTATCATGAATGCTCTGATCGCCGCGCTGGCGGGGGTCGGCCGCTTGGTCTTTCTCATTGCGGCGGCCCCTTTCCTGCTCGCAGGCGCCTTCGCGGCATTGTGTGCAAGCGACCTTTTCGGTGGCCGGCGGCGCGGCGCTGAACTTGCGGATCAACCCTCTCGGGCGGACGCGGTCAGCGTCGTGATCCCGAACTGGAATGGCCGCGGCCTGCTCGCAAGGAACCTGCCGTCCGTCGTAGAGGCGCTCGGCTCCAACCCCGCTCACGAGTTGATCGTCGTCGACAATGCCTCGACCGACGGCAGCGCCGAGTTTCTCCGGGAAACCTTCCCGGATGTCACCGTCATCTCCCTGGAAACCAATCTGGGGTTTGGCGGAGGCTCGAACGCCGGCATCCGCGCCGCGCGGAACGATGTCGTGTTGTTGCTCAACAACGATATGCGCCTCGACCCCGATGCTATCCGCCATCTGCTTCAGGGATTCTCCGACCCCCGTGTCTTCGCCGTCACCTCGCAGATCTTTTTTTCTGATCCCAACAAACGGCGCGAGGAGACCGGCCTTACCCGGGGACGCTGGATCGAGGGCCACCTGCGCGTCGAGCACCGCATCGACCCGCATGTGAAAGAACTCTTCCCGACCTTCTATGCCGGTGGAGGATCGACCGCCTTCGACCGGCGGAAGTTCCTCGAACTCGGCGGGTTCGACCCGCTCATGGAGCCCTTCTACTACGAAGACACCGACATCAGCTACGGCGCATGGAAACGGGGCTGGGTGATTCTTTACGAACCGCGCAGCATCGTCTATCACGACCATCGCGGCACGATCGGCAAGCATTTCAACGATGCCTACATCCAGTCCGTGCTCCGCAAGAACCGGCTTCTGTTCGTCTGGAAGAACATTCACCAATGGCGGCGCCTGGCCGAACACTTCGGTTGGCTCTATGTAGGGCTGTGGACCCGCACGCTGTTCGGCCCGGAGCTGACCCGCCCGACTCCCCGCGGCTTCCTGCGAGCCCTGAAGCAACTGCCGCCGGCCTTGCGAGCGCGCCGCCGGGCTCGACGCCAATCTACGATCGATGACAACGAGGCTTTCCTCCGGCCGCTCGGCGGCTATTTCTGGGACCGCTTCCGGCCTCCGCGCAACGCGGACTCCAAGCTCAACGTGCTCTTCGTCTCTCCCTACCCGATCGAACCGCCCGTTCACGGCGGAGCGGTCTTCATGAAGCAGATTCTGCAACACCTCAGCCGGTTGTCCAGGGTGCATCTTCTCTGCCTGCTCGATGAGCCGCACGAGCGGGCCGGGAACGAACGCTTCGGTCAAATCTGCGAGAGCGCCGAGTTCTCTGTTCGCCGGGAGAATCTCGAGAGCGGCATCGGTTCGCTCGCGCCCCATGGACCCCGCAGCTTCTACCACGATGATTTCTTTTGGGTCCTGCACCGGGCAATCCTTCAACATCGAGCCGACGTGGTGCAGTTGGAGTACACCCACATGGCGTCCTATCACGCCGGCTTCCGTCGGATAGGCATGTTCCTGTTCGAGCACGACGTCGCTTTCCAGGCGGTCTGGCGGTCGCTCGCCGGAATACGCGATCCGGCGCTCTGGATGAGGAGCTTCCACGAATACCTGCGGCTGCTGCGCTTCGAGAAGAAAGCGGTCAGCCGTTTCGATGCGGTGCAGGTCTGCACGGAGGTCAACCGTCGTTATCTCGCTTCGTTCGTCGGCAACGGCACGCCGATCGTTGCAGGTCTCAGAGCGGGAATCGACGTCGGCTTCTACCCGTTTGTCGAGCAGGGCCGGGAAGCCGGCTCGATTCTGTTTCTCGGCAATTTCCGGCATCCCCCGAACCGGCGGGCGCTCGACTTCTTCGTCTCGCGGGTATTCCCTGCTGTCCGCGGCGAGCGGCCAGGCGCCAGGCTGATCGTCGTCGGCGCGCAGGCCCCTCCCGGTTTCGAGCAGCGGCTGGCCCAACCGGGCATCGAGTTCATGGGGCGGGTCGATGATGTCCGCGACCCCCTGGGCGCCTATGCCGTCTTTGTGTGCCCCATCCTCAGCGGATCGGGCGTGCGGGTGAAGCTGCTGGAGGCCTTCGCCGCGGGCATCCCGGTGGTCTCGACGACGATTGGCGCGGAGGGCTTGGCCGAACGCGGCTCGGACTACCTCGAGCTCGCGGACGATGCGAAATCGTTCGCCGATCGAGTCGGCGAGCTGCTCGCCGACCCCGTCCGGAGCCGTGCGATGGCCCGGCGCGCGCGCCGCGAAGTGGAACGGAAGTGGGATATGGCCGTGGTGGCGGCAAAACTGGAACGGCACTACCGGGATGTGCTCGTCGCCAAGGCGAATAACCGCTCCAGCCTGGACCTGGAACCCTTTCCCGGCTTAGACTGAGTTCTCCTTCGAAGGACGGCAATGCCTAGCCTGCTTTTCTCACCACGCGGCGATGTGAAGTGCGTGAGAGGGGCGTCAGGACGAGGCGCGAGCCGCCCCCGTCGGCAACACGGCCTCTAAGGTTTTTCACTAAAAACTAACCACTAACAACTATCCACTTTCCACAGCCTTTCCCGGCCTCGACTGAGTCCCCCATCCAAGGGTGGAGATGCTTAGAACGAACTTACCTCAAGCTGCTTCTTCAAGCGCATCACGACCATCCGCGCCTGCCGGTGCATGGCCTTCGGTGTCGTGTCGTAGCCTTTCAGGAACGTCGACCAAAGGACCTCGCGCGTCCTGACATCCACGAGAAAGACGGCCCCCTCGGCCCGCGACGCCGAATAGATCGGAGACCGTTCGACGCGATAGGCCCCCGCGAGAGCTGACCCTGGATCGTCAGCTCCTTCCTCGTCTTCCTCTTCTTTTGTTGCCTCGGCGATTTCTTCGGGCGTGGGAAACAGCTCCTCCATGCCCTCCAGGAACTTGCTGCTGATGCGGTCGGTCAGGATCGCCTGGGCGCGCTTCGGGTCGACGACGACGTCGAAAACACCCTCGGTCGCAACCTGCTCGGCAAGAAATTGATCGAGAGAGTCCGACATCGGCCACAGATAGACCTTCTGCACCCTCCCCAACCGTTCCCAGTCAGCACCCGCAAGCGGATGCGCAAACAGCGAAACGAGCCCGCAGAACCCCATCAGCAGCAACGAAAGCCGATCCATGCCCGGATTATACCAGCGGTTGATATGGGTTCCCCTGTCGCAGCTACCCTTTCAGCATGATGCCAACGTAATGGTCCCTGTCTTCCTGAAAAAGGATATTCCGCTTCTGCATCTCGCTCTTCTCCATCCCCCAGTGCACCCGCATCTTCGTGAACGGAGTGTTCGAGACGATATACGACTGCAAGCGCACGGTGGGGTCGCCCAGGCGTTGCTCGATCTCCTTGACGGTCTCGTAGAACCGGATCTTCGGATCGTTCGGACTGAGGTTGCGGATACCCTTGGGGTCCACGAAGATGACATCCTGCCGGCCGCCCGCGAGCAACCAGAGGATGAAGTCGGGATGGAAGTTGCCGGCCTCGAAAAACCCCACGCCGCGGCCCCGGCTTTGATTCCGCAGCAGATAGAGTTCGCGGGTCTTGAAGAAGTCGCCATGCCCGTCGTGGAACGCCTTCAGATCCTCGACAAACATTTTCTCGCCCTTGTTCAGCGGCGCCGGGATGATCTCGACGATTTTCGAGTTGAGATAGAGTAGCGGCTCGTAGAGGTGCTGGCCGAACCAGATGGCCTTCAAGCCCTGGAACTCCCAGGGGTTGAGGTCGCCCCTCTCGATCGCGGCCTTGAGTTCTTCGAGCTTGGCGGCGATCTCCTGCTGCGACCGGTCGATCAGGATGCGGTAGTGGCCCTGGTCAGGTGATTCGTCTGCACCCGGGAAGTTCCGGTCGTCCCCTTCCAGGTAGCGGTACTCCAGGTGCGGCAGTTCCCAGTCCCGCTTCCGGAAGGTGTAGTAGCGCTCTGTGTATTTCTTGAGCAGTGCAAGGGCGATCTCTTCCCAGAGGCGCACCTTTTCGAACGAATTTCCGACAAGTTCTTCCTCCGGGATCTGCAAGCGGTACCAGCTATTGTCAGCGAGCAGCGCCTCGATCGCCTGCGGTGTCAGGTTCAGGTTATGCCAGCCGCGCTCGGCCTTGAATCGCTCCAGCTCGAACCAGAGGCGGTCTGGATCGAGAAAGGCCGTGTGGCGGGGTATCAGGTGCGTCTCGTTCGGCGCGGCGTCGGCATCGCCGCCCGCCAGTCCGCCCGACTTCATCGCCTGGATCTTCGGATACCAGTTGAGCAGTAAGCGGTTCTCCTGCAAGTGGCGGTGCTCGTTGCCGCGATCCGGATTCGGCGGCCTGAGGGTCGGGATGGGCGCGAGCTTGCGGAACGCGTCCCCGTACTCGGTGCTGACGCCGTTGATCGTCTTCTTGAGCCGGATCGTCTTGAGTTTCTGACTCCCGAGGTTCTTGATCACCGGCAGCAGGAACTCGATCCGGTCGTCGTTGGTGGGCAGCCCCTCTTCCTTGAGGAAGTCGCGGAACTGCGCCATGTAGTTGGCATGGATGCCGAAGATGCCGAGCGTTTCGAGGATGCCGATGTGTTTCGGCCGCTCGACGCCTTCGGGGAGCTTGGTCCTGCCGCTGCGCTTGAGGCTCAGATCGTAACCCTTGAGCCGCACGCCGCGCCCGAAGAGTTGTATGATCTGCGCGCCTTCCCCCTTGCCCACGTTCATCAGGCCCATCGTCGAGACCCGCCAACTGCTCCAGCCCTCGGTGAACTTCTTCGAGCCGATCAGTAGATGCACCGTCGAATGCGGCTGATTGATCTCGTGGAAGAGCGACCCCGAAAACTCACGCTCGCCAATGTCAAGGCCCTTCCCTTCGCACAGCTTCACCAGCTTGGCGTCGTCGCCCACGTTGATGACGCCGAAGGGTTCGTTCTCTGCGCCCAGCCGCAGGGCCACTTCGCCGCTCGCGCCCTTCAGGTTCTCGACATGCAGCCGGCCTCCGCCGGGGGCGTTGAAGAGCACCTTGAGCGTCTCGTCGAAGATCTGCTTCGCCATGAGTCCGAGGGTGTTGAGATACCCGAAGCGTCCGGCGAACAGGTTCTTGCCCGTCGCGGTGACAAGCCCCTGGTTCAGCACCCGGTGGATGCGCTGGATGCTGCCGTCGCGGTCGGCCGTATAGCGGTCCAGGAACCGCAGGATCTCGACGATGTCCGACGCGTCCTTTGAGTCAAGGCCCTTGACGACCCGCCCGCCGACGAAGACCCACAGAGGTTTCTCGATGTTGAACGCCCGGAAGGCTCCGCCATGCTCGCGGTAGAGCCGTTGCTGCTGGAAGAACGAGAGCAGGCAGGCCGTCAGGTATTAGCTCGAGCTGGTTCTGTTGCGTTCCCTCGTCGAGATTGAGGATCTGGTAGTCCTTCCCGAAACCGTCTCCGTAGAAATAGCGGTACGAGTAGTCGCACAGCGTGCTCTTGGCGTACAGCTCGGTCAGCTTGGGGTCGCCCTTGACCGCTTGCCCGAAGGTGGCCGAGTACTCGAAGGAGAACCCCTTCTCGCACAGCGCGTTGCGGTAGCTCATCCACGCGCCTGTTTCTCCTCCGCTGGCGCCGCGGTGCCCTTCGTCCACCAGCACCAGGTTGTTCCCCTCGAAAGCGTCGATGGCGATGGTCCTCTCGCCCATCTCATCTTTCAGCCGGGTCACTTCGAGGATCTCGACGGCGTGCCCGCTGAACAGCCCGCGGCCGTCCTTGTCGAACAGCTCAGCGTCGATGCCCGCCGCTTCGAACTCGCGCAGGTGCTGCTGCGACAGCCCTTCGTTGGGTGTGAGCAGGATGATGCGGTTCAACTCGCGCTGCCGTCTGTGCCGCGTCAAGTAGTGCCGGTACTGCAGGATGTTGGCGTGCATCAGCAGCGTCTTGCCGCTGCCGGTGGCCATCCAGAAGGCGAGCTTGTTGAGCTGCGGCCAAGCCTCAGAGGCTTCGTCGAACGCGGCGATCCGGTCGGCCTCGGGTTTGTCCTCGTTGCAGGCCGCCGCCTGCTTGTTCAGTTCCTTGAGCAGCGCCTCGGGATCGCGGAAGTAGCGGTCGAGGTAGATCTCGCTGAAGAGCAGGGTCAGGTACTGGAAATACTTCCAGACGATCGGCTCCTCGCCGCGGGTGATCCGGCGTTCGTTCAGCCGCTGCGTGTGCTTGACGATGTTCTGGTCGTACTCCAGCAGCAGCTCGGTGGGAAGCTGCGTCAGGTTGAAAAACCGTGCCGTGAGCTCGTGGTGGAAGTGGTGGATGTTGTTCTCGTCCAGCCCTTCCAGCGCCTCGTTGCGAAGCTGCTCCGCCAGTTCCTCGAAGCGCTTCACGTTGAACTGCGACAGCAGCCACTGGTTGAGTACCAGCTTGAAGACGAACGGGACCTGCGGACGGTTGCGGGCGCGGCGCGCCATCACGCCCCCTCCGTCTCGAACATCAGGCGATGGAAGTCTTCTTCGATGAGCCGCACCTTCCAAAGATCGTCGGGGGTCTTGAGGTTTTCGAGGTTGTTACCTCCGTTGACGTAGATCAGGTCGAACTCGCTGTCCCTGGCCGAGTAGCCCTGCCGCGTGAACCACTCGTCGAGCACCAGGTTGTCCTGCTCCGGATCGCCGCTGAGCTTGCGCCAGATCACGAGCGTCCGGCGGCCGTCGGGCGTGGCGCCGCTGACCGTGCGGAACCAGTACCGGCCGTCCTCTTCCTCTTTGAGGCGGTCCTTCAACCGCAGGCGGCCCTCGCTGTCGCGCTCGAACGCGGCGCTGAAGGCCTGCGGCGCGGCGATGTGCCGGACCGTGAGGCCGATCAGCCAGTTGAAGGTCTCCTGCAGGTCGACGTTGACTTCGCGGCTCTCGTCCGAACCGGGCCGTTTGACCTTCAGCTTGTACGCCGTTGGGTCGCTGAAGGCACGTACGTTGAGCAGCGACGGGCTGCCGCGCGTCTCCACGTCGAGCAGGTAGCGCAGGATGTACTGCTCCCGGAGGCCGTCCGACCCTTGCGCCTCGGGGGCGTCGAGCAGAAGCTGCTGCTTCTCGCTGCGGCGGGTCTCCAGGTTGTTGAGCGCATCTTCGTAGGATTCGAGGACTACTTGCTTGCACAGAAGAGAACTTCCGTTGCTTCGATTGGTGGGCTTCCCGTCCTTCCAGGAACGCGCATACCCGGCTTTCTTGACTCGAGGCCAAACAGTGTCCTGAATTGACCCACCGATGTCACCAACGACGAATCGCCTCTTGCTGCCATCCTCTGAGTTCAAGTCGATGACTGTATGGGCTACAGTTCCAGAGCCAGCGAAGAGGTCGACAATATACGTTTCGTCATCATTGTGGAGTGAGACCAACCAACGATAGATTGAGCTAGGCTTCGGCGTCTCGAAAGGCTTCTTTCCAAACATGGCCTTGAGTTCCCGAGTAGCATCGGCGTTGGTACCAACACTATCGAGCCACGTGCCCCAACCGACTGACTTCTTTATGTCTCTGATTTTCTCGAAAGGCACCCATCGTTCAGTTGCGGCGTCAACCGAGACACCTGGACCGTAGCTACACTTCTCCCAATGGAACACTTCCGGATCATCCACAGCCTTCTTCATCGCCGGATTTGCCTTCCCCCATCGCCAGTGCCCCTCCGACCCGTCGTTCTTTACGGGCAATGCCATGGAGCCATCAGGGGTCGGTAAAGGGAACCACTGCTCGGGCCGATCCGTTCGAGAGGAAGTACCTCCCCACTTCCTCAATTCGCGGCCCTTTCTGTACTTCCCCCACTTGTCCTCACGATCAAGAGCTCCTGTCGAAATCTCCGTCTGTGCGATACACTTCCCATCGCCATTGTGATAAATCAGGACGTATTCGTGACCCGTTCGAAGTCCTGTTTTTTCTTTTCCCCCGCTCGCCTCAGACTTCCATGGAGCGCATGCTGCCCTCTGGCCTTCACCGAAGACTTCATTCATAAGGAGCCCGAGTCGGTATATTTCATGATCGTCGATGAAGCAAGCGCATAAAGCATCCGCTCGCATGACAGTTTTCATGATTGCAAGGAAATCAGAGTTCATCGTTAGCCATGAGGAGTGTTGATAATTGTCCTTGTAAGGGAATCCATCGTTCCCCGTGTTATATGGTGGATCCGCCAGAAGAACGCCCACGCGATCAGAAAGCCAGCGTCTCAGGAGCCTACTGGACTGGGTTGCTTCGGACGAGACAACGACCCCGCACAAGCCCGCATCCAAGTCGGCTTGTGCATTCAAGACTGCTGCCGTGAAATGGGATGAAAACCACGCAGTGTCAACGAGTAGTTGTTTGTTTGCTTGCAAGAATTCCACTTTGAGCGGCTTTGAGAATGTTGGGGCAGTCAGATCTCCCTTAATCTCGTTGATCGAAAAGAGCTTCTCCCACTCTTCGCATTGCTTCTCGTTCGCGGCGATCTCCGGGTAAAACTCCTCGGGGATTCGATCGAGTGTGATGCAGTATCGCGTCTCCACCACGAACTTCTTCTTCAGCCACAGCTTCTTCTGGAAGTCTTCGAGTTGGGCGAGGAAGTCGATGATCTTGCCCGCGATCTTGCGGACGGCCTTGATCTTCGAGAGGTACTGCTCGACGCGCGGCGCGGTCTCGTTCTCCACGTCGTCCAGGTGCATGACTTCGTTCTTGATGTAGAAGTCCAGTTCCCGGCGGAGGAAGGCTCCGAGGTCCTTGTGGATGAAGTAGTCATAGGTGTTGCGCGCGGTGTAGCGCCGGAGGTGCGCTTCCAGCCGGCTGTAATCGGCCCGCTCGCCGCTGGCCATGACGTGCGGCTTGCCAAGCTCGGCGATCCACTCCCTCAACGCGGCGTCGGTGACGGCCAGGATTCTCTTGACGGCGAGCGCGATCAGGTCCTTCTGGGCCGGGGGCTTCTTCTTTCCGCCGCGTTCGTCCTCGGGCCAGTCGGTGAGCGTTGCCGGGCGGTACTCGAAGCGGATGACAAGCTCCCTGCCCTGCCCGCCGTCCTCCTCGGCGATGAAGTCGCCGCCGGGTTCTCCTGGTGCCGCCAGGATGAACACGCGGTCCTTGCCCTCGGCGGCCTTCACGTTGCCGTGCTCGCCCTCGGCGGCGTCCGTCAGCCGGAAGTGGGCGCGCATTGGCTTCTTCTCGTCGTCCGGCCTCAGGCGGAAGGCGTAGTCGCGAAGGTACTCGCTGGTCTTGATGTAGTAGTGGTCCTTGTTGGCCCAGTGGAGCGTGACCTCCTCGCCCTCGTAGGGGATGGCGTAGACGCCCGGCTTGTAGACGCGCTTGGCCAGAAAGTCGCCCTCCGAGTAATACCGGCGGAAGAAGCTGTAGAGGTGGCCGTAGACCTCGCTCTCCAGCGCGCCGATGTCCACGGCGTCGCTCGCGAGCCGGGTGCGCAGGTCCTGGACCTTGGGCGAGTCGTCCGGGTTCATTCCCGCCGCCTCGACGCCCGCGGTCACCTGGGACAGTTCCTTCTCCAGCTCCGCCTTGTCGGCGCTGCGGTAGAGCGCGAAGGCGGCCTTTACCTGCGGCAGCAGGTCGTTGTCGAGGAACTGCGTGATTTCGGCGCTCTTCGCGTGCATGACGCGGTAGAGGCCGAAGTCCAGGTCGGGCTGGTCGAGCTGGAACAGTTCCTTCAGAAGCGTTTTCAGCTTCTCGTACTTCTTGCTCATGTGGCCTCTTCTTTATTGATGACGTTCATACGCTGGCGAGCGTCAGTTCCAACGACAGCATGGCTGACCTGCCCTCATTTCGCATGACCTTGTCGCATGAAATCCTGTCCCGCCGACAGTCGTAGAGCTGCCTGGTCCAAGGTCCTGAGGCATTGGTCGATCAAGTGCATTACTGCGAAACGTCGCTTCTCCAACACCTCAAAATGCCGTTTCACACCTTTGGGGTTTCCATATCTATATAGACGCTACAAACTACTAAAGAGTGTCATAACATTTTGTGGGAATTAATAAGCCCTTTCAAACAACCTGATGGCTGACATGGTAAGGTCCAATAGAATAAACTTCGGGAGTGTAGGCAGTTGGGAGCTTTCAATAACAAAGGCGTATCTGTATTCCGCTTCGTTATGATAAATATGTCTCTTGTTGAACCACGCCTCCATCGATACAAGATATTCGGTAACGCGGTCGCCCCAGTTGTCATCTGTCATGTCCGCAATGACCCTTGGCTTGTCTCCCTCGTAGTACTTCACCCAACCGTAACGCTTGGTTAATTTGCTTTCCGTTACTTGCCGATCAAACAGCCAACCGTTGATTGACTTCTCCAACTCTCTTCCAAGAGCGTCTGCGTCCTTGATTATATACCACGCGTTGTACTCTTTATGTAACGCCTCTTTCAACACTCTTTCTTCGTCTGTAGATTCTGGTCTTCGCGATGTGCAAAATATGTACGGAATAGGGTGAACTTCAGTCCGTAACTCATGCTTAAAGGTTGCTCTTTTACTCCCCTCTTTCAAATGGGCGGTGCCGACAACTTCACTATCGCTCATCGCAATTGTCACTGCCGTTTCCGGTAGCAATAGGTCGTCCTTTGCCTCCCTTGTTATCGTCCCTTCCGCGAGTAGTCTGGTTTCTCCCTCCTTCTCATCACGGATACCGAGATTGGCCACATCGATATCACGGTAGAAGGTTGCTTTGCAAAGACGAATCTGCCCTGTTTTCTCCGGGGCAAATTGTGAGTCACATCCTCGAATTAGTTCCATAAATGGCCTCCGAATGCCACTCTGTTGGAGACTGCCCTTCCCACCGACCATCGAGACGCGGCGAGCAACTGCACCCGACCCGGGCTGAAGGTCGGCTTGCGGCCTCAACCGCGCCCGCGTGAGCGTGGCTGTCCGAGAATCGCCTTATCGTGTCGAGCGTAGCATGCACGGGCAGAATCGCGGAGCACCGGTGGCATAGCGTTTATGCCGTCAGCGAAATTCGCAGCCAAGACCATGACCCGATCCGCTGAAATGGTCGTCTGCGAACCAGAATGCACGTCAGTTCAGACTCTCTCCGAACGATTGATCGAACGGGTGAAGGAAATTGGCATAGAAGCCGCCAACGGCGGTAACACGGGCAGAGGGAATCGCTACTGACGTGCTATGTCTTCTTCTCCGACAGCATTGAACCGAGCCGTTCACGTCCCGTTACGACAGAGAATCGCCGTGTATCCCGGCCCTTCAGCCTTGCCAAATCATCACCGACGACTCGACGCCCAACGGGTTCGGCTTCTACCTACCACAGAACAGAACCGCGATGAAGCGCGCGGGTATCGCGCCCAGTCCGCTTGCGGATTGCTTAAGGATGGAACGCGTTGATTAAGGATAAGCTCGATTGTGTTCGCAAAAATAATACGTTGTATCTTATCGAAAAACTTCTGCTGCGCTTGTATCGAGCAGATACACGGGATTACTCGAAGCTCGGCGACACTCGGCGGCGATGATGCGGCGGCCGTGGCGGCGTCAGCGCCTCAGTGCGCGCCTGCGGAGCGAGCAGAAGTTCCTTGAGATCCGGTCTGGCGCGCTTCTCCAGACGACGCCACTCGTCAATGGACACCAGCACGGCCGTCTCCTCGCCTCGCTTGGTCACGATCTGCGGCCCTTCGCTGAGGCTCGTCTCGAGCAACTCGCTGAAGCGCGCCTTGGCATCCTGCACCTGCCATGTCTTGCTCATGCAGCGTTACCTCGGTCAAAAGAATGACTAGGTATAAAACTAGTCTAACTCCTTGGGAAAGGCAACAAGAACCGGCCGGGAGAAGAGATATGAAGCCGTTGCCCCGCGCCGCGTTGGCGGCTCGCAGTTCTTCGAGGGTTGCGAATAGGCCGGTCATCAATGTGTCTTTCCGGGCATCGGTAAGTTGACGCGGCCCGAGCGGCCATGTCGGCGCGATGGGCGACGTTCCCCTGGTGAGCTAGGCCCCCGCCAATGGTTCTCACAAATAACTGATAACTAACCACTAACCCCGGCCTTTACCTTCCCCGCCCCTCCGGCGTTCCTTCCTGGAGCCACCCCAAGACGCGGCCAACGGTTTTCACGAAACACGAATCACGAATCACGAGACACGGCTTTTATGCTTTTTACGAATCGATACCTCTTGGTACTGAAGCCCTTCAGTCTTTTTTTTGCGCCCCGGCCGGCATAGCATGAGGATTGCGAGGTGGAAATCATTGTTCTCGCGAAGAGAAAAGCGGAAAACATCGAGGAGGTGATATCACGCCCATTCGTCCCCAGCGAAGTGTGTTCTTCGTAGCGCCGGCAACCTTGGCCGGCACGCCCTCTCTCCGCAATCCCGGCGAGACCGTCAAGGCCATCTCCGGCCGAGCCGGCTGCGGTCTGCCCGGCGCTCCCAAGCCGCCCAGGGTTTCCGCGCCCGCCGCTCAGTTGCTGCTTGCCGGCACGTGTTCGCGCGGCATTGCGCGGCATTGCGCGGCACTGCGCGGCAATTTTGTTGCCGCTCACTGCTTCCCTACCCACCATTTCCCGGCATTTCCCACCATTTCCCGGCATTATTTGTGGGGGGGGGGCGCCACGGAGCAAGTGTTCAAGCGCCGTTGTCTGCAGATCCCGTCGCCCTCCGGGCTGCTTCCGCTGCGGCTCACGCCGACTCAACCCATGCTGAGAAAGGGGAACTTCTATCGTGCGTAATCAGGTGAACTTTCTCGATTGCGTTGACACGGCGCAAGGGGCCTTTGCGGCTCCGCGGTGGCTCTGCTATGCTGCGATTGCCGCAGGGGACTCAATGGTAACCGTAGATCGGACGCTGCGGGTCCATCCTTGGCTCGTGGGCTTGGTTGTTGCCGGCGTGTCCCTGTGCGCATTGCAGGCGCAGCAGCCCGCGCCGTCCCCTGCCCCGCACCAGCGCCTCGTCGAGCAATACTGCGCCTCCTGCCATAACGAGACTCTGAAAACCGCCGGTCTCGCGCTCGACCGGGCAAGCGCCCGCCCGGTGAGCGGGAATGCCCCGATCTGGGAGAAGGCGGTGCGGAAACTTCGCGGCCGCCAGATGCCTCCCGTGGGGTCTCGGCGTCCGGACGAGACGACCTATGAGGCGGTGATTTCTTCGCTGGAGGCCTCGCTCGACAGCGCCGCCGCGACCCGGCCCGACCCCGGCCGCACCGACACCTTCCGGCGGCTCACCCGGACGGAATACCGGAACGCCATCCGCGACCTTCTTGCCCTCGAGCTGGACTTCTCGTCGATGCTGCCGCGGGATGAGTCCAGTTCGGGCTTCGACAACATCACGGTAGGCGGCCTCTCTCCGACGCTGCTCGAATCCTACGTAGCGGCGGCGGACAAGATTTCCCGCTTGGCGGTCGGGCGGCCGGTCACCTCTCTCTCCGTCGAGACGATCAACAAGAAGCCGGACTTCACCCAGGAGTGGCATATCGATGTCCTCCCGATAGGGACCCGCGGCGGAACTCTCTTTCCTCACATCTTTCCGCTGGACGCCGAGTACGAGATCGTGATCCGGCTGACGCGCGACCGGGACGAGCAGGTCGAGGGTTTGCGAGAGCCGCACCAGGTGGAGCTGCTTCTGAACAACGAACGGGTCCGGCTGTTCGAGGTCGTGCCGCCGCGCCATGTCGGAGATCATTCGGCGGTCGACAAGCACCTCAAAGCCCGCATTCCGATCTCGGCCGGTCCGCACCGGCTTGGCGTGACGTTCCTCAAGAAGCCATGGGCCGTGCTCGAAATGGACCGGCAGCCGTACCAGGCTCACTTCAACGCGTACCGGCATCCCCGCGTCCAGCCGGCGGTCTACGAAGTCGCGATTATCGGTCCCTATAACGCGAAGGGCCCCGGCAACACGCCCAGCCGCGACCGCGTTTTCGTCTGCCGTCCGCAGGGCGCCGAAGACGAAGAAAACTGCGTCAGGCGGATTCTGGCGACGCTCATGCGCCGCGCTTACCGGCGGGAGGTAACGGAGAGAGACTTCGAAAGCCCGTTGGAATTCTATCGCCGGGGACGGTCCGAGGATGGCTTCGAAGCCGGGATCGAGATGGCCCTGTCATCGATCCTGGTCAGTCCGGACTTTCTGTTCCGTGTGGAGAGAGACCCTGCCGGGATCTCGCCGAATACCGCTTACCCCATAAGCGATCTGGAACTGGCGTCGCGGCTTTCCTTCTTTCTTTGGAGCAGCATTCCCGACGATGAGCTTCTCGACATCGCGATTCGGGGAGAGTTGAGCCGCCCCGAGGTCTTGGAACGGCAAGTGCGTCGCATGCTGAGCGATCGGCGTTCTCATGCCCTGCTGTCGAACTTCGCCTCCCAGTGGCTGCACTTGCGAAATCTGGAGTCGGTATCCCCAGACATGCGCTTGTTCCCGAATTTCGATGACAATCTGCGGCAGGCGATGCGGCGCGAGACCGAACTGCTTCTCGAAAGCGTCATCAAGGAGGATCGCAGCGTCCTTGACCTGATCGCCTCCGACTACACGTTTCTGAACGAACGCCTCGCCAAGCACTACCGCATCCCGCACGTGTATGGCAGTTGGTTCCGCAAGGTCATGCTTGACGGCGACAGCCGGCGCGGCGGACTGTTGCGCCACGGAAGCATCCTGACGGTGACGTCTTACAACACGCGGACCTCGCCGGTCATCCGTGGGCATTGGGTGCTGGACAACCTGCTCGGCGTGCCGCCGCCGCCGCCGCCGGCCAACGTTCCGACCCTGGAGGACAAGACGATCGATGGCAGCCTGTCCGTGCGGGAGCGGTTGAAGGAGCATCGCGCCAATCCCGCCTGCTTCGGCTGCCACAACTTGATGGATCCGGTGGGCTTTGCGCTCGAGAACTATGACGCCACCGGCCGCTGGCGCAAATCCGAAGAGGGACAGCCGATTGACGCAACGGGAAGTTTCCCCGGGGGCGCGGAGTTCGATGGGGTGTCGGGACTCGAGAAGGCTCTGTTGGAGCGGCCGACGCTGTTTGTAGGCACCCTGGTCGAAAAGCTGTTGACGTATTCCCTGGGCAGGGTGGTCGAGCACTACGATGCTCCTGCGGTTCGAAAGATCGTGCGGGATTCTCGCTCCGAGGATTTTCGCTCTTCGTCCCTTATACTTGGGATCGTGAAGAGCAAGCCGTTTCAGATGAGGAGATCACTATGATCATCACCAGGAAGGCTCTCCCGCGGCGGACGCTTTTAAGGGGAATGGGCGCAACCGTGGCGCTTCCGCTGCTGGACGCGATGGTTCCGGCCATGACCCCGACGGCCGCTACGCCGGCCAGCCCCGTGCGCCGTCTGGGCTACATCTTCATTCCGATGGGATCGGATATCAACCGCTGGACCCCTCCAGGTGACCATTCGTTGACGGAGCTTTCACCCATCCTGCGGCCACTCGAGCGGCACAAGGACTACGTCACGGTCGTGACGAACATGGAGCTGAAGAACGCCTATCCGGGCACGCACGCGACGTCCAACTCCTCCTACCTGAGCTGTGCGAAGGCGAAGTTCACCGAAAGCAGCGATTACTATCTCGGCACTACCGTCGATCAGATAGCAGCCCGGGAAATCGGCCAGGACACGCGGCTCCCGTCTCTCGAGCTGGGCATCGAACTCCTGGATATCGTGGGGCAATGCGACGATGGCTATGCCTGCGTGTACCAGAACAATCTCTCTTGGTCATCGCCCACCTCTCCCCTTCCCTATGAGGCGAACCCCCAGAAGGTTTTTGGGCGCTTGTTCGGCGAGGGCAGCCCGGAGGAGCAAAGCAGGACGCTAAAAAAGAAGGCCAGCATGCTGGATCGGGTCAAAAGCGATATTTCGCGCCTCAGGACGGAGCTGGGCTCGGGTGATCGCGTAAAAGTGGATCATTACCTGAACAGCGTGCGGGAAGTGGAGCGCCGCATTCAGATCGCGGCAGCGGGAGTGAACGAGAATCCGGCGCCGGACGCGGAGCGGCCGGTCGGCGTGCCGGCTGCTTATGCCGATCATGTCCGGTTGATGTTCGACCTGCAGGTGCTGGCCCTCCAAGCCGATATCACCCGGGTGATTTCGTTCCAGATGGCGAGAGAAGGCAGCACTCGAAGCTACCACGAGATTGGAGTGTCCGAGCCGCACCACCCGCTGACCCACCACGGGAACGATCAGGAGAAGATCGCCAAGATGGCGAAGATCAACGAGTATCATGTGTCGCTGTTCGGGTATCTTCTCGAAAAACTCAAGACCACGCCGGATGGGGACGGGTCTCTGCTCGACCATTCGATATACATGTATGGCAGCGGCATGGGAGATCCGAATTTGCACGACCACATCAACCTTCCGATTCTGGTGACGGGTGGTGCCGCCGGCAAGATGAAGGGCGGACGGCACATCAGCTATGAGGATCGTACGCCGCTCGCGAACCTGCATCTGACGCTGCTGGAAAAGGCCGGCGTGCGCATGGACTCGTTCGCCGACAGCAAGGGGAAGGTCGAGGAGCTGCTGTCGATCTGATTCCGCACGGAATACGACGGAGAGACCCCATGGCGCTGAACCTGCTTTTCTCGTCTCGTGGCGAGGCGAAGTGCGTGAGAGGGCCGTCAGGACGAGGCGCGAGCCGTCCGCGCCGGCAACGCGGCCTTTAAGGTTTTTCACGAAACACGAGTCACGAAACACGGCTTTTATGGTTTTTACGAATCACGAAACACGAAACATGGCCTTTTTACCGCGTGCTTCGGACGTCGGGTGGTGAGCAATGCAGGTTAATGCCGCCTGGAGCCATGACAACCCGGGAGCCGCAAGCGGGAGCAAGCGCTTATCGCGGCTTTGCTGCTTTACGGCCGTGCTCCTGTCAGCGATGAGTCTGGCGTTCGCGGCTGACTCGCCGCTGGCGAATGCGGCCCGGACCATGGATCGGGAGGCCGTCCGCGTCCTGATTGATCAGTCTGCGGACGTGAACGCAGCCCAGGTAGACGGCATGACGGCGCTGCACTGGGTCTGCCTTCACGATGATCTCGAGATGGCCAGGCTGCTGGTCGAGACTGGCGCCGACGTGAATAGCGCCAACCGATATGGGGTGACGCCGCTCACGTTGGCCTGCACCAACGGGAATGGCGCGCTCGTCGAGCTTCTCCTCGATGCGGGAGCGGACCCGAACAGCAGCCTTCCCGGAGGCGAGACCGCCTTGATGACCGCCTCTCGAACGGGGCGGGTCGAGCCTGTCAAGGCGCTCTTGGTCCGTGGAGCCGACGTTCACCGGAAAGTTCATGGAATGGGACGGCATGCGCTGGCCGGCGCCGGCGCCTTCCTCATCCGCTTGGCCGACCCTACGATTTTCGACTTCGAGACGAAACCGGAACAGACAGCCCTGACCTGGGCGGCCGCGGAAGGGCACGCCGAGGTCGTCGTGGAGTTGATCAAGGCAGGCGCCGATTTCCGGACCACTCTATCCTCGGGTTTCACGCCGTTGCTCTTCGCCGTGAGGAACGGCCACACGGAAGTCGTGAAGACGCTCGTGACAGCGGGAGCCGACATCAACAGACGCATTGACCCTCACAAGGACTGGCGTCATCGCGGCTACGGCGGGCGGCTGAGGCCCGGCGCCACGGCCCTGCATCTCGCGGTCGAGAACGGTCAATTCGAACTGGCGGCCCATCTGCTGGACATCGGCGCCGATGCCAATGCCGCCGACCCCATCGGCTACACAGCTTTGCACGCAGTTTCCGGGTCGCGCAGAGTCTCGCTGGGCGATGCCGATCCGCCTCCCGAGCCTACCGGCGGCATGACCAGTCTCGAGTTCGTCCGCGAGCTGGCGGCTCATGGCGCGAACTTGAATGCAAGGCTGAAGGGTCCGGGCATGATCAATATCGGCTCCGCCGTATACGGGCCGACGGCATTCCTGGCGGCCGCCCAGACCGCTGATGTCGATTACTTGAATACCCTGATCGACCTGGGTGCCGATCCCCACCTCAGGGATCGGGACAACAGCACCGCGTTAATGATGGCGGGCGCGAAGAGTACATCCGTGGAAGATATCCTGCAGACGATCGGACTGTTGCTGGATCTCGGCGTCGATATCGATGCCGTCGACGCGAACGGCGAAACGGCGATGCATGCGGCCGCCTACAATGATCGGCCCGAGCCCATCAAGCTGCTCGCCGCCAAAGGAGCCCGTATTGAAGTCTGGAATCGAAAAAACAAGTACGGGGCGACGCCATTGGCCATCGCCACGGGTTACCGGAGACCGGGAAGCTTTCGGCCCCAGCCCAGGGCCGAAGCGGCGATTCGTGAAGTGATGATTGCCGCCGGTGTCGCCCCGCCCGAAAAAGTCACGCTTACTTTCGAAGCCAAGCAGGGCTATTAGACTTTCCGACGATTGAAACCCCGCCGGATGCATTTGCCGCGTCTTTTGTATACTATCCCCATCCTGTAATCCTCTTGGAAAAAGGTTCCTGATCATGAAGATACTCGTTGCACTCTTAATGACCGCCGTTTGGGCGCTGCCCGCTTTCGCGCAGCCCGATGAAACGGCGAAGCGTTTCCATGTCTTTCCCCACATCGCCGACGGGGGTGGATGGCAATCCTCCCTGGTTGTCACGAACGCTGGCCAGTCGTCGAACTCCTGTACGCTCGAATTGCACGGCCTGACCGTGCACAGGTTTGAAGCCGCCGAAGGCATTATGGCGGAGGGTTCAATGGCGACATTCGACCTTACGGAATCCGGCGGTCATCTGGTATGGAGCACCCGGAACGAATTGGCCTTGGGAGACGGCTACGCTACTCTCGATTGCGTTGATCCTGTCGTGGCCCAGGTTGTGTTCGCGTCGATCAGCGGCTCGGGCGAGCCGACGGGAATTGCCACGGTATTCAGCGCGCAACCCGGGTATGTTTTCCAGTTCCCGATCCTGTCCCAAGACGCCTTGCCGGGTATCGCGATCGCAAACAATACGGACATCGACGCCGTATGCGACCTTACTCTTGAGAACCTTCAACGGGAGAATCTGGGCGAAACCACGCTGATGCCCATCTCATCGAATACTAAGTTCCTGGGACTGCTCAACAGCGTCATTTCGATTCCGGAAACCTTCCTCGGTGGGTCCGCGAGGATCGACTGTGATCAGCAAGTTACAGTTGTAGGGCTGCATTTCGAAAATCAGCCCGACGGAGTCACCCTCACCTTCAGCACGCTGCCGCCTACGATTCTCCCCACTACGCAGTTCCAGAATACCGACGGACTTTGGGAAGGGACCTGGAAGGATGCGATGATCGTCACGCAAATCACATCGACGAACCCTGCTTTGCAGCCTTGCCAGGGCCTGATCAGCTGCGGCGGCACGAATTTTGGGCTGACCGCTGAACTGGATCAGTCCGGCGCAATGGTTACCGGTACGCTGAACTCGGTCGTCTTCGGGTCAGATGTGGTGATGATGGTTGCGGGAGAGGTGTCCGATGATGGGACGCTCAGCTTGTCTTCCGAAGACCCGGCTGAGTTCGTCTTAAACGGGATACCGTTAATGGCGACTTTAGCGTCTTGGGAGTCGCGTCAGGACACCCTCGGCGCCATGACCGGATCGTTGCAATTCAACATCATGATTACCCCCACCATCACGATCGCAACCGCAAGGGGATGTTTGGGAGAGAAGACCCTGGAGGAAGCGGCGGGTTCGGATGTCAGCATGTTGTCCGCGGCATGCAGTGGATTGCGGCGCAGCGATCCATAATTGCTGCCCTGACGGAAACCACCCGGGTGAGGGCCCGCCACGACCTCGGCCCGGCACATGTAGGTGCTTGCGGACCGTGCCGGTTGGTTCGGTCGCAGTTTCAAACTCCTTTCCCACGAGATGGCTTGGCTTGATGAACCTCGTCATCCAACACAGGATGGACTTGATCCTCGATGGCTCTGATTCACTAACTCCGGAGACCGAAATGTCCCTTGCCCACGGAGTTTGACCGTGATGAGGAATACTCGATGAGACAACGGTTCCGTGCAGTTGCGGCAATAGCAATCTTCTTGAGCGTGCCCGACGCTGCCCTCGGTCAGGCGGCGGACGGACACCTCGTCGGAACCGTTCTCGACCAGACCGGTGCATCCATTCCGGGCAGCGCCGTGACGGTCGAGAACGTCAACACCGGCGTGCTATGGAACCAGCAGACCGACGAACGCGGTGCCTACCGATTCAACAATCTCCCGGTCGGGGAGTACACGCTGTCCGCCGCTTCGGAAGGCTTCGCTCCGGCGATGCTTTCCGGAATTGCCGTCTCCCTCAATCGCGCGACCACCGCCAACATCAGCCTCGAGTTGGGCGAGGTTCAGACGGCAGTCGAGGTCACCGCAGCCTCGGCGCAGATCGACACGACAACCGCGACCGTGGGAGAGTCTTTCGATGTCCGCCAAGCGCTCTACAGCCCGAGTTCCGATTTGGCTCTCGGAGTGCTGAACCTCTCGCTGCAAGGCGCCGGAGTCGCTTCGAGCGGGGGCACCGGCTTGGGTGAAGGTCCGTCGATCGGCGGCCAAAGGCCCCGTAATAACAACTTCATGATCGAGGGGGTCGACAACAACGACAAGGGCGTCACCGGGAGGGTCGTCGATGTGCCCAACGAGGCAGTGGCCGAGTTCTCCCTGCTGCAGAACCAGTACGGTGCGGAATTCGGCCGCTCCACTGGTGGGCAGTTCAACACGGTCGTCAAGAGCGGGACCAACGAGATCCACGGTTCCCTGTACGAGTACTTCTCGAATCGTCATCTGAATGCGATCGACGAGTCCAACAAACGACGAGGCATTCATGAGAACCCGCGCCTGGACGACAATCGCTTCGGGGGCACGGTCGGCGGTCCCGTCATCCGGAACCGGCTCTTCTACTTCGGTACGTTCCAAATGAATCCAGTCGGGCTGGCCTCCGCCCCGGGCCGTCCCTTCTCGTCGCCAACGGCTGAGGGTTTCGCCGCCTTGGAACGCATCCAGGGACTTTCGAGCACAAATCTGGAAGTGTTGCAGCGCTACGTGCCTCCGGCTCCGGCTGCCGAGCGCACAACGACGGTTTTGGGGACTGAGATTCCGATTGGGGTATTGCCGATCAATGTACCTGCGTTCCAGGACAATCGCTCCTGGCTGGTCAGCGTGGACTACACAGGGGAGCAAGGAGACCAACTACGTTTCCGCTACATCCGCAACGCGAGCAGAGCGATCGATCCGAGTACGCTCCCGGACCTTCCCGATTTCTCCAGCCAACGCACTCTCTCCAGGCAACTCGTCTCGCTCTCTTACTTCCGCACTTTGTCTTCACGATGGTTCAACGAGACCAGGCTCGGTTTCAGCCGGTCGTCCGACAACATCCCGGCGGGCGATTTCGAGTTTCCCGGGCTGGACTCTTTTCCGAATATCACGATCGAGCAGGATCTCGACATCCAGATCGGCCCGTACCCCGTCGCACCCCAGCGAGGAGTCCTGAACACCTACCAGCTCGTCAACAATGCAACCTTCGTAGATGGCAGGCACACGCTGAAGTTCGGCGTCGACGTCAGACGGAACATCACCTCCGAATTGTTCGTGCAAAGGCAACGAGGCGATTACAACTACTCCTCCCTCGAACGCTTCCTGCTCGACTTGAACCCCGATATTCAAGCCGAGCGCAACACCGGTGGAGGCGTTTACCACGGGAACAACACCGAGTTCTATTCGTATTTCAGCAGCGAGACCAAGATCCGACGCAACCTCACTCTCACTCTCGGCCTCCGCCACGAATACAAGGGCATACCGTACGGAGACACACTGCAACAGTTGAACTCGATCTCGAGCGTTCCGGGAGTGCTGACTTTCCGCGCACCGAGGCCGCAGAGACGCAACTTCGCACCCAGAACCGGGTTGGCCTGGTCACCGGGCTCCAAGGGGAAGACGGTCTTCCGTGCAGGCTTCGGGGTCGCGTACGACACCTATTTCACGAACCTCGGCCAACTGCAGAAGCCGCCCCAGTTGGAGAACACGTTCCGGGGCGACCCCACAGTCGATACGCCGAATTACCTCGCGAACGGCGGCATCCGCCCCGATCAGCGGCCGGAGGAGCTCGACGAGCAGACGGCCCGTGCAATCACTTCGACCTACATCCCCGACCAGCATCTGCCTTATTCCCTCCAGTGGAATTTCGGGATCGAAAGAGTTGTCGCAGAGGATTACACGCTGTCCGCGCGCTACCTCGGCACTCGCGGAGTCCGACTTTTTACGCAGACCGTCCTGCCGCTCATGGCCCGGGCAACTCCGCGTCGCTCGCTGCCCACGTTCTTCCAGCGGCCGTCGCAGTCCGAGCTGGACGCGCTGACCCTTACCCTTGACGACATCGACGCGCAGCCGATTTCCCTGCCGGAGTTCGCCAACGCCGGATTCAGCCCGTTTATCTTCGCCTTCCCGAACCGCGGCAACTCGATCTACCACGGGCTCGCGACCGAGGTGAAGCGGAGGTTCTCGAACGGTCTTCAGTTCATCGCCGCCTATACCTGGAGTAAGAACATCGACGACAGCACTGCCGATCTCTTCTCAACGCTTCTAGCTCCACGGCGGCCTCAGGACTTCCAGGACATGCGCGCCGAACGCGGACGATCATTCCTCGACCGCACGCATCGCTTCACGATGACTTGGGTCTACGAGGCTCCGTGGTACCGCAAGTCGCGACACTGGTTTCGCAAGAACCTGCTGGGCAACTGGGTGCTTTCCGGCATGTACACGGCCGAGTCGCCGCAATACGCTACGGTGCAGAGCGGACTCGATTCCAACCGCAACCTGGACGGCGCCACGGATCGGGTCGTGATCAATCCCAACGGCGCCGACCGCACGGGTAGCGATGTGACCGCGCTGACGAACAGTGACGGGCAAGTTGTCGGCTACCTGGCTGACAACCCCAATGCCCGCTACGTCAAGGCGGGGCCCGGAGTCCATCCGAACGGTGGGCGCAACACGCTGCCGCTGCGAGGCATCAACAACTTTGACGTAAGCGTGAGCAAGCGGTTTTCGGTGGGCGAGTCCAAGGCGGTCGAGTTCCGAGCCGCGTTTTATAACGCGCTCAACCACCCCCAGTTCACTCCCGGGTCGCTCAACAGCGTGCGAGCGGTCTCCTCCAACATCACGCGCAACAACCTGATCCCCGGACACCCGGTGTTCGACCGGCCGGATCAGGTTTACCCCAGCCACGCCCGCGATATCCACTTGGTCCTGCGGTTTACGTTCTAACGCGAGGAGCAGATACCCCCAGCGACCCCGTCGATGCTGTGCGGCAGTGACGTCTTGCGCCGGCCGCTCTCGGCCTGCACTCAAACGAACTCGGAGCTCTATCCTACATGTCTCACCACGAGGCGAGGTGAAGTGCGTGAGAGGGCCGTCAGGACGAGGCGCGAGCCGCTTGGCGCGCGCAGGCGTACTTGACAGTACGTCGAGCACGGCCAGCAAGCGCAACGAAGTCATGGCGGTCGTATCGCGTGCTTCGACCGTCGGGTGGTGAGACATGCAGGCTATGGTCCGATCAGGCGGGCCGGAGGAAGTCGACGGGAGCGAATGCGACGATGCTCCATTTCGCCCCGGCGCGTGCAACCCTGACGTCGATCATGCTCCTGCGGGTCTCAACGGATCCCGCACGACCAAGAGGCGAGATCTGCAACAGCCAATCGATCCGCCCGCGAAAGGAGTCCTCTTCCTCAACGATCTCTTCGATGCGGATCGAAGAGGCCAAGTCCCTTTGTTCGGTCAGCACGACCACGTTCGCTTCAAGTTGCGGGTACGCTTCGAAGCGCTCACGATCAAAATGGTTCAAGAACAACGCCGCGTTGCGTGCTTGCAGGGCGCGGCTCGCATCCCGCAGCATGCGCGAGACGGCCGCCTGGTCCGCTCGAGCCTCAGGGTAAGCGGCAACGAAAACAGCCAGTTGCGTGAACCGCCGTCGAGTCAATCCCACCCAGGCGCTCCCGGAAAAAACTCTACGTTCGATACTCCGCATTGATCCGGATGTAATCTTCGGTCATGTCGCAGGTCCAGAATCGAGCACACCCGGAGCCGCCGCTACGAATACGAAACCGAAGGTGGATCTCGTCCGCTTCCATTGTCTTCCGGACTTCCGGCTCGTCGAAATCCGCACGGCAACCGCAGCGGCAAACGAGAAAGCCGTTCACATGGATATCCACCTTCGACGGCTCGAATTCGACGCCGCTCGCCCCGGCGGAGGAAAGAAAGCGCCCCCAATTCGGATCAGCCCCGGCAATCGCTGTCTTGACCAGCGGGGAGTTGGCGATCGCTCTCGCGATGGTTTCAGCGGCACGCTCGCTCACCGCGCCTTCAACATCGATGGTCAGAAGCTTGCGGGCGCCCTCGCCATCGCGGGCAATCGCTACCGCCAGCGATTCGGCAACGTTGCCGAGTGCGGACTCGAACCTCGCGCGGTTCGCTTTCGTGACCGTTACTCCCGACGCGCCGTTGGCCAGCAGCAGAACCGTGTCGTTCGTCGATGTATCCGAGTCCACGGAGATGCGGTTGAAGGTTCTTCCCAACACCGTCTTCAACATCTTTCGAAGCTCGTCGGCGGGAATGGCGGCATCAGTAAAAATGTAGCTCAGCATGGTCGCCATGTTCGGCTGGATCATCCCAGCGCCCTTGGCCATACCGGCAATCCGAACCTCGCCTTCCGGCATTTCGACCACGCTCCAAGCGGTCTTCGGGACCGTGTCTGTCGTCATGATCGCTCGGGCTGCTTCCGGAAAATGCTGCTGTGAAAGCTGTCCACACAGCGTGGGAAGGACCTCGATGATGAGCTTCTCGTCAAGCGGCTCGCCAATGACGCCGGTCGATGAAACCAGAACGCGGTTCACAGGCACACCCACGGCTTTCGCTGTTGCGCTCGCCGTTGCACGTGCTACTTTCGACATCGTCGGCGTAGCACAGTTGGCATTGCCGGCGTTGACAATGATCGCTCTACAGCGGCCCTTGGATTTCTGCAAATGCCGTTCACAGAGAACAACCGGCGCCGCCTTGACCACATTGCGTGTGAAGGCGCCCGCTGCCGTGGCCTCCGAATCCGACACCATGAGAGCCAAATCGAGCTCCGGGTTCTTTCGGATCCCGGCATGCACGGCCGCGAAACGATAGCCCAGAGGTAGATTCACTGCCGGCTCTCTCCTAATCGTTCACCCTCTTCGGGTCGATATCCTCGCACAAAGTCAAAAGCGTCGATGCGTCTCTTGCCTTCAGGCTGCACCTCGTCCACTGCGAGCGACGATGATCCCCCACAGCCTACGTGAAGTCGGCCTTCCGATGTTGAAATGCGGCCCGGCGGCGGCCCACTCTTGTCGAGAGGCCGAGCGCGGTGGATTTGCAGCCGGCGTCCTCGAAAGTAGGTATGGATGCCTGGCCATGGAGTAAACCCGCGCAGACGGTCGTAAATCCGGTGAGCCGTCAGGCTCCAATCGATCTCTCCGTCTCCGCGTTTCAGGATCGGGGCCAACGTAACCTCGTCTTCATTTTGGGGGTCCGGGATGATAGAGCCGTCTGCCAAACCCTCGAGCGTCTCGATCAGCAATGCGGCTCCGATCGGAGCCAAGCGCTGACTGAGCTGTTCAGCCGTCTCGTCGAACCCGATCGGCGTCTCGCGCTTGAGCAGCATGTCACCGGCATCCAACTCGAAAACGATCTTCATCGTCGTCACTCCGGTTCGCGCTTCACCGTTCGCAATCGCCCAGTTGATAGGCGCGGCGCCGCGGTACTTCGGGAGCAAGGATGCATGGACGTTGATGCAACCATAGGGAGGCAAGTCGATGATGTTCCGGGGAATGATCTGGCCATAGCCCACAACCACAATCACTTCGGGAGCGATAGCTTGGAGTCGCTCGCATGAGTCGGGAGTCTTCACGCGAAGGGGCTGAAATACCGGCAGGCCCAGGTCAAGCGCCTTCTGCTTTACCGGCGGCGGCTTCAGTATCTGCTTCCGTCCGGCGGGCCGATCGGGCTGCGTGACGATCAGTTCCACAGAGTAGCCCGCATCCACCAGAGCGGAGAGTGTCGGCACGGCGAACGCCGGCGTACCCATGAACACCACCCTCATGGGCTTAGCCTGCATTTCTCACCACGCGGCGAGGTGAAGTGTGTGTGAGGGCCGTCAGGACGAGGCGCGCGCCGGGCGGAGGAAAAAGGCGCGCGCTGGTGTACTTGACCGTACGTCGAGCACGGCAAGCAAGCGTTGCGAAGGAAAAGCGAAGTCATGGCGGTCGTATCGCGTGCTGCAGCCGCGCGATGGTGAGAAATGCAGGCTAGTCCCACTCGCCTTTTTTTCGTAACTTCCGGATCTTGCGCTTGATGAGTTCCCGCTTGAGCGGTGTCAGGTGCCGCAGGAACAGCACCCCGTTCAAATGATCGTTCTCGTGGAGGATCGCGCGCGCCAGCAGACCATCTCCTTCCACTTCGAAACTCCCGCCCTTCGCGTCACGCGCCCTTACAACGACCCTCTGGGCGCGTTTGACGTCCCCTTGGAACCCGGGGATACTGAGGCACCCTTCCTCGCCGATCTGTTCGCCTTCCGTCTCCAAAATTTCCGGGTTGATGAGCACGAGTTTTTGCTCAGGATCTTCTCCCGCCGAGCAGTCGATGACCGTGAGCCGCTTCAGGAGCCCGACCTGGGGTGCGGCCAGTCCGACCCCGCGGGCATCGTTCATCGTCTCGAACATATCCGCGACGAGTTGATGCAACTCGGGCTCATCGAACTCCTCGACCGGTTCGCAGCGCTGTTCGAGGACCGTGTCTCCGTATTTGATGATTTTTCTGATCATGCAGCCGTTCGTTCGGACGTAATCCATTTCATTCTAGATAAGAACCGGAAGGCGGCGAGACCCTCTTTCCAGCGCGAACTAACGGCTTCCAGTTGTTTCGCTCGCAGGCTCGACCCGTGTCTGCCTCATCCTGCCGCTGACCAACACGCGGGCGAGCAACTGCACGACCATAAGGCTGAGGAGAACGGCGATGCCCATCTCGAAGGGCGTTCGGATGTCTGCCACGCTCACGAGGTATGCCCCTCCGAGCGCCCCGCCGGTGAATCCGAGCGCATAGGTGCCTTCATGGATTCCACTGGCGAGGCCTTTCCGCTCATGATGGAAGCTTGTCGTCGAATAGAAGATCCCGGTGAAATAGATGTAGCCGGTCATCACGCCCGCGCACATCAGGCCCGCGGTCAGCAAAGGAGCCGTGTTGCCCGTCGCTAACAGCAGCAGACCGAATACTGCTACCGACTGAACAGCAAACGAAGGCCACATCCGATGCCGCCAGAACTGGCTGAAGTGCAACAGAATGTACATCCCGATCACGACCGCCCGCATCGCACCCAGCATGAAGCCATGCGTCGAAGAAGGAATCTCCAAAGACGTCGCGAGCTTCGGGAAGATGAAGATCATCAAACTCGCCGTGAACGCACCGCTGAGGTTCGCCAGCCAGGCTGTCACGGCGAAGAACCGCGGCGCCGCAGAATTCTCCGGTTCGGATCTGCGTGTCGTGTCCGTAGGGATTGAGGCTGGCGGCCGGCGGCGGACTCTCAGAATCAGCGGGGCGATGATCACGCCGGCCGTCAGTGCTGTATACAGACACGCCTCGGGACCGACTTGAAACAGCAAACCTCCACTCGACTGCCCGAAGAACACGCCCACGTTCCACCAAATGCAAAACGCCACAATCGGCGCCGACGCCGCCCGGCCGTGATCGCCGGACACTTGCCCGGCCGTGATCAAAGCCATCACGGGTGGCAACACCATTCCGGCCGCCGTCCCCGACAGCACGACCGCCACATAAACCAGCGGTGGATCCAGCGATCGCAGCGCCACCATGAACACTACGACAAAGCCGAGTGATCCCAGCACGATCAAACGTCGTCGTCCAAACCGATCCGACAAATGACCGGAAATGCCGCAACTCGCCGCATAGGCGACGAAGTTGCACGCCCCAAGAATGCCCAACGGCATGGCGCCCTGCTGGTGCTCTGCGATGTAACGTGTCGCAGCAAAGAGAAACAGCGCCTGTACGAAGTCCGTCAGCGCAGCGATGAAATAGAGTCGCATCGATCCATTCACTCTCGCATCCCAAACATACAAATTGTCGAAGCGGTGTTAGAATTGCTCGGCTGACCGTCACGCTTCGAGCAATACACCATGACCACGACCACAGAAACGCAATCCTCAAACCAAGCCCTCTACCGTAAAGCGAAAACCCTAATGCCCGGGGGAACACAACTCCTGAGCAAACGCCCCGAGCAGTTTGCGCCGGATCAGTGGCCGCCCTACTACCAGGAGGCTCACGGTTGCACAATCATCGACCTTGATGGACGCGAATACCTCGACATGTCCATCATGGGCATCGGCTCGTGTTTGCTCGGCTACGCCGATCCTGATGTGACTGAAGCGGTCACGAGCCGCGTGCAACGCGGATCGATGTGCACGCTGAACAACCCCGAAGAGGTCGAGCTGGCCGAGTTGCTCACCGATATCCATCCTTGGGCCGACCAGGTTCGCTACGCCCGCGCCGGAGGCGAATCGATGTCTATCGCCGCGCGGATCGTCCGCGCCGCCAACAAACGCAATCTCATCGCAATCTGCGGTTATCATGGCTGGCACGATTGGTATCTTGCCGCCAACCTCTCGCCCGGCGGCGCCATCGATGCCCTCCAAGGCCACTTGCTTC
Source organism: Bryobacterales bacterium (assembly GCA_026713545.1). Classification (GTDB taxonomy): domain Bacteria; phylum Acidobacteriota; class Terriglobia; order Bryobacterales; family UBA6623; genus JAPPLB01. The sequence continues at coordinate 79,655 of JAPOOG010000157.1, forward strand.
CCGGCCTGTCCCCAGTGGGCGTCCCGACATTGCTCGGTGGAACCATCCTTCCTTTCGAGTACAACCGGCTCGATCAACTCGAAGCTATCGTCTCTCGACACAGATCGGACCTGGCCGCCGTCATCATGGAGCCGACGCGCTCCGCTGACCCCGAATCCGGCTTCCTCGAAGGAGTTCGCTCGTTGTGCGATGAGATCGGTGCGGCGCTCGTTTTTGACGAGATCTCGGTGGGTTGGCGGCTTGTCCTCGGAGGCGCTCATCGCAGATACAGCGTCAAACCCGACGTCGCCGTCTTTGCCAAAGCCATGAGCAACGGACATGCCATGGGAGCTGTGCTCGGCAGGGCCTCGGTGATGCAAGCTGCCCAAGACACTTTCATTTCGAGCACCTATTGGACCGAAGGCGTCGGCCCGGCCGCCGCTGTCGCCGCGATTCGCAAGATGCAGCGCATCGACGTCCCTGCTCACGCCGCTCAAATCGGGACTCTCTGGCGTACTGGCCTTATGCAGTTGTCTGAGAAGCATGGCGTTGTGATGAAGTTCAGCGGCCATGCCGCCATCTCGAAGTTCAGCTTCGAACATCCTGACGCGCTTGCTCTGGAAACTCTCTTCACTGTGCGCATGCTCGATCTCGGGATCCTTGCCGGCTCGGCCTTGTACGTTAGCCTCGCCCATGCCCCGGAGCACGTCGATCGCTATCTAGCTGCTGCGGATGAAATCTTTCCCGAGATCAAACAAGCCATCGGAAACAACGATGCCGCCGAACACATCGGCGGCCCCATCCACCACACCGGATTCCGCCGGCTGACTTGATTCACTCGGGGTCAGCAAGATTCTCGTGGATCAGGGAGGGATCTGACTTCTGAGGCTCCTGAGGAACGGCAGTCTACAATGACCCAGTGAACGAATACGAGATTCTGGAGCACACGGCCGATATCGGTTTCCGGGCTTGGGCTCCCTCCCCGGGTGAGCTTTTTCGCAACGCGGCGCGGGCCATGATGGCGATTGCAACAGAGCCGGAAACTCTGAGCGGCCTTGAAGAAAGAGAACTGGAGACTCGTGGCGTCGACTATCCCGACCTGATGGTCAATTGGCTCAGCGAAGTGCTCTATCTATTCGATACCAACCAATTTGCGGCCCGTGATTTTCGAGTCGACGACATCGCTGCCGACCGTCTGCGCGCTACGCTGATCGGTGAGCCGCGCGAACCGGAACGGCATCCGTGGGAGCTGATCATCAAGGCAGTCACTTATCACCAACTAAAAGTAGAACAGCAGAACAGCCGCTGGAAGGCCGAAGTTTTTTTGGACATATGAGCGTTTCGCACCTCATCGAGCAGGTCGACGACTACCGCTGGCGTATCCCGCGAGTCAATGGGACTGGCATGCTCACCGACGTTCGCGTCTATGCCAGCCGGGACATTCTCGAGAAGGTCGTCACTGACCGCTCTCTAGACCAAGCAGCCAACGTGGCCTGCTTGCCGGGGATCGTGGGGTCCAGTCTCGCGATGCCCGACATTCACCAGGGCTACGGCTTCCCGATCGGCGGTGTCGCGGCCGTCGACTGTGCGAGCGGCGTCGTTTCGCCCGGTGGAGTCGGATTCGATATCAACTGCGGAGTACGCTTATTGGGATCGAGCCTTTGTCGCGATGAAGTGCGGACCCGTTTGAAGGATCTCATCAATCAGATCTTTCGCGACGTCCCCTGCGGAACCGGCGGCACAGGCTACATCAAGATCAGTCGGAAGGAACTCGACGACGTGCTCGTGGATGGTGCGCGTTGGATGGTCCGTCATGGCTACGGAGAGAGCAACGATTGGGAGTACGCCGAAGCGCGTGGCGCACTGCTGGGTGCCGACCCGGACAAGGTATCCCCCCGAGCCAAGGATCGAGGCCGGCCGCAGATTGGTACGCTGGGCAGCGGCAACCACTTTCTGGAGATTCAGTACGTCCAGCGTGTGGATGACGAGGAAGCAGCCAAAACGTTCGGCCTGTACCAAGGGCAGGTCGTCGTCCTGATTCATTCCGGCTCGCGTGGTCTCGGTCACCAAGTCTGCACGGACTTCCTGCGCGATATGGGTCCGGCGATGCGGAAATACGGTATTGAACTTCCCGACCGCCAGCTCGCCTGCGTGCCGGTGACTTCCAGCGAAGGCCAAAGCTATCTCGCGGCCATGCGCGGCGCGGCGAACTTTGCCTGGGCAAACCGCCAGGGAATGACGCATTTCGTGCGCCAGGCCTTCCGGCGCATCTTCGGCAACGCCGTGCATCTCAAAGTGATCTACGATGTCTGCCACAACATTGCAAAGCAGGAGCGATACGAGGTCGCCGGTAAAACACAAGATGTGCTTGTCCACCGCAAGGGCGCTACACGAGCCTTCCCTCCGGGACATCCCGAAGTGACTCCCTCCTATCAGCAGGTCGGTCAGCCCGTCTTCATCCCCGGCAGCATGGGGACGGCATCCTGGGTCCTCGCGGGCCGATCAGGGTCCGTCGACGAGACCTTCGGGACGTGCTGCCACGGCGCCGGCAGGCTGCTCAGCCGCACCGCTGCGAAAAAGGGACGTGATTTGAAACGAGTCATCAAAGACCTCGAGCGAGAGGGCATCCTCATTCGTAGCGATAGCAAAAGAGGCATCCTCGAAGAGGTTCCCGAGGCCTACAAAGACGTTGACGAGGTCATTGAAGTCGTGCACAAAGCAGGCCTTGCAAAAAAAGTAGCGCGCCTTCGCCCGATGGGCGTCATCAAAGGTTGAACGGGTGCATCGCGATAAGCTGCGCTAGGGTGCCCCTGTTCTGCAACGGAAGGAACTTCGAGCGCAGGAAGCAAGCCTCCAGTGGACCATCCGTAGCCTTGTTGGCAGGGGTTGTTGACAAGCCTCCTCCGTGTCTCATACGAGCGTGTTCAACAGACCTTCGGCCAGATCGCCTGGGATCTCGACGATGATAATGCGGTCGGTCGGTTACACGGTGAATGCCTCACAAGATCGGTTCCCGATGACTGCGGGCCCTGCGAGAATGGAAACTTTCACATGTAATCCTCGTTTGACCTGTGACCCGTCAGGAAATTCAAAAACTGGCGCAAGAGATCGGAAGACAGGCATTCCAGCCCGAGAACTCCGAGTCCGCTGCCATGGCCGCTGATGAACTCGCTTGTCCTGATTGGACTCCACCTTTGGAAGGCATCGCCGGGTTGATCGATCACACGCTTCTTCGGCCGGATTCCTCTGAGCGCGAAGTAATTCGCCTTTGTGATGAGGCCAGAAAGCACGGCTTCGCCTCGGCGTGCGTCCATCCTGACAAGATCGCTATTGCCGAACGCGAGCTACATGGATCAGGCGTGAAGGTTTGCACGGTGGTCGGTTTTCCGCATGGCGCGAACGTGACACTAGTGAAGCGTGTTGAGGCCGAGCAGGCGCTCAAGCTCGGTGCGCGGGAGCTTGACATGGTCGTGAATATCGGTGCTCTGCAGGCGGGGCGGCTGGATTTTGTCCACAGCGAGATATGCTCCATCGTGGAACTGGCTCGCGGGACGGGCACAGTGGTCAAAGTCATTCTCGAAATGGCCTTTCTTGATGATGCAGCCAAGGTGAACGGCTGCGTGCTGGCAAAGCTCGCGGGGGCCGACTTTGTCAAAACGTCTACAGGGTTCGGTCCCTCAGGAGCGAATCTGACGGATGTCGCCTTGATGCACAAGGTCGTCGGAGGGCAGATGGGCATCAAGGCGGCGGGCGGCATCCGCACGTACGGCCGGTTTCGTGAAATGATGAGAGCCGGCGCTACTCGTATCGGAGCCAGCGCCAGTCTCGATATCCTCGAAGAGTTTCGAACCGTGCCCGACTCCGGCCGCTAGCCGGCGCCGGCGGCCTTATGTCACAACCAAGCCCACTCAGGGAGCTAAACGCCGAACCGCTGCATCTGCTGGTCGAGGCGGCCGAGATTGTCTCCGGTCACACGCTCGACCTCGATAGTCTTCTGGAAAAACTGGTAGCTCTCGTGCGAATGGTCGTGGACAGCGAGCTGGTCGCGATCATGCTCAAGACGGACGGCGATTCACTCCAGGTCCGATTCGCGCACGGTTTCGACGATGGCGTAGCTGACGACCTGTGCATCAAGCTGGGCAAGGGGATCACCGGAGCGGCCGCCAAGGCTCTGGAGACGATCGTTGTAAACGATGTGAATGTGGACCCTCGCTACATCGCGGCAGTTCCTTCAGTGCGTTCGGAACTGGCCGTACCCTTGATCGCGCGCGGAGATCTGGTCGGCGTGATCGACTTGCAATCGACGCAGATCGATGCATTCGGCGAACAAGAGCAAAGCATTCTCGAGCTGATCGCGTCGCGCTTTTCAATTGCCATTGAAGCAGCACGTCTTTATCGGGCAACTGCACGGCAGAACAGAGATCTGAAGGCGCTGTCGAAAATCGCTCAGGAGTTCACCCACATTCTGCAACTCGACGAGTTGTTGAAGAAGATCGCCTCTCAACTCCGCCCAGTGATTTCGTATGACGCTCTGAGCATACTGCTTCTGGAAGAAGGCGGTTCCGTGCTGCAACACTACTTCGGCGTGCGCTATGACCAACACATCCAGTGGGACAACATCGAGCTGGGGGTGGGCATCGTAGGAACGGCAGCGCAGACGAAGCAGCCGATTCTTGTGGTCGACACGCAACTCGATGACCGTTACGTCGCCGTGATCGAGGGCATTCGGTCCGAGGTAGCCGTTCCCTTGATGTGCAAGGACCAAGTGATTGGAGTGATTGACCTGGAATGCGAGCAGGTGGGTGCCTTCACTACGCGGCACGTACAGACCCTCTTGCTATTGGCTCCTCAGATTGCTACGGCGATTGAGAACGCCCGCTTGTACGAAGAGGTTGCACGCAACAAGGCTCGCATGGAGCAGGACCTGACCGCGGCCCGCGCTCTGCAGCAGAACCTGCTGTATGCGGCTACTCCGCAGTTCCCGGGAGTGGAAATCGCCGCTCACAACGAAGCCGCCCACGAAGTAGCTGGAGACCTGTACGACTTTTTTCCTGCGCAGGGCCTCGCTCTCGGCATTCTCATCGGCGACGTCAGCGGCAAAGGGGCCGCCGCGGCCCTATACGGGGCATTAGCAAATGGGCTGCTGAGAAACCTGGTCCAGCCGGACCTGTCGCCGGCCATTGTGCTCGAGACAATCAACCGCGTTTTGATGGAAAGAAAAATCGATGCGCGCTATCTCACGGCGCTTTATGCTCAGTGGCGCCCGATAGAAAGAAGCCTCGTCATCGCCAACGCCGGACAGCCGCGGCCCATTCTCCGTAGGTCGGGGAAGGTATCGGTGCTGGAGGCCGTCGGGATCCCGCTGGGTTTGCTCGAAGGAACCGTATACGAGGATCTCCGTATCAGGCTTGAGCCGGACGACCTGCTGGTGACGTTTTCGGATGGCATCACCGAGACAACTTCACCCACCGGAGCCGACTATGATGAGAAGCGTCTCGTTCGTACGATCGAATCGCGTCCGAACGCCTCCGCGCAGGAATTGATTGACGCCATCTTCAATGATGTCAACGCGTTCTCGGGCGGCTTCAACCCCGCGGACGACCGGACAGCAATCGTCGTCAAGATCTCAAATAGTGGCGATTCCTAGAATCGCTGACCATATCCCGATACTCGTGTTGCTTCCCGGATTCACATACCGAGATCGAAAGCTCCTCTGCGAGGGCGTGCACTTGACCGAAGTGGCTCAACGCTTCGGCACGCCGTGCTATGTCTATTCGACGGAAACGATCGCGACGAATTACCGAGCTTACAGGGATGCGCTCGGGCACTTACCGCACGAAGTCCATTACTCGGTGAAGGCGAATGGCTCGCTCGGCATTTTGTCTCTGTTGGCAAACCTCGGCGCCGGGTTCGACATTGTGTCCGGGGGGGAACTGTTCCGCGTCCTGAAAGCGGGTGGTGATTCGGCCAAAGTCGTTTTCTCCGGGGTCGGCAAGACAGCGGCTGAACTCGAATACGCGTTGCGTGCAGGCATCGGCTCGTTCAACTGCGAGTCGCAAGAAGAGGTCGAGCTACTGGACAAAATTGCCGGACAGCTTGAAGCTCGGCCCGTCGTCGCGCTGCGTGTGAACCCGGACATCAGCGCTGAGACACATCCCTATATTGCGACAGGTCTGCGGGACCACAAGTTCGGCATCCCTTTCAAGGTGGCCGAGCGCATCTATCGCGATGCAGGGCGTTTTCCCCATCTCCGTTTCGAGAGCATCAGTTGTCACATCGGCTCGCAGATCTTCGATACCGGTGTGTTTTTCGAGGTGCTCGAAAAGGTGATGGCATTGGTCGATCGGTTGCGCGGCGCGGGAGTCTTCGTACGTCAACTCGATCTCGGAGGGGGTCTTGGAGTCTCTTACCGTCGCGATGAGAATGCGCCTTCCATCGCCGAATACGCTGCCGGCCTTGCCAACGCTCTGGAAGGCAAGGATCTGAGGCTGCTGATCGAACCAGGACGTTCGATCGTCGGTCCTGCGGGGATCTTGTTGACGCAGGTGGTCTATCGCAAGATCGCGGAGTCAAAGGAGTTTATCGTCGTCGACGCAGCGATGAACGATCTGATCCGACCTGCCCTATATCAATCGCATCACGAGATCATTCCTGTTGTTAACCGCAACGTGGAAGTGCTTAACGCCGACGTGGTCGGTCCGGTTTGCGAAACAGGTGATTTCCTGGCTCGTGATCGCCGAATGCCTACCGTTGATACTGGCGACTTGCTGGCGGTTTGCACGGCCGGCGCCTACGGGTTCGTGCAGGCGTCGAACTACAATGCGCGCCCGCGCGCGGCCGAGGTTCTCGTTGAAGGCAGCAAGGCGAAGCTCATCCGTGAACGGGAGAGTTACGAGGATCTCATCCGTGGCGAGACGATTGACGGTGATTCACAGTCTGCATCGTGAGCGTCAGTTCGACCAACAGTAAGTCGCTCTTTCCCGTAGTCGCCGTCGTCGGGCCAACCGCGTCGGGCAAGAGTGCGTTGGCGCTCGACATTGCTGAGCGGTTCGGCGGGGAGATCGTCAACTTCGATGCGGTTCAGGTCTATCGCCAATTCGACATCGGAACGGCGAAGCCCCCCCCCCAAGGGCGACGAGGCATTCCGCATCATCTTCTCGACATCCTGGAGCCGCATGCATTGTTCACTGCGGGCGACTACGCGGAATTGGCAAGACGCGTGCTGGCCGGCATCCGAGGCAGATCACAATTGCCGGTGCTAGTGGGCGGAACCGGCTTCTACCTGCGTGCTCTGCTGGATGGCCTGTTTGAAGGACCCAAGCGTGATGAGCAGTTGAGGCGAAGACTCCACATGCGGGCACAATCAATGCCAGCGGGCTATCTGCATCGTCTCCTGACGCGTTTGGATCCTGCGTCCGCTGAACGCATCCACGCTAACGACACTCCTAAATTGATCCGCGCCATCGAGGTGAGCTTGTTGGCTCGCGCACCGATGTCCTCTCTGTGGCGAGCGGGGACGAAACGGCTGGATGGTTATGAAGTGATCCACATTGGACTCGATCCTCCTCGGGACATTCTTTATGCGGGAATCGAGCGGCGGGCAGAACGAATGTTCAGCTCCGGTCTCGTGGGTGAAACCCAACTGTTGGTCTCCCTGGGCATCCCCCGGTCAGCACGACCGTTTGGGTCGCTGGGCTACAGTCAGGCTCTGCACTATCTGGATGGGAAGATCACACGCGAAGAAGCAATCGTGATCACCAGCCGTATGACGCGGCGGTACGCCAAGCGCCAGATGACGTGGTTCCGGCGAAACCCTGACACTCGCTGGTTCCATGGTTGCGGAACCGAAGACGAGATTCGGAACCAAGTGCTTTCTTATCTCGAGGGCTGCCTAAGGCCATACCCCTTCTGTCTTTGTGGACAAAGCCATGGTCAGTAGGGAGAGAAACCGATCTGATTGCTGTCTTTCTCGACCCACAGATTGTTGCGCTGTTGACCGTTGATCGTGATCTGGATGATTACGCCGGTCCTCTGCTCATACCAAGCACCGAGCTCGAAGCTATCGACGGGACCGATCTCGCTCTCCGGCCCCCAATCCGTCAGGAACGCATCATAGGAATAGTAGCGGCAAGGATCGCTGACGGAGCAGCCCCAATATTCATACGCTTCCTCGTAGCGGGCATCTTCGAGCGCATCAAGGAAGCTCCGCACCTGCCATTGCTGGGCCCAGGCGCGGAAGAAAATATAGTAAACAAGCCCGATCGCGATGGTGAGCAGGAACAGCGCGACAATCGTCTTGAAGAACTGTTCCCTCCGGAGGTCGCTCTCCCCGTACTCATCCAGGAAAGACATGCACGAACGACCGTCCTCCCTACTGGGCGGGATGAGCCTCGTCGTAGGCGGCAGTGGCCGCGCTCGTCAGATCGAGCGCGGAATTGAGGTGCAATAAACGCCCTTCGAAAGGGTCGACGAGAGCCGCGCCGCTGAACACGACGTCGAGTCCTTTTTCCTCGGCAAGCTTGGCAATCACCCCGCGCATGCGCTGCGCCGAGTTACGCAGAATATCTTCCTGCTCATACTGCACGTCGGCCTGTAGATCTTCGTTGATGCGTTGAGCTTGGCGCTGCTTGGTTTGCCCCTCCAGTTGTAACTGCGCTGCTTCTTGGGGTTGGGCGGTTTGTAGCTTCTTTTGGATCTCCGCCAGTTCTTGGCTCAACTGTTGTAACTCGTCCCGGCGCGGCTTGAACTCAGCCTCGAGACTTTGCACAGCCTTCTTGAACTCCGCCGTGTTCTGGAGCGCCGTACGGAAATCGATCGTGCCGATCTTCGTCTGCGCGCAAACGACTACGGGGAGGGTAAAAGCACTCACCGCCGCCATTGTCAAAACAAGCGATTTCATTCGGGTCATTCGCATCGAACCATTCACTCCTTTGCTTGGCGCTTCAGCATTCCGCCACGGCACTGCTCTTATTCTGCCATGGACCTGCCGTGTGGGACCATGTTGCCTCACCAAGGGATTGCATTCCGGGGATAGTTTAGCCGGGGCCGATGCTCTTCACGATATCGTTGTACATTACGAACGCAAAGAGAAGGATCAAGAACAAGAAGCCAAACTGAAGTACACGCTCCTTGACGGCGAGGCTCAAATCGCAGCGCAGCATTGACTCGATCAGCAGCATGGTAATCATGCCGCCGTCGAGGATGGGAATCGGCAGCAGGTTGAAAATTCCCAGGTTCAGACTAATGATCGCCATGATCATCACGAGTTGCGGTAAGCCGGAGCGAGCCGCTTCACCGGAGATACGCGCGATCCCGATCGGGCCTTCGATCGATCTCGCGGACATCTGCCCGACAACCAGCCGCCTCAAGAAGGTGAAGATCAGCGTTGCATTGTTCAGGTTGTAACGCACAGACTCGCTGACAGCGTCGCTGAACGGCAATGCAGTCTGAACCATCTCGTATTCCGGCCGCAGACCCACGCCGATCCGCCAGGCGTCCCCGCTGACCTCAGACTTGTGGAAGGCCGGCGCGATCCGAAGCATCAAGCGTTCTGTTCCACGTTCGATCTCGAAGCTGCCTTCCGATCCTTCCAGTTTCTTGACGAGTTCAGGCACTTGCCGCACGGCGTAAACACGTTCACCGCTAACGGACACCAAGCGGTCTCCCGGCTGGATGCCGGCTTCTTCAGCGGGTAGACCTTTCTCCACCGGGCCAAGCAACACGCCCGAATCAGGCATCCAGCCGGCATAGCCAACTCCGCTGGATTCCTCCACACCAACGTCCACCGGCACTTCGATCGTGCGGCCATTGCGGTCGACGGTAACCTGAATCGTCGAATTCGCAGCGGCGACGACGGCGAAGTTCACGCTCTCCCAGTCCGGAGTCAGACGGCCATTTATCGAGAGGAGCAAGTCGCCCCTCTGAATCCCGGCTCGAGCCGCTCCGGAGTCCTCGGCGACGAAGCCCACGCGAGCAGGATCTTCAAGATAGGCCAGCTTCTCGTAATGCACCATGAATAGCCCAACAAGAAGTACACCGGCCAGGGCGAAATTGAAGACAGGACCGCCCAGTGCGATCACGATCCGCTGCCAGCGGGGCTTCGCCATGAAGTCGCGAGGATTGTCGGATGACTCGCCAGGGTTCTCGCCGGCCATCTTGACGAAGCCGCCGATCGGCAGAAGGCAGACCTTGTAGTCGGTTTCTTTCCCACGGAACCCAAACAGCCGGGGGCCGAAACCGAACGCGAAGGCATCGACCTTGACGTCGAAGTAACGTGCGGCCAGAAAATGTCCCAGCTCATGCACCAGGACCATCACGCCCAACACAAAAACAAACGCGACGGCAGAACTGAGAAATTCCATTACCTGTTACCTGACTTGAATCAAGAGCTTACGGGAGCGGCGTCGGCTTCGACGAGTGTTCGAGCCAGCACCCGGGCCTGCCAGTCGGCAGCAAGAACCTCATCCAGTGATCGTGGTTGGCCGATGCAAGCTTGCTCCAGAACACTCTCAACAACCTTCGGAATCGAGGGAAACGGAATTTTGGACTCCAGAAACGCTTCGACCGCAATCTCATCCGCTGCGTTCAAGACACAGCCGGCCGTCCCTCCCAATGCCAGAGCCTGATAGGCAAGTCCCAGCAGTGGGAACTTCCGCCAGTCCGGAGGCTCAAACTCTAATTGTCTCACACGGTCCCAGCTCAGTCGGGCGTCAAAGCCTCCGCTTAAGCGACCCGGATAGCTGAGAGCATAGCGGATCGGCAGTTTCATGTCCGGAGCCGCCAACTGCGCAACGACCGAACCGTCGACAAACTCCACCATCGCGTGGACAATCGATTGCGGGTGAACGACCACATCGACTTGGTTCGGCGCCAGGCCGAACAATTGACATGCCTCGATCACTTCGAATCCCTTGTTCATGAGAGTGGCGGAATCGATGGTGATGCGCCGTCCCATCTTCCAAGTCGGGTGCTTCAGAGCAGCTCGTGGAGTTACCTGACCCATTTCAGATTGCGGCGTAGTACGAAACGGGCCGCCGGAGGCTGTCAGGATGACTTTCTCGACTTCGTCTCGGCGCCCTGAGCGCAGACATTGATGAAGACCACTGTGCTCGCTGTCCACGGGGAGCAGCTCGGCTCCGCTGCAGGCGGCTTCCTTCATGACGAGGTCGCCTGCCGACACGAGAACCTCCTTGTTGGCGAGGGCCACGCGTTTGCCGGCCCGCACCGCCTCGTAGGTGGCCTCCAGACCCGCCACACCGACCGCGGCCGAAATCACAATGTCATATGGGACGGATTGCACCGCCGCCAAGTTGCCGGCCGGCCCACACAGCAGTTCGGGACGATAGTCACCGATGCCGAGTTCTTGCCCGAGTCGAGTCCGGAAACGATCGAGGGTTTTCTCGTCGCCGAGAGACACCAACTCCGGCCGGAACTCCAGTGTCTGGCGAACCAACTCCTCGAAGTTACGACCTGCTGCCAGCGAGACGACGCCTACTTCGGGCTTCATCTCGCGGACAACCTGCAAGGTATTCCGGCCGATCGAACCGGTCGAACCGAGTAATGCCACTCGTGTCATGTTTGGTGAAGAGTGCGCCGTTCAACAAACCCTATCACAAGACTCCGACGCTGCATGAGGGCGAACGGGTTCACGGCAAGAGAGTACGCCTGACTGCGTTCGTACTCTAGCTCTTTGGTCTTGGGGAGGAAAGGGAGGGGCCGGGGAGGAGTAAAGTTTCAGGGGTCTTTTGGTTGAGGTTAGTCTCGCTTTGTTGGGGGTTGCCTCCCCGGCTTGAACTGAATATACCAAAGTTCATAGGTGTTGGCAAGGGCCTATTCCAAATCTTAAAGTTTCGAGAGGGTTTTTTCTCACATTCAGGGTTCGGCAGTCGCTCGCCCGTCTGCTGTGGGTCAGCAGTCTTGAACCCTTTTGGAACTGATGAAAGCAACGAAAGGGATGTTCGCTGTATCCTCTCGTGGGTGATGCTCGAATTTTCCGGGAGTGTCACCGAGCACAAGAAACCGTCCGATTTCAAGACCGGCCTGGAGCCTTTCAGCTTGCTCAGCACTCTGCCGCCGTATTGACGATCAGGGTCGCGACTATACCTGTGTACAATAGACCGACTGTCCCCACCCTCACAGAAACGACGGCTCGTGGCAATACTGTTGCTATAACGCGTCGCAACCGCGGTTTGTGGGTAAGCATCTCGCGCCCTGTCCTGAAAGCCTTCACACGAATCTCTCCTCGCCTCTTGCAAGCAACTTGATTCGCAGCGGCGAGGAACTCGGGCAATAGCGAGAGTGGAATCAGTTACTTAGCGGGTTCGACTCCGCTCTGCGTTCGATGTGTGAGCAGTTCGGTTTGTTCGAGGCAGGTGTTCTAAGTTTCGAGGGGGTCGCCACGGTTCCAGAAATCCTCGAAGAGGCGACTCATCGCGACGCAGAGGCTGCGATGCTCGAATACCAGCGCAGTGAGTTGCGGGTGACTGACAACCGGATCGTCAAGGGAGATCATTCCCCGTTGGTTGTCGAACAAGGCGAGTTTCAAAGGCAGTTCCCGGACCAGGCGCACCTGGGCCCCTTCGTGATTGAGTCTCTGAAGGCGGGAGCTTTCCTCTTCGTCATCAAGCACGTGGCGATCATAGAGCAGGCGGCAATCGATACCGCGGCGCAGAAGATCGGGAAGGAGCGGTTCGCCGGCCGGATCAACAGCGTAGGGCGGCCGGGCAAACTCGAGGTACTCGTCTCTGCTCTGTAGCAGGAGACGACGGTATTCCTCGCCAATCTGACCGAGGTCAGCAACAATGCGCAGGTAATCCAGAGTCCCACGGACTTGAGTGCCGTCGGCAAAGACATCGGTCAAATCAGCTTCTACCTGGTGGGCCAGACTGTGGCGATCCTGCCACTCGCGCTCGAACATCACCTTTTTCTGAAACAGGTAGCCTTCGAGAGCCATCTTCGGTTCGACAGCCGAGTACTCCTTGGCCTTGCCCTGCACAACTTGGACGAAGCCTTTCTCGATGAGGCTTTCGAGCACCTCGTAAATCTTCTGACGGGGGATACGAGCGCGGCCGGCCACTTCAAGCGCTTTGAAACGAGAGTGGCCGATTAGAACAAGATACGCTCGCGACTCATAGGCATTCAGACCGATTTGTTGGAGACGGCGCGTTTGCAACTCGAACTGCACGTACTCCAAAGTAACATTCCCTGCGAAAAAGCCGCCACCTGATCGTCATCCTCTCCTGGTGAGTTTCTCGGCAGTGAGTCTCTCAGCCAAGGTAATCTCCACAAGCCCACTACCGAGCATCAGGTTGCAGTGGCTCTGCCGACAAAGCTTCGAGATCGGAAACGATTCCGCGTAAGGCACCTGTTCTTCTGACGGGAGACCTCCGCGAGGAAAACGCTCTACCTGTCGGATGCTGTCCTATGTAAGAGGCTCTTGCAGAGAGTATGACTCAATCGGGGATTACTGGCAGATCAGCGGATCCGCCCTCTGAAACAAGCTGCCGCCGCTGAGCGACGGTAATCTCATCGAGCGGGCCGCTCTCGTTCGTCCAACCGGAGTCGCGGCTGTAAGCAACCGCCACCCCGCAATCCAAACGTCATGAGTGGAATCGGGGCGCATCTGAAAAGCTGTGGATGTGGTTCCCGTCGAGCCGTAGTTCCATTTACGATTTTATCCTCCGCCGTTGGTTCTTCCGAGCACCATATCGGAGAAGAAAATGGCTTGGTATGGCCGTGTTCGCCATACGCATTGCGGCCCGTCTTACTGTATGGTGCAATGTAGCTGTTTCCGCGAAGCGAATCCTGTCAACACGCCAGAAGGTGAATCCTGAAAACTATGAGAATGTCTCGCTGGTATCTCTTCGAGCTGTTTATTTTTTCCGCCGGTATTGCGGCTGCGCAGTCGTCCGTGCCAGTGTCGGAAATCAAGCTCCACAGCGACCCTGAAGATACCCGAGTACGGCCTTTCGAGAGCATCGCTATCCAGGTCCGGGCCTACGGCGAAGTCGAAGACGCTGGCGGAAACAAGAAGAAAGTGCGCCTCCGTGAGGGCGGCTCGTCCATAAAGCTCAGCGAGTCGAAGGCCGGCTGGATTTCAAAGCCTTTCCGGTTTCAGGGCAAGGATGACGAACCGTTCCATCAAAAGGAAAGCGCGGGGCTCGGTGCGATTCTGCTTGGTCAAGCACAGAGCCTCTTTCTACTGCAAGACGCAGTGCTCTTCACTGCGGCGGATCGTCCGGGCAAGTATGAAGTCAAGGCTGAACTCAACGGCAAGAAGGCGACCATGAAAATCCGGGGTGACCGCAACGCGCCCTCACGCGTCCCCAGAGAAATGATCGACTTCCACCGCGAGCCGGCATCGCGCGATCCGTATCGCGGGCTCGTTGCACACTACGCGCCGATGATCGCTCAGGAGACATGGTTTCAACCCAAGTCGGACTACTTGTCGAGGGTCGATCTCGACGGCGACTGGCGCGGCGACAACAACTGGAAGAATACTCCGGAGGGCAGTTCACAAGCCTACGTCTATTACGCGGTAATGGAAACCGACACCCACTGGTTCCTTGTCTACAACTTCTTCCATCCGCGTGACTATTCGGACAGGTGCGTCGTGGGCACGTGCCACGAGAACGACAACGAGGGTCTCATCCTGACTGTCGCCAAGGATGGCTCGAAGTTCGGACGCCTCCAGGTGATGGAGTCACTCGCACACAACAAAATCTATTCATATCGTCTCGATCGCTCTGTAAAGAAGGGTGTTCATAACTTCGATGGCGATATCGAGCTGTACGAAAAAAGCCACTCCGTGATCTTCATCGAAGCAGGTGGACACGGAGTCTATGGTTCAGACGACAGCCATTCCAAGTACTCCTTCCGCAACGATCGATTCGCAGCCACGGGTGTCACTTATGTCTACAAAGGAGTTGCAGAAAGGCCCAAGCATCCCAACGATCGCAAGGTCGGCTACGAGTTGCTCCCCATCTACGAACACTGGTGGAAGCGAGCGCACGAGGGTAGCGGCAAGAAGGACCGCACCTTCGACGCCTATTACCGCTACGAACCATACGGAAATCGCCCGCGCCCGCGCTACCCCAAGATTGCAGGAGCGTTCTACGGTCGGGCTCAATCATCCAACAAAGCGAAGCCATTCTGGGGTTGGCACGACGTTCGCACGCGCAAGAGAAAGGTGCTGGCCACCGGTCAATGGGGGCTCGATCCGGCCTACGGTGTTTCTCGGAACTTGCGCATGCCGGAACCCTTCTCGTTGAACTACACGTTTAATCCATATCTGGCAATCGGTGAACTCCCTTCCGTTGCACAGGCTCCATCAACAGCCACACCAGCTCCGTCGCCTGCTACTCCGTCGGTTACGGGTCCGCAACGGCAAGCTCCGCGTGCTGCTACTGTCGCGACTTCCTCGCCGAGATCCGAGCCGTCGAGTTTCACGGCTCGGCGCGCTGCCGATTTCGACCCCAGCTTGCACAAGGGCGAGTTTGACGTGCGGGTTCGAATTGACGGCGTGACCGATGTTCTGGTTCAGGACAACCAGGTTTCCTATCAGGTCATCACACACCGGCCTCCGGTTCACGAGAGCTCGGAGTTCACCCAACCCGTGCCTCGCTCTGGTTTCAAGAAGTTCGAGGTTGAAAAAAGGGAGGGCCGCGGCCGCGTCATGCTCTTTCAACCGCCGGGAGCCGGAAACGACTACACCGCCCGGGTACGCGTCTCCGACCCGAAAGGCGGTGACGACCTCTATCACATCCGCCTCAAATGGAAATAGAAGGCATCAGCAGCTCCGCTTCCTCCTGAACAAGAGCTCGCTACCGCAAGTCTTGGCGCATCTACCCGGCGGCCTACTCGATGTCGACGAAAACTTGGTTGCTGATAAAGCCGGCGGCGCGCATGACTAAGGTGTAGCGGCCCGGCGCAAGGTCCGTCGGCAGCTTGATGTTCACCTGATAGAGTCCTGAAAATCCCGGCGCCAATCCGCTGAAGAGGACGTTGGCCGATCGGCCATCGATTTCGGCTTCGACAGTCAGGACCGTTTCTGCGCGTGGATTGAGGGGTGCAGGCTGTCCGGTGCCGACAGTCGGTTCGACGGCGCCGAGGCCGGCGCAAAACACGGCGGCGGTGGCTCCGGCGGGAAGAGGCTGTTTCCAGAGGGTGACCCCGGTCTCGATGTTGACCAAAGCACCAAGACCGGTTGTGGAATCGAAGAAGATTCCCGGCTGGGCCTGGTTGACATCAACCACGGCCGAGCTGGTCCCTGCTGGCATAGTGACAATGATCTCTGCAGTTTCACCCGTTGTCTCGAAGGGAATCTGGAGGTTGATCCGGGTGGGCGAGACAAAGAGAAGAGCAGCCGGGATGCCGTTGACAGTGACCGATGTCCCGCCGAGGTTGGTGGGTAGCGGCGATGTTTCGGCGTTTAGCGTTTCGGTGGCAAGACCGTTTCCGAAGATCGAAACAAGACCGCCCGGTGACACGGCGGTGTTTTCCGAGGCCGGATCGAGGTTCAATCCCGCGGAGCCGATGACGGAAGCGACCGTCAAGGAGGGCTGGGAGGCAGAGTATCTCGCGGTGACCGTAGTGTTGACCGACGGAGCATCGTCGAGCTGCGCGGTGAGGGTGGGTAAATCACCGTCGGTGGGCAATCGCCAAATGATCCGGATCTCACCGCTTGCGTCCGTAACGGCAGAGGAGGGAGTGACGACGCCGTCGCGGCTCACCATGAGATTGACTCGCAAGCCGGGGTACGGGAGGTTGTTCGTGTCGGTGACCCGGAGGACGATGGGGTCGGGGAGCCGTTCGCCGACGCTCCCGACCTGGTCGTCGCCGGAAATGACCTGCAGGTCGAGCACCGAGGCGGCGCCCTTGACGTCGATCAACGCTTGTGCGTTGTCATAGCCGGGATCAGTGGCATGGGCGGACAGGCGGGTCACACCCGTGGTGACTCCTTCCAAGGCAAACGACACGCTGGTCGCGCCGCTAGGAATCGTAACGACCGCGGGTGCTGTTACTCCGCCGTTGTCAGTGGTGAGCATCACGTCGAGGTCGGAGGAGCGAGCTTCGGAGATCTCAACCGTGGCCGTGGCTGGCACACCGACAACGAGTCCTGAAGCAGGCCACGTGGAAAGATGCAGTTCGCGGACGAGCTCGGTTTGGGCATCGGCGCGGAGGTCGGTGGCTTGTTCGAAGTAGGGTTCCCACTCGCTACGGATGGTTTCGAGTTTCTGAATGTCGGCCTCGGCGGGTTCCTCGCCCTCGTCCACAACCAGAACGAATGCGAAGTTGAACTTGCGCTGCGAGACGGAAGCGTCGGGGACACGCTTGCCTTCCGCCTCGATGATCATGTCGATGCTGATCTCCTTGCGCTCTCCGTCAAAGCTGACACCGGTTCGCGGCCTGCTGGATGCCGAGAAGTCATCTGGCTGAATGTTGGTGGGTTTCTCGATGAGGAAGGAGGGGGTCACTTCGTACGGAAAACGGAAGCCCATCAGGTATTGATCGAATTCGGAGTAGTGTTCGCCGTTAGCGCTGGTCAGGAAGCGCGGCGTCATCATGGCTTGATCCTCGATGCGATTGCCTTCGAGGAAGGAAGCATCGCTGTTGAAGAAAAAGCTCCAGTGGGCGAGTTGGCGGCCCAGCAGCGAATTGGACCGCTGGCCGGTCGTGGGGTCGACAAAATCGATAAAGGTCAGGAAGCGATGACCTGCCTCATGTGAGATGATGTCAAGCGTGTTGTCTTGGCCAAGAATGGGGAATGTGAGATCCAATAAATAGTTGACCAGCGGTCCCATGTTCATGAAACTCTGTAGGCGGCGCTCAGAACCGAATTCCTGTCCGAAGTCAATGATCCTCCGGTTAAGGAAAACCTCCCCGATTCCCAGAACTTCGTTACGAATGTTCAGTTGGAAGGCGAAGGCCCCATCGCCGACTTCAAGGCCAAGAGAGTTGAAAAAGACCAAGAAGTCGTAAGCATCTTCATGGTTGCGGTAGAACTTCTGTCCGGAAGCGAGCACGTCAAGATAGCGGTCTGACTGGAAAACCTCGGCGAGGGCGCCTTCGATGGGACCGGAGGCGCCTTCTGAAAGGTCGACTGCGGTCGGGTTCCCCTCGAGTCGGCCGGGGATGATGCCAACGACAGCATTCGAGATGAGCACCGTGCGGTAATGGAAGTCGATCGTCCCGTCACGGTGCAAAACAAGCTGAAACGTCTGGCGGAGGCCGATGGTTTGCCTGGTGTAAACCGGCACGGAGTTCCAGGTAACGAAAAAGCGGTCGGTTGTGGAGTAGGTGCTGACCGGCGTATCAACCCGGCTCGGGTCAAGGTCGCTGAATAGCGGCGCAATCCGAGGCGGGCCGCTCAAGGCGCGATCAAGCGAACGCCTGGTGCTGGAGCTTTCGGGTTCCTCGAACGTGAGGTTGCCGTCGGAATGCACGAAGGCCTGCGTGTGCGTCTGGTCGAAATAGGGAAACGGGAATGGTAGGGAGACCTCTTGAGCGTCGTCATCGCCGAGCGAGACAGGGACTCCTTCATCCCGCGATTGATCGCTGAAGGCCGTCGGACCGGAAGTGGCGGCGTAGCCGTTTTCGGTGCGTGTAAAGCTGACGGAAAGATTTAGGAGATCGAAGACATTGGGTTCGACAACGACACCCCCGGAGGTATCAATGACCGCGATGTTGCCGACATCGGGCCGGATGATGCCCTTAGGCTCCGGCGCAAATCGGGAAGCCTTGCTTTGGGCTCGTCGCGCAAGCGATTGTTCGTGAAGGAATAGCTCGGTGAGGATGCGTCCTCGATAGGAACCACTCCATGGCCCAAGGTCGTCGGAAGCGGCGAACAGGGGAGAGGTCCCGAGCAGAGCGATAACCAGGGCCTTGCAGAAGGGCAACCGATGACTTGGAATCGTCGTCATGCGACAGTTGTTGCAGCGGCCTGATGGCCTTTAAATAATCACAACATAAACTTCACGCGGGCCGTGGACGCCAAGTGTGAGCGACATTTCAATGTCACCCGTGCGGCTAGGTCCGCCGATAAGGACCAGCGAGCTGCTTTCAAGGGCGGGGTCTGGCAGAACGGCAAAGAGTTCATCGAGGCTTGTAAGGACCCGGTGTGCCGGGAGAACGGCGACATGACGCGGCGGGAGTAGCGAGATGAGCCGTTCTTCCTCATTGCTGGCCAGCACGGCAAGAGCACCCGGGTCGGCGATCGCGTAGGTCGCGCCGGTAAGGCCGGCGCCGGCCACGGCGCAGAGAACACGGAGCTCGTGGGGATCGTCCACGTTGACTCGGACGTCAGGGAGATTGACAAGGCCGAGGTCACAAAGGAATTCGTCTTTGGATGCGATCGTTTCGTAGCCGTCGATCTTTTCGGCGACAAAGTCGCGGGCTTCATCCGCACTGGGTGCAACGAAGGTCTCGCCACGGAAGTTTTTACTGAACCGGCGAATGCGCTCTTCGCGGCTCCACTGTGGGACAACAATGCGGGACGGCGGTGGATCGGGGGCGGGCTGTCCGACGCGTCGTCCCAAGGCGGACCGGACGTTGCTGAGGACTTGCTCGCGGTCAGGCATCTTTTTTCTGCTTCCTAGCGGCGTGTGTGGGAATCCATCCTGACGAGGACTGGCGGGCGCGCCAGAGCTCGCGGAAGCTGCGCGGAGCCAGCGGAGGAAAGTCACGTGTGGCGGTCCAAGGGGCGAGCAGTGCAGGACCGGTTCGGACCCAGGAATGGTCATCTTGGCCGGACAGGAAGGCCTGGGCAAAAAATCCGGCCCATTCAAAAACCCGAGGCCGGCGCATGACCCAACTCCAACCTCGGAATGCGAGTTTTTCTGGCAGCCACCGGTTCTCTCGGGCTTCGCCTTTCTTGATGTCGCGGCGTAGCGCCAGCAACATCCGGGGGATATCGATCTTTACGGGGCAGACTTCGCCGCACGCGCCGCAGAGGCTCGAGGCGAAGGGTAGGGTGGGCTCGTGGCCGAGGCCCGCGAACTGCGGTGTGAGAATCGCGCCGATCGGTCCGGAGTAGGTGCCGGGATAGGAATGTCCGCCGATGCGGCGATAAACCGGGCAGACGTTCGAGCACGCTCCGCAGCGGATGCAATAGAGCGTTTGTCGCTTTTCCTTGTCCGCCAGCACGCGCGTGCGGCCGTTGTCGACGAGCAGCAGGTAGAACTCGTCAGGACCGTTGATCTCGCCGTCGCGTCGAGGGCCGGAGAGGAACGATGTGTAGCTGGTGATGGGCTGACCCGAACCGCTGCGTCCCAGCAGCTTCAGGAAGACGGCCAAGTCGGTGGCTCGGGGGATCAGCTTCTCGATTCCGGCGACGGCGACGTGAATGCGCGGCGCCGAGGTTGTCATGCGGATGTTGCCCTCGTTTTCGACGAGCACCACCGCTCCGCTCTCAGCGACCACGAAATTTGCTCCGGAAATGCCCATGTCAGCGTTGAGGAACTTTCTGCGCAGTACGCGGCGTGCCACTTGTGTAAGTTCTTCGGGCTCTTCATTGCGCTCAACGCCGAGTTTCTCGACAAATAAGTCCGCAACGTCGCCGCGCGTTTTGTGCAAGGCCGGCGCTACGATGTGATAGGGCCGTTCGCGGGCGAGTTGCTGAATGTACTCGCCGAGGTCGGTTTCGACCGGCTCGATGCCATTTTTCTCGAGAGCATCATTGAGGTGAATTTCCTCACTGACCATCGATTTGGATTTGACGGCAAGCTTGGCGTCGTGCTTGCGGGCGATAGCGATGACAGCGTTGACGGCGGCTTCGGCATCTGCGCACCAGACGACGTGTCCGCCGCGAGATTGCACACGGGCTTCGACGGTTTCGAGGTAGTAGTCAAGGTGGTCGATCGTGTGCCGCTTGATGTGATGGGCTTGATCGCGCAACTCCTGGTATTCAGGAAGAACGTTGGGCGCGACGACGTCTAGGCGCTTCTCAGAAAAGCGGTCGGTCGCTGTCGTGATGGTTTTCTGAAGCTTGAGATCACCGAGGGCAACATGGATCTCCTTCTGGAAGGCTGTGGACATCGGGACTACCTGCTTGCAAGCACTTCGGCGAGGTGCAGCGTACGGACCGGGAGCCCTCTACGGCGCAGGCCACCCTCGATGTGCATCAGGCAACTGGCATCAAGGCCGATAACGCTGCTCGCCCCGGTGGCGACAATCGATTGAATCTTGCCATTGAGCATGTCACTCGAAAGTTCGCTCAGCTTCACGGAGAAAGTACCACCGAATCCGCAGCACTCCTCGACCCGCTTCATCTCACGCAGTTCGAGACCCCGGACGTTTTCAAGAAGCCGGCGCGGTGCGGACTTGATACCGAGCTCTCGCAGGGCGTGGCAGGAGTCGTGAAAAGTGACGACCTCTTCGTAACGCGCGCCGACATCATCAATCTGGGCCACCGACGTCAGGAACTCGGTGAACTCGTAAACCCGTGTGCCGAGTTCGGATGCCGCTTTTTGTGCGCCGGTGTCCTTGTGAAACAGATCGGCGAAGTGGTGGCGGATCATCGAGCTGCACGAGCCCGACGGGACGATGATGTGATCGGCGTCTTCGAATGTCTTCAGAAAGTAGCGAGCGACTTCACGGGCCTCGCCCGTAAAGCCTGAGTTGAACGCGGGCTGTCCGCAGCATGTCTGATCCCTGCGAAATTCGCACTCGTACCCGACACGCTCCAGGACGTCGGACATAGCGAGTCCGATGCGCGGAAAGAACTGATCAACGAGACAGGTAACGAACAGCGAGACGCGCGTGCTCATGAAGCGCTCGAGGGCGATGGGGAGCATTGTAGCGCAACACCGTGAAGGCTCGGTTTCCGCAGTTCCGATGTTCTCATGACCGGCTTAGGGAGCTTCCTGTGAGACGGTGCACAATACACGTTACACAGAATGCGAGACGCCAAGGGAAAGAGCCTCCTCTGGCCTGCATTTCTGGAGAAGTGCGTGAGAGGGCCGTCAGGACGAGGCGCGAGCCGCTTGGCGCGCTTGACAGTACGTCGAGCACGGCAAGCAAGCGTAACGAAGTCATGGCGGTCGTGAAGTCATGGCGGTCGTATCGCGTGCTTCGGCCGTCGGGTGGTGAGACATGCAGGCTAGCTGCACAATGGCGCGCGATGGCGCGCGATGTCTCGCTATACTAGTCCTCCAGGAGTTACCCTATGACCTGCCGATTCCCAGTAGCCCTGTTGTTCGCCTTGATGCTGGTTTTGCCGGGCTGCTCCAGCCAAGCGGACGGGGAGCCCGACAACACGAGCGGTCACCAAGAGCCTGTAGAAGTCGCGGAAGCGAAGCGTTTCGACCCCGCCGATCTCAAGAGCCGCCTCGACGGTGGAGAGAATGTCTATCTCCTCGATGTCCGCCGCCCCGACGAGCTCGTCGAGCACGGTGCGATCGAAGGCTATGTAAACATCCCGATCGACGAGTTGGAAGGCCGCATCTCCGAGATTCCCAAGGACGCCAAAGTGGTCATCTACTGCATGCGCGGCGGGCGCGCCGGGCGCGGAGCCGAGTTGCTGACTAAAAACGGTCATAGCGGCGTCGAATTCGGGGGTATTACCGAATGGAAAGAGGCGGGCTATCCGGTGGTGCAGCCGCAAGGCTCGGAATAGACAAGCAACTCCTCCGCATCAAGGGTCGCTTCCTGCATCCGCGCCAACAATGATGTGCTTGGGAATGATCCTGCTGATCCTGGTCCTGGTGCGGCTGTAGATTCAACAGATGATCGCGGGTGTAACGGGCAATTCTCTCACCGCCGTCGTGCGATAAGGCCCTGATGTACTTATGCGGCTCCAATCACCGACTTGTGGAAACCGGTTCTGCAGGCATTGGATAGGCGCATGCCGAGCGCGAGGATTGCGTGGGTTTTACAGGGCGCCGCGACCTTCGTTGGCAGGTGTCGAACGATACAATCGGGGCTTCGACCGATAGTGCCATGGCGTTAGCATTCACCAAATGCCAAGCTGCCGGAAACGACTTTCTCATTGTCCGTTGGAGTGATCTGGATGAACTTGGACTTACTGAAAGCGATCTGCCTGAACTGGCGCGATCGATGTGTGACCGCCGTCAAGGGGTCGGTGCTGACGGTCTCGAAGTGCTCGGCGCGCCGGGCATCGACCACGGCGATACCGACGCTTCGTTGCGCATCTTCAACTCCGACGGCAGCGAAGCAGAGATTTCAGGGAACGGAACGCGCTGCGTGGCCGCCGCGTTGCAATACGAAGCTCCATCCGGTGAGTCATTGCGTATCACGACCCGAGCCGGCTTGAAGGTTCTGCGGCTCATCGAGCGGCGCGGGCGCAAGTTCATCTTCGATATGACGATGGGCACACCGTCCTACGACCTGCGGGACGTGGAGTGCAGGATCGATACGAGTCTCGGCACTCGTACGGTTACGGTGTTGAATGTGGGTAATCCGCAATGCGTGCTGTTTGTCGAAGATTTCGATTTTGACTGGCGGTCTCTGGGAAAGATGATCGAGAATCACCTTCACTTTCCGGCTCGGACGAACGTCTCGTTCGTCCGGTTAACCAATGCTCACGAGATCGATGTGAAGTTTTGGGAACGCGGCGCGGGGGAAACTCTCAGTTCCGGAACCGGATCAACGGGTGCGGCGGTCGCGGCGATTCTCGCCGGCAAGGCATCGAGTCCGGTGCACGTTGTCACGCCTGCGGGTGACCTGATCGTCACCTGGCACGGCGGAGACGTCACGATCCGCGGACCCGCCGAGATCGTGGTCGTGGGCGGCTACTACGGGTATCCGGTGGTCAGCCCGTGAGACGCTGTCGGCCGCTCCGGTACCACCTCTGCGGAGCCGCTCCCGATGCGGGCCGGGAATATCGTGAAAACACTGATATTGGGTAACTTGCTTACAGCAGCCCAGATGGCGATTGTGGAACCGTCGAATACAGGCCACTCATTGAGCCGAGAGGCGAGGCGGCGATTCGTTACACCGTTCACCGCACTTGGCAGAGATGTGGAGGCGGGTGCGCTATGGTAGGTTTGTCGTGCACTTCCCCTCTCTACGCACCGTCGCATCCCTAGCGTTGACGCTGCTTTTGGCCGGTTGCTCGATCAAGAAGTATGCGATCAACTCTGTGGGTGATGCTCTCGCGGAAGGCAACTCGGTTTACGAGACGGACGAGGATATCGAACTCGTCGGCGAAGCCTTGCCTTTCGGCCTGAAGCTCGTCGAGAGCCTGCTGCAGGAGTCACCCAACCATCGCGGGTTGCTGCTGACGGCGACACGCGGGTTCGTGCTGTACTCCTACGCCTACGTGGACTATCCGGCGCAAGTCGCGGCGGACGAGGACATCGGGAAAGCTCGCAAGCTACGTACGCGCGCCCACAAGCTCTACATGCGTGCTCTCGGTTACGGCTTGCGGGGAATGGAGACTTCCTATCCGGGACTGGGGACGCGGCTCACAGCGGATCCTGCAGCCGCGGTCAGTGTGATCCAGAACAGCAAGAAGAAGCAGCAGGACTTGCCCTTTCTCTATTGGACGGCGGCGGCGCTCGGATCGGCGATTTCGGTGTCCAAGAATGATGCAGCTATGCTCGCGCGCATCCCGGAAGTAGAGGCGATGATAGACCGGGCGCTCGAACTGGACGAGACATGGGACAACGGCTCCCTCCATGAGTTCCAGGTCACGTTGGCCGCCGCCAAGCCGGAAACCCCGGATGAAGCAACCGTCCGTCAACACTTCGAGCGGGCGCTCGCACTGTCCGAAGGCCGCCGGGGCGGGCTCTACGTTGCGCTCGCACAGGCTGTGTCGATCCCGTATCAGAAGCGCTCGGAATTCACGGCGCTCCTCAACAAGGCGTTGGCCATCGACCCGGACGAGAACGAGGAATACCGCCTCGTGAATCTGCTTGCGCAACGGCAAGCACGGCGGCTGCTCTCGCAGACAGATGAGCTATTCTTTGAAGAAGAAGGCTCCGCCGACTCCTCAGTAGACAGCCCCTGATGGCCCACGTCACGCGCCGCTCTCTCGTCCGGCTGCCGCTCTATTTCACAGCCGGCTCCCTCACGACTCTCTTCGGACAGAGCGTACTCATCAAGCTCGGCACAGGCGCGCCGAAGGGATCGAGCTGGCATGACGCCCTCAACCAGATGAAGCAGGATTGGGCGCGCGTCTCCAACGGCGCCATCAGGGTGAACATCTATGCCGGTGGGGTCGCTGGCGACGATACCGAGCTGGTCCGCAAGATCCAGAGGCGAGGTTTGGACGCGATCGGCATTTCGGGCCTCGGCTTGTCGCGGATCGAGCCGGGCGTCAACTGCCTGAACATCCCGATGATGGTCGAATCCTACGAAGAGTTCGATCACATCCGCGAGAAGGTGACACCGCTCATCGAGAAACGCATCGAGAGCAAGGGCTTCCGCATTCTCAACTGGACGGATATCGGTTGGGTGCATTTCTTCACGAAGACTCCGGCGAAGACATTGGATGACATCCGCCAGCTCAAACTGTGGATTTCGACCGGAGACCCCAATACAGAGAAACTATATAAGCAGTTAGGATTCCGCGTCGTGCCCTTGCCCGTTACGGACGTTCTGACCTCCCTGCAGACCGGCCTGATCGAAGCTTTTCAGGCGCCTCCGCTGTTCGCGATGCTGGAGCGATCCTTCGAAGCCGTGAACAACATGATCGACATGCGCTGGGCTCCGCTAGTGGGCGCGACGATTATCAGCGACCGAGCGTGGCAACGAATTCCCGAGGACATCCGACCGCAAATGCTGACATCCGCGAGTAAGGCGGGGGATCAGATGCGGGACGAAATCCGCTCCCTGGACCGCGATGCCATCGTGCAGATGAAGCAGCGCGGTCTCAACGTTATCGAACCCGACGCGGCAACGCTGGCGGACTGGCGGCGGCAAGCCGAGGATGCCTATCCCACTTTACGCGGTACGATGGTGCCCGAAGATCTCTTCGATGAGGTCAAGCGCCACCGAGATGCCTACCGCGCCAGCAAATCCTCATAGCCGACAAAACCAAGGACGGTTCGGATCGCACCGGCCTCTGACACCTGATGTCTGAATCGTCCGAACCGAAAGGTTTGTCCGTACGCATCGAAGACGCGCTCTCGATTGCGGTGTTGACGCTGATGTCGGCGCTGCCTCTGATGGAGATTGCGGCGCGGAAGTGGTTGGGCGGTGGGATCCCCGGCTCGTTCCCCATCGTTCAACACCTCACTCTTTGGATCACATTCCTGGGCGCCGCACTGGCGGCGAGGTCCAACCGGCTGCTCGCTCTGTCGACAGCGACGTTTCTTCCGAAGCATCTGCGCAGCCGTATACAACTCTTCACTTCGGCTCTGGCCGTCGGGGTTACCGGCTCTTTGATCTGGGCCGGAACGGACCTGGTAAGCGTTGACTTCGAGTTCGGCGGCCAAGTGGCGTGGGGCATACCGGTATGGGTGGCCGAGTGCATCATTCCGTTGGGATTCGCGGCGATTGCGGGGAGGCTGATCTACCGCGGGGCCTCGACGATCACCGGCCGCCTCTTGATTGCCCCGGGTCTGCTGATACCGCTTGCATTCGGCGTGATCGAGAACCCCCACGAGACCGGCCTGGTGCTGCCGGCGAGCGTTGTCATCATCGTGGGCACGGCGTTGGGTCTGCCGATCTATTGCGCGCTCGGGGGCGCAGCCGCGCTGCTGTTCTGGGAAGAGGGCACACCCATCTCCGCCGTGCCCGGAGAGACTTATCGGCTGAGCACATCCCCGATGCTGCCTGCGATCCCGTTGTTTACGCTGGGGGGCTACATCCTTGCCGAGGGGGGATCCGGCAAGCGGTTGATGCGCCTGTTCGAGGCATGGGTGGGGTGGCTGCCCGGTGGACTGGCGATCGTGGTTACCGTCGTTCTCGCTTTTTTTACACCGCTGACGGGCGCATCGGGCATCACCATCTTGTCGATGGGCGGGCTCTTGCTACCCATGATGGTGAAAGCGCAGTATCCGGAACGCACATCCGTCGGATTGGTGACGGTGTCGGGGTCTATCGGGCTGCTTTTTCCGCCGAGCCTGCCGGTGATACTGTACGCGTTCTATGCCGAGCAGCCTATCGAGAGGCTCTTTGTCGGTGGGCTACTACCGGGGTTTGTGTTGGTGCTTGCGGTGGCGAGTTGGGCAGCCTGGCGTGGCTGGTCGTCGGGGGCCGATCAGAAACCTTTCCGTATCCGTGAGGCGATGTCGGCGCTCTGGGAGGCGAAGTGGGAGATCCTGCTGCCGATCGTAGTGCTCAGCGGGATCTTCGGTGGCTACGCCACGCTCGTCGAGGCGGCAGCGATCACCGTGCTGTACGCGTTCGTCGTGGAATGCTTTGTCTTCAAGGACCTGAGCGTTTTCCGCGACTTGCCGCGGGTCTTCGTGGAGAGCGCCACGCTGGTCGGCGGATTCATGATCATCCTCGGTGTGGCGCTGGGGTTTACGAACTATCTCGTGATCGCCGAAGTTCCGTCGCAAGCGTTGGAATGGGTGCAGACGCACATCAGCTCGAAAATCCTGTTCCTTCTGGCATTGAATGTCTTCCTGATCATGGTCGGAGCGCTGATGGATATCTATTCGGCGATTCTGGTGATCGTGCCGCTGATCACGCCGATGGCCGTGGCCTATGGGATCGACCCAGTCCACCTGGGAATCATTTTCCTGGCGAACATGGAGCTGGGATATCTGATGCCACCGATGGGGGAGAACCTTTTCCTGTCGTCCTATCGCTTCGATCAGCCGCTTACGAGCATCTACCGAGCGACCCTGCCATATGCGGCGATCTTGCTGGTCGTGGTACTTCTCATCACGTATGTTCCTTCTCTCACGCTTTGGCTGGTGAGGTTAGCTGATGTATAGGCTAAGATCTTCACCTGCCGGCTTTAATCAACACTTGGCGAGAAATGCAGGTCAGGTGGAGGTTTCGAGCCGCCGGAAGTAGTTCCGGGCGGCGGCCATGACTTTGGGTGCCAGGATGATCGCCGATGTCGTTGTGGGAATGGCCATCAGCGCGTACATGGAATCGATCAAGTTGACGGCGGCGTCAATGCTGACGACGGCGGCAGCGAGGATTGACGGCACATAAAGGAAGTTGTAGAACCGCTGGTATTCGGCCCCGACAAGGAAACCCAGAGCTTTCGTCCCGTAGTAGTTGTAGGTAAGGACGGTGCTGGTCCCGAAGAAAAACACACATACCACGAGCAAGTAGGGGCCCACACCCGGCAGGTGCTGCTGAATTGCCTGCGCGGTGAGAGTGGTTCCGTTGACCTCGGAACCACGCCACAAGTCGGTGCTGAGAATGATCAGCGCGGTCGCTGTGCAGACAATCAGCGTATCGATCACCGGACCCAACATGGCGACGAGTCCTTCGCGGACGGGTTCGTTCGTGCGGGCAGCGCCGTGGGCCAACGCCTCGGTGCCGATACCTGCTTCGTTCGAGAAGGCGGACCGGCGGATTCCGGTCATGATTACGCTGCCGACCGCTCCGCCCATCACCGAATCGCCCGCAAAGGCGTCGCGAACGATCAGCGCAAAGAGGCCGGGGATCTCGGTAAAGTTGGTCGAAAGAATCCATAACGCCATCCCACCGTAGATGACGACCATGCTCGGCACAAGGCGCGATGCGACGACGGCGATCCGTTGGATCCCTCCCACCACGACCATCCAAACCACTGCGGCGAGAATGACACCGCACGTCAGGTTGAACGTGAACTGCGAGTCCGAGTCGGCAAGCCATCCATTGGGGATAAGGATGACTTCGCGCAGCGACTGCACGAGCTGGTTGATTTGGAAGACAGGCAGTGCGCCGACCAGCGTACAGATCGAGAACATGACAGCCAGTGGCCGCCACTTCCGCCCCAGCCCGTTGACGATGGTGTACATGGGGCCGCCCTGAATGTGTCCCTGACTGTCGGGACCGCGGTAGAGAACGGCAAGCGTGCACGTAAAAAACTTCGTGGCGATCCCGAGGAACGCGGCGAGCCACATCCAGAAGATCGCGCCGGGGCCGCCCATGTGGATGGCGACGGCGACGCCCCCGATGTTGCCGAGTCCGATGGTGCCGGCCAAGGCGCTGGAGAGTGCGCGGAAGTGCGAGATGTCTCCTTGATCCGTCGTGTTGTCGTACTTGCCGCGCAGAATGTTGAACGCATGGAAGAAAAAGCGGAAGGGCAGCATGCGCGAGTACAGAAAGAAGTACGAGCCACCGCCCAGGAGCAGAACAAGCAGCCACGGGCCCCAGGCGAAAGTCGCGAAAGCGGCCAGGGAATCGTCAATGGCTTGCATGAGCTAGCTGTGGTTCACATCAGTAACGCTGTCGACAAGTGGCGTGTTCGATTAGGTCATCGCCGGTAGCCCGTGGTTGATGTCAGCGTAATGCGCTGAGAAAGCCATGCGAAACCCTAGGCGGCGTTCCGCACCTCTACATCGACTCCGGTCTCGCCTTCGGAGCGTGCGATGATTGCGGCGCCGCAGGAGTCGCTGAAAACGTTGACAACGGTGCGAAACATGTCGAGCGGCCGGTCCACGGCCAGCATCGCGCCGACGATGAGTTCAACCTGAGGACCGGTCAGGTTGACCGCCTGTAGCACGATGAAAATCACGACCAGCCCGGCTGAAGGAACGGCTGCCGCGCCGATCGACGCGAGAAGGGCGGTGAATACCACTACCAACTGCTGCTCGAATCCAAGCTGAACCCCCATGACCTGTGCAATGAACAGCACACCCGCACACTCATACAGCGCGGTACCGTCCATGTTTACCGTCGCGCCCATCGGCAGCACGAAAGACGTCACGCGGTTCGAGACTCCAACCTTGTTCTCGACCGTTTCGATGGTGACCGGAAGGGTCGCTCCGGAAGAACTCGTGGAAAACGCCATCACGATGGGTTGCACCATGTTGCGGAAATGCGTAACCGGATTGATGCCGCCCAGGAACCGGAGAACCAGAGGCAGAGTGATGAACAAATGCAGACTCAAGCCGCATAACAGCATCAGGGCGTAAAGCCCCAAGGCTTTGAAGGCTCCCAGGCCGGTCGTGCCCATCAGCTTGGCGATCAGAGCAAACACTCCAATCGGGGCGAAGATGTGGATAATTCCTCCGGTCAACTTCATCATCGCCGCAAAGCCTGACTCGAAGAAAGACAACAGCGGTTCACGGTGGTTCTGCTTGAGAGTGCTGATGCTGATGCCGAGCACGATGGAGAAGAAGATGATGGCCAGCATCTCGGTGTCGGCGGCGGCCGCGAAGAAATTGTCGGGCACGATGTCCAGGATCAGATCAACGGGCGATTGGATGACCGTGAGATCCGGCATCTCTTCGGTCTCGCTCGAAACCAGGTCCGCTCCGACTCCGGGCTGGATCGTATTCACCATCAGAAGCCCCACCATGACCGCCAGGAAACTCGTAAGGATGTAGTAGCCGAGAGTCTTGCCAAAGAGCCGTCCCAGACCCGCACCGGCGCCTACCGAGGCGACGCCCGTGACGATCGACGTCAAGACCAGCGGGACGATGATCATCTTCAGAAGCTTGATGAACAATGTGCCGAGCCAGCCCACGCTATCCGCCAGAGGCTCGCCCCCGACTAGGCCCGCGATCACTCCGAGCAACATCGCCGCCGCAATGCGCCAGTGCAGTTGCATGTACCATCGCGAGCGAACATTCGAAACAGCCATTGAACCCATCCTTTCCCAGCGCCGGACCCTGATGCGGGGCCGGCTCTCTTTCAGTCCAGCCCGCACCATGGAGGGCAAGACTCTCGCGCCTCATTGTCACAAATTCCACCCAGCCTGAGCCGGGAGATCAGGCTGGTTGCAGACCGGCGTGCTTTACAACGAGCTTCTTCAGGCCAGCCGAGCGGAAGTAGACAGTAAGTTTGGTGTCGTCTCCGTCCCCTTCGAACTTCATCACGGTCCCGACACCGTACTTGCGATGCCGGACCTTGTCGCCTAGCCGGTAGCCGGTGCTGTGCGGTGCGCGGTGGGCGGGACCGCCGGCAGGTTTGCGGCGAGCAGGAGCGGCGCCGGGCTGTGTTCGAGGCGGGCGTTTGAGGTTCTCCGGAACGGGCAGGTTCCTCTTTGAGAAATATCCCGAGAGATTTTCGACCGAGTTATAGG
Source organism: Bryobacterales bacterium (assembly GCA_026713545.1). Lineage (GTDB taxonomy): Bacteria > Acidobacteriota > Terriglobia > Bryobacterales > UBA6623 > JAPPLB01. Next base: position 110,736 of record JAPOOG010000157.1, read on the forward strand.
CCGGCCCGTCGTAGAGCCTCCGCTGTACTGTCTCACGCACCTCATTTTGCTCGACCTGCAGGTCCATTCCGTGTCCGTCGATCGTGTCCCAGGTAGGAGAGGAATACAGCGAAGCTTCTCGAAGAACGTCCCTTGGTATCTCTTTCAGAAAGCGGGAGGGGCTCATCAGCTCGGAGGATCCGCCGCCAAATCGCCGCCGCCGCCGCGCGGCTGTCACAACCAACTGCTCTTGGGCGCGCGTCATCCCGACGTAGCACAGACGCCGTTCTTCCTCGAGTGCCTCGGAGTCCTCCAATGAGCGGCTGTGGGGAAAGACACCCTCTTCCAGGCCGGTCATCACGACGAGGGGAAACTCCAGGCCCTTGGCGCTGTGCAGGGTCATCAGCAAAACCGGTGAAACCGAATCCAACTGGTCGGTGTCGGCTACAAGAGCAGCTCGGTCAAGGAACTCGTCGAGGCTCTCGCCTCGACAGTAGGCATCGTCGGCGGCGTTCGCGAACTCGTTGATGTTCTCGAGCCGTCCGGCGGCCTCGATCGAACCGTCGGACTCCAGCATGTTGCGATATCCCGACTCATCCATGATCCAGGAGATCGCCCGGTGCCATGGTTCCTCTTGGAGTTGATTCCGAAGACCCTCGATAAGCCTCCGGAACGAGCTTACGGCGGCTCGCGCACGCGCCGGGAATCGGTCCTCGACGAGCATCCTCCCCATTGCCTCCCATATCGAACAACCGGTTTGGCGAGCACAGCCTTCGATCTGCTCGACCGTCGTCCGGCCAATACCCCGCGCCGGCACGTTGATGATCCGTAGCAAGCTGACGGCGTCGACCGACGACAGGGCCGACTTGAGGTACGCAACTACATCTTTGACCTCGGCGCGCTGATAGAAGCTCACGCCGCCCACGACCTTGTAGCCGCGGTCGATGCGCCGCAGGGATTCTTCGATCTGGCGTGATTGCCAGTTGGCGCGATACAGAATGGCCGCCCGCCGGTCCGGATGCTCATTCAGATATCGGTCGACATAGCGAGCCGCGAATCGCGCCTCGTCATCACCATCGGAAGCGTGATACAGCAAGACCGGCGCACCTTCTTCGCCCTCGACCCAAAGGTTCTTGCCTTTACGGTCGATGTTGTGGGCAACCACACCGCCTGCCGCGGCGAGAATACGCTTCGTGGAGCGGTAATTCTGCTCTAGCCGGACGACCTTGGCCGAGGGGAAGTCCTTATCGAAATCGAGAATGTTCCGGATGTCGGCGCCGCGCCAACTGTAGATCGACTGGTCCTCATCACCGACGGCGCACACATTGTGGTGCGCACCGGCAATCAGCGTCATCAACTCGTATTGGGGCCGGTTGGTGTCCTGGTACTCGTCAATCAGGAGGTAGCGGTAGCGTTCTTGCAGCGCGGCCCGCGTCGGTTCGCTATGCCTCAGAAGGCGGACGCTTTCGAGCAGCAGGTCGTCGAAGTCGAAGGCATTCGAGGCTTCGAGCAGCGCCTGGTACTTCTCGAAGACAACATCGATCTGTTCCTCCCGAGGACTGCTGGCGTCCAGATGGGGCCGTCCGTGGTTCTTGGCGTGGCTGATGATCGACAGCAGCGAGCGGGCCTTCATGAACTTATCGTCGAGCCCGATTTCACGATAGACGGATTTTATCGCGGCGACCTGGTCAGCCTCGTCGAAGATCGTGAAGCGTGGGGTGTAGCCGGGCCGCAGGGCGGCAAGGGGCGCGCCGTAGCGGCGCAGCAGGCGCACGCAAAAGGAGTGGAAGGTCGAGACGTGAGGCCATCGCTCGACCGTCATGCCGGTCCTTTCGAGGATGTCCCCGACCCGAGTGCGCATTTCGTCCGCAGCTTTGTTGGTGAATGTGACGGCGAGGATCGACTCCGGCGCGGCGCGCGCGTTGTGGATGAGATAGGCGATGCGATGGATCAGGACTCGCGTCTTGCCGCTTCCCGCTCCGGCAAGGATGAGCAATGGACCCTCGGTATGAAGAACCGCCTCACGTTGACGGGAGTTGAGGGAAGCGAGAAGGTCCATGAGGGAGCCTCATTCTAACAATCGGGGTTGATCGGCCCCGCTCCCGGATTGCAGTTCCTGATTCCTCCAATCGGACAGGTTAGGCTGATTCCGGTCCGCACAAGCTGCGAAACAGTCGGTTTCTCGAAGTGGAACTAGTGCAGCAAGGCCTTTCCGGCAATGCGGCCTGCAAGGAGAACCACGGTGTCAGGAAAACCCCTTGGAACGGGTAGCCAGCCGGCAGCCGGGAGGCGGAACCCTAGCTGAGCAACGGCTATCGTCTGTGGGCCGAGGCGGACCGCCGCGAGTGCAACAGGAAAGCCATGAGGTCGGCAAGCTCGGCGCGGCTCAACTCTTCTTCGATGCCCGCAGGCATGATGGAGACGGCGCCGGGGCGAGTCTCCTCAATGGCATCGCGGGCGATGCGGACCTGGGTATCGGCGCCGGTGGCAAGAAGAACAGAGTCGTCGGTTTCTTCGAGCGGTACACCGTTATACGTCTCGGTCGCCGTAGCGACCACCACGGGTTCGTAGCTTCGGACCAGGGTGGCGCTGGGGAAAATAATCGATTCCAGCAGGTCGGGCACGCTGCGGATCTTTTCGATTCTCGTCAGATCGGGGCCGATACGGCCGCCAAGATAGCCGATGCGGTGGCAGGCTGAACAAGCGGCTTTCGAACTTCGGAAGACCGCCTGGCCGCGGTCAACGTCACCTTCCTCAAGCGATGCCAGCAACTCTTCGAGATGCTCCTTTTGTTGGGCGCGATCGACATCGAGCGTCGCGAGCAGCTCTTCGCCTCTTGTGCGAATCGGCTCGGGAAACTTCTCGAGGGCGGCTTCAAGCACGTCGGTACGGAGGTTGGCCAGGCTTCGTGCGTTTTCAAGCGACTCCATCAAGGCCTCGCCGAGTTCCCCGACTCCGCCCTGCTCGAACGCGCGCAGCAAGACCGGCAGCTCCAGTGGACCGGCATCGCGCAGAACTTTTGCGAGCATGAATTGCTGTTCGCTATCGAGAGACGCCCCGGAAAGGGCGCGTGAAGCAGCGGAGCGAACGGGAACCGGTTTCGACGAATCGGTGTTTGACAGCAGGAAATCGAACAACTGCGGAGACACTGACTTTAGGGCTGCCGCGGAAGCCGCCAGGGCATCCGCTCTGATGTCGGTAGCAAGGATCTCGTTCTGTCCGACGGTCAACAAGGCGCGGTCCAGCGCGGCGGCGCGCTTTTCGCCCTGAGGGAGCGATTCGGCCGTCGACACCGCTTCACGCAGCAAGTCGTCGTCCGGACTCGCCAATGCCGCGGTGAGCGCGCCGGCCCAACTCACCGGTGTTTCATTCAGCGGCGCGGCGGCCATCGCACGGAGGGCGGTGATTCGAGACGCCTGGGTTCGAGCGGAGCGCGCCGTTTGGGCCAATAGGTCTTGTATCGCCGGATCGGTGGAAAAACGGGCTATCTCGTCCGCAACTGCCGAGTCGTCCGAAACGAATTTGATAGCGTCAAGCCTCATCTGGAAATAGCCGGAAAGGGCGCCTCCCCATTCGACGTGACGCGATACGAGCCAGCTTGCGGTGTCCCGCAGAACGGGATCACTCGACGAAAGGAGGGGGACCACCGCACTCGCGGGCAGGTCTCCTCCTTCCATCTGATCGAGCGCGAGCATCGCTGCGCGCCGGACGCTGCTGGACGAAGAAGACAATCCCTGCCGAGTAGCCTGCGGGTCAGCGATCTCGATGAGCGCGTAGGTAAGCGAGTGGATCAGAATCTCGTCTTCCGTCCGGCCGACGGCGGCCAGCAACGGTGCGACGGCTGAGCTGTCGCCCATGCGGCCGAGGGCTTCGGCGGCGGCACGTTGCAGCGGAGCGGCAGAGTGCGTCAGTTGATCGAGAAGTGGCACAACAGCTTCGGCATCCCGCCACACACTCACCGAGTGCGCCGCGGCGTGTCGCACTGATTCTTCCGGATCCGCCAACGCCTCGCAGACCGCGGCACGGGCCGCCGGATCCTCAATCCGTGTCAGTGTCCAGACAGCATTCCGCCGAGCCGTTACCGAACGCCCCCGGCTCCACACCTCGCGGAGAACCGGCAATGCCTTGCTGCCGTGCTTCGCGAGTTGAGTAATGGCCCTGTTGCGCACCGCCGGGCGCTCGTCATCCAGTCTGTCCGCCAGTTCGCCGGGCGGAGCGGATGCCCAATCGAGAAGCAAGCCCCGTGCATCGTCGATCGTCCTGGAGCCTCGGCGGCGTACACGATAAATCGCCCCGTAGACCTCCGGCCTCGACAAGAAGGAACTGGGACAGCAAAGGACATACCAGGCTCCGGTATCAACCACGAGAAGACTTCCGTCGGCGTCTTCCGTCACGTCAGTCGGGTGGAAGTCATGACTCGTCGAGACGAGAAAGTCCGTCACTTCCGTCTCGAAGGTCGCCCCGCGCGGTTTCAGCTTGAGACGGATGACTTTATTCAGGTTGAAGAGCGACGCGAAAAGGTCGCCCCGGTAGTTCCGTCCGAACACATCCGTCGAGTAGTAGGTCAGCCCGGCCGGAACGGCGGGCCCCAGTTGCGCCATCACCGGCTGATAGCCCCCGGTCATGGGATGGGAATCGGTCACACCGTGCACCTTGCCGTAGACACCGCCATAAACGGCGTGCAGCACTCCGTCGCGGCGACCCAGCGCCGGCTGCTCGATAAACGTTGAGGTGAGGAAGCGCTCGCCCTCCGGGGTGAAGGCCACTTCGACGGGATTGTCCATTCCGCCGGTCAACACAGGTTCGATCAGTCCCCCTTCGGCGCGACGGCGGAAGATATGGGACGCTCGGGTGACAAACGGCGGACGGCCGGGACGCTCGTAGGTCTGCTCGGCGAAAGCGCCTTTGCACCAGTAGATCAAGCCGTCGGGACCTGCATAAGGTCCGTGCAAGTCGTTGGCGCAGTTTGTGAGAGTCTTGCCGTTGAACCACTCTTCGCGCCGGTCGGCAACGCCATCGTCGTCGGTATCGGTCAGCTTCCAGATGCTGGGCGGGGCCGCTACATAGACGGAGTCGTCATGCCAGAGGACGCCTTCGGGAAACATCATCTTGTCGGCGAATACGGTACGTCGGTCGTAGCGGCCGTCACCATCGGTGTCCTCCAGCCGCAGAATGCTGTGAGGACGCTCTTCGAGTTGGACCTTGACATTGTCGTTCGAACCGGATGACTCGGCTACATAAAGGCGCCCCTTTTCATCGATGTCAATGACGATCGGTCGTTTGACCAGCGGCGGACCGGCGGCGACTTCGAGTTCGAAACCGGGAGGAACGCTGATGACTGGGGCTCCGGTATCCAGAGGCCGGTCGCCCAGCCGGATGATGGCGCCGGCGGCGAGCAGGAGGGCGATGCTGACGGCCATGAAGAGAAGCGATGATCTTTGCAGAGGATTCGTTATCGATGCCGTTCGAGCCATGCCGTACTCCCGGATGCGGACCAGTATACGGCAAGCAGGCGGCAACAATCTCGGAGAGAACCTACGGGAAGTCCTATACCTTGCGCCATGTCGCGCCGAGACAGCGCGGAGCGGTCTACCGCGTCGGCTGATCGCGCACTCACGGACAGTTTCGGCCCAAGATCGGTTCGGCAACGATGGCCGGCATCATCGACAATAGAGAGAGGTCTGATCATGTTCGCCGTTCTCGCCTTTACGGTCGCCGCGATTGCCATCATCATGCTCGCCATGGCGGTCGGCGTGGTTATGAAGCGCCCCTGCCTGCGAGGTTCCTGCGGGGGGCCCGAAATTCTCAATCCCGACGGCGACCCGGTTTCCTGTGAAACCTGCCCGAACCGTCGAAGTGCGCACAACGCACCTGCCCGCTGAGGCGCCTTCCGGCTTCGGCGGGTATGGAGAGCAGCGCTGCGAGTCCTGATAGAATCGACTCTTCGTTACTCCATAGGACTCCCAATGACTCGTAAACGTTTGATGCTCATCATGGTGCTCGTGACTGCCGTCGTGCTTCTCTGGCCCATCGATGGGAGCTACACCCAAGCCAAGACGGGCGATCCTCTTGTCGATGGCTTTCTTCTCGTCGAGGTCGCGTCGGTGTCTGATGCCGTCGAGCAGATCACGGGTCAACGCGCTCATATGTCCAGCGATATTCAGCCGCTCTTCCCGGCCAAGATCGCGGGGCCCGCGGTTACGGTCGCGTTCAAGAAGGAGGAGCACAATGACGGAGCCGCCGACTTCCAGGGAGCGCTGGACGCGATCGACAGTGCGCCGCCAGGCTCGGTCTACGTCATCACGTTCGAGGACGGACAAGATGTCTCCGGCATCGGCGGGTTGATGGGTACAGCCATGAAGGTCAGAGATCTGGCCGGGGCCGTGATCGATGCCGGAGCGCGCGACACGCCGCAGCTTCGCAAGATACAGTTCCCGACGTTCAGCCGCGGCCCGGTGCCCTCGACTTCGATCAATCACTATCGTTTCGTCGGCTCGAACATCGAGATCATGTGCGCGGGAGTCAAGGTTCGCCCTCATGACATCGTGGTGGCAGACGAAGACGGCGTCGCGGTAGTGCCCCGCGATCGAGCCAAGGAAGTGCTGGACAAGGCCATCGAAAACGATCAGACGGAGCACGCCATGTATCCCTTCATCGAGAAGTTCAAATCGATCAAGAAGGCTGTTGCGGAGTATGGAAGGATCTAGCTCAGGCCCATATGGAAGACCCTGGCGGCTGGCTGGCAGAAAACTGGATTCCCGTCGCCATATTGAGCGCGTTTGTCGGGTTGATGGTTCTGTCGGCGTGGCGCGCCAACAGAGAACCTGAGCGCCGGCCCGGCGCCATCGTCATCGCGCTGTCGTTCTACGCGACTTTCCTGAGTACGAACACGTTTCTCGGACAAGCGGGCTTCGGATACAAAGTCGGCCTGGTTTGGATGCTGGGCGCTCTTGTCTTCGTCGTTTGTGGGTGGATCGCGTGGTTTGTCATCGCGCCGCGGATGGTTCGAGATGCTCACCGCACGCTCGGAGAAGGAGTGGGTTTGAACCAGGTCACCGTGCCCGGATATCTGCGCCGAAAGTATGACAGCCCATTGGCGGGATACCTCAGCGCCGGCATCATTTTCATCGCCTCGTTGTTGTACATCCTGGCGGTTTTCAAAGGCATCGGGCACATCTTCGCGCAGATCCTCAACGTTTCCTACGAGATCGCTGTGCTGTCGGTCTTCTTGCTGGTCGTGGTTTACACCTCGTGGGGCATGATCGGAGCGATCCTGCACACCGATACCGTTCAGGGCGTTCTGATGCTTCTGGGGGCGCTCGTCCTTTGCGCGGCGGTCGCGCTCCACGCGGACTGGAGCCTCATTGCTCACAGCCTCGACGTTGACGCCAACGGCCGGCCGCTCGGAGGCGATCTGGTTTCATGGAATGCCCTGATGTCCCCGATCTACGTGATGAGTCTTTCACTGGGAACAGGGATCAAGCTGATCGTGGCACCGCGGCTCGTTGTGCGCTTTCTGCTGTTCCGGCACGCCGGACCTCGATCCCTACGTACGGCTCAATGGCTTTCCTTCGGGTTGATGGCCGTAACAATACCGATGTTGTTCGGACTGGGAATCATGGCGCATGGCATCGTGCCGTCGGAGCAGTCCGGGTACTTTTTCCGGAACACCGACCAGATTGTGCCGTTCCTTGTGGAATATCTCTTCGGACCGGCCTTGGGCGCGTTGATCCTCGGAGCCTTTCTGTGCGCCGCTCTCTCTTCCATCGATTCCGTCCTGCATGTGGCGGGGGCTGCTCTGGTCGTTGACCTGTGGGCCGAATGGAAAAAAGACATGCCGCTGCAAACGGTCGAACGTCTTCAACGGGCTTCGATTTTTCTTGTGGCTGCTCTACCGGGGTGGGTCGCGCTTGACCCGCCTGCGGATGTGGTCCCTCTGACCGCATTTTCAGGCGCTCTATTCGGAGGGTGCTTTTTCGCCGCTATTGTCGTAGGTCTCTGGCATGAGAAGCCCCGTCGCGCTTCGGTTCCCGTCTCGATCTTCGCGGGAGCTTTCGGAGTCATGAGCTGGTTCCTGTTGCAGCAAGTCGGCTGGGTCGGCAAGGAAGTACATCCGGTCATCGTTGGTTTGTCCGTATCCCTGCTTGCCTACACTCTGACGGAGTATTTCAGCGCCGGACCATCAACGAAACTCGATCGAGGAAAGTCGTCCACGTTCGGCGATATCCAACACTGAAGCTTCGAGTTCCCTTCCTCCGGGGCGGACACAGGCATACATGCGCCCGCCGAATTGGGGCGGCGTTCCTGGCGGCTTGTCCCTTCTCCAGGCTTGACTACGGCACAGCCGCTTCAAGGCCGATGGCATGCTTGCGGACAGAATCGGCGGCCGGATTACTGGGCTGCGTCGATCCGGATCTCCAGGACGCGCACGGGCGAGAGCCCCGCAGGTTGTCTCAGGGGGATTCGATATCGTTGCTGTAGTTGATGATCGTGTCGATCACGCCGATCTCCACGCGGCGATTCTTCTGGCGGCCCTGGCTGGTTGCGGTTCCCACGCGTGGGCTCGCTTCACCGAAGCCTTCGACATCGATCACTTCGGAAGGGATTCCCGCGCTGACTAGGTAGCTGCTTACGGATTTGGCGCGACGCTCGGAGAGGTCTTTGTTGTAAACGGCCGGACCCAAGTCGTCCGTGTGTCCATAGACCTGTAACCGGTAGCCGTGTGATGCGAGCAGCACGCCGGCAATGCGGCTGAGCATCTCGCGATTCTCAGGACGGAGGGTGTCTTTGTCGAAATCGAAGAGGAACGAGTCTTCACCGAGATTGACGACCATGCCCATCGGTGTACGCCGGGTTTCGGCAATCTGGCTGAGCGCTTCCCTCATTCGATCGAGCTCTTCGATGCGCTGCTTACGCATGCGCTCGGTTTCCGCCTGCAACCGTGCCGCCTCTCTCTTCGCTTGTTCGGTCTTCTCGCGGGAGAGTTCGGCATCCTCGCGGGCCAGCTCGCGCTCGAGCTCGGCCTGATGCCGGGCGGCAGAAAGCGCGCGGGCCTGCTCGGCCGCTTCTTCGGCGCGAGATTGGGCTCGTGCTCCCTCGCGCCGCAACTCCTCGGCCTGCTGGCGAGATTCTTCCAGCCGGCCGGTCAGGGCGTCGGCTCGCTGCTCGGTTTCCCGCAACTGAGACTCCAGGCTGACGGTTTGCCGCCACATCATGAACAGAACGAACAGGCAGACCATCAGCGACGTCAGGGCGAAAGCGACGGCCGGCGTGATACGGCCCGTCCGAGAGAGCCTGATTTCAGGTCGCATGGCGATTGCCCTCATTTTCGCAGGGGAACTACTGACGATCAAACCGCAACTGACGGGACGAGCCTAGTTCTCGATTCGGTACAAGTGGGTGTCCGTTCGCAAAAACATCGCTTTTCCCACGGTCGCTATCGAGGCGAACGTGCGGCCATCGAGTTGATTCTCTGCAACCTTGTTGAACGTCTTTCCGGGTGTGATCACGGTCGTGAGTCCGGTTTCATTCTGGAAGTAGATATGTCCTTCGGCATAGAGAGGAGAGGCGGAATAAGCGCCCGTCATACGGGCGCGCCATTGCGGCTCGCCCGTCCTCGCATCGACACAACTGGCGATGCCCTTGTCACTGACGAAATACATTTCGTCTCCTACGACCACGGGGGAGGGCGTGAGCGGCACGCCGCGATTCATTTTCCAGACGACGTGTGTAGCGGTCACGTCGCCCCGGCCGTCCGGGCGGATCGCGTAGAGAGAGGGATTGTAGTAGCCCGACGAAAGGAAAACCAATCCGTGTGAGTAGACCGGACGGGGCACGTTGGAGAATCCTCCGTAACGGATCGACCACAGCTCACGACCGGTTTCCAAGTCATAGGAGACGGCACGGTTGGCGCCAGGGCTGACCACTTGCCAAGCACCGTCGTGCTCGATGACGAGCGGCGTGCTGAAGGCCATCGCCGCGCCCTTGCGTGGTGTATTCCAGCGAATCTTGCCGCTCGTCTTGTCCAGCGCCACGACGAACTGATGGTCCGTGCCGTCACAACTGATGATGAGCAGGTCCCTGGAAAGAGCCGGTGTTCCGCCTTGCCCGTGTCCGGGCTCATAGCGCAGTTCCCGATTCCTCCAAAGAATCTCGCCGTTGTCCTTGAGGGCGGCCGTCCCCTGGTGACCGAAGTGTACGTAGACGCGGTCGTCCTCCAGAATCGGCGTCGGCGTCGCATGACTGTTCTTCCTGTGCTTCTTCGATGGTTCGTCCTGTCGGAAAACCCCGACATCATGGAGGGTTTCGCCCGACTCCGGATCGACTGCGATCGCCCGTAGCGAGCGGCCTCCTTCCGTCGCCGTCGTGAGCCACAATTGGCCGCCTTCAACGACGGGGGAGGACCATCCATGGCCAGGAATGGCCTTCTTCCAGGTGATGTTTTCCGTTTCGCTCCACGTAACCGCCAAGCCGGTTTCTTGGGAGATGCCTTGGCCGGTCGGCCCGCGGAATTGCGGCCAGTCCGCTGCGAGAAGCCGGGCGCCGCCAAGGCAAAGAAGTGAGAACGAACCAAGACAGCAGATCAGGCCGCGAGACATATCGCCAGTCTAGCGGATAACGGAATCCGGCACTTCAGCTCGATAGGGCTGAAACACGTGCCCTGGGATCATTGCAGCGCCGCGTGTTGCCATCAGGAAGACGCTGCTCAACTGAGCCGGCATCAACGTGCGCTGTCTGCCGGCGGCTCGTGCCAAGCCGCAGTGAAGATACCGCCTGAAATCGTCGAGCGATCCAAGGTCATTCTGCAACCCGGGCTTGAAGAGGATCAAAAGACAGCTTTGTCTGATCTGGCAAGGCAATGCCGGCCGATGACGTAAAGCGGATGCACTACAACCCGGCCCCCATGGGGGCGTCTGCTATCCACAACGGTTGGTGATCTAAACCGGCGGTCCGTAGCCCGAAGACCCATAGCCGGTCGACGGGTTGCGGTTGCGCCCGCGCTTCCCTGTCGGTTGGCCGCCATTCCGCAACGCATTCAACAGATTGCGGTGGAATGTGCAGAGTTTGCCGTCCGGAGCCGGCTGCCCGCACTTCTGGCAGACGGCTGTGGCTTGCGGCTGCGGCTGCTGGCCCTGAGCGAGCCGGTTGCCGTTCCCGGCGCCGCCCTTTCTCTTCTTCTTGCGGAAGGGGCGCGCCGGCCTTCCCGACCGTTTATCTGAGGTTTGATTTCTCATGGTTGTCGAGGCTGCCCTCATACTCCTTCTGAGGGCCTGTGCAGATCCAGCCTGCAAATCAGCACTTGAATAACGCTTGGCGTTTGCTTGGCGATCAGCCCGTGTTGGTTGCCGGATGCAATCAGTACGTCCTGCTGGAGGGTCTGGACGCTACACGTTATCGGCTGACCACCTTGCAGCATACATCAGCTTTTCTCTGAATACAAGTAGATTTTAAGGCAGAGCTTTTTCGGCAAGGCGGGAGAGAAGGCAGATCTTCGCCTCAAAGACACCCTCACCCTAAACACTGACAACGGCCCTTCTCTTTGTTCGGGACCGCAAACGGTCATCCGTCTCGGAGCTGGTTTGACGCTTCGCTGTGCAATCCGGTTGCGAGAACCCGCCGGCCGCAAGCCGTCCAGGCCTTTCAATACCTGCGGCTCTGCAAGGACCCCTCCGACATCGCGATGTCCATGGTTTCTGTCTAAACAGGAAGCCGTCCTCAAGACGGGTCGAAGATCGGGGATAGATTCCCGGCCTACAATGAGTGAAAGTGGCAAGCACGGCGCAGACCTTGTCCCGAGGCGTTCCGGAGAGGCCCGTGGTCGTCTATGACGGCGAATGCCCATTCTGCCTGAAGCAGTTGGATCGCATGCAGAAGCGTGACGCGAATGGGTTTTTTGAGTACCAACCCAGACAGGCGAAGGGTCTCGAAGAACGCTTTCCCAAGCTTGCCGAGGGTGAATTCAACAGCGGGATGCGCTTGATTGACACCGATGGGTCGATCAGCGCGGGTGCCGACGCGGTGTACGGTGTCGCCAGGAAGCTCAACGGCTGGAAGTATCTGGCCTGGTTGTATCGCGTTCCGGTGGTGCACTCCTTCTGCCGCGCGGCGTATGCCTGGATTGCCCGTAACCGCTATCGTTTCGCCAACAACTGCGAGGACGGAGTCTGCGATCGGGACGTCTAAGCGAAATTAGCTGTTTCCGATGTCGCTGAGGGTGCGGGACGACGAGGCCCGATCCTTCATGGGTAAGTTACACAAGCCGGGGAAGACTGCGCCGGACGGAGCGGGAATGCCGCCTGCTACGGAAGGACATCCTGCGGACCGGCGGCAGCGCGCCGAACTCTTCGAATCAACGGAGCACTTGCAAGAGTTCTTCCAGGCTTGCGACGCCTTGGCAGGCCCGAGGCTGAACCGGAGTGGGAAGAGCACCTGAGCGTTATCGACGAGTCACGCCGGCGGGGCGCAGTCACCTCGTGATTTTCGTCGACACGAACGTATTCAAGAAGGCGGTACGGAACTTGTTATATTACTTTCCCAATTTGATTTGCGTGACCCGACGCCCGTGTCGGTCTCGACCAACTTGGGCGTAAAAGACGCCGCCATGACCCGGCTTCAGGAACCTGTAGAAGATCTGTCGCCCGAAAAGGACGGCGAAGCCGCTACGCTCGTCGCCGATGTCAGAAAAGCCGCCAAGAACCTCGACGCCAAGAACCTGGAACCGTCCGCGCTTGGTGCGCTCGACCACACTGTAGCCCGTCTGGCCGTCATCGCCAAGGAGCGCGAGGACCGGCGAGAGGCGTCCGAGCGGCTGCGGTCGCGGTTCGAAGACTGGCGGGCGGCCCATTCGAAAGCTCTCGCCGATACAGCGGAGATCAAGGGCCGCCTGGGGGCGCTTGATGCGCAGATTGGCGCTGGCGATATGGATCAGGATCGTCTGAAGACGATTCTCGATCTCTTTGAGGAGGCTCTCGATATTGAGAGCCGTGCCCAAAAGACCCGCGAGGCGGGTTATCGGGCTTTCGCTGAAAACGATTCTACCTTGGCGAGATCCCTTGCTGATGATTTGCAGTCCTTGAATCTCGAACGCGATGAGGCTTACACGACAATCGACAAGGCCCTTGCCGAACCGCCGCACGACGATCAGGCGACCGAGAAACCTCCGCCTGAAGAGGAGAAAGCAAATCTGGACGCCGGTCTCGATGAATCGGCGGAAGTGAAAGAGCCCGACGAGTGGGTGCCCGAATACGAACCCGAGCCGATGCCGGAACAGGCCGCTGACGTAAAAGCGGAACCGCTTGACGAAGAGGCTAGGCACGGAGCGCGGGATGCAACTTCGGAAGACGAGGCAGCGATTTCCGATGACGGCGAAGACATTTCCCCCGAACGAATCGAAGCGGAGGTCGCGGCGGCGATCGAGCGCGGTCGTTTCGGGCTCGCCTACCATCTCGCCCTTGTTGCACCGCAGGTGTTGCCGAGCGCCAATGCAATCAAGCTCGTCGCGTGCAACTATGTGACCGATGAGAGTGCCCTTGTTGATGCCGATCTACACGTCCTTGCAACCAAGCTGAAGGATGAAGCTGAGGCAGTTCTAAACAATGGACCGGATCAGTTAATTCAGCGCAGTTATGCCGTCCTGATAGCCGCCGCCACGTTGTCGCCCGCCCGGATCGCTCCCGGCGGACCGGTTGCTGAATTGCTCACGTTTCTGGAGCCTCATGTTGACCATGAGCCGCTCGACTATCTACCTCCTCATGATGAGGATATACCGCCGTTGAGAAAGCTGGTGAAGACCGCGGCTGAAGTGTCGATGAAAGGAATCGATCTTCCTGTCGAGTTGCTTCGAGAAGATGATTCCCTTGAGAAATGGACTGAGAAAGCAAGGGCCTTACACAGCGAGACAAGGAACTGGATCGAGAAAGAACAGAAAGCGAAGCTCAGATTTCAACCCGCGACCAGAGTTTGGCAACGGATACTCGACATCTGGGATAAGAACGGCCGCGCCTCGATCGGACACATGTTCGAGGAGTTGTTGGAGGAATCATACATCGGCATCGATACCGGCCGCGTTTCAGAGATTGCCGAGTACTGGCGCAGTAACCGAGAGAAAGAGATTGATCGAATCAACCGCGAGATCCGGAACACAGCATCAAGCAAGAAGATCGAGGGGGCTGGACGAGTGGATCTTCGGAATAAAATTGACGAAGCCATAACTTTCTCTCACCGCTGGCAAAAACTGCTTGCCGAGCGGCCGGACAACAGGCCGGAATTTCATACAAAACAGGCGAAGATTTTACGCGATGCGGTGCGCGAACACGCTGTAGTATCAATCGAAAAGATCGACGATGACGGAGCTATAGGTGAGTTGGCGGCACCTATAGCGCGCCGTGCCGTAGAACTGATCGGACGTTATGTTGCGATGTTCGAAGATCCGGCGACAGATGAGCCTGCCCTACCCATGAGTTTGTCCGATCTGCTGCATGGCGATTTGCTCGCGAACCCGAAAATAGGTTTCGGAGACACGGGCCAGCCGTCCGAGACTCCTGTCAAAGTCGACCTCCTGCTGGATCTTGCGAATCAGGACAAGCTCGATTTCAAGAACGCAGCTGTCGAACGAGCAAGACGCGGGGATTTTCTGGGTGCGGACAAGGCCATTGATTTCGCCAAACTATGCAGGTCCCTCGATGACGACAGCGCGGGCCTAGCACAAGACATGGTCGATGCAGAGCGCACGCTCGTTCAACAAAAGTTCAAAGACAAGGTCAGTGAAACGAGCAACCGCCTCGATGCGGCCTATGCCCGAGGCGTTCTATCACAGGAAACGCTTGAACAACTGCGGGACAAGATTCCATCCATCGATTCTTACAGTAGCAAAGTATTCCAACCGCTTTTCGAAATACTCGACCAGATCACAAAAGAGATCGACAAAGCCCGGCAAAGCAGATACAAAGAGATACGTCAATGGCTTGGGAAGCTGAAGAAGGCATCAGATGATGACAGGAAGCGGATCGAGACCGCCCTCGACGGGGACCGCTTTCAGGTCGCTGTAGATTTTGTTGAACGAATCGAGCGTGGGAAGGAGTTGCCTGAACCCGAGAGGGTACATGATCGTCCCTTCGACCGCTTTTTCCCGAATTTCGTTGAGGAATACGCCGCCTTCCGGCAAAAGACTACGGACGCGTTCGCACAGGTCCGACTCACGGTCAAAAACCGCGAGCGCATAGGACCAATCGACGCTGCGCTGCTTTCCGAGGACGCAGCCCGTGATGGCGTCCTTCTCCTGAAAACGTGGGCGGCCCTGCGAGACAGCCGGGCCAGTGACGATACGTTGAAGGCTCTGATGAGCGCGCTTGGCTTTGCGGACGTAATGGTGGAGCGCGAAAGCGATGCCCGGATGATCGGCGGAGAAAGAGTGTTTTTGCTTAAGGCGAGGCCCATTGCAGATCGCAGCGTCACGCAACTCCCGGATTTCGGCTCACACGCCAAAGGACGGTATCGACTGCTTACGATTCGTGGCCGCGTCACCGAAGAGGCGATTATTCGGGAGGCAGGGAAACGGAGTGCGGATAGACCTACGCCCAATATCGTGCTCTTCCTGAGCGTTCTGGACGCCGATGCGCGGCGAGCGCTCGCGCATGCATTCAGTTCCGACAGGCACCATCCCACACTCGTACTCGACGAAGCTCTCGTTGCGTTTCTTGCCGCGTGGCCCGGCGATCATCGGCAAAGCGCGTTCTTCGATTGCGCCTCGGCCTTCTCCTTTGCCCAACCCTTCGATCCGGACGCAACCGAAGTCCCGCCTGAGATGTTCTTCGGTCGGACCGACGAACGCAAGATGATCGTCAACACGTCCGGCGAAATGACCCATCTCGTCTACGGCGGCCGGCGCCTCGGCAAGACCGCGCTCCTTGCGAACATCGCGCACGAATACCGGACAGAATCAACAGAACGGCTGGTTTGGCTTGTCAATCTCAAGCCGTCGGGCATCGGAGAGAATCGACCGACCGAAGATTTATGGCGGCTGTTCGCCGAGCGGTTCGCTGAACACGAGATCGTCAAGCCTCAAACCGTTCGCCACGATTCGATCAAAAAGGGTATTAAACACTGGCTTGGCGAGAACCCGAACCGCCGCATCCTGCTGCTTGTCGATGAGGCCGACTCTTTCCTCAAAGCAGACCAGCGATCAGAGCCGAGGTATCGAGTGCTGGAGCAGATCAAAGCTCTCATGGAAGAGACCGAACGGAGGTTCAAGATCGTATTCGCCGGCCTGCACAACGTCCAGCGCGCGGCGCGGGACCCCAACACGCCTTTTGCGCATCTGGGTGAGCCGGTTCGCATCGGACCGATGCTGCCGGAGACAGACCGGGACGAAATCGAGAACTTGATACGCGGTCCTCTCGAAGCGCTCGGCTATCGCTTCGACTCGGCCGACTCGGTGATTCGGATCGCGGCGGAGACGAACTACTACCCCGCTCTTGCACAACAGTTCTGCAAAGAGTTGTTACGCCATCTGCGCGAGAACAGCGGCGGGCATGGCGAAGAGGGACCGCCCTACATAATCTCAAAGGACACGGTCGATCGTGTCTTCGAATCGAAAGAGACGCGAGACCGTATCTGCAACCTGTTCTCATGGACGATTCAACTCGATCGCCGGTACGAGTTCCTGACTTATCTGATTGCCCGGCAGAGTTTCAATAGCGACCATGTGCAACTCCGGCCGGTGCCGATCGCAGATATCCGGGATACGGCGTTGAGCGAATGGCCCCAAGGATTCGAATCGGATTCGAGCTTTTGGATGTTCGAGGTTCTGTTGGAAGAGATGGTCGGCCTCGGCATCCTGCGGGAAGTGGATGGTGAGAAAGACAAGGGAAAGGGGTACGCCATCCGCTCGCGCAATTTGCGGATGCTGCTCGGCAACGATGACGAGATTGAACGACGATTTCGCGATGCCAAAAGCAAGCAGGCTCTTAAGACCTTCGATCCCGCTCAGTTCCGCGACGATCTGGAAGACGAGACGCCATCGCCGCTTACAGCCGACCAGGGTTACCGATTGCTCTCAGGTCGGAATCGGAAGGTTGTAGGGATCGTCTTTGGCACGCGACTCGCCGGGCTCGATCGAGTAGGCGAAGCGCTTGAAGAGGCAGCCAGACAGTCAGCCAGAAAGGAACCAAGGCTGAACGGTGCAGTGCCTGCTTCTCTGGGCTCGAAGCTCAGGCAAGTTTCGCGGAGCCGAAAAGCCGGCATCGACATCGTTCTCATAGATATGCGTAATGCCTGGAGCCCGGAATCGGTAAATGAGGCTCTCGCGTTTGTTGCCAAACACGATGCCCAAAAGCGGATCATTCGACCGGTCTTCCTCTGCGGCCCCAACGAAGCTTGGGAATGGCTGAATGGGCCGCGGCCTGCACGGAAGAAGCACGTGGAACTGCAAGACATCTGGCTCGGACCTTGCGCCAAGGACTTCGCGCGCAGGTGGCTGAGAGACCGAGAAGCGCCCGCTTACGCATGTATGGATAACCAGGATCGTTCGGTCGACTTGCCCTGGCCCGTCGTGCTTGGGACGGCTGCCAGAAAGGAGCCCCCTGAGTCAATGGCGGATGCCATCGACCTCACCCTCTCCGATGACAGCCTTGTTTCCGACGTCTTCGTCACGCCGCAGACAGAAACCGGGCTTCGCGTATTGTCGAATTTTTCCAACGATTCAATGACCGCTGACGATCTTTCCGATCTATCAGGAGATATGAAAAGCAAAATGTCTCCGGAGGAGGCGGTCCTTTTCTTCGACTGGGCCGACCGTCTCGGCCTCGTACACAAGGACGGTCAGGGCTATCGCCTTGATTCGGCCTACGCGGCGGGGCTCGAGACCATTTTCAAGGAGTGAGTTTCCCGCGTACATGGGCTCGATTGCCCGGCCCGGCGGACTTTCTGGACGCTATCGTCAAAGATCTGACTGATCGGAACTCGGTTCTCGTCGGTCTTCCCGACGAAGCACCGGTCACAGTAGTCGCCCTGGAGATCGCTGACGGGATCAAGCGTAGCGAACTAGGTCGATGGGAAACCGTGCCATCAAATGAAGCGTACAAAACCGCTCCGTTGGAATACATAACCCGACGGTTCGACGGCCGTGATGCTGAAGGTTTTGTCCTGTGGATCGACGTGATGAACGAGGATGCGGCAGCGGCAAAATGGGCCGAATACGCTCGACGATACACATGTCTCGAGAAACCGCCTCGAATCTGCATCGCGATGAGTGCAGCTTGCGCCGAGTCGTGCAGGGAAGACAAGAGGCTTCGTCGGCGGCTGTGGCGGGATTTCGTGACCGCGTCGGATGCTCGTGTGCTTGTGGAGCGCCTCGGCCGGCGTTTCGGACGCAGCCCGGAGCACATCGCGCTCAAGAGCGCACTCATCGCCGAGCTTGCCGGCCCCGACCTGGCTTTCGCAGAGCGACTCGCTCGGGAACCTCTCGGGAGGATATTATCCGAGAAAGACCACCCTCCCGAACGTATCTGGGCGGCGCAGCTTTCCGTCGTGTTTCCGCTCGTGGAACGCGAGCGCCGGCGCCTGCTGGACGTTCACCGCAGCCTCTGGCGCATACCGCACCTCCGCGAGAACGGGGAGGAAATCCAGAGTCGGGAAGACCTGGAGATCGGAGATTTGGCGGCCCAGGCATGGCAGGGCAGGGCGCTCGAAATCGAACGGCGGCGCCTCGACTGGCTCCGCCGTGTGCGCAATGCCCTCGCGCATAATGAAATTGTTCCGTGGAGCACGTTGGTTTCTCCCGTAGCGCTTCAGATCACGGATTTCAGGGAGTAGCTGCTCCGTTTTCTCGGCCCCGCAAATCTGGAATAAGGCAGGATCCGGGATCGGTTGCTTCATGCTGGATATCCGGCAGTGGAAATATTCTTTGTGGAGCCCGTGGGAGGGATCGACAAACCTATGGCAGGGGATGTCGCTTCGACGATGCCGGCGGCTTTGCAACGCCGCCTGAGTCATCCCCACTCAGCGGATCATAGTTCCACGCCGGTCTCCCTCCACTGGCCGGTTTTGGCGGAATCGAGCACGGCATCGCAGACTCTCTGCGTCTGCAGGGCATTACGGAAGTCGGGCTGAGTCGGCTTGCCGCTCTCGATCCCGATGACGAAGTCGGCGAGAGCGTTCAAGAAGGTGTGCTCATAACCGATGCAAGTGCCTGGGACCCAGTACTTGTCCATGTAGGGATGCTCGAAGTTCGTGGTGTGGATCTTGCGCCATCCGGTCAAATGGTCCTCGGTCTTCTTGCCGGACTGTTGCTGGGTGTACTCGAAGAATTGCAGATACTCGGGCTCTTCGAGGTCGAAGTAGACGCTGCCGTCTGCGCCGTTCAACTCGAGCGTGTTGAAGTTCTTGCGCCCTCGGGCGTAACGGGTTGATTCGAACGTTCCCATCGAGCCGTTCGCAAACTCGGTGAGGAACATGCAGGCGTCATCGATGCCAACCGGTTCGACTTGGCCCGATTCGGTGTGCATACGCTCTTTTACAAAGGTTTCCGTCCTGGCGACGACGCGAGTGATCGCCCCGTTGAGCCACATCGCGGTATCGATCGAATGTGCGAGCAGGTCTCCAGTCACTCCCGATCCCGCGACTTTGGCGTCGAGACGCCAGAGCGCGGCGCCGCCCTGCGGGACGTCTTCCGCGATCGTCCAATCCTGCAGGTATGTCGCCCGGTAGTGGAAGGGCCCACCGATGCGGCCTTCATCGACGATTTGTTTCGCCAATGCGATGGACGGCACACGGCGGTAGTTGAACCAGACCATGTTCGGCACGTTGGCCTTCTCGACGGCCGAGGTCATCTCTTCCGCCTCGGCCACGCTCATGGCGAGTGGCTTTTCGCAGAGCACGATCTTGCCGGCTTGCGCTGCCGCAACAGCGATATCGCGGTGGAAACGGTTCGGCACGCAGATATCGATCAAATCGATGTCATCCGCCTCGACCAGACTGCGCCAGTCGGTCTCCACCCGCTCATAGCCCCAGTTGGCGGCGAAAGTTTCAACCTTGCTCCGCTTGCGCGCGCACGCGGCCGCCAATATCGGGCGGTGCTCCACGTCGAAGAAATCGTTCAAGCGTTTGTAAGCATTCGAGTGAGCCCTGCCCATGAATCCGTAACCGATCATTCCGACACGCAGTTGTTTCGCCATCGTCAGGCCATCCTTCTTGCAAGAAAGTCTTAGGGGGTACTCAATGGGAATGAAGTTCCTCGGGGCTCGATTAGGCGCTTGCCCGCCGATCCCGGAGTCGAGGTATTTCTGCTATACGGGAGCGTTGTCGTAGAACTACTTACATGCTATACTCATCATCAGTAGATGATCGATGAGCTTTGCATCGGCTTCGATGCGGAGCTGTTAACGGGGGCCGCTGCAACGGCCCCCGTGTTGTTTTTCCGAGGAATGCATCCATCGAATACGAGAAGCGACGGGTTGCATTCGTAAATATCCCGCGTGATCCGAACGAGCCGATTACGGCGGGCCAAGTTCCATTGAGCGTAGTGACGCTCCGTGGTGTTTACGCTGCTGTGTCCCAGAAGCGTGCTTAAATCCTCCATGGATTTGCCGGCGAGCAGGAACTCGGCGGCGAAGGTGTGTCGAAGGCGATGAGGGTTGAAGTATTCGACACCCGCTTTGTGGGCGATGAGATTCAGTCGGGTTCGCCAGTAGTTGGCGGCTGAACTGGCCATCGAGGATCCTGACCAAAAGAAGTACTCGTGTCCGGGTTTCTTGATCCGATTCAGGGCTGTGGTTACCATGTCGGGGATGTAGAGCATGACGAGTTCCCCGCTCTTGGCCCTCCGTAAGGTAAGGTCGTTGCCTCTGATAGCGTCGCGGCGTAGAGTCACCGCGTCGCAAATTGACAGGCCTGAGAATCTCATCAAAAACAGGAGCGCCTGCTCCTTCGGTTTTGTGGCCGAGGCGGCAATGAGAGCCCGGAACTCGTCTATCGACAATGGCATTCTGGGCTTCGATTGGGATCGAGGGAACTTCAATGCGGACATTGGAGAAGCGTCGATCCAACCTGATCGCACGGCGTGAGAGAAGAAGGCCCTTAATTGTTGGAGCTGCCGAACTTGCGTTCCCGGTTTACAATCCCAGGACTCGCGCCAAGTACGCATCTCAACCAAGTCGAAGCTGCTCAGTTGGGTGAGATCGTGTTTTTCCGCATAGGACAGCCAGGAGCGGAATAGATACTTGTAGTTCTTCTGGGTCGAGTAGCGAAAATTCCTCGCCTTTATGTCTCTCAAGTAGGCGTCGCAGGCTTCAGAGAGCTTCATTTGGTCACCGTCTGTCCATTGGGTTTCTTCCACGGGTTGGGTGTGAAGACATCGGCCTCACCGCCGGGGAACCAGCGGTAGAAGGTGCAGGGGTGGACTCCGATCTTGCGGGAGATGTCGGCTTTCGACAGGCTGCCTTCGCGCAGCAGTGCCTGCACGAGCTTGACCGTCTCGGGATCGTGGAATTTTGACTTCTTGCCCCAGGGGCGATTGTTCTTCCGCGCGGCGGCGATGCCGGCGCGGGTGCGTTCGGA
>JAPOOG010000095.1 GCA_026713545.1 Bryobacterales bacterium
AAGGAAGGTCTGATCATAGATTTGGCGGGAGAGTTCAGCGAACGGGCGATGATGGAACCGGCCAGACAGACCAGGCACTTGCCGTTGTCGAGGGGGCAGTGCCAATAGCCGAAATGCGGCTTGTAGAGGCGGCGGCTGATGGCCTTGGCGTCGGTGATCGCGACGGCGAGCAGTTCGTGCATGGTGTTGGGAAGGGTTAGATTCTTCAATGTGTTCCTCCTGGTGGTGAGGGTTGGGAGCTTTCCGCTCACTTCGTTTTGGCGGAAAGCGGAGAACCCGAATCCAGGTGGAAAAGAAAACGGGGGATGAGAAGGGGTGTGAGCCTACAAGGTGCGGTCTCCGGCGCTCGGAAGGAGAGGTTCGACAAACGGCAGATAACGGGCATCGAGGAGGCAGTCATAGGGGTCGTCGGGATCGTAGGCGATGATCTCGATCAGGCTCCAGGGGCAATCCAGGGAAAGACGTTGGTTCCAGTCTCCAATGTCGCGTTGCTTGCGAATGACGAGGATGCGAATTTCGCGGTGGACGTAGTTGCAGTTGTTGAGTGCGCGTGCGGCTGAGCCGCGTGCGGTCTTCCATGCGATTTCGATGATGGCTGGCAGGAACTGCCGCAGTGAGGGGTTGTTGGTCAGAGCGGCGGCGATCTTCTCGCGGCTGTCTCCGAGATGGTGCCGCCACTCGACGAGGGTGGTCATGTCGGCCGCGGGGGCGAGCCAGATCATGAGCAGCGTCCTGAGAACGTTGCGAACGTCGTTGCGAAGATCGTTGAGCTGTGTGACGGCGATCTCGAACAGTTCGTTTTTCAGGTGGGAGTGATCGACTTGCTCGATCTCGTTGCGATCGAAGTGGCCGAATTGCTGCAGCAGCCAGGCGAAGCGGTCGTTGTGATGGAGGCCGTGCTTGTCGGAGCGCGCCAGCGCCTCGACGAGGGGCGTGGTGGCGGCGTTCCAGTCCTGCCAGGCGCTTCTTTCCTGTGGGGATGGATCGGTCATGGGTGAAGTGACCCTCCTGGGAGCAAGGGTGGGGAGCTTTCCGCTCGCCCGTATGTAGCGGAAAGCGGAGAACCCGCAGCCAGGGCAGGCGAAGCGTTGCGGGATGATCAGCGGGACGGTTCAGCGAACGGCAGCGCGTAGGAGTCGGTGAGAGCGTCGAAGCGGTCGGTGGGATCGTATCCGAGAACCTCAGCGGGGCTCCAGGGGCAGGAGCTGGTGAGGCGTTCGTTCCAGTCGCCGGCGACTCTTTCGGCCGTCAACACTTCCTGTCGTATCTCGTGCGGGATGTAGTCCCCGCTGCTGAGTGTCATCACGGCGTGCATCCGTCCGATTCGCCATCCGTATTTTAAGATGGCGGGCAGAAACTGACGGATCGAGGGGTTCCTGCGGATAATGCTCTGGAACTGGATGCGGCGGAAGCTGATCTCCTGTTTCCAGTGGGTGCAAGCGTCGGCCGTGGCGTAGGGTGCGGTCGAGAGAAGGATCAGGTGTTGGGCAATGTCGCCGTAGTGGGAGCGGCATTGGAAAGCGTGGATGTTCGCATGTTGGGTGAGCTCGTCGATGAGGGCTTTCAGGTCGATCTGATCGAACTCGCGGCGGCTGAGATGGCCGATCTGCTTGAGATGCCAGGCGAACGAATCCTGGGAAAGATCGACCGTGTCGTGATTGCGGGTGAGCGTGCGGTACGAATCCCGGGTGTCGAATTTCCATTGGTCGTGGAAGGCGCTGATGATGTGCATGTAAGCCTCTCGTTGGAAAGGGTGGGGAGCTTTCCGCTCGGTCGTGCCTGGCGGAAAGCGGAGAACCCGTCTAGCGGGGGAGAGAGTCTGCTAGATGGCCTCCGCGTTGCGCTCGATCTCGCGCAAGGGCTCGACGGCTCTCTCAATGGAGATGAGGTGGCAACGAAATTCATCCCAGCCTCTGAAGTGCTTGCTGTACGGTTGCGGAAGGAAGGTGAGCTGATCGCCCACTGCGAACGAAGGTTCATGTCCGTAGAACTTGTGGTAGGCGAGCTTCCAGGCTCCGAGGCGCATGCAGTCGAGAGAGTCGAGCTTGGAGCTCACGCCGTCGCTGAACGAATTGGGGAATACGGTCTTGTCGGGTGAAGTCTGGAGGGTTCCGGCGATCAGGCTTCCGGCGAGGCAGACGGCGCAGGCGTCCTTTTCGGCGCTGTGCCAGCGATAGCTGTCGGGGTAGTAGGTTTCGGGATCGAGTTTGCGCGCGTCAGCGATGGCGGCTTCGAGCAGACCGCTCATGGTGCCGGGCAGCGAATGGGGAGTGGGAGTGCTGCTGTTGGGAATGTCGGTCATCGATGAGAACCTCCAGTTGGGTCAGGGTTGGGAGCTTTCCGCTCGCTCGTACCTGGCGGAAAGCGGAGAACCCGTCCAGTAAAGGGGGAGAAGAGAAAGCTAGACGGCCTTCGCGTCGAGCTCGATTGCCCGTAAGGGTTCTATGGATTTTTCCAGAGAGTCGAGAAAGGTGTGAAATTCTTCCCAGCCGTCGAAGTAGGAGCAAGAGGGCCTTCGCAGGTAGGCGAGTCGATCGCTGATGGAGGGGGAAGGTTCCTGGCCGTAGAAGCGATGGAAGGCGGATTGCCAGGCTCCGAGGCGCATGCTGTCGAGAGCGTCGAGCTTGGCGTGTACGTCGCCGGGGAACGAATCGGGAACCATGGTCTTGTCGGGCGGAGTCTGCAAGGTTCCGGCGATCAGGCTGCCTCCCAGGCAGATGGTACAGGTGCCGTTATCGGTGGTGTGCCAGATTTCGAAGTAGGGGTAGTAGATATCGGGATCGAGCTTGCGGGCGTCGGCGATCGCGGCTTCGAGAAGACCGCTCATGGTGTCGGGCAGCGAATGGGGATCGGGAGTGGTGATGATGGGAATGTCGGTCATTGAAGAGAATCTCCAGTTGGGGCAGGGTGGGGAGCTTTCCGCTCGCTGTTGATTGGCGGAAAGCGGAGAACCCGTCTCGACAGGGAAGCGAAGGGTTAGAAGAGATGCCGGGTTTCCTCGATCTCTCGAAGCTGAGGAAGGATCGCTTCCAGCGAATTCAGGTGGGCGCGGAAGGCGTGCCATCCGGTGAAGTAGACGTTGCTCGGCTTTGGCAGTTGACGAAGACGCTGCTCTGTGGAGCTGGTGGGCCAGTGGGTATAGAACTTGCGGAATGCCGTTACCCAATAGCCTCCGCTCAAGGCGCTGAGGGCTTCGAGTTTGCCGGGTGTGTCGATCGGGAAGCGAAGGGGAGTGAGCTTCTGATTAGGGGATGCTTGCAGGGTCTTGGCGATCAGGCTTCCTGAAAGATTGATCAGGCACAGTCCGTGATCGTCCTGTTCGTGACATTTGATGCTGATCGGATGGTAGGTGGCGGGATCGAGCGTGCGGGCATCGCTGATGGCTGCTTCGAGAAGATCGCTCATCGAGCGAAGGATCGATTGCGGCAATTCTCTTGAAGCGGCTGTGGAAGAAAGGCTGTCGGGATGGCTGCGTTGGTCCGTCATCGGTTCATGACTCCTGAAAGAAAGGGTTGGGAGCTTTCCGCTCACTGTAACCAGGCGGGAAGCGGAGAACCCGAATCGAAGGATAAGCGGAGAGAATAGAACCAGTGCTTGATCAGCTCGATTTCCCGAAGCTCGGGAAGGATCGATTCGAGGGAATTCAGGTGGGCGCGGAAGGCGCTCCAGCCATGGAAGTTGGAGTTGTTCGGCTTCGGCAGTTGGCGAAGGCGGTCCTCGATGGAGGTTCGAGGCCAGTGGCGGTAGAACTCGTAGAACGCCAACACCCAATGTCCCATGCGCATGAAGTTGAGAGCTTCCAGCTTGCCGGGAGTATCGCTGGGAAAGCAATCGGGGGAGAGTGTCTGATCTGGGGTTGCTGCGAGGGTTCCGGCCATGACGCTGCCGATCAGGCAGACCTGGCATTGCTCCTGCGCGTCGGCGTCGTGCCAGGTGATGCTGTTGGGGTGGTAGATGCGGGGATCGAGCGCGCGGGCATCGCTGATGGCGACTTCGAGAAGATCGCTCATGCTGTAGAGGTTGAATCCGCGCAAGGCGGTCGGGGCGGCGGCTGGAGTGGTGATGGTGCGCCGGCTGAGAGTTGCTGTCATCGATTCCGTTCTCCTGTAGGGAAGGGTTTGGAGCTTTCCGCTCACTGCTCTCTGGCGGAAAGCGGAGAACCGGAGTGGAAGGAAGGAAATCAGGCGTGCTTTGCGTCGCGTTCGATGCTGCGCAGATCGTCGATGACAAGCTCCAGGGATTCCAGGTGTTTGCGGAACTCGACCCATCCGGAGAAGTTGCTGTGCTTCGGTTGGGGAAGATAGAAGAGCCTCTTTCCAATGAGGAGATTGGGGAAGTGCATGTAGAACGTTTTGTAGGCGATGATCCACTCGCCGAATCGCATGCTGTTGAGAGATTCCAGCTTTCGCGTTGCGGAGCCGGTGAAGGCTAGGGGTGTCACCGAGATGTCGGGAGAGGTATGCAAGGTTACGGCCATCAGGCTGCCGGCGAGACAAATTTCGCACGGACCGTCATCGGAGGGGGTGTGCCATTCGTAGCAGCTCGGCTGGTACTTGCTGGGATCGAGGCTGCGGGCATCGTTGATGGCGGCGGCAAGCAGGTCGCTCATCGTGTCGGGGAGCGAGTCCGGATGGTTGGTGGCTGTCATCAAGGGGTTTCTCCTGTTCGCTGGGGTTGGGAGCTTTCCGCTCGTTGATGCATGGCGGAAAGCGGAGAACCCGTAGCGGAGGAAAGCAAGTGGGTCAGGAAGATGGGATGGATGATACGGAAGGAACGGGTTCCTCGAAGGGCAGCGCGCGCGTGTCGGTGAGCTCGCTGTAGGGTTCGTAGAAGGGATAGCCGATGATCTCTTCGTCGCTCCAGGGGCACTCGGCATCGATGCGGTCGCTCCAATTGCCGAAGGGAAGCTGTTCGGCAAGCACCTTGTAGCGGCGGTTCTCGTCGGTGATGAAGAGGCAGTGCGTGAGGGTGCTGGCAACGTTCGCCTTGGCGACGGGCCAGGCGTAGCGGATCGCGGCGGCGATGAAGGGCTTGATCGACGGGTTTTCGTGGATCAGTTCATCGATGCGCAGGCGGTTCTCAGCGAGGCGGTTCTTCCACTCGTTGCGGTTCTGCGAACCGGCAGCGGGGGCGTACTTGAGAAGCAGAAGAGAGATCAGGCACTCCTGGAAGTTGAAGCGGATGCTGGTGAAAAGATCATCAGCTTGCACCAGAAAGGTGCTGATGATGTGGGCCAGGTCGATGCGGTC
>JAPOOG010000107.1 GCA_026713545.1 Bryobacterales bacterium
CGCCGGGCTGCGCTGCTGCCCCCCCCCCCCCGGAAGCGACCGGGACCGGCGCGCGAGGTAAGCGTAAGCGCCCACGGCGCTGTCTCCGGCCTCTTCGGCCCCCGGGATCGTAAAGCTGACCCGCGTGCCCCGCCCCGGCCCGCCGCTCTCGGCCCAGATGCGGCCTCCGTGCGCTTCGATCAGCCCCTTGCAGATGGACAGGCCCAGGCCGGCTCCCCGGACACTGTCCTTCTGGTCTGCGCCGGCCAAGCCAGCGTATCTGCGGAACAGGTGCGGCAGGATTTCAGGCGGCACGCCCATGCCTTCGTCGGAGACCGAGATCGCAACGTTTACGCCGTCCTGCGCCGCGGCGACCCGGATGGGTGACGTATCGGGAGAATGACTCGCAGCATTGGACAACAGGTTGTTGAGGACCTGGACGATGCGCCTCCAGTCGGCCAGCACCCGGGGCAGGTCCGTGGGCAGGTCGATGATCACCGTGTGCCGGCTGCCGCCGCTCAGGAAGGTGTTCTTGGCATGGTCCACCAGGCCGGCCACCTCGGCCGGCTCGGGTGAGACCGACAGCGTGCCCGCCTCGAGGCGCCCCGCATCCAGCAGGTCGCCGATCAGCCTGCGCATGTGATCGGCTTGCTCGTCGATGACCCGGAAGAACTGCAGCATCTCGGACGGATCCAGGACGGTCGAGGCGCCCAGCACGGTGGCTGTCGAGCCCTTGATCGAAATCAGCGGCGTCCGCAGTTCATGGCTCACCAGGCTCAGGAACTCGGCCCGCATGCGCTCCAGCTCCTCGAGCGGCTCCAGGTCCTGCAAGGTGACGATGAGCGACTCGACCTCGCCGCACTCCGACCGGTTCGGTGTGGAGTTGACCAGCAAGGTGACGCTCCGGCCGTCGGGAATCGAGAGCACGACCTCCTCGGCGCGCACCGCCACGGCGTTGCTCAGCTCCTGCGAAAGCGAGACGTGGTTGAGGTCGACCTCCCGCCCATCGCCCCGCCGGAACGTGATCACCTCCAGCAACTCCTCCAGGCTGCGGTCTGGCATGCGCAGCCTCTCGGCAATCCGCCTCGCCTCCCGATTGAGCGACACGGAATTGGCGTTCTTGACATCGATGACGACGACGCCCACCGGAGAGGTTTCGATCAGGGCCTCCAGGTCGGCCCGCGCTCTCTGCTCGTATTGGTAAGTGCGGGCATTGACGATCGAGGCCGCCGCTTGCGAGGCGAACAACACCATGATCTCCTCGTCCTCGCTGGTGAACTCGGGGCTGCCTTCCTTCTCGGCGAGAAAAAAGGTGCCGATGTGCTCGTCCCGGTGCCGTATCGGCGTTAGCTGCATGGTTTTCGACTTCATCAAGCTCGCGGAGAAGTCGAGTGACCGAACGTAGGCGGGCAGATCCCGCAGCCTCAGCGGTTCCGGAAGGTTCCGGAAGTGCTCCAAGAGCCGCGGACCGTCGGGCCATGCGGCCATCTCCATGTGCTCTTCGGTCGTGAAGCCGGAGGAGACGAACTCCTGGACCTTTCCCGAGTCGTCGAAGATCGTGATCACTCCGCAGCCGGCGCCGGTCAGTATGCGCGCGCTGTCGATGACTTCGTGCAGAACGGTGTTGATGTCGAGGCTCGTGCTGATCTTCAGCATGGACGCGCATAGACGCGAGATGCGGTCCCGCGGCGGCTCCTCTTCGCGCCGCAGTTCGTCGGGGCTCTTCAATGGCATACCCTCGTCGAATCCGGCGCGAACGCCATGTTGGCCCCACCCCGCCCCGGTTCGATGGATGAGGCGGGGTCGGACTGCGCCGCTTCTCCGATGTCCATGATAACCATTTGTAAATTTTTTGGTTTCACGAAAAAGTCACCAAACGACGCTGTTTGTTTGCGTAGAAGTCACGAGTGTCAGCCTATCATATACGTAGCTGTTTTGCGTCATGACCAGCACGTGAGTGAACGCCCGATGTGGCGCATCGCTGATGCCGGCCTGCAAAGGGTCGCACTTCGAGAGCAGAAGAGAAGCTGCTGGTCATGACCGTTCGGGAATCCTGAAAGGACTGCCATGTGGGGACAGAAAGAAAAAGAGTCGTCAACGGAAACCGATATGCCCGGAACCGGCCAAGCGCTTTCCCCAGCCGGTTCAGCTCCCCTTCCAGCTTCGAGCGCCGTCGTTCATCCGGCAGCCGAACGTGATCCCTGGGAGCAAGTCCGGACAAGGTTCGGAAAGAACTTCAGGTTCAATGGTGAAATGACCGGCAGCGAGGACGTTTACGTCGCAGGAGAGATCGAAGGATCCATCGAGTTGAGCGACAACGAACTGATCGTCGGTTCGAGCGGCGACGTTCGCGGGCAAGTCAAGGCTCGAGCGATCACCGTATCGGGCCACCTGAAAGGGGAAGTGCGGGCCGAAGAAAGGATTGAGATTCAAAAGACTGGATCACTGGAAGGCGACTTGGAGACGGCTCAAATCGTCATCGAAGACGGCGCCATGTTTCGGGGCAGTATCGATCTCCTGGAGCCCGAACAAAGCGAGAACGCACTGCTGCGAGGGAGCGAGCCTCCGCTCAGCCAGCCTCCGGCGGCAGCGGAATCCGATCCGCCTATCGTCTCCCTGGAAGACTCGACAGACGGCTGAGTTCCTGGCCGGAATGTCGGTCATACGCAGGCCTGGGCTAGGCGTCGGGGCCGGACAGCACACACGGAATCAACGGCGCTCAGTAGGCCCCATCTCCTCTAATCTGACCTGGAACATCCTGCTATTCAAGCAGCGTTGACACCGGTACGGATGTTTCCCGTTTGAACGATCCGCACGCGGGCGGAGGAAAAACTGACCTGACCATGGCCGCTAACGGCGAAGACGGATGGCTCCCTTGGGCGGCGTTCATTGCGATGATCGCGGCGGTGGTTCCGGCGGCCTGAACTTCTCCTGGTGAGCGGTACTCTCGTTTCATGCCTTGCGGCAGCGTCTTCGGCGACGGCGAGAATCGTGAACAGGACGGCAAGGCTTCCGAGGCCGAAGCACGGGCTCCGGGTCAGAGGCGATCATGCAGTTACGCGATGAGGACGCAAAGCAATTCGCCCCGGCGCCGATCGCTCGGATATCGTACTGCGTCGAAATCGGCAACCGGGTCCACGCCTGCCAGCGCAAACACCCGTGAACGAGAAAAAAGGCGCTGCGCCGCTGCTCCGACCGGCGTCCGTTCAAAACCGATACTTCAGGCTGAGGCTCACGCCCCACAACTGGTTGTCGGGAGTCATGACCTCATAGAGAATCGCTTCGCCGCGGCCGACGCTGGATTCGTGGCTGCGGAGCTGATCCCACTCTGTCGGTTCGCCCCTGAAGGTGCGCGCCGGCAGCCATCGGAACTTCACACCCAGCGTCAGCGGGTCGCGGACCCGGTAGTCCAGGCCGGCGAGCACCTGATAGCGGAAAATGACGCCTGTCGGACGCGAGCGCCCGATGGTCGTGGTGCCGGCGAGTTTGGCGCGCAGTTGCGGATCGGAGAATGTCGTGATCCGCGCGGGGTCATCGTTGCGCTTCCAGTGTGAGAAGTAGGCGAGCGACGCCCGTTCGACGCCCACTCCCGCTCCGGCGTACGGAGTCCATGCCGAGGATGCCGCAAGGAAGTCGTAGTATGCATTGGCGAACACGCCGTGCGACTGCAGGTCGTCGACACCGCCGACCGCCAGCTCGATCTCCTGCTCGCGCTTGTCCAGGGTCACCTCGTCGAAGATGCCGGTGTCCGCTTGATCGTTGTAGGACGTGACCCGGTGGAGATACTCGCCTTCGAGCCTGAATCCGCCCCAGTCGTAGCCGGCGGCGAAACCGGCTGTGATCCCGCTGCCGCCGCCGAGCGCGTTCGTCCAGGATGTTCTTGGCGGGGCCGCGTCGCATTCGCCGGCGGTCTCGAGTCCATGCGGATTGATGATCAGGTCGCACTTCGTGCCCCAATCGTTGTCCGAGCCGTGGACGGTGAGCGGCGGAGCAACGGCGATCCCCAGGTCCGTCTGCAGGTACAGTCCGGTCTGCGCCGGGGCGAAGTCGATTCCCCCAGGCAGCATGAAGGCGGTGATCATTCCGAATAATGCTCTCGCGCGCATGCGTCGGCCTTCTCGACTAACCGGCTTCTCCCCACTACGAAGGTTACACGCCATCGGAACTCTCCATCGAGTCCAGCCTCGACAGCCTCGACACGGGCGCCGTTCGACTCGCCGCTTCCGGCTGTGACGGGTCACGCTCCTTGCGGACGCTGCGAACGGTTCAGTATCGCCCATTCTCGGTCATTCCCAACGGAAAAGCAGACTTTACGGCATGATCCACAGAAATGTCACGTAGATGGACTGTATATTCACAGTAATATCACGCTGACCTTGTATGCTGGCGATCTCAGGGACTGCTGTCCGATGTAACGAACGCTGGGTCTACTTGCGGTAGTCGATCTTCGTCACTGTCAAGCCAGGGGGACCCAGGATGAGAACAAAGAGCTACGGGCCGCTACTGACGTGGTGCGCTCTTGTGCTCCTCTTGGGGGGCGGGGTCATGAAATACGTTGCCGCGACGAAGGGCGGAGGGTCCTTGGTTCGCTACCCTACGGACGGCCCACAGGCCCCGCCCGAGCTTGCGGAAGAGCAGTGCGGAACGCATCTCATGTGCCTTGCGCAGAGACACAGGACGCTTGCGGCGAAGTCCTGCGAGCTTCGCGTCACCGAGAACGCAAAAAAAGACATCAGGCAACAATTCGTAGATGCATGCAGGGACGTGGAAGATGACGAGGCCGGGATCCTTTTCCCTTACGAAGGCGAGCCCGGAATAGGAAGCTTCACCGTTTCGAGCACGAACAACCGGGTCATCACCTACAAAGGCAAAGCGCTCATGGTGAAGGACCTCACCACCAAGGGGAAATGGCAACGGAAGAAATACAAGTGCGTCTACGACTTGGAAACAAGAGAGGTTGTGGAGGTTTCGATCAGGAAAAAATAGGGACTGGCCCGGCGAGCTGCCAGAAGCCCGCGCTCCGCTCCTGCGAAGACCGGCCCTGCCCGGCTCGAAGAGTGGGTCCGCAGCCCCTCTTACCCCTCAGGCGCGTCGGATGGACGCGCGAACCCCCCCGGACCGGACGGCAGGCGGCGCGAGGCTTCCGGCTGTGACGAGTCACGCGCTATACGGGCCCCCGAACGGAGCCGGGACAGACGATCTCGGCGACAAACCAGACTTTCTGCAAGGATTCACAAAAATAGCACAAAAACAGTCATATAATTCATGCAAATATCACATGCATAATGTAATCTGTGATCTGATATCGATGAGTGTCATCGCTTGATGGACCGAACTCCGCCACACCCCCAGGGCGGGGTTACGGTTGTTCATCCCGATCGACCGGAGAAACTCCCAAGGAACTGTATCTGAGCTTGGTCATGGTCAACTGAGGCGCGCGCCAAGCCGGGACAGTCCGGGAGTGGCCGGGAAGCGCCGTTGATGCCGCCCGCGCTTCCCGCGGGCCGGGTTCTCCCATCTCAACCGGAAGGAATGCTTCTTCGGCGAGCGGCCCCAGGGATGTCCTCGGTGAAGGCGCTCTCGACAGCGTGCTCGACGGGCCTTGCGGGTGGAGAGGCGCGGCGGAGGGAAATGCTTCTTGTTCGTTTCGATGGGCAGAAGGGAAACAGGATGCGGGACACGACAAGTAAGGGGAGTGCGAGCCGGGCCACAGCGCTGACGCGAAGCGGCGGCGGAGTTCGCGCTGTCAGGCTCGCCTCATGCGCCGTGCTTCCCGCCGAAGTCGCAGGGGCGCATTGGTTCAGCCCCTATGGCCTGGCTGCGGACACCGCCGGGGGCCTCTGCATCGTCGATCGAGACAGCCGCCCCACCCGCAAGGCGGACTCCTCCAGGGTCATCACCTCCATCTCGGGAACAGGAGAGCAGCGGTTCGGCGTGGGCTGCGGCCCGTCCCATGCCGCTCGGTGCGGAGCTGATCAATGAATCGACAGTCGACACAATCAACGGACTTGCGAACGCGGAATCTGAAGCAGCCCCTCCTGGCCATCTGCATCATGGGCTTTTTCATCCTGGCCGGTTTCTCGATCTTCAACTACACCTTGGGCAAGATGACACACATGTGGATCAATACCGCCATGTTGCTGCTTGCCGCCGGGACCATTCTCGCAGTTCTGTGCAATATCAAGGGCGTCGGGGTCTATCGCATCATCTGTATCGGAACCGGTGTCGGCCTATACAGTCTCATGTCGCTTGGCCCTCACGCTCCCTACTTCCAGCTCGTGCTGCCGCTGGTGATGTTCTTTTTTCTCGGGTCCCGCGAAGGCCTGATCTGGTCTACGTGCTTCCTCTTCGGCGTGACCGCGCTGCTGTTTGCGCCGGAGTTCATCGGCAGCCACGCCTATCCGACAGAACAAGGTGCGAGGCTTCTCTCCTGCCATCTCTTTGTCATGTTCTTCGGATGGAATCAGGCAAGGTCGCATGAACGATTCGGTTCGACCTTGACGGCCAACAACGAACAACTCCAGGACGAACAGAAACAACTGAAGGACGCCTTGAACCGGGTCGAAGCGACGGAGAGCCGATTTGAACGAATCAACCTCGAACTGCGAGAGAAGAGCCGGCTCATGGAAACCGTTTTCGACATCATGGGCGAGGGCATCGTTGTCGTCAATGCAACGGGCCAGCAGTTGTTCCACAACCCCAGCGCGGAACGGATCAGCGGCAAGGGGATGACGACTTCACAAACCAGTCAATGGGCTGAAGTATACGGCATTTTTTATCCCGATCGGGAAACCCCCGTTCCAGCGGATCAGAATCCCCTCGTGCGCGCCATGCGGGGCGAATCGGTAGACGACTTTGAAGCATTCGTGCGCAACGAGAAGCGGCCGGAGGGTGTTCATGTCAGCGGCGGCGCACGACCCATC
Source organism: Bryobacterales bacterium (assembly GCA_026713545.1). Classification (GTDB taxonomy): domain Bacteria; phylum Acidobacteriota; class Terriglobia; order Bryobacterales; family UBA6623; genus JAPPLB01. Next base: position 6,903 of record JAPOOG010000107.1, read on the forward strand.
CGGGATGATGAAACCGGCGAGGTCGAAGCCGCCGTGCTCATTTTCCGGGACATCACCAAGCAGCAACAAACAGAGCAGCAGTTGGAACAAACCATCTCCGAACTGCGCGATCGAACCCGACTCATGGAAACGGTTTTCGACAACATGGATGAGGGTGTGGCCGTCTTCGATGCGGAAGGCGGAATGCTTTTCTTCAATCCCGGCGCGGAGCGCATTATCGGCTTGGGGGCGATGGAATCAGGACCGGATGAATGGTCTGATCTATATGGCGCTTTTTATCCCGATCGGAAAACACGCGTTCCGACGGATCAACTTCCCCTCGTGCGCGCCCTCCGGGGCGAAACGACAGACGGCCTGGAAATATTCGTGCGGAATGACAGGAACCGGGAAGGTTCTTATGTCAGCGCGAAGGGGCGATTCATAACGAGCGATGAGGGCGCCGGCGGTACGGTCAAGGCCGGCGTGGTCGTGTTCAGCGACATTACCGAGCATAAAAAGCAAGAAGTCCGGTTGCAGGAAACCATCGACCAACTGAGAAAGCAGGCCCAACTCATGGAGACGGTCTTCAAGAGCGTCAGCGACGGCCTGGTGGTGACCAACAAGGACGGGAAATTCCTGTTCGTCAATCCCCGCGCGGAACAGATGGTCGGCATGGGGCCAACGGATGCCCCGTCCGATCAATGGGCTGAGACCTACGGCACATTTTATCCGGACCAAAAGACACCCGTTCCCTCCGATGATCTTCCCCTCGTGCGCGCCATGCGCGGCGAGAGGACGGACGATGTCGAGTTGTTCATACGCAATCAGGAAAGGCCGGAGGGAATTTTCATCAGCGTCAGCGGCAGACCGCTGCAGGATGATACCGGCACGATCGAAGGCGGCGTCATCGTGCTCCGTGACGTCACCCGGCTGAAGGTGACGGAGACCGAGCTGAATCAAACGGTCCAGCGCTTGCAAGAACAATCCCAACTCATGGAAACGGTTTTCGACAGCATGGATGAGGGCATCATCGTCGGTGACCTGAGAGGCCGTCAGATATTCCGCAACCACAGTGCGGACCGTATCAGCGGAACGAGGACGGAGAAGGCGGGACCCGATGAATGGGCCAAGATATACGGCCTTTTCAAGCTCGACAAGAAAACCTATCTTTCCTTGGACGAGAACCCCCTCGTGCGCGCCATGCGGGGGAAGTCGACAGACGACGTGGAAGTATTCGTACGCAACGAGAACAAGCCGGACGGCGTTTATGTCAGCGTCACCGGCCGCCCGATGCGGGACAGGAAAACCAAAAAGGTCACAGCCGGCGTGATCGTATTTCGCGACATCACCAAGGCGAAAGAGGATGAGGCCCAGTTGGAACGGACCATCGCCGAACTGCGCAGTCAGGCTCATGCCATGGAGACCGTTTTCAACAGTATCAGCGACGGCGTGGTCGTCGCCGATGAGAACGGAAACTTCACCATCTTCAATCCCAGCGCGGAACGCATTGTCGGTATCGGACTGACGGAGTCGGACCCCGATGAATGGACGGACCGATACGGCATTTTCTTTCCCGATCGGGTAACTCCCGTGCCGACCGAGGAGCTTCCGCTCGTGCGCGCCATCCGGGGTGAGGCGTCGGATGAAATGGAGCTGTTCATTCGCAATGCGAGAGTGCGGGAAGGGGTTTACATCAGCGTCAGCGGGAGGCCGTTGCAGGATGATTCCGGCATGACGAAAGGAGGCGTGATCGTTCTCCGAGACGTGACCGAGCGAATGCTCGCGGATGAAGCGCTGGCGCAGGCATTCGCCCAGGGGAAGTTGGAGATCGTCGATACGATCCTCCACAACATCGGCAATGCCATCAGCAGCGTCACCATAGGAGTGGGAACCATTCGCGAGCAGGTGACGGGGAATGAGTTGGTGCTCCGCCTGGGCGCCCTTGCGAAGGCCGTTGAAGCGCATCGGGACGATTTGATCCCGTACCTGCAAACGGACCCGAAAGGCCGACAGGTGATACCGTTCCTTCTTGCGCTCTCCCAGGACTTCGCCCAACAGAATGAGCAGTTGCAAAAGACCGTCGAGCGCGTGGAGAAAAGGGTGGAACACATCGTCGACATCATCCGAACCCAGAGGTCGTTCACAAGTGAGGCCATGGAGCGCAAAGACATCAACCTTCAGAGGGCTGTCGCCGACGCCGTCAAGCTGCTGCAGGATTCGATCGCGAAAAGAGAGATCCGGATTTCAATCGACTCCCAAAATGCGCCGAAAGAAATTCGGGTCCAGGAGAGCCAGTTCCAGCAGATGCTGATCAATCTCATCAAGAACTCCATTGAAGCCATTGACGGTCTTGCGGAATCGAACGGACTCGAGGCGGAGCCCCGCATACAAGTCCGATCCTACGTCGAGGAGGATTTCCTCGTCCTTGACGTGATCGACAACGGCATCGGTATCGAAGAGAAAAGCTCCAAAATCATCTTCACCGCCGGTTACACCACGAAAAAAAGGGGGAGCGGACTCGGGCTTCACTCGACGGCGAACTTCATTATTGGATCCGGCGGGCAGATTATCCCCTTGAGCGACGGCATCGGTAAAGGGGCCACCATGCGAGTCAAGCTGAGACTTTCCTCGGTGGCGGTGGGAAATCAATCCGAAGCCGGGCGGGAAGATCCCGATTCAAGCAGCTAGCAGTCCCTGGTGAAATCCCGCGTAGCACCGAGAGAGGCGAGGCGCCCGGCTGACAAGGCGCGACGAGGAAGCATATTGGACATATTCGACCGAGGAGCAACGCAGTTCAGCCGGGATGCATCGCCGCTTGAATGCAGCGGGGCTTTTACTACGGGCTGCTGGGCCGCAAGGCCTACCCTGCCGCATGCGCCGCCGGCCGCTGCATTTCACCTGAACCTGACTAGATGCAAGGCACGAAAGAGGATGTTTGATGGCCACTAAAGCTTACGGAAATCTCCGCGTTCTGATCGTCGATGACCAGCAGGAAATCCACGACGACTTTGTGGAAATGCTGACGCCGGATTTAGGGAAGGCGTCATCGGATCATCTGGCGGGTGCATTCCTTGCCACTAAAGACAAGTCCTTCCTGCCGGAGTTCGAGCTCTTGCACGCCAGCAGCGGGGCGGAAGCCTACGAAATCATCAAGGCGGAAAAGGAATCGAACCGTCCCATTACCGTCGCCTACATCGACATCAGAATGCCACCGGGCATCGACGGGATTGAAACGGTCCGTCGGGTCAGAAAAATCGATCGCGACCTCGAGATCGTCATCATGACCGCCTACACGGACAAGTCTCTGCCGGAGATCATCCACGACATGGAGTTGCTGCACAAGTTGCTCTATATCAGAAAGCCCTTTGGGCGCGAGGAGATTCAGCAGATCACGTTTTCCCTGGTCGGGAAATGGAACGTCGAGCAGGAGTTGGCCGAGAAACGGCGGCAACTGACCATCAGCCATCGAAGACTGGAAGCGGTGCTCGACGCCACCGGAGACGCCATGGCCATGTATGACTCCGACGAGCGGCTGGTGTTCGCCAATCGGGGGTACGAGCGGATGCTCGCCCTGTCGAAAGACGAACTCGAGAATATGTCGACCGAAGCGTTCACAACGCGCTTCAGGCAGCGGTTCCGGGAACCCGACCTGCCTGATGTGGAGAGAGGGTTCTTCCTCGAGGGCAGCGGCAGCGTGGTGGAGGAATCCAACGCAGGCAAGGTGCCCCGACAGCGGCTGTTCTATCGATCCACGGCCCCGGTGCATGACAGTCGGGGAGACGTCGTCGGCGATCTGTACGTGTACCGCGATGTGTCCAAGGAAATCGAGGTCGAGCAGATGAAAGCCGAAGTGATGCGCCTGCGCACCGCGTTGGAGAAGACCTACTCCTTCTCCGGCATGGTGGGCAGCAGCGACCAGATGAAGCAGGTCTACGCGCAGGTGAAGCAGGCTGCCGAAAGCGACATTACGGTGCTCATCCGCGGCGAGAGCGGAACCGGCAAGGAACTGGTTGCGAAGTCCTTCCACTTCAACAGCTTGAGAAAACAGGGGCCGTTTCTGGCCATCAACTGCGCCGCCATCCCCGAGGCGCTCATTGAAAGCGAACTTTTCGGCCACGAAAAGGGAGCTTTCACCGGGGCGGCGAAGCAAAGAATCGGCGCATTCGAGCGCGCCAAGGGAGGAACGGTCTTTCTCGACGAGGTCGGCGACATGCCGCTGCTTCTGCAAGCCAAGCTGTTGCGCGTCCTGCAAGAGCGGGAGATCCAGCGGGTCGGCGGTTCGATCTCCGTACCGGTCGACGTGCGGGTGATTGCGGCGACCAACAAAGACCTGGAGTCCAGGGTGAAATCAGGCGAGTTTCGCGAAGATCTGTACTTTCGCATTGCCGTTTTCCCCATCGTAGTCCCGCCGTTGCGAGAACGCCGGGAAGATATCCCTCTCCTGGCGAAACATTTTCTGGAGAAGCACTCCGAACGCATCGAGAAAACCATGAGCGGCATTTCCAACGCCGCCCTGCGGCTGTTGCTGCAGTACGATTGGCCCGGCAACGTCCGCGAGCTGGAGAACGCCATCGAGCGCGCTGTCTTGCTGGAGACGACGGACGTGGTGCAACTGGACAGCCTCCCGCCGCGGCTCTCGCCGATCGTGGCTTCCCGAAGAGACCCCACGGCGCCGGAGGCGATTCTCCCGCTGGCGGAGGTCGAGCGGCAGGCGCTGGTCCACGCGCTCGA
>JAPOOG010000102.1 GCA_026713545.1 Bryobacterales bacterium
ACGACACCGGATTCGGTCTGGTTGGGCCAGATGGCGGCCTTGACCGCTCCGATCCGAACCTCCGCTACGGGCTTGTTGTTGGTGCTGGACATGATGGTTAAATCCTCCTGGTTAAAGTGTTTGGAGCTTTCCGCTCACCCCCTGCAGGCGGAAAGGCGTAGAACACCCCACAGGAGGACAAGCCAAGCGCAGTCATGCACAGTGCCGTCCTGCCCGTGGAGGTAAAGGGTGCGGGCAAGGCGAAGTTGCCCTGGCCGGCCAGGGGTGTCGTCGCCTCACCTGGGACGCGTCTGCATCTACGAGGGCGCTAGTGGGCTTCCGATTCGGTCTGCTGTTGAAGAGCTGCCGGTGACGCTTACAAGAGAAAGGAGTACGAGGGTTCACCGCGTTCGCTCGATGCAGGGACAACTTGCGGCGAATGACGACTGCGAATCGTGCAACGCGAGCAGTCCCACGATCAGAACGAAGACGATGGGCATGAGCCAGACTTCCAATAGGGAAGGTCAGTCAATGAAGATTTGAGGCTCATGGCGCGTCACTGCATCTCTGCGATTCGGGAGTTTCCTGCAAGGAAGATGATGAGGTCGAAAGCGGCGGCGGTTGCCAGAACGAGCGTCAGGTCGACGGTGATGTACAAGACCTTGTGAAAGCGGGATTCTTCACTCATAACTCGGTTACGGCGCGATCGGCACGGAGGTAGGAAACGCTCAATCCGATGCGGTTCACCAGCACGTATTCGGAGGGGACGCTGTCGAGGAAGTGGAAGCGCAGCTCGGTGCTCCAAGGCTTGCGAGCCAATTCCGTCCCTCGCCGGCGATGACGGAGGCGATGCCCTCCGAGTCGGCGGCGCTGGAAGTCTGCTCCAGCTCGCGGGTCAGAAAGTACAGGCTCCATGTCCAGGCCTCGCGGACGCCGCATCTTCACCGCTCGTAGTGGTCGCGAATGAATCGAGCGAGGAAGAACTTGGTGACGGGCAAACCGGATTCTTGTCGAACTGCAGGGCTTCGTAGTTGACGAACTCGGCGCGGCCGACGTCATCGACGCGAACGAACAGCGGCTGCGGGTCGTGCGAAGCACTACGAACCCAGCCGATCGAGGTAATGAGCAAGACGAGAATCAAGGCTCCTACGATCCAACGCAAGGTGCGGGCTGCGGCGGCTAGCTGCTGCGCCACAAGAAGGCCAGCGGCGCCTGGTCCACCCGTGTCGCCGGTGTGCTGCGCATGGCGGCCCTGTCGTTGCAACGCTCCCGGACTGCACTCGGCGCCGCCTTCCGACGCACCGCCCGTTACAAGGGCGGCGCCGTCACCATCTTCGTCATCGCCCGCAAGCTCGCCATCCTCGTCTACCGCATGCTGCGCTACGGTCACGACTATGTCGATATCGGCGAAGCGCAGTACGAAGCCCGCTTCCGGCTACGTCGCATCGACACTCTGCACCACAACGCCAAGTCATTGGGGTACAGAGTGGTCCCGATCAGCAACGCTACTTAACTAGGGGGTTGTTTCAGGCCAGTGGATGCGGCCCGTGCGCAGGTTCTCGATGCCTTCGAGACGTTTTTCAAGCTGGTCCAGCTTGGTGACGAGACGGTTAACGCCCGTGGCAAGCTCGATGTCGGACGAGACGAGGGCCGAGATTCGCTCGGTGAGTTCGACGAGTTGCTGTGGGCAATCTTCGTTCATGGTTTCCTCCTTTGCACTCAGTGAACAGCGTGGAGCAGGAGGTCCGGCCGACGTTGGGGAGTTGTCCAAGCTCTTGAGTGCGCTGCCCGACCGGAGGTGCGAGTGCCTAACTCACGGGGAGAGTGAAAAGCCTCAGACCGCAACCGTCAACCGAAAAAGAGGGCTGCCCGCGAAGGAAGCGGCCCGGAAGAGGTGAATGCGGAACGGGGCTAGTGTAGCACGACCTTTTTCAGGTGAGCGAGAAGTTGAAACCGTGCGTCGTTGACGCCGTTCCGGAAGCTATCGGTGGATCTGGCTCCGGGGGTTTGTGCCATCCTTTTGACCTCCTCGACCACGATGTTGCCGGTCAGGGCGTTGATCCTCTCCTGGAGCTCGTTGTAGACGGCTTGGCGTCCGCGGGCTTCTTCTTCCAGATTGTTGCGTCTCGGCATTGCGGGTCTCCTTTTTATGACAGGTGACGAGTGTCCCAAATCATCAGGCGCTCCAGAAGTCGATGAGTGAAACAAAAGAACCTAGCTCGTAGGCAACCCAAACGATCACAGCCGCAGAGTAGAGGAATGTTTCACTTATCCACTTCATTGAGAGCCTCCTTTCAGGCAAAACGAAGCTGGGGGCGGCGGCGGGGGGGCTTGTGTCAGGATTTCTGTCCTTTCGTGGAGATGGTGTGATAACAAGCAAACAAACAGCCCCCGCCGCCAGCCACAGGAAAGCAAGCAATAGTGCGTGGTCAACCGAACAGCAGCCACAGGATGTCGCAGTAGATGCCGCTGAGGAACAGCAGCAGCAGGCACCCTGGGGCCGCTCCAGTGAGGACCCACAGCCAGCCTTTCCGGGCATGGGCATTTACTCGGAAAGCCTCTCCAGCTTCCGCCATGCGCGCGGGCGGTCGCGGCGAAAATTGTCGGTGGATTCCATGCCGTGGTCATACCACCAGCTCTCCCCCGTACACTGATTCAGCAGAATCTCCGGGCCGGCGTCCTGAATATCCACAATCTCGAAGCGGCAGTTGAGTTTCTCCGGCAGGTCCATCGGTGGCGGGTCTTCCGGTTCCATTTGCGCCTGGACGGTCCACCCGACGAGCAGGCATGCGATGCCCACCAGAACTATTTTCCATGTCTTCATAACTGTTGATCTCTCCTTTCAGTCAATCGGGATAGGGGAGAGCCTCGCGGCTCCGCCCCTCCCACACCACCGTGCATAGGGGGCCGTACACGGCGGTTCGGCGGATTAAAGCGGTACGGTGGGCTTCGAGGGAAGCGAGGACGCGCCGGTTGAAGAAAGGCATTGGGCAGCGCATAGGAAAGGCGGGCGGGCGCCGCTTGCTTCATTCTGCCTAGCAAGCATCCCGGTTCACTCGCTGATAGAGGTCGATGAACTCGGTGGTGACGTGGCGGATGGCCGACAGCGCGTAGTGCTGGTTCTCCATGCGGGCGCCGGTGAGGATGCGACTCCAGCAAACCGCCCGGCGGATCTGTCCGTTGAGCGGGTCAACGTGCATCAAGCCAGTACGATTAATGATAGACGGTATATGTGTACTTAAAATGTACTATTGCGCCATTTTTGTGTTATCTTGGTGACCCCTCAAGAGAATCGTCATCATCGGTGTCAGAGGCAGGCACGCCCGGTTCTTCGAGCGAGCCGGCGGAGAGGCGAAGCGGCGTTGGCGCCGAATCCCGCTAGGACCGGCGATGGCCTCGCAGGTCGTTCTCCGGCTCGGGGATGCGGTAGCCGACGCCGCGCTCGGTCAGGATGTAGGCCGGCCTGACCGCGTCGTCGCTCAGCTTGCGGCGGAGCTTCTTGACGAAGGTCCGCACCCGATAGGTGCCGGGGCTGTTCCAACCGCCCCACACCTGCTGCATCAGGGTCTCGTAGGTCAGCACCCGTCCGGCGTTGAGCGAGAGCAGCCGCAGCAGCTCGTACTCGGTGACCGTCAACTCCACCGGCCGGCCGGCCACGGTGACCCGGCGCTGCTCGTAGTGGATGGACAGGTCCCCCAGCACGAAGGGCTCGGGTTCGGCCCGCTGGCGCAAGGCCGCCTGCACCCTCGCCGTCAGTTCGGTCGGCGAGAAGGGCTTGACGATGTAGTCGGCCGCTCCGGCCTCGAGGGCCTTGGCGACCGTCTCGTCGCGGCCGTAGGCGGAGATGAAGATGATCGGCAGATCGGCCAACTCGGGAACGCTCTGCATCAACTCGATGCCGTCGCTTCCGGGCAGCAGCAGGTCCAGCAGGACCAACTGGGGCTGGTGCGTCTTGACGAGGCCGGCTATCTCCTGCGGGTCGCCCGTCAAGTGCGATGCGTAGCCGGCCTCCGTGAGAGCATTCCGAACGAACCGCAGTGTCAGAGGGTCGTCGTCGACCACCAGAATGGGTGTCGGCTCCCGCGCTTGCCGGGCAGCGGTGTCACCGCTGCCCGGCAAGACGCCGGCCGCGGCGCGGTCGACGGCCTCTTCGGCCACCGGAATCGTGAAGGTGAACCGCGTGCCGCGGCCCGCCCCGCCGCTCTCGGCCCAGATGCGGCCGCCGTGGGCCTCCACCAGTCCCTTCGAGATGGCCAGCCCCAGGCCGGCTCCCCGGACGCCGCCCTGCTGCCCTGAGCCGGCCAGGGCGGCATGCTTTCGGAACAGGTGCGGCAGTTGATCCGGCGGCACGCCCGTGCCCTCGTCGGCGACCGAGAGCGCGACGAAAACGCCGTCCCGCGCCGCGGCGACCCGGATGGGCGGCGACTCGGGAGAGTGCCGGGAGGCGTTCGAGAAGAGGTTGTTGAGGACTTGGAGAATGCGCTCACGCTCGACCATCACCCACGGCAGGTCGGGTGGAAGGTCGATCTGCACCGTGTGGCGGCCTCCTCCGCTCAGGAAGGTATTCCTGGCCTGATCCACCAGAGCGGCCACTTCCGCGGGCTCGGGGTCGACGCTGAGCATGCCGGCCTCGATGCGTCCGGCATCGAGCAGATCTCCGATCAGGCCATCGATCTGGTCGGCGTGCTCCTCGATGATGCGGAAGAACTGGCGCACTTCGGCCGGATCGAGGACGCGCGAGGCGCCGCGCGCGGTCGTCGCAGAGCCCTTGATGGCGGCGAGCGGGGCGCGCAGTTCGTGGCTCACCAGGCTCAGGAATTCGGTACGCATGCGCTCCAGTTCCTCGAACGGAGCCAGATCCTGCAAGGTGACCACCACCGATTCGACCGTGTTGTCCGCCGACTGGATCGGCGTGACGTTGAGCAGCGTCGTGACGCTCCGGCCATTGGGGGCCGAGAGCACGACCTCCTCGGCGCGCACCGTGTCGATGCTGTTCATCTTTTGCAGTTGCGGGAACTGGTCAAGGGCCACTTCCCGCCCATCGGCGCGCCGGCACCTGGTCACCTTATGCAACTCCTCCTGAGGAATGTCGGGTGTGCGCAGGCTCTCGACGATCCGCCTCGCCTCGCGATTGAACGACTTGAGATTTCCGGTCCGGGCGTCGAAGACCACGACGCCCACGGGCGAGGTTTCGATCAGGGCCTCGAGGTCGGCCCGCGCCCGTTGCTCGTCGCGGTGCGCGCGGGCGTTGGCGATCGCTGTAGCCGCCTGCGACACGAACAGCAACAGGACCTCTTCGTCCACGCTCGTGAACTCGGATCCGCCTTCCTTCTCGGCGAGAAAGAAGTTGCCGACCTGGGCGCCCCGGTTCCGTATCGACGTTCCCAGAAAGGTCATCGACCACATCAGGTCGGTGGAAAAGCCGAGCGACCGAACGTAGGAGGGCAGATCCCGCAGCCGCAGCGGTTCCTCAAGGGCCCGGAAGTGCTCAAAGAGCCGCGGTCCGTCGGGCCAAGCCGTGAGCTGCCGGTGCTCTTCCGGGGTAAGCCCGGAGGTGACGACGTCCTGAACCTGCCCGGCCTCGTTGGTGGTCGCGATCAATCCGTAGCGGGCGTCGATCAACTCGCGGGCGCTGTCGACGATCTCTTGCAGGACGGTGTTAAGGTCGAGGCTCGCGCTGATGTGCACGCTGGCCGCGCTCAGCCGGGACATGCGGTCATGCAACGCCTCGATCTCGCGATTGAGCTCGTCGTGACTCTTCATCGACCGACCCTCGTCTCATCCGAAGCATGACGCCGTTCAGCCTGACCTTGTGCGGGCTGGATCAAAGAGCCGGACCCGGGACGCGCCGAGTTGCCGGAGTCGATGAGAACAACTTGTATACCCCTGGAAGTCACAAGAATGACACCGAATGACGCTAATTGTTTATGTGGAGGTCACGAGTAATAGACTACCACATGCGATGCTGGTTGTTTACCGATCAGTGCCGGCGCGCGCGTCGGAGGCCGAAGCCGCAGATCGGTTGAGCGAAGTGCGACTTGCCGCATTTGACGAGAGCAAGAGAAGGTCCCGCTCATCAGAGTCTTGGTGTCTGAGAGGATCATGTCATGTGGGTACCAGAAGAGAAAGCGTCACCAACGAAAGCCGCTCTGCTGACAAAAGGCCAACCGCTCTCCTCTGCCGACACAGCCCGACTGACGGCTCCGAGCACGGGCGTCAATCCGGCCGCCAAGGATGATCGCTTCGGGCAAGCCCCGACACGGTTCGGAAAGACCATCAGGATCAAGGGTGAAATGACCGGCAGCGAGGACGTTTACGTCGAAGGAGAGGTAGAAGGAAAGGTCGATCTGGGTGACAGCGCCCTGGTGGTCGCTCCGAACGGCAACGTTCGCGCACAGATGAAAGCGCATTCGGTAAACATCTTGGGGCGCTTGAGAGGCAAAGTGCGGGCCGGCGAAAGGATCACGGTTCGCAAGACCACATGGCTGGACGCCGACTTGGCGACGCCTCGACTCGTTACTGAAGACGGCGCAGTGTTTCGGGGCAGCATCGACATCCTGGAACCCGAAGTGAGCGGGTAGTGCCTTGAATCTGTGTGCTCAGTCCGCCGTCTGGTAGCGCGGAATCCGGTATCGCAGCATTACGTGGCTTGTGTTGGCAGGGGTGTGGCAGCGTCCTGACTAGTGAACGAAAAACAAGTACAACGAGCCGCTCGTAAGTGAACTCGTGTACGCTCGAACGGTGCAGGGGGAAGGAGGAAGTGATGCGAGGTATCGGTATACGGTCGGCCCAGGGCTTGCCTTCCGGAGAGCGCTGCCGCTCGAACGAGCGCTGCGCCTCGGCCTCGAGCGCCGCCGCGATCTCGCGCATCACCGGCCGCAGGTCGCGGCCCGCCCGCGCCAAGCGCTCCAGCGCCGCCCGCACCTCGCGGTCGTCGTATTCGATCTCGATCACGGCGGTTCCAAGCCGTCTACACGTTTCTTCCCCTCATGCGGGGCGGGTAAAAGTGTAGACCGTTACTCAGTGTAAAAAAAGATCACTGAAAAATTGGGGCGCCTTCGCGTCATCTCCGGCGCCCCAATCTGTCACAAGAGGAGCGGCGACAGCATACCAAAGTTGCGGCCGCGTCGGGTGTGGGGCGGCGGAGAGATGCAGAATTGTCCGATTGACAGTCCCCGCCGTCAAGCCGGGCGGGGGCCCGTCCCGCAGGCAGTGTAGAAAAAAACGGAGGCTCCTCGCAGAGCCCCCAGGGAGCTGTCAGTCGGATGCGAAGCGCTCACAGCATAGCACGGCCAGTCCGTGCGGCTAGTCCGTGCGGCGGGCGCTCAGCAGGTTCTCGATGGCCGCGAGGCGCCGCGCGAGCTGGTCTTCGATCCTGCCCAGTTGCCGGACGCTCTCCGTCAGGTCCGAGAGCAGCCCGCAGATGGTTTCGAAATGCGCGTCCAGCTTCCTCTCCTGCGCGGAGAACATCACCTTGATCTCGCGCTCCAGCAGCTTCAGTTCGTTGGCCGTGACGTAGGGTTCATTCATCTTGTTCTTCCCTTTGGTGGAACGCAAGCGGTCGCCGGATTATTCCACAAGCCGCTCCACATCACGCCCCGAGTTGGCCTCCAGCGTCAGGATCGCCGCCCGGTACTGGCTCTTGTGCATCTTCACGAAGGCGTACGAGCCCTCCGACTCGAACGTCAGGTAGTGCTGTTTCTCCTTCGTGAACAGCAGCGGCCACGCCAGCAGCAGCCCCGCCGAGTAGCGCGGCTTCTTGGTGCGTTCGTAGATCAGCTTCGTGATGGCCGCGTAGCCCGCCTCGTACAGCCTCCTGCCGTCGCCGGCCTCGAACCGCACGCCCTCCCGGTCCACCCGCAGCAGCCCCTTCGTCTTCACGCTCTTGCCCTCGGGCGTGCTCTGGATCAGCATGCTCTTGGGGAACGTGTTGACCTCCTGCGCCCCCGCAACCCCCGCCAGCAACACAACCCCCGCCAAACCCAATCCCAACATCCTCCTCGTCATCGTGTTTCTCCTTTCACCCCTTCGCCTCGAACAGCGGTTCGTCCCGCTTGCGCCACGAACGTCACCTTGCTCTCGCGCTGCTGCAGTTTCAGCTCGTTGGCCGTCACGTGGGAGCTGGTGTCAGTCATGGTGCTGCTCCTTCATCTCGTCGAGCAGATTTCTGTTTTCTTGATCTATGCAGCTCATCGGTTAGGTGGGTTGATCAATCCAAGTTTGGCTCGGTGCGCCAATTTACTTGGTGATTCGTCGACAACAAGCCCCCCGATCTCCGGGTAGACGATGATCGCACCTTCCGGATCTTCGTACATGGCAATTGCCGATGACAGCGAAATCCACAGCTCGCCTTGGTAGCGACTTAAGGGATGGTTGTCTGCGCCTCCAACCTGACCCTTCACATTGACTTTGATCATTTTATTTCTCCCTTGTCGAAATTCGTGGGAACCCACTCACGGCCGCCTAACTTCCCCTGGGGGTCGATTCTGTACACTTCCCTCCTGATCGCATCCTCCAGCTCTTCGGGCACGATGAACCAGGTCGGCCAGTAACCTACTTTTGGGAAGCCCCGGGTTCCTTTTTCGCTGCCGTTCCAGCGCATCGCTAGCGCCGGATATGCTTTGCCCTCATCGTTTTTCCAATGCACTTCGGCTACGGACCAACTGTTGACCCCGCCGTTGTAGAGAACCCGATGTAGCGTCAAACGGTTCCTGGGCGATACCACCTTATACGGCTCGATCATCTCGTTTCTCCTTGGGGGGCTACCCCTGGGCCCGGAACAGCCGCTCTCCCCGCTTCGGCGCGACGAGCCATTCGAGGACGGGCCTGCGTTTGGACATGCGGGTCTTCAGGAACTCGACCTGGCTGCGGTTGCCCTTCGACGAGTTGCAGGCCTGGCACAGCAGCCACAGGTTCTCGACGTGGTCGGTGCCGCCCTTCGAGAGCGGCACGATGTGGTCGACGGTGAGGTTGAGCTTCAGGAAGTGCTCGCCGCAGCCGTAGCAGTCCCCGCCCTGCTTGCCGTAGAGCGCGTCCTTGTGCACGGTGTAGCGCGGCAGCTTGCCGAGGTCGGTGCGGTGGATCACGTCGCCGGGATGGAACATCTCCAGCTCGTCGATGGCGTCTTGCAGGCGGCTCTCGACCAGGTCGATAGCCTTCTCGCCGATGTCGATGCCGATCCATTCGCACCCCAGCTTCTCGGCGCTCACGCACGTCGTCGCGCAGCCACAGAACGGGTCGAGCACTACGTCGCCGGGGTTGGATGAGGCTTTGATGATGCGTTCCAGTAGGGCCAGGGGCTTCTGGGTCGGGTAGTGGGTGCGTTCCTTGGAGGTGTTGGCAACCCGTAGAATGTCGGTCCAAATGTCCTGTGCAGGCGCTCCCATCGACTCATGTAAATACTCCTTCAGGCCGTCTTTTCGAGGCCGCCCATCTTTGCGGCACAGGATTCGACCACCGGCGTATAGCCGTTCAAGCTCATCGGTTCCGAAACGCCACTGCCGGTTCGCACCCGGATGAACACCACGCCAATCGATGGTTCGCGTAGGAGAGTAATGGGGCGCTGTGAGCTGCTCGGCTTTGTACAATCCATTCTCGTCTTGGTACTTGTATCGGGCTCGCTGTTCATCCGAAAGTGCGGCCATTATTGGATGGAAAGTTTTGAGAGAACTTTTGCTGTAGAACAAGATGCGGTCGCCGATACGCCCAAATCTCTTCGGGTCATTGTGTGCTGAAGTGCGTTGCCACGCAATCTCGTTCCGGAACTGCGCCTTGCCGAAGACCAGGTCCATCAGCACCTTGAGGTAGTGGGAGGCGGTGGGGTCGCAGTGCAGGTAGATCGAGCCGGTGGGCTTGAGCAGGCGCTTCATCTCCTGGAGGCGCTGCGCCATCATGCCCAGGTAGGCCGCCATGCCGTTGCCGTGCACCAGCCGCGCCGTCTCGATCACGTGGTACAGCGGCCGGTCCGTCTCCCGCAGCAGCTCCACCCACAGCCGGTCCACGTCGTCGAACGTCCAGAAGTCCTTGAACGACGCCTCGGCCGCCAGCGAGCCGATCGGCGCGGAGTACGTCTTTTTCGAGTTGAACGGCGGGTCCAGGTAGATCAGGTCCACCGACTCCGAGTTGAGCCCCCGCATCAACGGCAGGTTGTCCCCCGTCCACAACGTCCGGTTCTTCCAGTTCGGCTCGGCCATGGCCTACTTCTTGACTTCGTTGCGCGCAGCCACTGCCCTGGGCAACATCTCCGCAAGCAGCTCCAGCCCTTTTTGCGGGTACGAGTCGATGTAGTTTTTGAGCCAGTTCTTCAGGTCGTCGTCCTCAAAGGTGAAGGTTGCGTCGTACCTTTCTCCGCCCAGTTGGTTACCGTTGAGGACGAGCGTGCCGTATGAGCAGCTGGTGCCATCCCCGCCCTGTAACCACTCCATGTGCTCACAAGGACGGTATTCCGGCCCATGACAGGGCTTGGGATAGAACGTAAGATAGTGATCCTTGCGACTGGTCAAAGCAATTTTCATATCTTCCTCTCAAGCCGCCCCACAAACTGCGTCCGTACCGTCTGCTACACTGTCCACGGCGCGCGGCTGGCGGGGGATGCGCTCCCGAGGGTGGATCAGGAACCTACCCCAAGGCCCGCTTGGACGAACCGGGGCGCGCGCCGCCCCCGTCCACAACCTCCGGTTCTTGCAGTTCGGCTCCGCCATGGCTCATTTTTCGAACCTGACGGCGATTTTCTTGTGTTCGTCCGGGTAGTGGTTACGAAGCCAATCAAGCAGCACGGCCAAGTCGGCGCTCCGCGCCTTGAGTTGCTGCTCGTTATATGCAATCTGGCGCCGAACATAGTCGAGCTTTTCTTCCTTGGTAGGTTCTAATTTCGCAGTGTCCATGTTTTCCTCCTAAGCCTTTCCGCAGGCGTCCTTGTTGATTCTCCGGTAGTCGTTGAGGAAGGCGTCGAGGTGGTTGCCGAGGACGGCCAGGGCGTGGGGGGCGCCGCCGGCGTTGCGGCCGCCGGAGAGGCGGCTCCAGGTGACGGCGCGTCCGTTTTGGCCGCTGAGGGGGTCGTGGAGCTGCTTGCGGAAGTGGACGTAGACGCTCAGCGAGGAGCCGTTCATGCCGACGCCCGCATACACCTGGTGGGGGCTCGACGGCGCGTACAGCCCGGCCTCGCTGAGCCGCCCCCGCGTCGCCCGCCGCACCGCCGTCGCCGTCAGCGCGTCCATCCCGACGACCTTCATCTTCATGAAGCCCACCTCCAGGCTCAGCGGCGAGCAGCCCGTGTACAGGCTGAAGCGCTCCGCCGCCGCCGCCACCGGCCCCCGAAATCCGGCTGCGGCCGCGGCTGCTGTGCCGCCAACACCAGCAGCCCCAGCAGCATCGTCAGCAGCCCCATGACGCCCTCTACTCCTCTTCGTCCTTGCCGCGCTCGCGCATCATGGCCTCGGCGTACTGGTAGGCTTCTCTAGCCGTCTCCGCTGTGTAGCCGCTGCGATAGGTCGCGTGAATCAACGCCGCCAGCGCCTGCCCCGCGAACCAGTCCCGCAACGTCATCTCGCTCGCCTTCCAGTCTCCCGGGCGGCCTTCCGTGTCCTTGCCGGCCATGTGCGCCTCCCTCAAGCCACGCGCTACTCGTGTACGTCGCTCTTCGCCATCATCAGGTCGGCGTAGCGGAACGCCTCGTCGACCTCTTCCTGGATCTCGTGCGGGGAAATCTTCTGCCCTGCCTGGCCCCGTTCCATTAAAGGATCGCAGGCACGCTGGGCCACGATGAGAAAAAATGCGGACTGAACGGAAGAAATAACAATAAGATACAAAAAAGACACATCCGGAAGGTGTTTGGTCATGGATAGTACACCCCGATCTTTTATGCTCATCACGGGCTGTATGCCATGGGCGGTTCACCCTTCCGGCCCGTGGGTTGATCATGCGGTCCGGCGGCGGGGGGCCGAGCTTCTGACACGAAACTCTACCAAACATCATGTCAGGTAGGCGGGCACGGCACACACGAACCCCCGCCGCGCTCTTTGATGGGACCAGCCGGAGAAACAATTGACGGCGAGGGGGCGGCGCCCTTATGAGCGAATCATCCCACCGCTCGGCAATGTTTCCGAATGGCTGCAGGATGGGTTGGGTCCCTATTCCAAGGGCGCGCAAACGGATCCGGTCGGGCCAGACTCGGGTAAGTTCCGCGTGCTGAGGACGGCCTATTGCGCGTGGCTGAGGGGCTACTGGATCAGAAAAAGCAGGATTGGCAAAATGAGAACCGGGACGAAGCAGAGCCGTTTGCCAGGGGAAGCGTGCAACCGGCAACCGGCGCGCAGGAGTGATCCGGTTACGTTGGTTGCCTTCCCAGTTGCGAGCGACGGCAAGCGGCCCGGCGGCCATGCTGAAGACAGGTCAGCCGATCAGCCCGTCATTGTCATTGATGAGCGGAATATCAGCTTACGCAGAGCGGCTCGCCTGCATTGCGGGGGCGTTTCCTCGCGAATTCTCTCGCGAAAGGGATGCCGCGGCGTGCGCCCCTCGCGGCTCTTGCCGCTCCTGGCGCTCGCTCTGCTGCCGCTACTGGCTCAGGCGCAACGAATCGGGCCGCTGGTTCCGGACAACCCGCAACGGTCGAAGGCGTCGTCGGCCGAGCGCGAGGAGGCGCTCCGGCCGCTCAGCCTGCAACTGAGTCTTCCGCCGCCCGCCGAGGTCGCTCTACCGCCGTTGGGTCCCGACGATCTGCAGCGCTTGCAGCCGCAAAGCGGCCGGCCTCCCGTCATCGGCGTCCACCGCCGCTTGCCCGCGGGGGCGCTCAAGCTGAGCTTCTCCGGAGGGGCCGTCAAGTCGACCGCCGAGGGGGCGTGGCAATCGACCGGGGCGGGACGCCTGTGGCGCCTGAAGTTGACCTCTCCCAGCGCCCGCGCCCTGCGGGTTCACTTTCGCGACTTCGCCATCGGGGCCGGCCGTCTCTGGATCCATTCGGAGGCCGGGCAGGCCGTCGGTCCCTATAGCGGCTCGGGCCTCTACGGCGACGGAGACTTCTGGAGCGGCGTCGTTTTCGGTGACAGCCTGACGATCGAGTACCTGCCCGATCCGGACGCGGCGGGAGAGGACGTGCCGTTCCAGATCGTGGCCATCAGCCATATCTGGGGCGATGCTTTCGGAGACGGCGCGGAAGGTAGCGCCCGGCTGCCGGAGTCGGCGTGGGAGAGTTCGGACCGACGGGGAGCGGCCAAACTGTTGCCCGGCCGGATCGAGCTTGCGACGGGAACGCCGTCGAAGAAGGCCCGTCTGACAAAGGCGACAAAGGCCATACAATCGGTCGAGCGGTCCTCCTCCCTGCGACAGCCGCGCCCGAAAGCGGCAAGGCCGCTTACGCCGGGGCAGACCGCCAGCTTCCGGCTGGGGCCGGTTGACTCCCCGACGCTCTTCATCGGGGATAACTCGTTCCGGCTGGAAGTCCCCGATGACGCCTCCCGTGTCACCTTCACGCTGGAATCCGCCGATCCCGATGTTGACGTGGATTTGTTTGTCCGCTTTGGTGAGGACAACGACCTCCGAGATAGAAGGGTTGTCTCCGACTACGCCTCCTCGGGCGACACGGGCAACGAGGAGATTGTGATCCCCCCCCGCTCCGATCCGCCGCTTCGAGCCGGAACTTACTTCGTCTCGATAGTATTGTGGGCTACGGGCGTCGTCGCCAATTGCGAGCTCACGGCGGAAGTGGAACGCGAAGGAGGAACTCCGCAGCCGCCAAGCGGCAACACGCTCACATCCGGCCGAGCTGTCTCCTTCCGCAGGGGGCCAGTCGACAACTCGACGCTCTTTGTTGGGCCTAACTCGTTCCGGCTGGAGGTTCCCGAGGACGCCTCCCGCGTAACCTTTACGCTGGAATCCGATGCCGACGTGGAGTTGTTTGTCCGCTTTGGAGAGGACAACGCCGTTCAGGATGGGAGGATTGTCACTGACCACCGGCACCGGAACCGCACGGGCAATGAACGGATTGTCATTACTTCCCAATCCGCCCCGCCGCTTCGAGCCGGAACCTACTTCGTATCGGTAGGAGTCTTTGCTACGGGCGTCGTCGCCGACTGCACGCTCACGGCGGAAGTGGAACGCGAAGGAGGAACTCCGCCGACGATCAGCGGCGGCACACTCACGCCCGGACAGCCCGCCGACTTCCGCCTGGGTCCGGTCGACTCCCCGACGATCTTCACCGGGGATCACTCCTTCCGGGTCGAGGCTCCCGAGAACGCCACCCGCATCACCTTCACGCTGGAATCCGTCTACCCCAACGTCGATGTGGATTTGTATATCCGTTTTGGCGAGGACAACGCCATACAGAATGGAAGGGCTGTCTCTGACCACGTCTCCTTGGGCGCCACGGGCAATGAACGGATCGGCATCACACGCCGCTCCGACCCGCCGCTTCGAGCGGGAACCTATTTCGTATCGATATTGGTCTTTGATGAGGGCGTCGTCGCCGAGGGCACGCTCACGGCGACGGTGGAGACCGACGCCGTGGACTGTCACCTTGACGCGACCTGCTACCCGGAATGGTCGAGCTCCGCAACCGGAGTCGCGCTGATAGTCATCGAGAGAAGCGAAAGCAGCAGCATCTGTTCGGGCACTCTGCTGAACAACCGCCGGCAGGACCTCACGCCCTACTTTCTCACCGCCGCCCACTGCGCGCAAACCGAGGAGGAAGCGCGCAGCGTGACCGCTTTCTGGTCCTACCAGACACGAACCTGCAACGGAGACCTGCCGGATCTGCGGAGTGTGCCGCAGACCGAGGGAGCGGGACTGCTCTCGACCTTGGGCGGCGCACGTCATTCCGACGGCGACATCACGCTGCTGCAGCTCGAAGGCGATCTACCGGACGGCATCGTGTTCCAGGGATGGGACGCGGCCCCCCAACCCGTCGGCGCGCGGGTCACCGGCATTCATCATCCCGGGAGCGATGATTGGGGCGTATTCAAGCGGATTTCCTTCGGCCGGATCATTCCCGAATCGAGATATCGAACTTCCGACGACACCTACTTCAACGTCTCCTATGCCGTGGGACAAGGCTACACGGAGCCGGGCTCTTCCGGGTCTGCCGTCTTCAGCAACTCTGAAACCGTGGTGGGGACGCTGAGCGGCGGAGACCTTGTCGGGCCTGCCTGCCCGACCGAGCCCGTTGTAGACGTCTTCACGCACTTTTCAGCTTTTTATCCCCATATCCGGCCGTTCATCGACAACACGCTCGCGCCCAGGCAGCCCGTTGCCTTCCGCCTGGGACCGGTTGACGCCCCGAAACTGTTCTCCGGGGATTCTTCATTCCGGGTGGAGGTTCCCGCGGGCGCCGCCCGCGTCACCTTCACGCTGGAATCCGCCGATCCCGATGTCAACGTGGATTTGTATGTCCGCTATGGGGAGGACAACGCCATTCAGGGCGGGAGCGTCGTCTCGGACTATTCCTCCACCGGACCCACGGGCAACGAGCAGATCGTCGTCACCTCGCAATCCGACCCGCCGCTGCGAGCCGGGACCTACTACGTCTCGCTGATGCTCCGCACGACCCGCGCCGTCGCCGAGGTCACGCTCAGGGCCGAGTTCGACGCCACCGCCCCGCCTCCGGCGGGAGGCCAGATCTATTACTTCCCGCATCTTGCGGTGGGAGCGAGTTGGCAAACCACGATCACCTATATCAACTACTCCGCCGAGGAGGTGAGCTGCCGGACCGATTTCCTTTCCGATCAGGGAACTCCGTTGATGGTCTCGTTTCCGGGACGGGGAAGGATATCCAACCGGACCGACGTGCTGCCGCCCGGGGGGTCGGTTCACGAGGAGACCGACGTCGCTCTGAGCGCAGCGCTGGCGGCCGGCTGGGCGCGGGCTACCTGCTCGGGGCCGGTGAAGGCCAGCCTGCTGTTCCGTCAGCACGACAGCGCAGGCGTGGCCGTGGCGGAAGCGGGGGTCAATGCGGCTGCGGTTGCGGCCACCCGCTTCGTCACCTTCGCCGAACAGGCGGCAGGCCAGGCGGGGACCGCGGTCGCCTATGCCAACCCTTCCGACACGTCGTCGGCCGTGGTCACCTTTACGGTCAAGGACGCGGCGGGGCGGACGCTGGCTAGCGTCGATCGGACCCTGATACCCGGAGGACATGGCGCGCAAAACATGGCGGGCCTGTACGGTCTCTCCAGCTTTACGGGATCGCTCGAAATCACCTCCGCCAAGCCCATCGTCACCCTGTCGCTCAATGCCGAAGCCGCTCCCATATTCTCCTCCCTGCCTGCGGGGGAACTGGATCCCTCTGCGCAGGGGCCGATGACGTATTACTTCCCGCACCTTGCCGTGGGAGCGGGTTGGCAAACCACGATCACCCATATCAATTACTCCGCCGAGGAGGTGAGCTGCCGGACCGAATTCCTTTCCGATCGGGGAACTCCGCTGACGGTTTCGTTCCCGGGAGGGGGAAGGGCGTCCAGCCGGACCGACGTGCTGCCGCCCGGAGGGTCGGTTCACGAGGAGACCGACGTGGGGCTGAGCGCTCCGGCTGCGGCCGGCTGGGCGCGGGCTACGTGCACGGGGCCGGTGAAAGCCAGCCTGCTGTTTCGTCAGTACGACAGCGCAGGCGCGCCCACGGGAGAAGCGGGGGTCAATGCGGCTGCGGTTGCGGCCACCCGCTTCGTCACCTTTGCCGAACAGGCGGCCGGCCAGGCGGGGACCGCGGTCGCCTATGCCAACCCTTCCACCAAGGAGGCCCGGGTCACCTTTACGGCCAAGGACGCGGCGGGGAAGACGCTGGACAGCGTCGATCGGACCCTGATGCCCGGAGGGCACGGCGCGCAAAACATGGCGGGACTGTACGGTCTCTCCAGCTTTACGGGATCGCTCGAAATCACCTCCACCGAGCCCATCGTCAGCCTGTCGCTCAATGCCGAAGCCGCTCCCGTGTTCTCGTCGTTGCCTCCGGGGGAAATCGTCGATTCCGCCGATAGTCCCGCGCCAGATGCGATAGAGAGTTTCGACTTGGCTACGGCCAATGACAGCCCGCAAGGGATCACGTTCGCCAACGGCCGCTTCCATGTGGTTGATGCCGTAGACGAGAAGGTCTACGCGTACGACGCCTCAGGCCGGCGCGATCCCGCTGCCGACTTCGATCTGGGCGTTATTTCTTACGCGCACGGGATCACGTTCGCCAACGGCCGGTTCCATGTGGTTGATCCCGTCCAAGGCAAGGTCCTCGCGTACCAGGCCTCAGGCAGGCGCGACCCCGCTGCCGACTTCGATCTGGACTCGGACAATACCGGCCCGCGCGGGATCACGTTCGCCAACAGCCGCTTCCATGTGGTTGATGAGAGCGACGAGAAGGCCTACGCGTACCAAGCCTCGGGACGGCGTGACCCCGGTGCCGACTTCGATCTGGACTCGGACAATACTGACCCGGGAGGGATCACGTTCGCCAACGGCCGCTTCCATGTGGTTGATTGGCGCGACGACAAGGTCTACGCGCACCAGGCCTCGGGCCGGCGCGTCCGCGCTGCCGACTTCGATCTGGACTCGGACAATATTTTCCCGCGCGGGATTACGTTCGCCAACGGCCGCTTCTATGTGATTGATGGGATCAGGGAGAAGGTCTACTCGTACGACGCTTTGGGCCGGCGCTCCACTCGAACACGAGGCGCAGGGCGGCCCCCTGGCGCGGTCTTCTTCTCGATTGCGCACGACGGCGCCGCTCGCGGCAACCGAATCGAGACAACCAGGAGCGGGAGCTTCTCTCAGCCCCGCCGCGTGGGAAGGCGCAACGCAACGCAGCGCCAGGAGCAATCTCTCCGGCGATGCAATTCGAGGGCAGAGAGATCAACGATGCTGGTGAAGGAAGAGAAAAGGCCGCCGCCGCTGGGAGCTGAGCGGCGACGGCCGTGGGTGAAGGGATCAGCCGTTGAAAAGACCAAAGGCGACTGACAAGACGAGAACAATGGAAAGAATCCAGCGGTTCGTGCGGACTTCGGCTGCCTGGGTGTTGAGATCGACTCTCAGATGTGCGAGTTCCGTTTGGAGCGTGCCGGTCAGCTTGGCATCGAGGGTGCTGAGGGCTTCAAATACGTTTCTGCCTGCCATGTCGCGAATCTCGTCTCCCGCATTTCAGGATCATCCTTAGATTGGAAAATGCTGGCGAGTCTCAAGCTATAATGCCGTCACGAATTTGTGCGGAAGGAGTCACAATCAATGAAAAGCAAAAGCTTATGCATCCGGCTGGTCTGTGCGTTCTTCTTGCTGGTCTTGGCCAATCTGACACTGGCGGACGAACTGATTCTCCACAACGGAACCGTCATCGCGGGAACTTACATCGGCGGTGACGCGCGTTCGGTCCGCTTTATCGGGCCGGACGGCAACGTCCAAACGTACTCCGTGGGGGACGTATCCAGGATCGTTTTCGCAACGTCCCCAACGACCGCGGCTCCCCCATCTCCCGCGCCTCCCCCATCTCCCGGGGCATATTCACAGAGCCCCGTGGCGCACTCGCCGACCGGCGTCACGGTACCGGCGGGGACGTTGATTACAGTTCGGCTGATTGACTCGATCGACGCTGACCTTACGGGAGTCGGCGAACGCTTCCGGGGGAGGATCGACGATCCCCTCGTCGTTGGCAGCTACGTTGTGGGGCCCCCCCCTGCCCATGCCCCCGGGCG
>JAPOOG010000062.1 GCA_026713545.1 Bryobacterales bacterium
CGTGTCGAACAGGATGAAGTTCTCGACGATGTCCAGCAGCCGGTCGTGCGCCAGCATGCCGTCCAGCAGCACCAGGGCTTCCAGGCTGCCCCGGTCCGTCTCGTCGAGCCGCTTCCACTCGGCGAAATGCCCCCACTCGCTGGTGATCGAGCCGTAGCGGGCGCGGTCGCCGTTCGACACGATCAGGAAGGCGTTGTGATGGAAGGCGTGCGCGATGACGCTCTCGTCCATGTAGTCGGAGAGGTTGTTGTCGAAGCCCTCGCGGATGTTCTTGTGGACCGCCTTCAACTCGATGAAGACCAGTGGCAGGCCGTTCACGAAACAGACCAGATCGGCGCGGCGCTCGTAGTTGGGCGTGCGGATGCCTTTGAGCTTGAGTTCGCGCACGGCGAGGAAGCGGTTCGAACCGGGCGCGTTGTCGAAGTCGATCACGCGGGCGCGGGCGGATTTCCGGCGGCCCCGGCCGTCCCGGTATTCCACGGGCACGCCGTTGCGGATCAGACTGTAGAAATCGCGGTTGTGCTGCACCATCGATCGGCCGGCGTCGTACACGGTCAGGTCCCGCACGGCGGCGTCGATGGCGCAGGCCGGAAGATCGGGGTTCAGCCTTTCCAGCGCCGCTCGCAGGTCGCGGGTCAGCACCGCTTCCCTGGCGTCGGCCCGCCCGAGCGTGCCGGCGAGTCCGAAGGTCTCCTCGTTCCAGGCAAAGATGCTTTCCCAGCCCAGTTTCTGCTCCAGGTGCTCGGCGAAGGTCGCCTGCACCAGCCGGTCCTCGCTGTAGATGGCCGTCACCGCCATTGCGCGCGCCCTCCCGTTATGGCTCCGGGTGCTCCCATCAGACCGCGATCTCCCCGTTCATCAGGCGCGGCAGGAGCAGGTTGCGGGCTTGAGCGAGTTTTTCATTTTGGGTCGTAAGATTTTCGATGATTTGATCAATATCTCGTGCCTGTTCTTCGAACTCAGCCAGAACTACTTTATGTGGCTCAATCAGGATTTGGCCCTCAAGCTCCTTCTTATTAGTTGCCGCATAAATGGCCCCCGTACCAATGATATCCTCGGAGTAAAAGCGGTTCTTCAGTGCGTAGAGCAGGAAAGATTGGTGCTCGGTTCTTGATCTAACCGCCGCGAGGCCTCGACCGAGAACAATCTTGTCTCGTGTGATGTTGATCCGACCGACAGGTGCGCGGACGCTGACCAGAATGTCACCGGCCTCTGCGAGCTTCGTAACTGCAGTCGAGTAAATGCGGTGGGAGACGAAGCGGAAGCCATAGTCGGTTACACCTTGATGAAAAGGGAGGCCGTCCCCTGCTTCGTTGTAGTATTGCGACTTGGGACTTTGCCCCATAACGACTTCGGCAAGTTCAACAAGCGTCCGCGGCTCCCACCCCTCGGGGAGGCCGTCGATGATCTTGACGTGTTCGTGGCCGGGGAAGCGGAAGTGGACGAACCATTCGCGGTAGAGCAGCCGCGCCGCCTCCTCCAACAACGCAATCCGCCGCCGGTTGTTCTCAATCAGGTCGTCATAGGCAGAGAGGATGTCGGATATCTTTCGCTGAATGGAAACCGGAGGAATCGCGACCTTAATTTTGTAAATCCGCTTCGGAGCTGTGTGCCGGACTTTCGTACCTGATGCAGTCGCTTGAATTTGCCCTCTTACCTGCGGGGTGTTAAAAAGCCGATACAAGAACCATTTGATCAGTTTGCGCTCGTCAAGGTTCTCGATTAACCCGATGCGCTGATTATGCAGATAACTGCCATCTTCGGGAATCAGGGCGCTGCTACCTAGCAAGCCCTCCCCTTGTTCCGTCATCGCAATCACTAAATCCCCGGGACGCAGCACAAAGTCGTCGGGCGGCTCGATGGTATAGAAACGGTCCTTGCCTGGACGGGAGCGGAAGCCCCCGGGCTCGTAAAAATTGCCAGGTGTCAGAACGATGTGTTCGCCGCTATCTCCAAAATACTGACTCTTGAAAGCCCAACCATGCTTGATGGTGAAACAATCGCCTAGAGCCACCTCCTGCCAGCTCACGCCCCCAACCCCTCGAAATTCCGGGCGATGCGCACAGCCAGTTCCGCAGCTTGATCGTTCAGCCCCTTCAGGTCGTTGTGAATGGACCGCAGTGCCTCCTCGAAATCGAAATCCTCGTCCTCCTCCTCGGGGGCCACGCCGACATAGCGGCCGGGGGTCAGACTCCAGTCGTGCGCCTCGATCTCGCTGCGGTCGACCCGCTTCACCAAGCCTTCGACATCGCGCAGTTCGGCCTCGGGGAAACGCTCCTGCAGCCAGTCGGCCTGCCGCACGAAATACCGCGCGCGCCGTAGCGCCTCGACGGCTCCCGCCCGTGCGTCCTCCAGCGCCTTGCGCGCCTTGTTGATGTCGGCATTGGCCCAGAGGTCCGATTCCCGCGCGTCGAGTTCCTTCACGGCGGTGTCGACCGCGCGCCCGGCCAGCTTCGCCGCCAGGTCGATCTGTTGGGTCAGGTCCCGGCAGCGTTCGGCCATGCCGCGCAGCCCTTCGCACGCCGCGTGCAGGGCGGCGTTGTCCCGCGCCCCGCCGTTCTCACCCTGTTCCCAGTCAGCGGCTCGCGCCGCCGCTTCGGCCGCGAACGCCTCGATGTCGCCCGACAGCGCGCCCTGTGCGGAGATGAGATCCTTCCAGGTCTCGGCCAGCGGGTCGGGCTCGCGCTTCCCGTTTGCAAAGGGTTCGGCCAGGTCGATCAGCTTGCCGAGCGCCTTCTCGAAGATCCCCAGCGGCTCGTCGGCCGCCTGCCCTTCCTCGACGGCCTGGGCGAGGTAGCTCTCGACCAGCGCGAGGAAGCGGTCCTGCTGTCCGCGATAGAGCCAGACGATGGCGGCGATGTTCTTCTGCTGCTCGGGAGAGAAGTCGAAGATGGCGCGCGAGACCTTGCGATGGATATTCCGCGCATCGAGCATCAGGACGCGGTCGGCCCGCTCGGGGTCCCGCTCCTTCGCCCGGTCGAAGAACCAGAGCTGGCAGGGCACGGTGCGTGTATAGAAGAAATTGCCGCGGATATCGATCATCACGTCCACGGCGCCGGTCTCGACCAGCTTCTGTCGCACCTTGGCCTCGTCCCGCCCGGCGCTGGAGGCCTGCGACGACATCACGACCCCGGCCCGGCCGCTCTCGTTCAGGTAGCTGTAGAAATAGGAGAGCCACAGGTAGTTGGCGTTCGAGACCTTCTTAGCCTTGTTCACTCCGGGCAGGCCGAACGGCAGGCGCGGGTCTCCCTTGACCTTTTCGGCGTCCACTTCGTCCACGTTGAACGGCGGATTGGCCATGACGAAGTCGCACTCGCCGGCCAGTTCGTGCGGGTCCTTGTAGTAGGTGATGGCTTCGTTCCCGGCCCGGATGGAGCCCTCCAGACCATGAACGGCGAGGTTGATCTGGGACAGCCTCGCGGTGGTCTCGTTCTTCTCATGTCCGTAGAACGTGACCCTCTCCATGGTGTCCTCGCCTTCGTTCTCGATGAAGTGGCTCGATTGCACAAACATGCCGCCCGATCCGCAGGCGGGGTCGAGGACGACGCCGTTGTCGGGCTCGATGACGTTGACGATGGTCTGGACGATCGAAGGCGGGGTGAAGAACTCGCCCTTGTCGTGAGCGCCCAGCTTCGAGAACTCCGCAAGGAAATATTCGTAGATGCGGCCGAACACGTCGCCCGAGGCCGTGCGCAGCGGCTCGGAATCGAAGGTCCGCATCATCTCTTCCAGGACATCGTTCTCGAAACGCTCGTAGTCTTTCGGTAGCTGGCCCGCGAGCGGCGCGAAGCGGTCTTCCACGGTTTCCATGGCGGCGGTCACGTCGGCGCCGAGATTGCCGTCCTTCGGCATCTTGAGCAGAACGTCATAGCGCGCAGCCTTGGGCAGCATCAGGGCGCGGCGCCGGGTGAAATCGGACTCCGACAGCGGGCGGTCCGGCATCCTGCCCGAAGCCTTGTCTTCTTCGATCGCCGACATCGCCTCGTAGTAGCGGTTCGTGGCGTGGCGCAGGAAGATCAGGCCCAGGATGGGCATGAAATACTCGTTCGACGCGAGGCTCGAATTCGCCCGCAGGTTATCCGCGGCCTTCCAGAGTTTCGCCTCGAACTGCTCGATGCCGGTCAGGTGGTCCGCAGTCATTCGCTATCGGTCTTTCCTGTGCTCCTGTCTTTTTCTCCGGCGCGCACGCTCTCAAGCCCCTTGAACCGTTCGTATTCCTCTACGAGAGCACAACAACAGGAGGCCGCCCATGCTTGGCAACTGCGATCGGCGCGGCGTGGCGAGGTCGATCAGCCGTCCGAAGCCGTATTCTGCGTCTTTCGCGCTCAGGGTCTGAATTCGGCTCCTCATTGGTTGTAGCACCAATGCTGGCCCATTGGCCGAACACGCAATGTATTTCAGATTCCTGTGGAATCCCCCAAAGGAATCCGGCCGCCGGCGATGAGCCGCGCTTCCCGCCGGCTTCCTGATGGATCGGCCGCCTTGTTTGATCCTCGTCCAGCCGTCGCGGGCACTTGCTAAGATTCGGGCTGATGACACCTTCACAACCGACGCGGCGGCAAACCTTGCGGCGGCTCGCCGGCGCCGCGCTTGCTTCGGCATCTTCCCGCGCGCCCGTTTTCGCGCAATCGAGCAGGCTTCCCAACATCGTCTTTCTGATCTCGGACGATCACAGCGCGCCCGACCTGGGCTGCTACGGGAACCCGGCGGTCCGCACGCCGCATCTCGATCGACTGGCGGCGGAGGGCCTGCGGTTCGACAACGGTTTTGTCGCGTCGCCGCAATGCAGCCCGAACCGCTCAGCGATCTTTTCCGGGTGCAGCCCGCACACGATTGCGACGAGCCGGCTGCATACGCCCTACCCCGATTGGGAAACGAGCTTTGTCGAGGGTCTGCGGGAGGCGGGCTACTTCACGGGCGCTTACCGAAAGGTGCACCAGGGGGCTGCGTTCAACGAGCGCTTCGACTTCTACCGGCCCAGGGGAGCCGCCTTCCAGGAGTTCTTTGACAAGCGGCCGTCCGGCAGACCGTTTTTCCTGCACGTTGGGTTTTCTGATCCGCACCGGCCTTACCGCAAGGGCGCCTTCTCGCCGCCGCATGACCCGGCGAAGGTGCAGGTGCCGGACTTCTTGCCGGATACGTCCAAAGTGCGCGAAGACATCGCGTTGTACTACGACGAGGTCGCCCGCATGGACGCCGAATGCGGGCAGGTGCTCGGGCTGCTGGACCGCTACGGCGCGGCGGAGAATACGCTCGTCATGTTCATGGGAGATAACGGGATGCCGTTCCCGCGGGCCAAGGGGAGCCTGTATGACCCGGGGATTCGGGTGCCCACGCTGGCCTGCTGGCCGGGACGGATCAAGCCGGGCCGGGCGACGCAGGCGTTGATGTCCGCGATCGATCTGCCGGTGACGTGGTTGGCGATGGCGGGCCGGGAGCCGGCTCGGAAGATGCGCGGACACAGCCTGCTGCCGCTGTTCGACGATCCGAATGCCGGTTTGCGCACGGCCGTCTTCGCCGAACGCAACTGGCACAACACGCTGGACCCCAGCCGGTCGGTTCGCACGCGGCGCTACAAGCTCATTTACAACGCGCAGCCCCGTTTCCCGTACCGGCCCGCCTCCGACTTGGAGCGCTCGATAACTTGGCGGTCGTATCTGGATGAAGCCCGCAAGCCTGGCGGCGGGGCTCTCGAGGACCGCCATTGGCAGTTGCTGGAGCCGAGCCGTCCCAGCATCGAGTTGTATGACTTGGAGCGGGACCCCGGCGAGTTCCACAACCGGGCGACGGACCCCGAACTGCTCGAAGTGAGGCGAAATCTCGAATACAAGCTCAGCGACTGGATGCACGAGACCTATGACTTCCTGCCGCCGCTCTGGAAGCACCACCCCGGCAACGGCGTCTATGGCCGCCGGGATCGGATCTGATGCCGGCGCAGCGTGGGAAGCTTCCCCGCCCCGGCCGGCCTGGCATGACGACAGAGAGGCGGCAATCCCACCCTGCATTTCTTCCCCAGGCGACGAGGCGAAGTCCGTGCGCATCGCGAATCAGGGCTTTCAAGGCTTTCACTAGCCACTAGTCACTAGCCACTGCTTTTAGGATTTTTCACGAAACACGAGACACAAAACACAAGACACAGCCTTTACGGTTCAACGGCCGTCAGACATTGCTTCTGGAGCGAACGAGGCCTCGACCAACGGTTTTCACGAAACACGAATCACGAGACACGAAACACGGCCTTCATGGCGCAAACGAAAGCAAGGCCCACCAACCCTCCGGCGTTCGCTGGCACAGCAACCGCAAGCCGCGGCCAACGGTTTTCACGAATCACGAGACACGAA
>JAPOOG010000109.1 GCA_026713545.1 Bryobacterales bacterium
CCCGGCATTTCCCGGCAAAAAAATGTTGCCCCGAGCCAATGTCAGCTCACCGTCCGCTGCTCTCGGTGGGCCTCACGACAAGCGCCGTTCGCCGCAGATCCCGTCGCCCTCCGGGCTCGTTCCGCTGCCGCGATTCCCACATTCCCACAGCCACGACGACGACGATTCTCTCTTGACGTACAAGGGGACATTTCTATTGGGCGTTGACACACTGTTGCCGTCCGATTGCACGAACAGGCGTGTTGCGGTATGCTGAGCGGCAGTAGACCTCGTTCCGGGGTCTTCTTTCCCCTCCACTCTCTTCCGTGCGGTTCCGGCGGATCTTCGTCCATGACGATTGCTGAACTCAAAGAGAAGAACATCACCGAACTCACCCAGGTAGCCCGCGCGTTGGAGATTCCCGGCGTCAGCGGCTTGCGCAAGCAGGAGTTGATCTTTGCGATTCTTCAAGCACAAGCCGAGAAGGAAGGATTGATCTTCGCAGAGGGCGTTCTCGAGACCTTGCCCGAGGGATTCGGCTTCCTCCGGTCGCCCGACTACAACTACCTGCCGGGACCCGATGACATCTATGTCTCGCCTACCCAGATCCGCCGCTTCGATTTGCGCACGGGGGATACGATCTCCGGCCAGGTGCGCTCGCCGAAAGACGGTGAGAATTATTTCGCTCTGGTTCGTGTCGACGCAATCAGCTTCGAACCGCCGGAAAAAGCGCGTCAAAAGATTCTCTTCGATAATTTGACGCCGTATTATCCGACGCAGCACATGCGCCTGGAGACGGAAAGGAAGAAGCTCAGCGGCCGGGTAATGGACTTGATCACGCCGATCGGGAAGGGCCAGCGCGGCCTGATCGTGGCGCCGCCCCGAACCGGCAAGACGATGCTGCTGCAGTCGATCGCCAACTCGATCACGACGAACCACTCCGAGGTCGTTTTGATTGTTCTGCTGATTGACGAGCGGCCCGAAGAAGTGACCGACATGCAGCGCTCGGTCAAGGGTGAGGTCGTCAGTTCCACATTTGATGAGCCGCATATTCGCCACGTTCAGGTCGCCGAAATGGTGATCGAGAAAGCGAAGAGGCTTGTCGAGCACAAGCGCGACGTGGTGATTTTGCTCGACTCGATAACGCGGCTGGCGCGCGCTTACAACAGCATCGTGCCGCCGTCGGGCAAAGTGCTCTCGGGCGGCGTCGATTCGAACGCATTGCAGAGGCCAAAGCGATTCTTTGGTGCGGCGCGCAACATCGAAGAGGGCGGTTCGCTCACGATCATCGCGACGGCGCTGGTTGATACCGGCAGCCGCATGGACGAGGTGATCTTCGAAGAGTTCAAGGGCACCGGCAACATGGAGTTGCATCTTGATCGCAAGCTCGTCGACAAACGCGTCTTCCCAGCCATCGACATCAATCGCAGCGGCACGCGGAAGGAAGAACTGCTGCTTCCTCGGGATGACTTGGCGCGGGTTTGGGTGTTGCGAAAGGTGCTCAGTCCGTTGTCGGTGACGGAGGGAATGGAGTTGTTGCTCGACCGCATGGGCAAGACCCGGTCGAACGCGGAGTTTCTGGCCGCGATGAACGCCTGACAGCCCGCAGTGAAAGTACCGCGGGAGGCGTGGGGGTCTTTTGAGGCCCTCGACGCAAGAACGCAGCGCATTGTTCTTCAACCGCCAAGAACCCCTTCGTCCCCAGGAAGAATAACGCTGCCTGCGTGACTTGCGCCACGGGCTTGCTGACTTCTAAAGAACGAAGTCGGAAACACCGACGCTTCAGTTCTCCGGCAGGTAAGTGACCAGATCCCTTTGGGCGTCTTCCGGCCATCCGGAAGCTGCCGCGCCAAGACCACCGGGAGTTCTCATCCGAGGATGGACTGCTGGCTCTCCACTTGTCAGGATGCCCGGCTTCTGTAATCTTGGTTACACATGAAAGTACTGGAATGGACGCTCCGCATCGCTCTCTTCGGAGAGTTTCTCGGTCATGGCATCTTCGCTTATCGGGCCGTTCCCCATTTTCAGGAGCTCATGGCCGGATCGCTCGGGGTCTCGACCGAGGCAGCGGCAAATATTCTCCCGATCATCGGCATCATCGACTTCGGGATTGCAATCCTGGCGCTTGTCTATCCGATGCGAGTGGTGCTGATCTATGCAACGCTCTGGGGATTGCTCACCGGCCTGTCACGGCCAATCTCGGGCAAGGAGATCTGGGACTTCGTCGAGCGCTGGCCGAATTGGGGTGTCCCCCTTGGGCTGTTGCTGGTGCGTGGCTGGCCGAAGCAAGTCCGCGATTGGTTTCGTTAGAAACGTGGTTCCGCAGGTCGCCTGTCTGACCTGAAACATCCTGTTTATCAAGCCGGGTTGACGCCCATCCGGATGTTTCCTGTTTGAATGATCCGCCCACGAGCGGAGGAAAAACTAGCCTGCATGTCTCACCACGTGGCGAGGCGAAGTGCGTGAGAGGGCCGTCAGGAAGAGAAGTGGTAGATCCCTGCCGCCGTCTTGCCGAGAATCCACTTCTTATCCTCGGAAGTGAAGAAGGGAATGATGTCTTTCATGACCGGCAGCTCGTAGAAATTGGCGTAGAGCATCCGCTGCGGTCCGAAGCGGTCGTAGACCCTCCGCAGGTACGGCCACATGTCGCGGTAGGGGATCTCCTCTTTCGAAGGATTGTGCAGCGACGTCCGGATGTAGACGTTCGGGAACTTCTCGAGGTCGAGAATCTGGTCGATGCCTTCTTCGTCCGGCCGCGTGATGTCGATCATGGCGAAGTGGTCAATGACGATTTTGACGCCGCGGAAGCGCTCGGCCATGTCCGCAACTTGCGAAATCTGATGAGGGGCCAGGAAGATATTGAACATAGCGCCGAGTTCCTCGGCTTTCTTCCATAGCGGATAAACCGCCGGATCGTTCATCCAGACAACGTCCCGGTCGTAGATCGGACTGAGCCGGAGCCCGGAAAAGCCCTGCTCCTTGACGAGGTGTTCGAGCCTTGCGGGGTTCTCGGGATCGCCGGGGGAGTGCAGGCGGTAGCCGACAAGCAGGCCGATCGCGGCGAATCGGTCAGGGTGCTGTTTGAGCATGTATGCCGGGTAGGAATTGTCCGTCCCGTAGTAGCACACGTGACTGATGACGACCTTGTCGATGTTGTAGAGCTGCATTTGGGAGAGGATGTGCTCCATCGAATACTCACGGTCGGGCCGACTGTTCGGGCAGTTCGAGAGCCTCGAGTTGATCGGAAAGCGCTCGTCATGCAGAACCCAGGCGTGCTCGGCTGCGTTGATGATCGGGTCGGCCTCTGTGGAAGCGGCGTCTGAAGCCGCGAGTGCTCCGGCTGTGCTGAGTGCAAGGTATTCACGACGGGTCATGGCAGGGTCTCACGTACGAGTCTAGGCGCTCACAGGTCCCCAAGGCTACTACGAACCCGAACCGACGGCACTGCCGAAGAGAATATCCACAGCTTTTCTAACCTGCATGTCTCACCACGCGGCGAGGCGAAGTGCGTGAGAGGGTCGTCAGAGATTTCTTCTTGGAGCGAACCAGGCCCCCGTCAATGGTTTTCACGAATCACGAGACACGAATCACGGCTTTTTTCGCATGCTTCGGCCGTCGGGTGGTGAGAAATGCAGGTTAGCATCTCTTCAGCATATTGGGCTCCGGCGGGAGTGTCCTCATGCTTGTAGAAAAGGAACACATCTTTGCCGTCGTCCTTTATTTCTTCGACTTTGGCGACGATTTTCCGTCGGTCTTCCTGGGTATAGCCGGTAGCCGGTTTTTCGAAGGCGGAAATACACGAAGTCAGCGGTAATGACTTCGGGAGTCTCGAGTTTGTCGGATTCGGCGAGGCAGACGGTAACGTTGTGCTTTTGCAAGAGGTCGTACACGGCGGCGTCGAACCAGGATTCGTGACGAAACTCCATCGCGTAGCGCATGTCACCGGGAAGGTCGCCCAGGAACGTTTCCAGGCGCTTGGTATCACACTTCAAGTTGGGCGGGAGTTGGAAGAGGACGACTCCGAGACGCCCGGTTTCGTGGAGCGCGTCAATCGAGCGCAGGAACAACTTGGTCGGCTCCTTGACGTCCTTGAGGCGCTTGAAGTGCGTGATGCGCTGGTGGGCCTTGATGCAGAAGCGGAAGTTTTCGCTCGTGCTGTAGATCCAGTTCGCCAAGGTGCTCTCGGCCGGGGTGCGGTGGAAGGTATAGTTGATTTCAACGGCGTTGAGGCGGCTGGCGTAGTGCTGCAAAAACTTCCTGGCAGCGAGTTTTTGAGGGTAGAATTCGGGCTTCCAGTTCGGGTAGGAGTACCCGGAAGTACCGGCGAAGAGTTCGGCCATCGTGCATCGAGCCGGACTTGCCAACGAGTATACCCGCTGGCCGAGCTCTGACCAGGATGCCGGGAATTCGGAGGAGCGAACCATGACGGAAGTTGGTGTCGAGGCCTTCGACCGTGACTACCCGGAAGGGCCGGCGGTGCGTGGGTTTCTCCATGCAGCGGATGGCGACTCGGCCCTCGTTCTGACTCACGGCGCGGGCGGCAACGCGGATTCCCGCCTGCTTGTTGCCTTGGCGGCGGCTTTCTCCAAGAGCGGTGTGTCCGTTTTGCGAAGCAATATGCCGTTCCGTCAGAAACGGCTGAAAGGGCCTCCGAATCCCGGAGCAACAGCCCAGGACCGTGAGGGACTGCGTCGGGCGGTCGAATGCATGCGTGAACGCGCGGCGCAGGTGTATCTCGGAGGACAGTCGTACGGAGGCCGACAAGCAACCATGTTGGCATCCGAAGATGAGAGCGTAGCGGACGCTCTGTTGCTGATCTCCTATCCGCTGCATCCACCGGGCAGGCCGGAAAGGTCAAGGACAGATCATTTCGACGAGCTGCGAACCCCGTCGCTCTTCGTCCACGGCTCGAAGGACCCGTTTGGGACGCTGGAGGAAATGCGAGTGGCGCTGAAGCGTGTCTCAGGCCGCAACCGGCTCCTTGAAATCGAGAACGGAAGCCATGGCCTGGTCCGAGGCAAGACAGAGGTGCTTTATCAGGAAGTAGCCGCTCGAATCGTCACCGTGTTCAGCGAATTGATTCAGTTCGCAACATGATTCTCTCGGGGTTTCCTGTCTTCCTGGAGTGGACGTGGCGAGGACTTCGGGTATCTTGTTTTCCGTGCTTGTCCGATGCCGTTGACGCAACGCTTGCTGAGCATGTCTCGGTCAATCGGCAGGTAGCATCGGTTCGTTGTGCTGGCTTCCACGCTCCTGAGCGTACGCCATGAGCACTATCTCCGCTAGAATGCTTTGCCATGAAGAAATGGATCTTGTGCTTCGCCGTGCTCGCGACAACGCCTGTTGCGGCGCAAACCGCTAGCGGAGCCATCCGCGGTTTCACATCCGACAGCGCCAAGGCACAGCGTGAGCTGGAAGCGAAGATGGCCTCCATCCCTCGGGCGGCCAACGTGCGTGAGTACATCCGAGTGATGTCGGAGGAGCCGCACCACACCGGCAGCAAGGCGGGCATGGAAGTGGCGCAGTATGTCCTCGACAAGTTCAAGACATGGGGTCTGGACGCGGAGTTCCACAAGTTTGAAGGACTGATGCCGACGCCTCGTGAACGGCATCTCGAGTTGCTCGCTCCGGAAAGCTACGTCGCCAAACTCAAGGAACCGGCGCTTCCCGAAGACAAGGATTCCTCCGATGAAGGCCAACTGCCTTCCTACAACGCCTACTCGCCCGACGGCGACGTCACCGCACAAATTGTTTACGTCAACTACGGAATGCCAGCCGACTACGAAGTGCTTGACGAATTGGGCATCGACGTCAAGGGCAAGATCGTGCTGGCTCGATACCTCGGAGGCTGGCGCGGCATCAAGCCGAAGGTGGCCGCCCAACACGGTGCGATTGGCTGCATCATCTATTCCGATCCGCGTGACGACGGTTATTTTCACGGCGACGCCTATCCCGAAGGAGCATATCGCTCGAAATGGAGCGTCCAGCGAGGCAGTACGATGGACATGCCGATCCATCCCGGTGATCCCCTCACGCCCGGCTGGGGCGCCGAGCCCGGCGGTAAGCGGCTCGGGATTTCCGAGTCGAAGACGTTGCCGAAGATCCCTGTGCTGCCGATTTCCTACGGCGACGCCCTCCCGATTCTGCGCAACTTGGGCGGTCCCGTAGCTCCGGAGAACTGGCGTGGGGCATTGCCTCTGACCTACCACCTCGGGCCGGGACCGGCGAAGGTACGCCTCAAGGTAAGCTTCAATTGGACCATCCCCACCGGCTACAACGTGATCGCCAGGATTCCCGGCAGCAACGATCCGGATGAATGGATCATCTACGGTAACCATCACGACGGATGGGTCAACGGCGCCATGGATCCCATCAGTGGAAACGCGGCGCTGATGGAAACCGCGCGAACACTCGCTGAGATGGTGAAGCAGGGCTGGCAGCCGAAGCGAACGATCGTCTTTGCCAGTTGGGACGCCGAGGAGTGGGGTCTGATCGGTTCAACCGAGTGGGGCGAGAAGTACAGGGATGAAATCCGCGGGAAGACCGTCGCCTACTTCAACACGGACAGCAATCGCGCCGGCGTTCTGAGCTTCGCTGGATCACACACGCTAGAGCGATTCCTCAACGAAGTCGCGCACTCGATCACCGACCCGAACTCGGGCCAAAGCCTTTGGACTGTGATGAAGGAGAAAGCCGTCAATCAGGCGGGCGATGACGATGCTAAGAAAAAAGAACTGGACTCGCGCCGCGATTTGCGCATCGGAGCGCTGGGCTCCGGCTCAGACTACACTGTTTTTCTCGATCACCTGACCGTCGCGTCGGTGAACACGGCATTCCGTGTACCGGTTTTCGGCGTTTACCACTCCATCTATGACTCGTTCGACTGGTACCGGCGCTTCGGCGACCCGCAATTCGCCTACGGGCGCGCCCTCGCGCTGGTGCATGCCGTGGCCTTGTCGCGTATGGCTAACGCCGAAGTGCTGCCCTTCGAGTTCACCAATCTCACGGACACCATCGGTGTGTACCTCGATGAATTGGATCAGCTATTGACCAACAAGCGCAAGAAGGACGCCTCGATTGCTCTCGACCTCAAGCCTCTGCGAGGCGGCCTCGACGTCCTCGGCAAGGCCGCCCAGGCCTACGAGAAAACCTTCGCGCAGGCGCTCGGCGGGGCCGGCCCGACCGGCGATTTATCCAGAGCGAACGCCGCCCTCCGTCAGGTCGAACAGGCTATGCGCTTGGAGGACGGCCTTCCCGGACAGCGCGAATGGTTCAAGCACGCCCTCTACGCGCCGGGCTTCTACACCGGATACGGCGTAAAGACAATTCCCGGCGTGCGCGAGGCGATCGAGCAAGACGACTGGACGACGGCAAAGAAGCAGGTCGGTGTCGTACGCGGCGTCTTCGACAGGGTGGCGGCCCGAGTACGTGAAGCCGAGGCCGCCCTGCGCCAAGCCAGATAGCTCGCCGATAGTGACCGCCAAGTACTGCGACCGCCATGTGCAACGCCCGATTAGCATAGTCGAACGCTTATCACAGGCTCTAGCCGGCATGTCTCACCACGCGGCGAGGTGCAGTGCGTGAGAGGGTCGTCAGGACGAGGCGCGAGACGGGCGGAGGAAAAAGGCGCGCGCAGGCGTACTTGACCGTACGTCGAGCACGGCAAGCAAGCGTTGCGAAAGAAAAGCGAAGTCATGGCTGTCGTATTGCGTGTTTCGGCCGTCGGATTGGTGAGAAATGCCGTCTAGCCTCGGTCAGAGACACATCGCATGAAGTACTGGCTCGGACTGGACGTCGGCACCGGAGGATCTCGCGCCCTCCTCGTCGACGAGAACGGCCGTGTCGCGGGCGGTGTCACCGCGCCTCACGATGAGATGCAGATGCCCAAGCCCCTCTGGGCCGAACAGCGCCCCGAGGACTGGTGGCAGGCCTCGCAGCAGGCGATCCGGGGCGTGTTGCGAGAAACCGGCGTCGCCGCTGACGATGTCGAGGCCATCGGCCTGTCCGGCCAAATGCACGGGCTCATCCTGCTGGACGAAAACCACGACGTTCTGCGCCCGGCGATCATCTGGTGCGATCAGCGCTGCCAGGATCAAGTCGACTGGATCAACTCAACCGCAGGGACAGACATGGTCCTCGATCAAACGGCCAACCCCGTTCTGACCGGGTTTACGGCGCCCAAGCTCATCTGGGTCCGTGACCACGATCCGTCGAGCTACGAGCGAGTCAGGCACGTCCTACTCCCGAAGGACTACATACGTTTCCGCCTTACGGGCGAATTCGCCGGCGATGTCTCCGATGCCTCCGGCACAGCTTTGTTCGATGTCGTACATCGGCGTTGGGCTGACCCGCTGATCGAGAAACTCGGGATCGACCGCTCCATTCTGCCCCGGGTTGTCGAGTCCCAGGAAGTAACAGGGACCGTCAGTGAAATCGTATCGGAGCATACCGGCCTAAGTGCGGGGACGCCGGTTGTTGGTGGCGCTGGCGACCAGGCCGCGAGCGCCGTCGGCAACGGGATTGTCGAGACCGGGCTCGTCTCGGCAACGATAGGCACTTCCGGCGTCATCTTCTCCCATCTCGATAAGGTCGCCTACGACCCTGCTGGAAGAGTTCACACGTTTTGCCATGCCGTGCCCGGGAAATGGCACGTTATGGGGGTGACGCAAGGAGCCGGTCTGAGCTTGCAATGGTTCCGGAATCAACTTGGCCGGGACGCGGTTGTCGAAGCGGAACGCCGCGATGTCGATCCGTACGAGATTCTGGCCGGGGAGGCCGCGCAAGCCCCGGCTGGTTCGGAGGGGTTGTATTGGCTTCCTTATCTGATGGGCGAGCGCTCGCCACACCTCGATGCACATGCGCGCGGCGGTTGGATCGGCCTGACGGCCAGGCACACGCGCTCCCACTTGATTCGTTCCGTGATCGAAGGTGTTTCCTACAGCTTGAATGACTGCCTTGACATCGTGGCGTCGCTCGGCGTAGGCGTGAAGATCGTGCGGGCTTCCGGAGGCGGAGCCCGCAGCGAATTGTGGCGGCGGATTCTCGCGTCCGTCTTCGGCGTACCCATCGCGACGATTGAAAGCCGGGAAGGGTCCGCCTACGGGGCTGCACTGCTGGGCATGGTGGGGAGTGGACGGTTTGGGTCCGTCTCGGAAGCCTGCCGCACAGCTATCCAGGAATGTGAGCGCGTCGAACCGGACCCGGATTGGCGAAGCCGTTACGACGCGGACTATCCCGTCTTCCAGCGACTCTACCCTGCTCTGAAGGATCGCTTCTCTGAAATGTCCCGCTGACATGCTTTCCCCCACACGGGGAGAAAAGCAGCCTAAACGGGTGCAGCCGAAGCCGGGGTCAAGTCGATCCCGTAGCGCTTCATTTCTTCTTCGTAGTAGCGCCGGAAGAGTACGATCCACTCCTCGCTGCCCTCGGGGATGTCACGCTTCTGGTTGCGGATCTTATCCTGCGCGATCTGATCAATGATCTCTTCCTTGGTGAGTATGTCCCTCATCTCACGCAGAATCTGCAAGCGGATTTCATTCCACGGCTTCTTGACCCGCACGCCGGAGACGCGCGGCAGCTTGGCTGCAAGCTTGTGCGATAGCTCGACGATCTTGTCGCGGGAGACCTTCATGCCATCTTTCTCGCCGCGCGGCTGGGCCGAAACTGCTTTGCGCTCCGCCAGGATATTCCGCTTCACTTTCCAAAACATCTCCTGGTAAGGAATGCGTTCTTGACGTATATAGTCGGTGTACTGGTTTAGCAGTTCCCTTGCTTCGGCGTTGATCTCGTCTTCGAGGCTAAGCTCATCGATGAGAACTTCCTCAAAAGCTTCTCGAACAGTGGACTCGTTGGAAGTCTGGATGGACCCCCGGGAGAGTCGACGGGCTACTTCCCGAGCCAAGTAAGCAATAAATGTGCGTGGCAGTAACATCCTTCACGTGTGTCAGTTTATCGACGGAATCCACAAGATGTCAACGCAGTCGCCGTCATGGAGATGGGTTGGGTGTGACTGCGTTCAGCCGGGCGCCGTGCCGACGGAGAACTCCCATACGCGGAGATCGACTTCGCCGGGAGTGTATTCGATCACAGCGTACTCCCCGCTCGGTAAAGGCTCGACCGACCACACTTTATAGACGTGAGGCGCAAGTTGTTGTCGAAAGATCTCGACGGTCTCGTGCGTCTCAATAACTTCCTTCGATTCAGGAATCCTCTGGATGACCTGCACTTCGCGGCGCTTGCTTTTTGCTTTGAGCCGCAGGATCTCAAGTCGGGAGATCTTCTCGAGCCGCACGTAGAACATCGGCCTGCTGTCCGTGGCCACGAAAGACGAAGTCGGCCCTTCAACCTCAAGGGTCATTTTGTCGGCAGTCGGTAGTGGAGAGAGCACCCTCAACAGGATTGCTGTCTG
Source organism: Bryobacterales bacterium (assembly GCA_026713545.1). Classification (GTDB taxonomy): domain Bacteria; phylum Acidobacteriota; class Terriglobia; order Bryobacterales; family UBA6623; genus JAPPLB01. Next base: position 10,388 of record JAPOOG010000109.1, read on the forward strand.
GCTGTTGTTTTCGATCAGTTCGGCCTGCTGGACCGGGACGATCTCGTTGCCTTTGAGGTAATAGACGCCGTCCTCCAACGGCACTCGATACAACTCGGTGCGCGCCTTGCGCTCGGCTGTACGCAATGCTTGCTCCTGTTTCCGGCGAACCTGGCGTACGGCTTCCTTGCGCTCTTGTTCCCGCTGTGTTCGCTCGAGATTCACGAGCTGAAGCGGTATTACCTCCCACGCGCTCCGTTCTACGCTGTAGTAACGGACACGGTCACCCTCGACCGCGTACTCGCTGACCAGAAGATCGCCGCCACCTTCCAGGTAGAGCTTGACCCGGGCGCCGGAAAGAGGCGCCAGCAACGCCAGAACAAGGATGAGAACCAGAATCCGTACAAGCATCGATACGCAGCCGTCTGCGACCTTGCCCTTATGGTAACCGTGGAGCCGAATTGCCGTTGCGGCCTTGTTCTTGCGCCCCCTGGCGCAAGAAGGCATGCTTGCCAATTCATTCGACACGACACGTAGGCGCAACAAAATCATGGCGGCCTTATCGCGCCCTCCGGCTCGTCAGCTACTGGCCTGAAACATCCCCCGGATCAAGCGGCCTTGACACCGGTCCGGATGTTTCCCGCTTGTATGATCCGCGCACGGGTGGAGGAAAAACTGGCCTGCATGTCTCACCACGCGGCCAGGTGAAGTGCGTGAGAGGGCCGTCAGGACGAGGCGCGAGCCGCCCGCGCCAGCAACTCGGCATTTAAGATTTTTCACGAAACACGAATCACGGCCTTTTTATCGCGTGCCTCGGCCGTCGGGTGGTGAGAAATGCAGGTCAGCTCCCAAGTTCTTCAAGCGCCGCTTCTAGCTCGCTACAGGCATGCAGGTCGCCCGAGCGCCTGGCCACCTCGATCCCCCTGCGGTAGGTCTCACCCGCCTGGGCCGAATGGCCCAGTCTTTCGAGCGCCTTGCCGGAGTGATAGTAGGCCGCCTGGTAGTCCGGGTTGATCGAAAGGATCTTGTTGAACTCATCGACCGCCTTCTCGTGATCGCCCCGCTTCACGTACTCTTGCGCGATGCCGTACCGCGAAAAGCAGTCGTTGGGATTGCCTTCCACGAACTGTTTGAGGATTTCGATTCTGTTCGCAGCCATAAGGAATGAGACGATTTACGTTGTTGCAGGACGGGAAGATCACTACTATAACAGTCGTCCCCTGGTCTGTATTTCTCGCCGTGTGGTGAGGAATGCAGGCTGGAGTTCGTCTCTTCGCAGCCAGCATGGCTTGCCCCTACTTCTCTCCCTCCGAATCTATTGCCGGCAGGGTAGAGGACTGCCGTATCAGGCCGCCGTTGGGCGCGCTTTACCTAGGGCATTGCCTCGCCCGAGGTGTTCCGGAACACCCGCCGGATGCCAATACTCTCGAACGAGGCTGCAACTTCGGCTACGCCCGCTCCATTTGTGCAATCTTCCCGCAGCATGCCGAACCGGATGCGGTGCGTTTTTCAGTTGCCTGCGACGACGGTCGCCGCATAGACATTCTTTTTTCGATCGAGGGCTCCCATAGGCCGCTGCGTCATGGCCGGCTCGAATTCGACCGCGAACAGCAGTCCTGGAACGGCATTGCATCGGACACGATACTCTACGATCAGGCGAAAGCCTACCTGAAGAGTTATTTACGGTGGAAAAGCCGCAAAGAAGCGCTGGAAACTCCGCCGACAGCATGATCCACAAAGCGAAACCCATGCAAGGCAAACCCATACGAGAATCTCACTCCGAACTCTCCGAACTCGCGTTGCCCAATGACGCAAACGGTCTGAACACACTGCTCGGTGGAAAGATCATGCGCTTGGTCGATATCGCGGGAGCACTGTCCGCAGTTCGGCATTGCCGTTGCTTTTGTGTTACCGCTTCCTTCGACCAAATGGACTTTCTCGAACCGGTCCACATCGGCAATCTGGTCGCACTGCGGGCATCGGTGAATCGAGCCTTCCGAACATCGATGGAGGTCGGCGTGAAGGTGTTTGCCGAGGACTTGCGTGCGGCCAGGAAGCGCCATGTGGCATCGGCCTACCTGACTTTCGTCGCCGTCGATGCGAACCATGAAACGGTTCCCGTGCCCCCCGCCATCCCCGAGACGGAGGAAGAAAAGAGGCGCTACGAAGAGGCCGGCGAGCGCCGCGCCCAGCGGCTTGCGAGGCGCCGGCGTTCTGGCCGGACGGGGCCGGATTCCCCGCCCGCCAACAAGCAACGTTAGACCGAAGAATCGAGCTAGGCGCGGCTTGGCCTGCATGTCTCACCACGTTGCGAGGCGAAGTGCGTGAGAGGGCCGTCAGGACGAGGCGCGAGCCGGGCGGAGGAAAAAGGCGCGCGCAGGCGTACTTGACAGTACGTCGAGCACGGCAAGCAAGCGCAACGAAGTCCTGGCGGTCGTATCGCGTGCTTCGACCGTCGAGTGGTGAGAAATGCAGGTTAGTGCAAATTACTGTCCTGCTTTCAGCTCTTCGACCACCCGCGACGCGCGGTAGACCTTATCGATAGCTTCCATGATGCCTCGTGAGTCGACGCTCACAGCACGCGCCTGCGTCTCCGAATAGAGAAAGCTGTTCGACAACGACTGTATGTTGCCGTCGAAGATAATGCCCACGACTTCAGCCCTCTGGTTCACCAGGGGACTGCCGGAGTTGCCCCCCGTAATGTCGTTCGTCGAGACGAGGTTGTAAGGGGTCTTCGCGTCGATCTTGCCCCTTCGCGAAAGATAGCTCTGCGGCAGGATGTACGGATCTTCGCCCGTAGCCTTTTCGTACAGACCACCGAACTCCGTAAACGGAGCGATGGCCTTGCCGTTCTCCTCATACGGCTTGACAGCGCCGACTGCCAGCCGCAGCGTGAAGGTCGCGTCCGGGTAGGCGTCAGTGCCCAGCACCGCGAACCTCGCCTGCGAGATTCGAGAACCGTGGGCGTTCTCGATCGCTTGCACTTCATCCTCGTAGCGCTTGCGCAAGCGGCGTGCGTCTTCGTCGATACTCCGGACGAGAGCGATCATTGGATCATGCGACTTGCCCGCCTTCTTCGCCTGGTCGGCGCCCAGCTCTTTTCGGAACCCGGCATCTTTGAGCTTCGTGCCCTTGATGAGCCGTCGAGCGACTTCACCCGGAGAGCTGTCTCCGAGCACTTTCTTCACCATGGGATTCTCGTTGCCAAGCCGTTCGCGAAGCTCGGTGAGTGACCGCGTCAGCTTCACAATCTCGACGTCGTCGTAGATCGGTGCGGGCGAATAGATCTGTTGGTAGAGCGACTCGAGGCCGGCTTCCTGGTATTCCGGGAGTCGTTCCGTATTCGGCTTGGGCAGTTCTTGAGAAAGCCGAAACAGGTGGCGGGCGATCGAAAAATACTTCGAAAAAAAGCCCAGCGTGCCCGAAAGCCGGTAATCCTCATAAATCTCGCGCTTGATCTGTTGAGCCGTCGCGATCACATCCCAGGCGTCCCCGAACTGCTTTTGTTTCTCGGGGTCTCTCGCGATCGACTCGCGAAGCTTCTTTTCAGCCTTCGCTTTCGCCGCCATCAACCCGGCGGAATTCAGACCGCCTTGCATGCCGGTGTAGGCCTTGATGCTGTTGTCGAACCGGAACAGCTCATCGCGGGCAAGGCGTGCCGATTCGTCGTCCTTTTCGCCAAAGGAACGGAGGTCCCTGGCCATGCCGTGAAGCCAATCAAGCATCAGCGGGATCCGAACATCGCCTTCAAAGCGAAGCTGCGCCTCGGTCATCAGCCGGTTCGTTCTCCCGGGATGCCCGGAAACGAAAACGACTTCATCGGCCGCTGCTCCCTTCTTGCTCCACCTCAGGTAGGCCGGAGACTTGATCGGCCTTTCGTCCTCGTAAACACGCAGAAACGCAACATCCATGCAATAACGCGGATAGGTGAAATTATCGGGATCGCCGCCAAAGAATGCGGCGTAGAATTCCGGTGCGAAAACGAGACGCACGTCGGTATGGCGTTGGTAGCGATAGAGATCGAAGATGCCGCCCGCATACAGCTTGACGACATCGCAGCGCAGCCCCGTCTCATCCTTGCAGGCCTTTTCGACTTCCGCCGTCGCGGCGCGGTGAGCTTCGAAGCGCTCTTTCTCCGTCATCTCCGGAGTAACCTTCGCGTTGATGCGATCGGTAACGGTCTCGATGCTCATCAGCACGTTGACCTCGAGGTCTGGGCACTTCATCTCGGCCGAAGCCGTCTCGGCATGGAATCCGTCCTGGACGTAGTCCTTCTCCTTCGAGCTGAGCTTCTTGATGCAATCCGACGCCACGTGATGGTTGGTCATCACCAGGCCGTTCGCGGAGACGAAGGACGCGGACCCGCCGTTGTTGAAGCGCACCGAGGCCTGCCGTAAGCGCTCGATGAACTCTGAGTCGATCGTTACACCATGAACTTTCTGGATTTGTTCCAAGGGCAGACGATTGAACGGCCACATCCCTTCGTCGGCCGCGGCCGGCAGGCCGGCAAGACCAAGGGCGATCAAGACGCTCGGCAAGATTCTTGGCGCGTGTAACAGATGAGTCATCGTCAATACTCCCGTGATTCTAGGTAACGGTCAGCGGCTGATTCCTCGCTTCGAGCTTCGCACAAACTCGATCAAATGCTCCGTGTGTTCGTTGAGCAAGTCTTTCCGGATGCGTTCCAAAGCGTCATCGAGAGGTAACGACGACCTGTAGAGAATCCGAAACGCGCGTTTGAGAAGCCGAATCTGTTCCGCATCAAGGCCGGCGCGGCGCAGCCCGACAACGTTGACGCCCTTTGGCTCGACACGGAAACCGGCGTAGAGAAAATACGGCGGTACATCCACGTTAACGCCCGAGTTGCCGGCAATCATCACCATGCTTCCGATGCGCGAATACTGCTGGACACCGACTCCTCCCGAAATAAACGCCCAATCCTCGATCTCGACGTAGCCCGCGATCAGTGTGCAACTGCAGATCACGTTATTTGAACCCACCTTGCAGTTATGCGCAATGTGCCCGGAGGTCATGATGTAGTTGCCGTCGCCGATCTCGGTGACGGATTCAGCCTCCGTGCCGCGGCTGATCGTGTAATGCTCTCGGATCGTGTTGCCGTTCCCGATGTGCAAGTAGCTGCGCTTGCCCGTGAACGATTTGTCGAGAGGGGCGGTGCCCAATATCGTGCCCGCGGAAATCTTGTTGTCAGAGCCCAGGGTGGTCCAGCGTTTGACCACCACGTGCGGCTCGATCCGGGTGTTGGGGCCGATCACGACTCCATCTTCAATGATCGCGAAATCGCCGATTTCGACGCCTGGACCAATCTCGGCTCCGGGATCGACTTTCGCCGTCGAAGCGACACGCGCCGAGGGGTGGATGGCCATGAATTCGTATGATAGACCGATTCTGGACGTGCGGCTGTCAGTGGCCCCAGATCTCGTTCATAACGACCGCCAGCCGAATCCCGCCCTTGGCAAGTTGTTCCTTCGCGACTTTCCACGCCCTCTGGCGATAAGCATCATCGATGTTCTTGGGTTCCTCGCCGGCCAGTCCGTCGTAAGCCGCTTCCAATGCCAACTGCCGTGACTCCCAGGTCCATTCTCTGAGATGTCCCTTGCTCCATTGCTTCTCGTCTTGCGGACGAATCTCAGACAGCAACTGGGCGGCGAATAGATCTTCGTCGCTGATGTGCTTGCCGAGCAGATCGGAATCCCAGAGCTTGTGCAGATTCGATTCTTCGCCGTGAAATACGATCGGGATGTCGTTGCCCCCTCGGTCATGGGCAAAACCTGCATGCAGGGGCTGGTGCAGATCACCCATCAAATGAATCAGGAACCGCAAGGCATCGAGCCGTTCTTCTTGCGCCTTGAGGCCTAGCCGAACGATGCCCAGAAACTCTCGAGCTTTCACCGTGATGCAGTCGGCACTGGGACAGTCTCTATCCAGATCCAGTTCGGTGGCGTCGGGAGGGATATTGATGTAATGCCACCGGGCGGTTTCCGGGCGCTCTTCCCGAATGTCATCGGCCCAGTTCGCCAACGAAGCCAAAGTGCTTCCTTTGCCGGCAAGCAGCTCGATCCGTCTTCGCGTTTGCGAATTCAGTCGCTTCTCCGCGATCTGCGCGGTAATTCGGTGCCCCACCGGACCCCAGGACCAAGCCGGTGCGACGCCGGCCAGGAGAAGAATTGCCAGAAACGCGCATGCATGCCCGCGCGCCGTCAGTCGAATCAACATACTTGTACGATACTAAGGAAGCCGCCGCCTCGGAAAGCACGCGCGCCACGCGCAACCACGGGATGACCGCGAACGATATCGCGAAACAACTCGACGGCCGCGTTCAGGGCGACCCGGACCGGCTCATTACCGGTGCGAACGATCTCCACGCCGCCCGGCCCGACCAGATCGCGTTCGTAGCCGGCGAACAAGCTCTCTCTCTCTCCGTAAACTCTCAGGCCGGTTGCCTCCTGGTCGCAGAGGACAGCCCCCCGCTCGACGGGCGCACCCTGATCCGTGTCCCCAAACCGCGCAAGGCATTTGCGCGCGTCCTGCAAATCCTCCATCCGCCAGCACGGCCGGTCCCCGGCATTCATCCAACCGCCGTCATTGCTTCCTCGGCCATGCTGGGCGAAAGTGTTTCCATCGGCGCTCATGTGAGCATCGCAGACGAAGTGCGGGTCGGTGACAACACTGTCGTCGAAGCAGGCGTCTCGATCGGAAGCCGTTCTGTCATCGGCGCCGCTTGCCGGATCTATCCACGCGTCATCATCTACCACGAAGTCACCATCGGCAACCGCGTGATCCTCCACGCCGGTTGCGTGCTCGGCGCCGACGGCTTCGGCTTCGAACTTGACGACGAAGGCCATGAGAAGTTTCCGCAGTTGGGTACGGTCCGCATCGGCAGCGACGTCGAGATCGGCGCAAATAGCTGTGTCGACCGCGCCGCCCTGGCCGCGACCGAAATCGGCGACGGCTCGAAAATCGACAACATGGTTCACATCGGCCACAATTGTACGATTGGCAAGTACGTCGTGATCGCTGCGCAAACAGGGCTGTCCGGAGGAGTCGTCGTCGGTGACCATGCCCTTCTCGGCGGTCAAATCGGCATCGGTGACAAAGCGCGCATCGAACCGCGCGCCGTGCTCGGCTCGGGATGCGGCGTGCTTCCCCACAAGATCGTCCCGGCCGGCGAGCCGTACTGGGGCACTCCGGCTCGACCGCTTCGTGAATATCTCAAGGGCCTCGCTCATCTGAGCCGGCTCCCGAAGATCATGCGCGAGCTGCGCGAGTTCCGCGCACAGGCAGCGGAGCGTGAACCCGAATGAAGCTCGTCGTCATCGGAGGACACAGCCGCAACATCGGAAAGACCTCGCTCGCGGCGCGCTTGATCTCGGAACTCCATGATCGCAACTGGACCGCGCTCAAGATCACGCAGTTCGGGCACGGTGTGTGCTCCACCGATGGCGATCCCTGCGACTGTCAACCTGCCAACCTCGACCACCCCTACGCCATCACGCGGGAAGACAATGCCTGCGGTGAAACCGATACCGCACGCCTCCTGCGAGCGGGCGCGCGCAACGTCTATTGGGTGCGGACCCGCATCGGTGAGCTCTCGGCCGTAATCCCCGCGGTACGCAAGCTGCTCGCAGGCCGGTCGCACGTTCTGATGGAATCCAACAGCATCCTCGATCACCTCAGACCGGACCTCTACCTGCCCGTCTTCGACTTCGCGGTCCCGGACTTCAAGTCCAGCTCGCGCTGCTTCCTCAACCGGGCAGACGCGCTCATCATTCGCGACCGGGCTGACTCGGCGCCGTCGTGGGGCGGCGTAGACCCCTTCCCGCCGGCGGACCGCCCGATATTCCTCGTCCGCCCGCCGGACTATTGCTCCCCGCCACTCGTCCAATTCGTTGCCCAGCGAGTCTGAATGCCCGCAGCTTTCTCTCGCGTGGGGCAATCCGCCCCCCCATCCGTCTCCCCCAATCCGCCCCCGGGAAAGCGCCCAGGAACTCGCCGCTACAATGACCTCAATGGACGGAGTCATCATCCTCGACAAGCCCGTCGGCATCTCCTCGCATGACGCCGTCCAGAAGCTGCGCAAGATCACCGGCGTCAAGCGCATTGGTCATCTCGGCACCCTCGATCCCCTTGGCGCCGGCGTACTGCCCATGGTGCTCGGACGAGCGACCCGCCTAGCGCGCTTCTTCCTGAACCACGATCGCGTTTACGAAGCAACGCTGCGATTCGGCTTCGCCACCGACACCTACGACCGCGAGGGTAAAGCGACTACCGAACCCATTGAAGTCGGCCTTGAACCCGATGTCCTCGAACCGCTTCTCAACGAGTTCCGAGGCAAGTTCGAGCAGGCGCCCCCTCCTGTTTCGGCGAAGAAGGTCGACGGCGTCCCCGCCTACAAGCTCGCCCGCAGGAACAAGCCCGTCGAACTCGATCCCGTCGAGGTCGAAGTCTACGAGCTCGCGTTGTTCAGCCTCGACGGACCGCGGGCGCGGATTCGCGTGTGCTGCTCGGCGGGAACCTACATGCGCTCCCTGGCCCATGATCTCGGCATCCGCCTCGGCCCTGGAGCCCACGTCGAAAGCCTCCGGCGGACCGCCATGGGCGAATTCACCATCGACCGGTCCCATACCCTCGACGACCTTGCCGTTCTTCGGTCTGAAGATCGTCTCGAAGAAGCGCTGACGACCCCCGACCAGCTTCTCCCCGAAATGCCGATCGAACGGGTCGACGAGGTCACCGCCGCTCACATCGCCCACGGACGCGACTTCCGCGTCTCCGCCTTCGGCAACGGCAAAGGCTCCAAGCGCATCAAGGCCGTCAACCGTGACGGCAGGCTTGTCGCCATCGCCGAAGCCAAGATGCCGCTCCTCTACCACCCCATCATCGTTTTCTGACTCCGGCTTCCCGATGATGATCTTGTCGGCGTAGCGTTCCCGAACCCGGGTCTTGATCCATTCGGCTGCTTCGAGCCCGGCTCGTCCGGGTCAGGGAGTTGTCGGACTGGCGAGGATGTGGCTGGGGAGTTTCCGAAGGTCAACTTGTTTCAGGGAATTATCGGTCCAGAATTGCCTAGACCGGCGCGGCGGCGGTCGGGGAGTGACTGGAGGATCTGGCTGTCGTCCTGAACCTGCCGCTTGTCGTTCTTCCCAATTGTCTGGGCGATGACGCTTGCCCGTTTCGCGTGCCAGGCGGTGAGTTCATCCTCCTGCCAGTGCTTGAATCTGCTTTCGAAAACGGTTCCATCCAGGTTCCCGAAACGAATCGCCCGTTTCTTCTTGACCTCGGACTCGGCAGCGCCCGAGACCAGCAGCGCGTTGCCCTGCGCGACCGTGAGTGACGAGCCCTCCACTTCAGCCGCATCGAGTCGATACAAGCCTTTCTTGAGAAGATGGACCTTCGCCTCGCCGGCCAATAATGTCAGCGACTCTTCGTCGTAGACGATGTGGGCATCGACGATCATCGATCCCCGATGCAGTCTTACGCTCGCCGAGGTGAGCCCGGCGGACACCATTTCGACCTCCGAGTGCGGACCAAGACGCAGGTAGGAGCCCACCGCGAAGAGCACCTCGGCCCGTCCGTCTTCGGTTCGGAGTCGTTGCCCCTCCTCTAGGTGCAGCAAACTAGGCCGGACCTCGATCAGACGCTCGTCCTGCAGCAAGACTCTGCCTTCGATGTGGTTGATCATCCCGGCCTTGGCGGAGATCACGTCCTGAGAAAATGCCGCCACGGGCAGAAACAATGCGGCGGTGGCTTGTAGCAACGTTTTCACAAGGCCCCGGAGGTTTGTGAGTGCAGTCTGTTGGATGTCTCTAGAAGCCTAACACACGCAGCGTAACCGCTCTGCATAAATCGATCGTGCGGTCACTACCCTTGAATCCTCACCACGAGGGGGACGCGGCCGTCAATGAATCCCGGCGCATCCGGATCCGGTTCCGCGCGGTCAGTCACGCTTGGCCGCATACAACCCGCGGCTGCGGATGAACTCGCGGACGTTTGCGGGAAGCCAGTCCGAGACTCTCTCATCTGCTCTGAGCTTTCTCCGCAACTCGGTCGACGAAACCGGAAGCGCGACGCTCCGCAGCCAGTGAACCCGCGCGCCCTTGGGAACCCTCTCCTCGTCACATTCCGAGCCCGGACGGCTCACCACGATCCACTCCGTCCCGCGAACGACTTCTTCCCAACGATGCCAGGTCCGAATGTCGGCGAAGGCATCGCACCCGATCACGAAGAACAAACGGTCTCCGGCCGCCAAGTCCGGCTTGACACGCTGAATGGTGTCGATCGAGTAGTTCGGACGGCCGTCTTTCCGCTCCGCCTCCAGGTCCGACACCTCCAGGCACGCGTCCGCCTCGCAGGCAAGCTCGACCATGCGGTAGCGGTCAAGGTAGGGCGCCTCGGGCCGGCCCCCGCGGTGCGGCGGCGCCCCCACCGGGATCAGGAGCACCCGCTCGAGATCGAACGTATCCGCAGCCGCGCGCGCCACCTCCAGATGCCCCTGGTGAATGGGGTCGAACGTGCCGCCGTAGAGAGCGATGTTCACTGGGTTGTCAGCGCCGCCTCGCGCACCGCGCGGACCTGCATCCCGAGGTAGCGCTTGAGCTCGTCAATCCCCTCGCCCATCACCGAGGAGATGACGAAGAAAGGCATCTTGGCATCTTTGCAGAACCGCCGCAAGGCGTCGACCCGGCCGGTTTCTTGCACGGCGTCCGCCTTGGTGGCCACCACCACCATCGGTTCTTGGGCCAGCTTCGCCGAGAAGCTGGCCAACTCCTTGACGACGACTTGGTAGTCGGCGATCGGGTCGCGCTCACTGAAGTCGCTGACATCGATCAGATGTGCGAGGATGCGCGTCCGCTCGATATGCCGCAGGAACTGCAGCCCAAGCCCCAGCCCTTCGTGGGCGCCTGCGATAATCCCCGGAATGTCGGCCACGACGAAGCTGTCGAACTCATCGATCGAGACGACGCCGAGGTGCGGCTCCAGCGTCGTGAACGGATAGTCGGCGACTTTCGGATGCGCCGCCGAGATTCGTGCGATGAAGGTGGACTTGCCTGCGTTGGGGAAACCGACCAGCCCGACGTCGGCCAGCAGCTTCAGTTCGAAGCGCAGATCGAGATGTTCACCCGGTTCGCCCCGATCGGCTCGCCGCGGAGCCTGGTTCGTCGACGTTGCGAAGCGCGCATTCCCGCGACCTCCGCGGCCTCCTTTGGCCACGGCAACCTCCTGTCCGTATTCGACCATGTCGGCCAGCTTCGCGCCGCTGGCCTCGTCGATGACTTCAGTCCCCACCGGGACTTCCAGGACGAGGTCTTGTCCGTTCCGGCCCGTGCGGTTGCTGCCCTCGCCGTGCCGGCCGCGTTCGGCCTTCTGTTCGGGCCTGTGCCTGAAATGTAGCAGTGTATTGTGTTGCCGGGCCGCCCTGATGACAACGTGCCCGCCGCGTCCGCCGTCGCCGCCGCTTGGACCTCCGTGGGGCGCGAACTTCTCCCGGCGGAACGCCATGCAGCCGTCGCCGCCGTCGCCGGCCTTGACCCTGACCCTGGCTTCGTCGACAAACATCAGCCGCTTCGTTGACGCTGGCTTCTCTTCTCGCGACGCTGATTTTCAGGCCTCGACACCGTGTTCAAGCTCGCTCAAGGCATTCGATACAGGCCTGACTCTCATCAGCGCGCGCAATGAAAACGGCGCGGAAGCTCCGCCTGCGCACGGCTTTGATGTCGTCCGGACGGCTGCCCCGCCGCTGGAAAGGCTAGGCGGTTTCAGTGGGCCGAACGTGGATCAGCCGCCCGCGGCGTCCGCGGTCAGCGAACTCGACCACGCCCGTGACCTTCGCGAACAACGTATCGTCCTTGCCGCGGCCCACGTTGTCGCCGGCTCGAAAGCGCGTGCCGCGTTGACGAACCAGGATCGATCCTCCGCTCACGAACTGGCCCGCGAAGCGTTTGACGCCCAGCCGTTGGGCGTTCGAGTCTCGGCCGTTTCGTGAACTTCCTAATCCCTTTTTGTGCGCCATGACTTCTCCCGCGGCTAGATCGAGATCTCGTCGATCCTCACTTGGGTGTATTCCTGCCGGTGGCCGTTCTTGCGCCGGTACATCTTGCGGCGCTTGAACTTGTACACAATGATCTTCTTGCCGCGGCCGTGCGCCTTGATCGTACCCGTTACCTTCGCGGAACTGGCCGGCGCGCCCGCAACAAGGTCCCCATCGTCGGGTGAGACCGCAAGCGCCTTGAACTCGACGATCGAGCCCACGTCGCCCGCCAGCTTCTCGATCTTCACTTCTTCTCCGGGCGAGACAGTGCACTGTTTCCCGCCCGTCTCGATGATGGCGTACATGACCGCGGCCTGTGTGTGTTCCGAGGGAGCCCGCCGGAAGGCGGATGCTTCGACCTGAGTTCCTCCGATTATACAACATCGCCGGCGCTTGGTTCTCTGCGTCGGGTGCGTTTGTATCCCGGTGTCACCAACAACTTGGGAAATCCGCTCTGCGCTCGCCTGCATCCCCGAACTCTTCAAGAACTACGTGCTCTGATGCAGTTTTGATGCGCTTGCGAAGCGGTTTCTCTACCCTGCGTTTCTCACTACGAGGCGAGCTGAACTGCGTGAGAGGCCGTCAGGACAAGGCGCGAGCCGCTGGGCGTGAGCAACTCAGCCCTTAAGATTTTTCACGAATCACGGCTTTTGTGTTTTTCACGAAACACGAGTCACGGCTTTTTAATACCTATTGGTACTGAAGCCCTTCAGTCTTTTTTTTTCGCACCGGCCGGCATAGCATGAGGAAGCGAGGCTAAAGATCGACTTGCCGGCGCCGCGCCGCCCGCTATAGAGGCTGCCCCCACGACGGCAACACGACCTTATGCTTTTTACGAAACACGGCTTTTGCGGTTCAACGGCTGTCAGACATTTCTTCTGGAGCGAACGAGGCCTCGGCCAACGGTTTTCACGAAACACGAATCACGAGACACGAAACACGGCTTTTTTTCGCCGTGGGTGCGCGACGGGTGGCGCCACCAGAAACCGCCGTCCGGACCATTGCGCCCGCCGACAAGTCACTGTTTTCCAGTTCACCATTGTTCACTATTGTTCGCCATTGTTCAGCAAAAAATATTGTCCTGCGCCAGTGTCCTCGCGCCGCCCGCCGGGCTGCTCCCGCTGCCGCGAACACCAATCGAAACCATGCTGAGAACGGGGAACGTTCCAGCATGCATTTCTCACCACGCGGCGAGGTCAAGCGCGTGAGAGGGCCGTCAGGAGGAGGCGCGAGCCGCTGGTGGCGCGGTGTCGTTGGCGGGTCGGATATCAAACCTCAACGCTGTTTTGAATAGTGTGCCGGGCGTGATCCGGACATCCCGCCGTGGCAGGGGAAACCAGTCGCAGCATGTGCCTGGGCTTTGCGGGATGTTGGCGCGCGTGCCGCAGAGCTTGCTTCCCTTCCCCGGGACCGGGGGCGGCTGACGAGGAAGGCCGTCAAACGCTACGATGGAGAACTTTGTCGGGATATTTCCTGAATGGCTTGAGAAAGGTGTGTGCGGATGAAACTGGTTACATTCACCCACGGCGGGAGCACGCGGGCGGGACTCGATGTCGGCGGCGGAGTGGCGGACCTGGGACCGGGCGGTTATCCGGATGTGCTCTCGTTCTTGAGGGCTGGTGATGCCGCGGCCCGCTATGCAAGGGAAGTGCTGGCAAGCCCAGGGGATGTCCTGCCGCACTCGGAGGTCAAGATCGAAGCGCCCATCCCCGACCCGCCGAAGTTCATTTGCATCGGGTTGAACTACCTGGACCATGCCAGGGAATCGGGCATGGAGGTTCCGACGACGCCGACGGTCTTCACCAAGTATTCGAACGCCGTGATCGGACCCGGTGACGCGATCGAAATCCCGTCGGTGTCCAACGAGGTCGACTACGAGGCGGAGTTCGCCTTTGTCATCGGCAAAGAGGGACGGAACATCCCGCGGGACAAATGGGAGGAGTACGTGTTCGGCTATACCATCGTCCATGATGTGAGCGCGCGGGACTATCAGCTCGCCACTTCCCAGTGGACGATCGGCAAGACGTTCGACACCTTCGGCCCGATGGGCCCGTCAATCGTCAGCAAAGACGAAATCGGAGATCCTCACGATCTGCGAATCAGCCTGGATCTGAACGGACGGACGCTCCAGGACTCGAGCACGAAGCAGTTGATCTTCCGGATCCCGGAGCTGGTCGAGTATCTGTCGACGGTGATGACCCTGCTGCCGGGAGACATCGTATCGACGGGAACGCCCCCCGGAGTCGGCTTCGCCCGGAAGCCCCCGATCTTCATGAAGCCCGGAGACGAAGTGGAGATCAAGGTGGAGGGCCTGGGGAAGCTGAGGAACCCGTGCGTAGCGGGGGCGTAGCGAAGCGGTTGTTGCGAAGCCGCCAAGCACGGTGCAAGGCGTATCGCCGACGGCCTTCGACTTCCTCCTCGGATTTGTTGGCGGGCTATGCGGCTCTTGGCGGCTTTGCCAGGAACGTACTCAGTCCTTGAACAACTTCTTGATCCCTCTTGTCGCTTGCCTGGTCCTGTGCTCGTTTTCCACGAGCGCAAAACGGACGTGCCCCTCGCCCTCCGGCCCGAAGCCAATGCCGGGAGAAACCGCGACGAGGGCTCTCTCCAGCACGAGCTTGGAGAATTCTAGCGAACCGGCCCACTCGTAGCGTTCCGGGATCTTCGCCCACAGGAACATGGTCGCCGGGGGGGGCTCGACCATCCAACCGGCGCGATGGAGGCCGGCGGCCAACACGTCCCGCCGCCTCTGATAGGAATCGCAGATTTTTTTTGTTTCCTCTTCGCACTCTCGGAGCGCGATGATCGAAGCGATCTGGATGGGCTGAAAGACACCGTAGTCGAGGTAGCTTTTGATGCGCCCCAAAGCGGCGATCATCTTCGGGTTGCCCAGGCAGAAACCGACACGCCAACCGGCCATGTTGTAGCTTTTTGACATCGAGAAGATTTCGACGCCGACTTCCTTTGCCCCCGGCGCCTGCAACAGGCTCGGCGCCTTGTATCCGTCGAAGCAGAGGTCCGCATAAGCGAAATCGTGGACGATCATCGTGCCGTGTTTGTGGGCCATCTCGACCAGCCGTTCAAAAAACGGCAGATCGACGCACGTCGTAGTGGGATTGTGCGGGAACGACAACAGGATCATCTTGGGCGGGCGAATCGATTTCTTGTAGAAGTCCTCGATGCGGTTCAAGAAGTCGTCCGGCGAACGGAGAGGCAGATTGCAGGCCTGGCCCTCGGCCATGACGATGCCCCACTGATGAATCGGATAGGAGGGGTCCGGCGCGACGACGGGGTCGCCGGGACCGATGACGGCAAAGAGTAAATGAGCCAGGGCATCCTTGGCGCCCATGGTGACGATGGCCTCTTTTTCGGGGTCCAGCTCGACGTCGTAATTCGCCCGATATCGCTTGCAGATCTCATCGCGAAGGCGCGGTATGCCCCGTGACATCGAGTAGCGATGATTGGTCTTTTTGCGGGACGCTTCGGATAGTTTCGACACGATGGTCCGAGGAGTGGCGCCATCGGGATTACCCATTCCGAGGTCGATGACATCAAACTGCGCCGCCCGCGCCTTGGCGCGCATCTCGTTGATGACGGCGAACACGTATGGAGGAAGTTTGCCGATGCGGTAGAACTCTTCGTCTTTGAAAATGCCCATGCTGGTTTCCAGTGTAGAGAAACCTAATGTACCGGGAGAGGTTGCCATGGGCGGCCCTGTGACTGGGCGACGGCTTGACTGGTCAAGGAGCCCCGATAAGTGCTCACCGCGGCTTGGAGGGAGGCGTCGCGGCGTACGGCCTCTTCAACTCCGTGGTCTGCGAGCAGAAGGAGATAGGGAAGCGTAGCGTTCGTCAGAGCGTATGTGGAGGTGTTGGGAACCAGCGCCGGGATGTTCGGAACACAGTAGTGTTGGACTCCTGCCGCCTCATAGACAGGCTCGCTATGCGTCGTTGGCCGCGACGTCTCGGCGCAACCGCCCTGATCGATGGCTACGTCGACAAACACCGACCCCTTCTTCATGCCCTGAATCATGGCGCGGGTAATGACTTTCGGCGCGGATGCTCCCGGCGCCAAGACGGCGCCGATCAGCAGATCAGCCCGCAAGAGCGATTCGGCAAGACTTGTGGAATTCGAAGTCAACGTCGTGACACGCCCTTGGAACCGATCGTCGAGCTCGCGAAGACGGCGCAGGTTCTTGTCGATGACGGTGACTCTCGCGCCGGTGCTCAGCGCGACCCGGGCCGCGTTGGACCCGACGATACCGCCGCCGACGACAACCACCTCGGCGGGCGGAACACCGGGAACGCCTCCGAGCAATATGCCGCGGCCGTGATAGATCCGTTCCAGATATTGCGAGCCGACCTGCGGCGCCAGCCGGCCTGCGACTTCACTCATGGGTTCGAGCAGCGGGAGCCGGCCATCAGGCTCCGCGACAGCCTCGTAAGCAATGGCCGTGAGGCCGCTGTCAAGCATTTGCTGGGTCAGTTGCTCCAACGGCGCCAGATGGAGGTAGGTAAACAGCGTGAGACTCGGCCGAAAATATCGAACCTCGCTTGGTTGTGGTTCTTTCACCTTGACGACGATGTCGGTCTGGCCCCAGACGTCGGAGGCCGCCTCGACGAGAATAGCCCCGGCACGGCCGTATTCGTCGTCGGTGATCGAGCTGCCTTCACCCGCCCCGGCCTGCACCAGAACCTCGTGGCCGGACTCACGCAGGGTCCTCACACCGCCGGGCACGAGTGCGGCGCGGGTCTCCCCGTTCTTGATTTCCGCCGGTACGCCGATGACCATGGGAACACCTCCCACTTGTTGGATTCAGACGGCAGCGAAAGGGTTTCTTGCAAAGGCGTCAAGCGCCCTGAACTTGAAAAAAAACCTGGATGGCGTCAGGCTCATGCCTGCTCCGGAGCAGACCGATAACAAAGAGAAGCATCCCATTATTTTTCAGTGAGCTTTGCAGCCCCCGGCGCCTTTGCGAGAAACGCCTAATCGGCCCTGGGCGCGGTCATGAGGGGATACCCCAGGGTGTCGCCGTTGGCTTGGAAACCGTTGTGGTCGACATCCACGTAGATCGGGTTGGTGTAGGCGACCGGGTGCATCTGGCCGTAGGGGTTGAGACCCCAGCCCTTTTCAAGGTTCGAGTTCTCACCCGTCGCCACCACGATCAGATGCTCGTCCCGCTGGAGCATGACACGGATGATCTCATCGAACTTCACCGTTCCGTCACTGAACATACCGGGGTTCACGTCTTTGCGAAAGTTGTACTGCTCGGGCTGGCGACCGCTGACGAGGACTTGCACGCGGTCGATTTCCAACCAATTGGGCGTCTGGACCTGGATGTTAAGGTCGATGAAGCCGGCGCTCACGACAGTAGAACCGATGGGCAGCCCTTCGGCAGTGGTCACTTTGAGGAAGGGGCCGTTGGTAATCATCATGCGGCCTGCCTTGGAATTGCGAATAATCTCGGCGTGGTCGATGTCACCGGGCTGATCCGTTGAGCTGGGCACATACGTCCGCCAGCCCCCCACACCATTGCCGAATACACGATGGGCATCGCTAACCGCCACGCACCAGACGTGCCGTCCCTGGTTGAGCATTTGAAGCCACCCGAAAGTGCGGTTGGCGCCTCGACGGCCCGCGTAGCTGGGGCTGAGATTCAGAATCTCATCGCTCCAAACTTCGGCGCCGTCAATCAGTTCCTCAAAACCGACGAAGCCGCCGTCGCGGTCCCCGTCCTGGTCGCGGTCGAAGAATACATTGCCGACATTGGGGTGGTTGGCCTGCACCCAGCGGTCCGGACCGCCGCCGAAAGGCTCCACTCTGTTCCTGGCGTTCGCGAGGGCATCGATTCGGGAGCCGGCGGCGAGAGACGGCGTGCCCCAGTTGCGAAGCACGATGGCGTTGATGCGTGGGTCGTAGGTCCACAGCGGCGCCCCACCGTTCTGTGAGAGCGGGTCTGGGACAAACGGGAAGGCGTTGAAGTGTTGTCCGCTGCCGGTCAGCTCGATGCCGGGGACCGTCTTGATGCGGCTGCTCAAGCCCAAGCGGTCGATGTACGGCTCCCAGTCGTACAGGCGTTGATGTTCGGTGGTGGGGGCGAACTCGATGTGCTCGGCGGCCAAGTTGATGACGCGGTCGTAGGTGTTGCAGTAGTTGTCTCCGCTGGGCGTCGAGTGTGCGTGATAGTCGGTGCTGATCCATCCCTTGGTGTCGACGCTGCGCTGGAGGGTGGCTTCGACCGCGAGAGTCTGCTCCCTGGCGACTTCGATCCGCTTTTCGACGATGTCGTGCTCGGGACCGAGTGTAACGCGAAGGAGGTACTTGCCTGGAGGGACTTGTTGTGTGACTCGGCCGTCGTGTGTCTGGTATTGATGGTTGCCGCCGTGAGCGCGGTAGTCGGTCCCGAAATTGGGGGTCGTGGTGCCGTCGATGCCTATGAACTGGACTTTGCCCGGCGACGGGCGGCCGCCGGCGTCCTTGATCGCGACCTTCACTGTGGAAGCCTTCGAGACAGCGAAGTCCAATTGAGCGGCGCTGTTTCGTTTTACTGAAACCTGTTTCTCAAGCGGGTCGCGGCCGATGTCCTCGAACTTGACCTTGTGATCGCCGGTGGGAAGCCGGAATGAGAAGCGGCCCTCCGCGTCCGGATAGTGAGGGATTCGCGTGCCGTCGATGTCGACCAGCAGCGACGCGTGGACCGCCGGTTGACCGGCCGAGTCTTTTGCGATTCCTGATACTTCACCTGTCGGGCCTTCGGCGGCGGCGAGGACTCCGTACGCGGCAAGGGGTGAATCCGCCACGGCGATGCGGACCTGGAACGTCTTTTCTTCACCCGGCTCAAGCGCCATCTCGTCGATGAGCGTTGTACCTTTGACGGGGCCGCTGGCGTATCCCCGTTTGTCAAACGGGTCAATACTGTCGCCCACCCGAATGTTGCCGACGGTCTGTTCGCCGTCGAG
Source organism: Bryobacterales bacterium (assembly GCA_026713545.1). Lineage (GTDB taxonomy): Bacteria > Acidobacteriota > Terriglobia > Bryobacterales > UBA6623 > JAPPLB01. Next base: position 29,372 of record JAPOOG010000109.1, read on the forward strand.
CCCCTTCCAGACAGGCGAGGGCGTGATGGTCTTCACTTCCTGCGACTCGTTGCGATACGTCGAGGAGACCAGCAGATACTGCCAATCCTGTTCCAGTCGATACTCGTGCCGGGTGTAGAGACCATCGCCTTTTGCGGCGGTACGGACGGCTTCGATGACAGCCGTTCCGCTGCCGGACCCGTCATCGGCGATCTTGACGAACGACATATAACCGCCTTCTCCGCCGGGACGGAAAGCGGTGAGCTGGTCGTTGTCCTCGCCGCGCAAGTCGAGGTCGAAGAGGCACCCCTGAAGGACGAAGGCGTATTCGGTGGTCATGTTGGCGCGACGGAAGGGCTGCGCGCCGGAGACGAGTGCATGGATCTTGTTGTTGCGAAGGATGAAGTCGTTCGGGAGGCCGTCGGCTTCCTTGCCCTTGGGCATCTGCTCGCTGTTGTGGAGGCCGATTTCGAGGGCTTCGACACGGTCGCGCTCGGCGGTGAGTCCCCAGACGAAGAGGATGCAGAAGAAAAGAATGATAACGGGTCGGATTTTCATGAGTGGCCTCGGGAAGAGATGTACTCCTACAGTCTAATGAGAGTTCATTGCATTTGTTTAACAGGTCGTTGCAAAGGCGTAAATCACAGCAAAACCGCCCCCGAATCCAAGATCGAGTGAGACTCCATCCCTCTCCCAATGGACGGATGCGCAGCGGAATGCGCCCGATTTCTGTTTTTCCCGGTGAGCCTTGCGGCGCCCGCCATCGATCTATAATGGTGCGTTTGTGGTCGTTGAGGTGATTCCTTGTCAGAAGCTCTTTTTGATCTCACAGGCAAGATCGCGGTTGTCGTAGGCGGCACGACAGGTATCGGACAAGCAGTCGCGCTCGGTCTCGCTCGGTCGGGGGCGACGGTCGTCGCGAGCAGCCGGCGTGAAGACATGGTCCATTCCGTCGCAGAGGAACTGCAAGCACTGGGATCAAGAACACTGGCGATCACGTCAGACGTTCAAAACCGGGCCTCGCTTCAAAACCTGCGCGACCGCGTGGTCGCCCAGTTTGGCCGAGTGGATGTGGCCTTGGTCACGGCGGGAGTGCTCAAGAAAGAGCCGTCCGTTGAGGTGCCGGAAGAAGAATGGACCCGCATCATCGACATCAACCTCAACGGGAGCTTCCGCGCCAACCAGATTTTCGGACGACAGATGATCAAGCAGGGCTCGGGGGTCATCATCAATACGGCCTCGATGACCAGCTTCGTGAGTTTCGCTCAGGTTTGCGCCTATAACTGCAGCAAGGCAGGTGTCAAGATGCTCACCGAGACGCTTGCCACGGAGTGGGCACCTCACGGCGTGCGTGTGAACGCGGTCGCTCCCGGCGTATTCCGAACGCCGATGAATACCAAGGTGCTCGATATTCCGGAGCGCATGGAAGCGATCATACGCCGTACGCCCATGGGTCGGATCGGAACCCTCGATGAGATGGTCGGCACCGTGGTATTCCTGGCATCGGACGCAGCGAAATTCGTCACGGGTGTAACAATCCCCGTAGACGGGGGTTTTCTGGCGAAAGGAATCTGACCTAGTCGTTGTTTGCCCCGGCCGGCAGGGCCGTAGGTAGGAGCAGATGCCCAGCCGTCGAGGCAATGTCGAACCCCTTATCCAGATCCAGCATGCTCGTGGCCCCAGTTTCCCTGTGGGCATGTTCGCAGGACGAACAGGCGCGATATGAACGGGGGCGTCCATCGCAAAAAGCGGTGCCGCGTGCGGCTCTCAGAGCAAGAGGGCATCCCATCTCCAGGCTGGTACATGGTAGGATTGTACTGGTAAGTGTGGGGAGTCCTGACCGTCCCAAGTCAGCCGTTTCCGTAACGGTTCCCTCCTCTAGTCGCCACAAGCCCCAGTCGAGGAAATAATGATGCTATCGATCGCACTATGGTGCATCTTTGCGGCTTTCGTCATCGCACAGATCTCCAGCTTTTGCACAACGATCTACCTCCATCGAACGGTAACCCATGAAGGACTCAAGCTCCATCCGTTCGTTGCTTTTCTGATGCATCTGGAACTGGCGCTGGCGACCGGGATCAAGCCACGCGAGTGGGCCGCGGTGCATCGCAAACACCATCGTTTTTCCGACCAGGAAGGTGACCCGCACAGTCCCTACATCGAGGGGTTGTGGAAAGTGCTTTTTCTCAATGTCGTGATGTACAAACGAGAAATCAAGAACCAGGAAACGATCGAGACCTTCACACCCCATTGGAAACAAGATCTGATCGACCGGATTCCCCTCATCGGCGACTTGGGGCCGGCGATCGGGATGATGGTTCTGGCCCTCTCATTCCCCTATTTCTTCAGTCTGAGTTGGTGGGCCGGCGGGTTGCTCGGAATTGCGACTTGGTTTCTCAACGCGGGCATATATATCTTCCTGAACGCCATGATCAACAGCGTTTGCCACAAGGTCGGCTACCGGAACTTCAAGCATCAAAAGGCGACGAACCTGCAATGGGTAGCGCTGCTCACAGCGGGCGAAGGCCTGCACAACAATCACCATGAGTTCCCGCGCTCGGCGACCATGAAGGCGACCCGGCGCGAGATCGATCCGGCTTGGCCGGTAATCCGGTTGCTGGAGAAGCTCGGACTTGCCGAGTACTCCCAGAAGACCTTGGCCCACTTGTAAGCCCTGCCGCTCCCAGCCGCTCGATAAGGCATCTTCAGAGCCGGTTGCAAGGGATAGGTTGCGATTCGGCGCCCCGAAGCTGACCGCTACAATCAACGCTCTATGGCCAAGCGCCGGGGAAAAAGCGCCCGTCCGGAGCCGCCCCCGATATCGCCTCGCAAGAAATATCTCTTTACCGCTGTCGCGGTGGTCGGGTTCTTCGCTCTCCTGGAGTTGGGATTGGCGCTCGGCGGCGTGGAACCGCTGGCTGAGCAGAGCGACCCCTATGTGGGCTTCGCATCAAGCATCCCTCTGTTCGTTGAGAACGAATCGGGCCGCAGTGGAGAGCTCGTAACTGCTCCGAACAAGGTGCGCTGGTTCAATCGCCAGCGTTTCATGAAAAGAAAGCCCACAAACACATACCGCATCTTCACGCTGGGCGGTTCGACTACATACGGCCGCCCTTACAACGATGAGGTTTCATTCAGCGGTTGGCTGCGCGAGATGCTCTTGGTGGCGGACATCTCGCGACATTGGGAAGTGATCAACGCCGGTGGGATCAGCTACGCCAGCTACCGTGCCGCGGTGGTCATGGAGGAGTTGATCGACTATGATCCGGATCTGTTCATCATCTACATGGGGCATAACGAATTTCTGGAACGGCGAACGTATCCGGAGAGGATCGAGACGCCTCGGGCACTGACAGAGGCGGCGGGCTTGCTGAGCAAGACACGGATCTTCGCTGCTGGGCATCAACTGATACAGCGCATCCAAGGCAAACCAGCAGTTGTCGAGGACAAGCGGGGAGTTCTGGAATCGGAAGTGGATACCATCCTGGCAAGCAGCATCGGTCCCGGCGCGTATCGGCGAGACGACGAAGGCCGTCGCCAAACACTTGCGCATTTCCGATTCACTCTGCAGCGGATGATCGATCTCGCTCGTGTGGACGGCGCTGATGTTCTGCTGGTGACGCCTGCTTCGAATCTGAAAGACAGTCCTCCGTTCAAGAGCGAGCCACGGCCCGGGCTCTCCTTGGAAGAGCAGCGCCGCGCCCCTGGAATTTTCGAAAAAGCTCTGCAGGCGGCAGCCAGCAATCGCTGGGAGGATGCTGTAGATGCCTTCGATCAGGTAATCGCCGTCGACGACCGCTATGCCGGAGTCCATTTTCACCGTGGACGGGCGCTTTACGCATTGGAACGGTACTCCGAGGCCAAGCATGCATTCAAGAGGGCCCTGGAAGAAGACGTTTGCCCGCTGCGGGCGCTTCCGGAGATACGGAGGATCATCACAGACGCCGCGGCGGAAAACGACGTGCGAGTTGTCGACTACCAGGAGTTGACCGAACAGCAAGCAGAGCACGGCATCCCTGGTTCGGAGGAATTCCTTGACCACGTGCACCCGACGATCAGCGGTCATCGTCTGCTCGCAGTCGAGTTGCTCAAGGCGCTCGACGAGATGGGCATCGCTTCGCTCGCCGCAACCTGGAACGATCAGGCGCTGGAGCGGATTACCAAGCAGGTGGAAGGCCGTCTGGATGAGAAGGCTCACGGAGCCGCTTTACGAAATCTCGCTCGACTCTCTTCATGGCTGGGGCGGCTGGACGAAGCGTCCCGAACACTTGCCAAGGCGGTGGAGTTGCTGGGCAATGACGTCGAAACAATGGATCTGATGGGCCAGAACGCCGCCGCGCGCAACGACCCCGAACAGGCAATCCGTCTGTATCGACGTGCTCTGGAGATCAACCCCGATTACCCGGATTCACGGCTGCATCTGGGCACGGAGCTTCTGAACCAAGGCGATCCGGAGGAAGCTCTGGCGCACCTGCGGCGCGCTCTCGAGCTGGAGCCGAGCTCCGCCGAGGCCCACACGCAACTCGGAATCGCATTGGCGGCGACCGGGCATCGAGACGAGGCAGTCAGCCATTATCGCCGTGCTCTCAAGCTGCGGCCGCGTTACGCCGTCGCGCATAACAACCTGGGGGCTGAACTGGGAGCTCGCAACGACATCGATCTGGCCATCCGCCATCTCGAGGAAGCGATCGAGATCAGTCCCGACTACGTGGATGCGCGGGTGAATCTGGGATACATGCATTCCGCACAAGGAGACTATCGTGATGCGGTGAACCAATACACACGAGCGCTCGACCTCAAACCCGATTCGTTCGAAGCGCACTTCAATCTCGGCAACGCGCTCCACCGGATGGGCGACACCAGTCGGGCCGTCGATTCGTTCCTACAAGCCTTGCGGATCGACCCCCTCTCCGCGCAGGGCCACTTCAACCTCGGTGTTGCGTTGATTGCTTCGAACCGCGGAAGAGAAGGCATGGAGCATATCCGAGAAGCCGCCCGTCTGGATTCCCGCCACCTGCAGCCACACGCGCAGTTCGAAAAAACGATCGAAGAAGCGGGAGCGGCCGCTGCAGAGAACTCCATGGAGGTCGAGGTCGGCGGCCCCTGATCAGTCTGCGATCTGTTTCCCACAAAGAGCCCTTTTCAGCCAGCCCGTCACGGCTCATTCCAGGGCCTTCGCATTACAGGCTCCCAATCCGCGCCCAAATCACACGGGACGGTGATGAGCAAAACAAAAGTGTATTTCTCCTTTTTCAACTGCCGCTGTGCGTCCTAGCTGGCTTCGGGAGCGTTTCTGTAGGCGGCTCGGGCTGAACCTCTTGTTCAAGCCACTCCAGATAATTCTGTGAGCCACCGATAATGGGCAGCACGATCATCTCCGGCAGGTCATAGCTATGGAGCGTCTCGAGTGCATTGCGCACTTCGTCTATCAGATTGCCGGCAGTCTTGATCATCAGAAGCAACTCGGCGTCGTTTTCGACCTTACCTTGCCAGCGGTAGTAGGAGAGCAGACCGGGAACCACATTCACACAGGCGGCCAGGCGGTTGTCGATGAGGTTGCGTGCGATCGATTCGGCTTCAGTGATATTTCCGCAAGTGGTGTAGACGATGACTTTGTCGGTCATGGATCGACTCCTTCAGAACAGAACGTAGACTCCGATCTTACTGAAACAGAGCAGCTTCGCGTGCTATCTTGGCTATAGTTCAGAGAGGTGTAGGAGAAGTTGCAACCAGGAAGAATACTCCGCTGGATGTTCTGTGGCCTGCTGCTGCTGGGGGCCACAGGATTCTTTTGGCTGACCGGCCATGACGCGTTGGGCGAGTTGACCGACTCGTGGGAGAAAGAAAAACAGATGGAGCAGGCGATCCGACGGCTCGAACTGGAGAACCAACAGCTCGAAGCAACCATCAAGGAGTTGGCGCCCGACGGCCAAGCTGTCGAGAGGATCGCTCGCGAGGATCTGGGCTGGGCCAAGCCCGGCGAGATCGTCGTCAAGATTCCCGAAAAAGAGTGATTATCTGACCATGCCCCGAAGCGGGCTACTGGCCGAGGCGTAGGAGCGCATCGGCATGCGTCCGGCCTCGTAGGCGAGACGGCCAGCGTCAACGGCGAATTTCATCGCCAAGGCCATCTTTTCCGGCTCTTCGGCTTCTGCGATCGCGGTGTTCATGAGGACGCCGTCGGCGCCCAACTCCATCGCAACCGCGGCGTCGGAGGCGGTGCCCACCCCGGCATCGACGATAAGCGGGACGCCGGTGATCATCTCGCGCAGGATGTGCAGGTTGTTGTGGTTCTGCACACCTAGTCCGGAACCGATGGGCGCAGCCAAGGGCATGATAGCGGCCGCTCCCACATCGATCAGTTTGCGCGCGTAGATCAGGTCGTCATTGGTGTACGGCAAGACGACAAACCCTTCTTTGACAAGAACCTCCGTAGCTTCGAGCAACCCTTGGTTATCGGGGAAAAGCGTCTTCTGGTCACCGATGACTTCAAGCTTGATCCAGTTGGAGAGACCGACCTCGCGTGCCAAGCGAGCCGTGCGTATCGCCTCGTCGGCGGTGTAGCAGCCGGCAGTGTTGGGAAGCAAGGAAATCCTGTCGCGGTCGATGTAGTCAAGCAAAGATTCTTTCGAGCGATCGGTCAGGTTGACCCGTCGTACCGCTACGGTCACAAAATCGGTGCCGCTGAGCTCATGGCATCGAGCCATCTGCGCAAAGCTGCGATACTTCCCTGTCCCGACAATCAAACGAGACGAAAACTCTCTACCGGCGATCTTCAAGCCCATGCCCCGATTGTAGGTGTTGGCAGGAAGGGGCCGCAATGAACTCCGCCAGGAAGCTCAGAGGATCGGTTCCAGTCCGTGCGACTGCGCGACAGCGCCTTGCCTGACTGCTCTCTCACGCCCTTCGCCTACCGCCGGGACGAGAAAGGCAGCCTAACGGGAAGCTGTTGAGCGGTGCGCCTTTATTTCATCGAAGAAGTCGTCGAGGCTGATGCCACCCACAGTCCCGGCGGACTTGGCGGAACGGAGAAGTTGTTTCTGCCTGACACCGACCACAGGGTGACGAAGGTGGTCGACGACCGTGGCGTTTTCGCTATTGTCGACGAAGAAAACCCCTTGCCAGAGGCCGATGGTGGGGCCGAAAACGGTGGATGTCTTGTCATTGAGAAAAAGCACGACACGGTCGTTCAACTGCAATTGCGGGAAGTCAACGATCGAGAGCCGCTTGCCGTCCATCTCGCCACCGATCATGCGGAAGGTGTAGCGATGCCCGGCGAGGGAGTCGGGGCTGGAATGAGAAACGAGTATGGCGACATCGGAGTAGATGTGCCCCGTCTGCTTGTCGCGGAGAGGGCTGATCTCGACGATCCGGCCGGCGACCACGTGATGCGCCGTTTGGCAAAGCCGGGCAAAATCGACCGGCAGGACGGTAGAGGCCGCCAGCGGAGCGGCCGACGCAGCCACGAAAGCCAGGAAGGCGATGCCGCGAATGGAAATCGATGACATGGCTCAGTTCACATAGATGAATCCGACATTGCTCCAAATCTCACCGATACGAATTCGGATGCTCACGCGTCCGGAAACGCCTGCGGGGACTTCCACATTGCCCTGCGCCATCCCCAAGTAACCGGGGGCCGGCCCAAGGAAGTGTAGATTCGCCTCCTGCCCACCGATCTCGGCGGCGGAGATCGAAATGACCTGTGAGCGCGGTCTTAACGGTGCGGGCCGTCCTGCTGCCGGAGGTGTGGAAACGGTGCCCTGGCCCGTCAAGAAAACACTGACGATGCTACCGGACATCGCTGGATTCTCCGCCGAGTTGACGGTCGCATCCGGATTGAGGAGGAGCGCATCATCATCGCCCACAAGAAACAGCTCTGGGGCAGCCGCGTCAATTCGTATGGAAACAGGCGCCGAATCACCAAACCCATTCCGCACCACAATGCCTCCCGGGCCGAGACTCGCACCCGGCGGAATCTGTCCGTTGATTTGTGTCGGTGAGGCGTAGAGAAGTGCTGCCGGCTCGTTATTCACGAGCACCCGGGCACCTCCCAGAGTGGTCGAAAGCGGCCAGGAAGCGGCCTGCTCGACCGATGTGGCCATGGAGCTGCCGAAGATGGTGAACAGCGAGCCGCCAGCCAGCCGGGACGAGCGCAAGTTCGCACTGTTGGTGATACCCGCTTCTGTCAGGAAGGGTAGATCCGTTCCCGGCGACTCCTGCGCAAGGACAACCAGTTGAATCGCAATGCTGACGGGCTGCCCCTGATGGCCTTCTACGTTGACTCCCACCGTTGCCTGATACTCTCCCGGCGGCAGAGAGCTCGGATCGACGCTGATTTCCATCTCACCGTCGCCGGGGAAATCACCCTTTTCCGGAATGGCCCGGAGCCAATCGTCGGCATTGACGTCAGCCGGAGTCGTGATCGTCCGCTCCCATTTTGTTCCTCCCGGTCCGAAGATCGAAACCGTCTGCGGGAATGGGGGAAGGCCGCCTTGCTCCGCATCAAAACGCAGCGCGTGGTCCCGGTCGAAGATACGCGCGGCTGGAGCATCGCCAGCGGGATACAGAAAGCGGACACCTTCACGCTCGGCGCGAAAGAGTTCTCTCTTGATCTCGCCGACATCGATGACGGCACCCATGACCGTCGGGCCGACGACGCAGTTGTCGTTGTGATCCAGCCCAAGCGCGTGTCCCAACTCGTGGACCAGCACCGTTTCAAAGTCGATCTGTTCGACTCGCGGATGGGGGCTGATCGGCAACGTCGGGTTGAAGAAAATATCTGCGTCCGCAATACCTCCGGCGGCAACGTCGTCGACAACCAACGTCACCGCAATGACGGCATTGTGCTCGGGCGTCTCGGAGAAAAAGGCAGGCACGGAAGATCCGGGTTGCTCGGGCAGCGGATCGGGACAAGCGAACAGTCCGCCGCACGATGCGATCGTGACTAGCCCGTCCTCGAAATCAGCAAATCTGGCGCTGAGCCCGTGATTTTCAAACGTCCAGTCCGCCCCACTGATCCCATTCCAACGCTCGATGCCGCTGTCGATCGACGGAATCCAGACGTTCTCCGTCGTCAGGAATCGGCCATCGAATCGTTCATTGAAGTTGACGCCGAGCTTGCCTTCCGCCTTGGGGCCGATTTCGTTGGGTAAGCCGATAATCGAAAAGCCACCTGGTTTACAGGCCTCGACGGAAGATTGCGCCGACGATGCAGCAGCAATCAGAAGCAGGCCCAGACCGATAGCAGCGATGCTTCGCATGATAAGGGGCGCTTTCAGGTCGGGCGGCCGCCGCAAGGGGCCTGATCCCACCCAATGTGATCATACCCGGAACCATATGCGCGAGACTCTCGGGTTTCACTTCAGAAAACGCCCGAATTACGCCCTGCTGAGAGTCCGGCCTTGTTCCCCCTTTATTATTCCATGGGAACTTTCCCCCCGGGAGAGCGTGTTCCGGAGCACACATTGCCGGCTGCTGACAGCCGTCTGGCAAACCTTGACCTGGCTTTGGTCAACCCGAGGAGACTGTATTCTTGAGGATGCCGATCCCGTCGATCTCTACTTCCACCACATCACCAGCCTTCATGGGACTCGTGCTACCCGGTGTGCCGGTGTAGATTACGTCCCCGGGCGACAGAGTGACGAAGTGGCTGACATGGCTGACGATCTGAGCCGGTCCGAAGAGCAGATCGCTGACCAACTGTGACTGCTTGACTTGGCCGTTGAGCCGGAGCTGAATGCGGGCCTTGTCGTAATCGAAGGCGGTCGCGATAGACGGCCCGAGCGGACCGAACGTATCAGCGCCCTTGGCTCGCCACCACTGCACATCCTTCTGGTCCCCTTTGGTGCCGTTCTGCCAGTTGCGGTCGGAGACATCGTTTCCGCAGGTGTAACCGAAGATGTGGTTTGCCGCGTTCTCGACCGAGACGGACTTCGCCTCTCTGCCGATCACGATGACCAGCTCGGCTTCGTAATGAACGTCTTTGGCGCCGGCGGGGATGACGATTTCTCCCCCTGGGTCAAGCAGCGCTGAAGGAGGCTTGTAGAAAATTTCCGGCGTCTCCGGCGGTATCCGTTCACCCAAGTGGCTCTTGTAGTTGAGCCCGACACACAAGACCTTCGGCGGATCACAGGGATAGAGAAGTTTCACGTCACCGAGGTCGACAGGGTCTCCGCTCGGCGCACGGTCCCCGAAGAGGTCGCCTCCAATCGGCTGAATGGAGTCGCCGTCGAGAATACCGTAGGAGGTCGCACCTCCTTGCTCGAAACGCACGTAATGGGTCGCTGAACCCGAACCCGAGCCTGACTGAGCCATTGCTGCACCTCCCGCTGCTAAAGCGGCAAAAAATGTTCTACGCGTTGTATGCACAGGAATCCATTGTCTAAAAAGTCGGCTGATACAGCAGAAGTTCCACAGCAGCCATTCAACCCGCTATTTTGTTGCGAAGGATGCCGATGCCGTCAACCTCCACTTCGACCACGTCGCCGGCCTTCATTGCACTCGTCGTGCCGGGCGTTCCGGTGAAGATCACATCACCGGGAAGGAGCGTCACGAACTGGCTGATGAAGCTGACCGTCTGCACCGGGTTGTGGATCAGGTCACTGAGCATCTGTTCCTGCTTCACCTCACCGTTGAGGCGAAGCTGAATCTTCGACTTTTCATAATCGAGGCCGATCGCAATGGCCGGGCCCATGGGGCCGAACGTGTCGCTGCCCTTACCGCGCCACCATTGCATGTCTTTGTTTTCAGAACCGTCGATCGAGCCGTTCTGCCAATTGCGCTCGCTCACATCGTTGCCGCAGGTGTAGCCGAGGATGTAGTCCGCAGCCTCGGCCTCAGAGACCTTGCTCGCCTCTTTGCCGATCACAATCACAAATTCGGCCTCATAGTGCACATCCTGCGCGCCTTTGGGGAACACAATGTCTTGTTCGGGGTGGGCCAGGCTCGTAATCGGTTTATAGAACGGCTCCGGGTGTTCCGGCGGTTCGCGGCCCGGACCGAGGTGGCTCAAATAGTTCCCCGCCAGAGCGAACACCTTCGTCGGCTGGATGGGGTAAAGCAGTTTCACCTCGCTGAGCGGAAGGCTTTCACCTGTCGGAGTGCGGCTTCCGAACAGATCGCCTTCGATCGGATACACCATTTCGCCGTCGAGGCCGCCAAAGGCGATCTCACCGCCGTGCTCGTAGCGAACGAAACGGCTGAACTCAGCCGGCATCGACGAGCCGCAGCTCCATACCGCCGCACCGGCCGTTACGGCCATGAATGTTCTTCGTGTGGTTTTCATGCTTGCGTGATGCACCTCCGTCGCAGGTCGGCGCCAGTTTAGCAGATCAGATCGGGTTTAACAGCCCGTGTCAATAGCCCCGCTGCATTCAAGCGGCGATGCATCCCGGCTGAACTGCGTTGCTTCTCGGTCGAATATGTTCAATATGCTCCCTCGTCGCGCCTTGTCAGCCGGGCGCCTCGGCACTCTCGGTGCTACTCGGGGTTTCACCACGGACTGTTCAAGGCTCCAGGCGGTTCTCTGTGGATTCCGGGTATTCCACGCGGACCAGACAGAGCCCTTTCGCCGGGGCCGTGGCGCCAGCCGCCGATCTTCGCTTATTGTCGAGAATAGCAGAGACATCGTCGGCTTTGAGCCGGCAGCGGCCTACGTCGAGCAGCGTGCCTACGATGTTCCGGACCATGTGATAAAGGAATCCATCCCCTCTGACATGATAGATCAGCCGTTCGCCGTCGCGGCTCAGCGCGGAAGAGAAGATCGTTCGGACAGGCGATGCAACTTCGTCGCCACCCGCCGCGGCGAGCGACCGGAAGTCGTGCCTCCCGACAAATCGCTCAGCGGCCTTGCACATCGCTGCCTCGTCAAGCGGGTAAGGATGATGGTAGACGTAGCGGGCAACGAAGGGCGGGCAGATAGCGTCCCGCCAGACCCGATACTCGTAGAATTTGCCGCTAGCCGAGTGGCGGGCGTGGAACTCCCGGGATGCCTGTTCGAGCGAGACAACCCGAACCGCTTCCGGGAGCAAGCGGTTCATTGCCCTGAGGAGATTGTCGGTGGGAATGGGGTTGGCGAGTGCGAACGAAGCAACCTGGCCCAGCGCATGAACACCGGCGTCGGTTCGTCCGGCACCCTGCACATCGACAGGGACACCTTCGATCTCGGCGAGTGCGTCCTTCAGGACGCCTTGAACGGTCGAGCGATTCGGCTGGATCTGCCAGCCGTGGAAGTCCGTGCCATCGTATGCGAGAGTCGCTTTGAAATGGCGCATCCGAAATCAGAGGCCATAGCAGCCCGTGGTAAAAGTTACGCGGGCGGGGTTACGCGCCCCGGGGCCGATGGCGCAACGTCTGGCCGCTCCAGTAGCGCGGAGCCGAGCTCTCCGCGCAGCTGAGCAGAAGTGGCGCGTAACCCTTCGAGCAACGGACGTTTGCGGCCGTCGGCTTTGTCGCTCGTCAGAGGAGATCACCCGGATCGCCATCTTCCTCACTCCGCGCCGAGGATGAGCAGGAGCCCGCCGCCTCTTCCACGGGACTTTTACCACGGGCTGCCAGGGAGCGCCACGGGCAACCGCTAACCTTTCGGGCTCCGAAGGCGTCTCTAATAGGGTGGCCATTGTCAGCGAATCAGCGCAGTGTTAGGATAACAAAGAACTTCCGCCACCCATGCCTGCAAACCTTCTGCAGGGTTACCTCACCACAAGCTACAGCACCGACAGCGTACTCGCAGAACGGAGCCGGCCGAACCCAGTTTGATCGCATCCGCTCGGGTTGGAGTTCGCTCGCAGACTCGGAGAATCCGTGATGAATCTGATACAGAGATCTCTTGTCTTCATTCTGACAACATGTCTTGCGCCGCCTACATGGGCGCAAGGGCCGACGCCGGGGCAACCCGTCGATTACAGCACGTTCGGCAACCGTTGGAGCCTCACGAACGTGTACAAGGTGCCCGAACCGGCTCCAGTGGATTTTGCGAATTCTCCGCGCCTCGACCAATTGATGCGGGGGGGAAAGATTTATCTTTCTCTAGCTGACGCGATTGCTCTTGCGGTCGAGAACAACCTGGATATCGTCTACGCGCGATACGAACCTCTCAAGGCGGATGCGGATGTGCTGCGAGCCCATTCGGGAGGACAACTACGTGGTGTTCAGACTCAGATCAGCACGCTGTCGACAGGCCAATCCGCCACAGGGGGCGCTGGCGGACGGGGAGGTGACGTCACGGGCATCGACGATCGGGCAGGGGGCGGCGGGCAAGCAGCGGCCGGCGTTGGGGACGCAAGCACGTTCTTCGGCACCGCGGTTCCGAACCTCGACCCGCGGATCACCGCCGGTATCGATTGGGGGCATTTCAGTAATCCTCAGACCAGCGACTTCGTCACCGGCACGAACACGTTCATCAGGGAGACGAGCAACTCGAACATTACTTTGCGCAAGGGTTTTCTCAGCGGTGCTACGGCTTCCCTGGGATGGAACAATCGCCGCAGCATCACCAATAGCCGCCGAAGCAACTTCAATCCCAACCTCGCGAGCAATTTCAGTCTGAACGTGACGCAACCGCTGATTCAGGGCTTCGGCCGGAGCCTGAACTCACGAATCATTCGTGTCGCCAAGAACAACCAGGAGATATCGGACTTGGCCTTCAAGCAGCAGGTGATTGCAACGGTGGCCCAGGTACAAAACCTTTACTGGGATCTGGTCACGTTTATCGCGGACGTGCAAGGTCGGCAAGAGGACCTTCGGCGGGCGGAGAAACTCTATCAGGACAACAAGCGCCGGGTCGAGATCGGCACGTTGGCGCCAATCGAGATCGTTCGCGCCGAAGCCGAGGTGGCCACCGCCCAGCAGAACCTGACGGCGGCCATCACCAATGTTCAGCAGCAGGAGAACGTGCTCAAGAACGCGATCAGCAAGAATGGCCTGCAAAGTCCTTCCGTCCTGGAAGCCGAGATCGTTCCGACGGACCGTATCGAAGTACCCGCCACGGAAACCGTGCAGCCGATTCAGGATCTGATGAACCTTGCGCTGACGGCGCGGCCGGAAATCCTGCGCAGCCGAGTACAATTGACAAATCGCGACATCAACCTCAAGGGTGTGCGCAACTCGCTGAAACCCCAAGTGAACCTGGTCGGAGACCTCACCAACAACGGTCTCGCAGGTGAGGTGAACGAAATTTTCCTGCCGTTCCCCGGGCAGACGCTCGTCGCTCCCACCGAGTATTTTCTCGGTGGATTGGGCACAAGCCTGGGGCAGGTGTTCCGCAGGAACTTCCCCGATTATCAGATCGGCGTTCAACTGCGCATTCCCCTCAAGAACCGTCAAGCACAAGCGGATCTGGCCGCGTCTCTGCTCGAGAAGCGCCAAGCCGAGATTCGCCTGCGGCAGTCAGAGAACTCGATTCGCCGCGAAGTTCAGGACGCGGTGATCGGCGTGCGTCAAGCAAGGGCGCAGTACGAAGCGGCCCGGAAGTCCCGAGTCCTGCAAGAGAAGACCCTCGAAGCCGAGCAGAAGAAGTTCAATCTTGGAGCTTCAACGATTTTCGAGATCGTGCAGGTTCAGCGGGACTTGGCCTTCTCGCGAACGGACGAGATTCGGTCCCAGAACAACTACATCAAGGCCAAGATCAGCCTGGACCTATCTACCGGCCAGACTCTGAAAAAGAGCAATATCTCAATCGATGAGGCTTACGAGGGAAGCGTATCGAAGAGTGCGGACCCGATTCCTCCGGATTCTCAGGCAGCGCTATTGGACGTTCGCCGAACCATTGCCCGCTAAGAGGCAAGCAGCGGGCTAGGATTCCGACTCTTCGCCCTCGCCAGCTTCCTCTTCTTCCTCGTCAGGCTTTGCGAGGTCGGAGATGCTGGTCCGCAGTTCCTCGATATCGCCCTTCTCGAGCTCATAGGTGCTTGCTTGGCCCGGGATCGCAGCGTAGACCTGATCGGAGGAGGGATCACTGATCACGACCTGCTCCGTGCCGCCGCCGCTCGCCTGCACCACCTCAGTCTCGATCGTCGGGGCGTCAAGACCGAACTTCGCCTGGGCGGCCGACTCATCAGAAGTGAACTCCTTGACGGAAAGTCCCCGCAGGGCATCGAGCAGGGTCTGGACTTTCTCGGCGTTCAGCTCGCGATCCTCGTCGGAAGTGAGGACCCACTTGTCCTCTTGTTTGGCAATCGTCAGATGCGTATCGCCGTCGCGCACCTGGACGGCTTCCGGATCCACGAAACCGAAGTCGAAGAGCTTCTTGTTGCGAAAGTCCTCCAGAGGTTTGTCGAGCGCCTCCGGGAGCGTTGAAGAGACTTCGTACACGCCGTCAAGGTCGCTGCTTCTGGCGTAGTACTTGTCATCAGCATCCTTCGCGATGGTCAAAGTATGCGCGCCCGCCTCGTCGACGACCACGACCGTGGCGAACGGCCGCCTGAATGAATACCTACCGGTAGGCTCGCCTTCCTCGAGGACTGAAACCATCTCGGCGTTGTAGGCCGAGCGAGCCAAATCGCCCACGCTGAAATTGTCGGCCCGGAGAGGCTTCGGTTTGAGGATCTGCCAGTCCGCGTCTCCGCTCTTGCCGAACTCGATCGACCTCGTGCCAACGTCGACGGTAACGCGAGAAATCTTATCCTGGTCGACCTCCAGCAGCTTCTTCTCTCTGAGGTCGAAGATTTCCTTCTCGAAGCCGCTCTTGATGTAGCTAAAAACCGTAAACAAGCGGGTGTCGCCGTCGAGCCGTGCAAAAACCCCCGATCCGGTCGGGGTCTCGTCGCCAAAAATCACCCGGTAGGTCTTTTCCTCTTCGTCCTCTTTCTTGGCCGTCACGTCGACTCTCAGCGACCAGTCATCGCCCTCGACGCCATAGGGACGCCAGTCAGTGACCTCCTCCTCGACAACGCGGTCGGAGTTCATCGGCGTGAGGTTATTCAGCAACAGGTTGATCGACGATTCGTTAGCGGGGATCGTAAGCGGCGGGGCAAACTTCCACTCGTCATTTTCACCTCGCACAACCATGATCGTGTCGTGCCCGGGACGCTCCACCGTGAGCGCCCGGATGTCGTCCGTCTCGAGATCGACGACGGGCGTCCTTTCGTCGTCGGTTACCGGAGGGTTTTCTTCACTCCAATAGACCAGCCCTCCAAGCACGGCAAGAATGCCGGCGGCGATCAGAAGCCTCATGGGTTTCATGGTCTTGCCTCCCTGCGCATCTTTGACGGGAAGAAGGTCGAGCCGGTGATCGCGCGGGTCAGCGGCGCATCCACCACATGCGGACGCCGAAGATCACGATCACCAGCGGCAGTCCGATGACATTGATCCAGAACAAGCGCGACACCTGCGCCTGCGAGAGGTCCAGCGGCGTATTCTCGGGGTCTTTGGGACGGATGGAAATCAAGTCTTCATCGGAACTCAGCCAGTTCATCATATTGAGAAACAGGTCGAGGTTCCCGCCGCGGCCCAAAGCGTAATTGCGGGCGAACCGGGAGGACCCGACGACCACAACTCTCGATTCTTTCTCATCTGTTTCGTCTGACGCGCTTTCACTGTCTTCCGCATCCGCCTCATTGTCACCGGAGGATTCTTCGGAGCCAGTCGTATCCGATGGCACATCATGAGTCGCCGCAACGGCAAGCGTAATGGGTCCTTCGCGTTCCGCAGCCGGGTTCCGGATCAACTCTCCGTCTTCCACCTTCAGCTCGGCCGTAGCGAAAGCCCCCGCCGTAGTGCTGAAGAGCTCCTCGACGTTCCAGCCGGATACGGCGTCGCCCGCGTCGACGCCGCGGGACATCGGGAAGAAGCTCGCCGTATTGCCCATGACGTCAGTAATCGGATGGTCCTCGTAGTCAGCAACCAGCGGGGACAATGGCCCCATGCCGAAGAATTGGCCTACCGGCGAGAAATCGACCACGGTTTCGTCACGGACACGGATGCCCCAGCCGGCGATCATCCCGGTCAGCGCGGGGCTGTTGTCGGGATCGATCATGATGAGCGCGCGGCCACCGCCCTCGACGTAACGCTTGAGGGTTTCGACCGCGGGCGGCAGATAGCCCGCTTCGGGACCGGGAAGAATCACCAGAGTGCAATCGGAAGGAACTTCGACTTCCTGCTGCAACGACACC
The DNA here is from genome assembly GCA_026713545.1 of Bryobacterales bacterium. GTDB lineage: Bacteria > Acidobacteriota > Terriglobia > Bryobacterales > UBA6623 > JAPPLB01. The sequence goes on from JAPOOG010000109.1 coordinate 46,459, forward strand.
ACCTGCGTTTCGTAGTTCGCGTCCTGTATCGCCTGCTGGACGCCCGAAAACCCGTCGCGATCGGTGTCATCCGTATCCGCCTCACCATGGCCCGTGAGAATGCAGGCGTTCTTGTCCTCGCCCTTGAGTACTCTGATGATGGCGTTCGTGACGTCCTCTTCCTCACTGGAAGAAGCTTCCTCGCGATTGCCTCCCACCTCGACGAACACCGTGCCGTAGGTACGGATGTTCATCAGTTGCGCCATTTCAGGTTTGCTATCAGGATCGATGTAGTCGACCGACACGCGGCTGGAAGCATTCGCGTACCGCACGAGCGACGAACGGGCCGCGCCGAAGTCCGTACTGCGGTCGAAGTAGTAGATCGTGAGGTCGCGATCTAGGTTGTCCAGGATCTTCTCGGTCTGATCGGACAGGCTGTAGAGCTTGTTCCTGGTCGCGTCGAAGGTCTCGTTGTAGCGGTTCGCAAGATAGTTCGCCGCTACCAGAATCGCAATCGTGACGACAACATATACGGCCGAGTACGCCCCGTATTTCGTCTGTCTTGTCTTGACCCAATCCCAAGCCATCTCTCGGAAAACCTCCCACTTCATGCGCGCCAGCGCAGTGATTCCAGCGAGCGCTTGCTCAGAAAGAGCCCAAGCCCAATGGCGCTCAAGTAGTAGACCGTATCCTTCAACTCGACCACGCCCTTCGAGAACTGCTCGAAGTGCGGCGCGATCGCGATGTATTGACACACCTTGCCGATCGTCGAGGTGCTATAGGCGTTGACCCAGTCCAGAACCCACAGCAGTAGGAACGCGCCGAAAGTCAAGGCGCCGGCGACGATCTGATTCTTCGTCAAGGTCGAGATGAAAGCACCGATCGCGAGGAACGTTCCACCCATCAGCAACAGGCCCAGGTAGCCGACGAGAAGAGCCCGCCAATCCGGCGTGCTGAGCAGGAAGATCACCGCCAGGTTCAGCATCGAAATCGCCAGCATGCAGGCGAACAATAGCACGGCGGCAAGCCACTTGCCGAAGATGATATCGAAGTCGCGTACCGGCGACGTGAGCAGCAGCTCGATCGTGCCGCTCCGCTTCTCTTCAGCGAACAGCCGCATCGTGATCATCGGCGAGAGGAAAAGCAGAATGATGCTGAAGTTGCCGAGCGTCGGCTGGATGATGAACTGGTCCACGTTCATCGGGGGCATCTGCATGCCCATCTGGCCGCGGCTCGAAAAGTCTACGAATATCGCGACCGCGCTGAAGAAGAAATAGCCGAAGATGATCGAAAACATCGCGAGAAGGATATAGGCGATCGGTGAAGCGAAGTAGCTCCTCAGTTCGCGGCTCGCGATCGTCCAAACGTTTCTCATGATGCGGCGGCTCCTTCCTGTTTCGAAGATTCTTCCTTCTCTTCGGGCGGCGCCTCTTCCGGCAAAGCCGCGGCTTCGGAAACGGTCGGCTCCACGGTTTCGTCCGGCGAATCGGCGCCGGCTTCAGCAGCCGGTTCATCCTGTACGGCAGCCTCGGCGGCGTCCTCCGAAGCCGTCAGCTTGAGGAAGATATCCTCGAGGCTCATTCCGATCGGGTGGATCTCATAGAGACCCCAGCCGGATTCCACCACCACCCGAGCGAGCTCACTTCGGATGACGGCGTCCTTGCTGGTCTCGACTGACCAACTCGTGCGGCCGCCATGTCCGTTCTTGCGGCTCACGCCGTTGACTCCTTCGACCGCCAACAGACGTTCCTCAACGTCCTCGGGCGGACCGTCGATCTCGATCAGCAAAGACTCATGACCCCGCATGCGCGCCATCAAGTTCTCCGGCGTGTCGCTGGCTTCAAGCTTGCCGTCATTGATGATGATGATGCGGCTCGCGATGCTCTGCACTTCCGACAGGATGTGCGTGCTCAGGATGATCGTGTGCTCACCGCTGAGGTCGTGAATGAGCTGCCGGACTTCCGCGATCTGCTTGGGGTCCAGTCCGGCAGTGGGCTCGTCGAAGATCAGAACATCGGGGTCGTGAATCAGGGCCTGCGCCAAGCCGACTCGCTGGCGGTAGCCCTTGGACAACTGTCCGATCAGCTTTTTTCGAACGTCTCTCAACGCACACCCTTCGACGACGCCATCGAGGCGTTCATTCACCTCTCCGCTGGGAATGCCTTTAAGCCGGCCGACGAAATCGAGGTAGCCCTCGACTGACATTTCGGGATAGACGGGCGGAGCCTCGGGCAGGTAACCGATGTGCTTCTTCACCTCCAGGGGCTCCTCCAGTACGTCGTGGCCCGCCACGCTCGCAGTACCCGATGTGGGCGGCAAGAACCCGGTCAGGATGCGCATCGTGGTGGTCTTGCCGGCTCCGTTCGGTCCGAGGAAGCCGACAATTTCACCTTTTTCGACCTCAAAGGTGATGTCCTTGACGGCCAAAGTCGGACCGTACCGCTTAGTCAAACGCTCAACTTTGATCATTGCTCAACAGGTGATCCGGCGAACGCCGATAAATGTAGGTTTACTTAGACAACGGTTGCTCAGAGAGACCTGAACAATATCAGTAAACTTTATTATGCCGCAAACACCAGGCGGATTGTCAACGGATTGGCGCCTTACTCAGGACGCTGGCAGGAACGGGTTTCAGGCCTCCTCACCGACACTCAAAACGGCCAAGAACGCCTCCTGGGGAATATCCACTTTGCCCACCCGCTTCATGCGACGTTTGCCCTCTCGTTGTTTTTCAATGAGCTTGCGTTTCCGGGTAATGTCTCCCCCGTAGCACTTCGCCAGGACGTTCTTGCGCAGCGCAGCAATGTTATTCCGAGCAACGATCTTGTTGCCGATGGCCGCCTGCAGGGCGACCTCGAACATCTGACGGGGAATCAGCTTGTGCATCTTTTCGATCAGCGCCTTGCCGCGCTCGTGCGCCGCCTCTTTGTGCACGATGATCGAGAGGACATCCACCGGGTCGCCTGCGACAAGAACATCGAGCTTGACCATCGGCGACTCACGATAGGCCGCAAAATGATAGTCGACTGAGGCATAGCCCCGAGAGGCTGTCTTGAGCCGATCGTAGAAATCCAGCACGATCTCGCTCAGCGGAACTTCGTAGGTCAACACAACCCGATTGCTCGCAACGTACTCGAAACCCTTCTGGACACCGCGCTTGTCTTCGAGCAGTTTCAGTATGCCGCCCAGATAGTCATCCGGGGTGATGACCGTGACGGTGAACACAGGCTCCTCGACATGATCGATATCTGGGGTGTTCGGCCAACGGCTGGGGTTATCGACCTCAACGGTTTCGCCGTCGGTCTTGCGGATGCGATACCGGACCCCCGGGGCCGTTGTGATGAGATCGAGACCAAACTCCCGCTCCAGCCGTTCTTGCACGATTTCCAGATGCAGCAGTCCAAGAAAACCGGCCCGGAAGCCGAACCCGAGCGCAGCGGAGCTTTCCGGCTCGAACTGGAACGAGCGATCGTTGAGCTGCAGCTTCAGCAGCGCTTCACGCAGAGCCGCGTGCGCATGGGATTCCACGGAATAGAGCCCGGCGAAGACCATCGGCCGAGACTCCTGAAAGCCCGGCAGCGGCTCGGACGGCGGGTTGGCGTCGTCGCAAATCGTGTCGCCGACCTTGGTCTCGATGACGTCCTTGATGTTCGCGACAACCCAACCAGCCTCGCCACAACGCAGCAAAGGGCTCACCTGCGCCTTCGGTGTGCGAAAACCAACTTCCTCTACGGTGAAAGCCTGTCCGGTCGACCACATGCGAATCGTCATGCCCTTGCGCAAGGAGCCGTCGACCATACGGACGAGCATGACGACTCCACGGTAGGTGTCATACCAGGAGTCGAACAGCAAAGCCCTGGCGGAACCGTCCGGGGCGCCTTGAGGCGGCGATATGCGACGGACGATGGCTTCGAGAATCTCGGGCACGCCTTGGCCCGACTTCGCACTGACGAGGAGCGCGTCGGAAGCGTCGAGCCCGATCGTCGATTCGATCTCCTCGCACACCCGCTCGGGTTCCGCCGAGGGCAGGTCAATCTTGTTGACCACCGGGATGATTTCGAGGCCGTGGTCGAGAGCCAGGTAAGTGTTCGCCAGTGTCTGGGCCTCCACCCCTTGAGCAGCATCGACGACGAGCAACGCTCCTTCGCACGACGCCAAGCTTCGTGAGACTTCGTAGGAGAAGTCAACATGACCGGGCGTGTCGATCAGATTCAGTTGATAGCGCTCGCCGTTTTCGGCCTCGTACTCAAGCCGGACGGCCTGCGCCTTGATCGTGATGCCGCGTTCCCGCTCCAGGTCCATGCTGTCGAGGACCTGCGCCTTCATTTCCCGGGCGGTCAAAGCGCCGGTCAACTCGAGCAGGCGGTCGGCCAGAGTCGACTTGCCATGATCGATATGCGCAATGATGCAGAAATTACGGATGTGGGAGGGGTCCATCAGGAGGGCCGGCGGCAAGAAACCGCAGCCGCAGGTTTCAAGCTATCAGCGATCCTCAGGGGTGTCAATTTCGGGGCCGCGAGGCGGTGGATGGTCACACCGGCAAGGTCGCGGCCTTGACCTTCTCTGTCTGCGACTCGCGAAACCGGATCAGTTTCTCGCGCAGCTCGGGCCGCTTGCGCGCCAGGATGGCGACCGCCAGCAGAGCGGCGTTCTTCGCACCAGCCTTACCGATAGCGAGAGTTCCGACCGGGATTCCGCCGGGCATCTGAACCGTCGAAAGCAGCGAGTCCAGCCCGTTCAACACACTGGGCATCGGCACGCCGAGGACCGGCAGGATGGTGTGAGCCGCCACGACGCCGGCCAAGTGAGCCGCTCCACCTGCCGCCGCGATCATGACCTCGACACCGCGGTCCTCAGCCGACGAGACAAACTCCACCACCGCCTCCGGCGTGCGATGCGCCGACAGCGCCCTGCATTCATGGGGCACGCCGAAGTCCTTCAACACATCCGACGCGTTTTTCATCGTCTCCCAATCGGACGTGCTACCCATGAGAATTCCAACGAAAGGTGTTTCCTGATCTGCCATGCCATTGACTCACTTAGGGAAATGGATGCGTCCGCCGCAGGGGGCTCAACAAGCTCGCCGCGCGCCAAACGCAGGGTATACTGTTACGGTTTCTCGACGCGAAAACCCTTCGGAGGACTTTGTGAACCGAGCAATTGGGCTCACCATTCTAGCAGCCCGTAGTAAAATTCACGCGGTCGGCGTTACGCATCTCCGGACCGATTGCGTAACGCCTAGCCGCTCCAGCAACACTGCGCCTCGCTCTCTCCGCGCAGCCGATCGGAAGTGGCGCGTAACCGTTCGGGCGACGGACGTTTGCGACCGTCGGCTTTTTCCTTCGCAAGGAGGAGTTCACCCGGATCACATCCCCCTCTCACCGCGCCGAGCGACCGCATCAGCCCGCCGCGCTTTTTCCTTCGCACCATTGGAGTTTTACCACGGGCTGCTAGCACTGGCCTTGGGTTGTGCATGGCTGACCGGTAGCGCTTGCGCGCCGGCTTCCGAGTCCGTGATGGAGAGTACCCCTGCGGACGGCATTCCCAAGGTCGAGGCCGCCGCGAGCATCGCCTTCACCGAGGGGCCGACGGTCTACAAAGACGACAGCATTTTCTTCACCGATACAAGGAGTCACCGCATCATGCGGGCGATGCCCGACGGCGAGCTCGTTGTCTTCAGGGAGAACAGCAATCGCGCCAACGGCCTCGTTTTCGACGACCAGTGGCGCCTCATCGCCTGCGAAGGCAGCAACGCCCAACTCGACAACCCGAGGCTGACCCGAACCAACCTAGAGACCGGCGAGATCGAGGTCATCGCAGAATCCTTCGGGGACAAACGCCTCAGCCAGCCGAACGACGTCACATTCGACAGTCAGGGCCGCTTGTATTTCACAGACCGCCCCCGCAGGGATCCCGCGCCCGACCAGACGAACGTCGATGCCGTCTACCGCATCGACACCGACGGTTCGATCCATCAGATCCTCAAAGCGCCCGACATCGACAAGCCGAACGGCCTTGTCATTTCCCCGGACGACAAGACGTTCTATTTGATCGAGGCGCATCCCGACGCCGACCGCGCCCGGATGATCCGAGCCTATGACCTGCAGCCTGACGGAACGGTCACGAACATGAGGGTCTTTCACGATTTCTATCCTGGCCGCAGCGGCGACGGAATGACCATCGACAGCGAAGGCAACCTCTACGTTGCCGCCGGCCTGCATCGTCTGCGCAAGACCAGCGAGACCCTCGACACGAAGTGCGGCGTCCACGTTTTCGCACCGGACGGCGAGCTGATTCAGTTCGTTCCGATCCCTGAGGACATCATTACGAACTGCGCCTTCGGAGGTCCCGACATGAAGGCCCTCTATGTCACAGCCGGGAAAACGCTGTTCAAGTTCAACACCGAGATCAAGGGCACCCGCCGATAGCCTGCATGTCTCGCCACGCGGTGATATGAGCGGCATCCAGCGGAACCATCTCGGCAGGAAACGTAAAAGACCATGAGACTTTCGAGCCGTATGGAAGGCGTCCGCGGCGAGGGCGCATTTGATGTTCTGGTGAAAGCACGGGCTCTCGAAGCCAAGGGTCACTCCATCATCCACATGGAAATCGGCGAGCCCGACTTCCCGACGCCAGTGAATATTGTCGAGGCCGGACGGCAGGCGCTTGCCGGCGGCTGGACGAAATACGGTGCTACACAAGGCGATCCCGAGTTACGAGAGGTGATCGCAGAACGGGTTTCGAAAACCCGCGGCATTTCCGTCAGCGAGCAGAACGTCGTCGTAACGCCTGGCGGCAAGCCCATCCTTTTCTTCCCATTGCTGGCGTTACTCGAACCCGGTGACGAGGTACTCTATCCGAACCCAAGCTTCCCCATCTACGAGTCCGTCATTCGTTACTGCGGAGCGGCACCCCTGCCGCTGCCACTGGTTGAAGAACGTGGGTTCTCGCTCGACCTCGACATGCTGCGCGCGAAGCTGTCTACCCGCACCAAGGTTCTGATGATCAACTCGCCTCAGAACCCGACAGGCGGCGTCATCCCCGAAGAGGACATCCGAGCTATCGCCGAATTGGTCCGCGACCGCGACCTCATGGTCCTCTCCGACGAGGTCTACAGCAACATCTACTTCAACCGCAAGCCATTCTCGATCGCGTCGCTACCGGGGATGGCCGAGAAGACGATCATCCTTGACGGCTTCTCCAAGACGTACTCCATGACCGGTTGGCGCATGGGTTATGGAGTCATGCCGAAATGGCTCGTGGATGGGGTCTGCCTGATGATGGTCAACTGCGTATCACACACGGCCAGCTTTTCGCAGCGGGCAGGCATCGAAGCCCTCACGGGTCCACAAGAAGCCGTAGCCGAGATGGTTGCGGAATTCAAGCGACGGCGCGAGGTGATCGTCGAGGGCTTTAACCGCATCCCCGGCTTTTCGTGCACTATGCCCGGGGGGGCATTCTACGCTTTCCCGAACGTCAAGAAGACGGGAATTCCTTCCGATGATCTGGCCGACCGCATCCTCAACGAGGCCGGAGTGGCATGCCTGACGGGGACGAGCTTCGGCTCGTTCGGCGAGGGCTACCTGCGCTTCAGCTACGCGACCGCGCTGGACCAGATCCACGAAGCTCTCGACCGCATCGACAGAATGATGCGCGGCATCTTGGGTTAACCTGCCTTTCTCACTACCCGACGGCCGAAGCACGCGATACGACCGCCATGACTTCGCTTTTCCTTCGCAACGCTTGCTTGCCGTGCTCGACGTACTGTCGAGTACGCCTGCGCGCGCCAAGCGGCGCGCGCCTCGTCCTGACGGCCCTCTCGCGCACTTCTCCTCGCCACGTGGTGAGAAATGCAGGTCAGGCCGCATTCTATCCCGCCTCGATGACGGCCTTACGTCCCGCGCGTGTCGCTACTGCGATGCCGCCGGTGACCGTCAGAGCGCCGATGATCAGCCTGACCGTGAGTGCTTCCTCGAAAAGCCAACCGCTCAACAATATGCCGAAGATCGGCACCGTGAACGAGAAGACGGACAACGACCCCGGACTATGCTTCTGCAGCAGTACCGCCCAAGCCATAAAGGTCAGGCCGGAAACGACAGCCCCCTGGTAGATCGTGCCAGCGGCAGCCTGCCAGGTCACTGGCCCCCGAATGCCCTGACCCGCGATCCAAGCGGCCAAAGCGAAACCGGGCAGCGATAGAACCATTTGCCAGAAGACCAGTTTGGTGGGCTCGATTCTCTGTACTAGCCGTTGCGTATAGACAAGCCTCGCTGCGACCAGGATTCCAGAGACCAGAACAGCGAAGTTGCCCGCTAACGGGTTCCTCGCGAGAGCCGTGTCGGGGCGGCCTAACGAGACGACGACGACACCGATGAAGGCGCCGGCAAGACCGAGCACCCGCGCTGGCGACAGCCGATCTTCAGGCACGACAAAGTGAGCGATGAGGTTCGCAAAGATCGGGTTCGAGTTGATGAGAATGACGGCATAGGCGGGGGATGTATAGTCGGCACCGATATGCAAGATGCCGATCTGCACGAGGAACAGGAGAGTGAGTTGCGCCAGGGGGCGGCGCTCATCCGTTCGGATTTTGAGATCCGCGCCGCGCACTGCCGCCCACAGACCCACGGCCAGCGCCCCGACTATCATGCGAAGAAAAGCGGTGGGGAAAGGGGGAAAGCCGGTGAGACCAAACTTGAGAGCAACCTGGTTTCCGCCCCGGAAGAAGCATACGCCCAAGGCAATCAGAGCGGTCGTCCAGCCGATCGGCTGCAGTCGAGAAGCCACAGGCAGCCCAGCTTAGCAGGATCCCTCCGCAGGCCGGAATCCGGTCGGCTTGGCCGCCGACAGAACGGAACCGATTCTATGCGGCGCGTTTGACCGGTTCGGTCTGCTCGGTTCTGATCGGCTCGACTGTCTTGCGGGGTTGATGCCGGGCGACGATGATAATGCCCGTAACGACGCCGGCGGCGCCCACGATGAACGATGCCGGCAGACTCTCGGAAAAGATGAAAGTACTGAAAAGCACGCCGAACAAGGGTGCCGGGAAGGCGAAAACCGAAATCACGCCCGGCGGATAGTCACGCAGGAGCCGCGTCCACATGATGAAACAGAAGCCCGCCACGATCACGCCCTGATAGATGATTGCGGCAACCGGCAACCACGTCAGCGGAGCAATCGTCACCGGCTCGAAGAGCAGCGCTGTTGTGAGAAAGAACGGCTCGGCGATGACCAACGTCCAAAATATGGCGCGGGTTGCGTCAACCCGCTGGACAACTCTCTTGGTTGCGACCGTGCGGGCCGCGACAAAGAATGCCGATACGGTGCAGATGATATTGCCCCAATAGGGATGCGGGGCCAAGTGGGCAGCAGGCTTGCCGAGAAAGATGCAACAGATGCCAGCGAACGCAACGGTCAAACCCACAACGCGCATCCTGGAAACATGATCGCCCGGCACGAAGTAGTGCGCCAGCAGATTGGTAAAGATGGGGTGCGCACTGATGAGCATCACGGCGTAAGCGGCCGAAGTCAGGTTCACGCCGTGGTTCAACAGCGAGATCTGGATATAGCAGAACAGTCCGAGCGCCAGCAGCGGACCCCACTCTTCGCGATCGGGCCAAAGGCGGATTCTTTCGCCGCGCGCCCACAGACCGATGATGACCGCTCCAATGCCCATTCGCCAGCAGGCCCCCCAGAACGGTGCGAAGACTGACAGACCCACTTTCAGCGCTACGATGTTGGCGCCCCAGAAGAAAGAAATGCAGAGAGCCACCAGCGCGACCGCCACACCTACGGACTTGTTGCGGGGAGGAGCGCCGTCGCCCATTTCGAGCGGCGGCGACGGGGTGACCGCGGGGATAGCGCGCGCTTGCCATCCTTTGAGAAGGGCCCTCATTGCACAGGCTCCTTGACGGAAACGGGCACCCGCTCTGCGGCTCGCTTGCCGGTGGCGATCAGGATGCCCGCCGTAACGGCAAAGACCCCGAAGATCAGCCTCGCGGTGATCGCCTCATCGTAGATCAGGCCGCTCAATAGGACACCGAAAATGGGCGTGCTGAATGCGAACATCGAGAGAGCGCCAGGACTGATGGTCTTCAGCAGCGTCGTCCAAACCATGAAGCAGAAACCCGCAATGACAACCCCTTGAAAGAGGATGGCCCAAATGGCTTCAGCACTGACTGGCAGCAGGAAGGGTTTCTCGAGGCTCAAAGCGGCGACGAGAAACACCGGAAGGGAAAAGATCATCATCCACAGGATGGGCCGAACAGGATCAATCGTCTGAACCAGTCGCTGCGTGTAGACAGTGCGTGCGCCGAGCAGGAAGCCAGAGAAAGTGACCATCAAATTACCGAGGATGGGCCTCGCGCCCAGAGAGAAATCCGGCCTGCCCAGGAAAACGACGCAAATCCCGCCAAACGCCAGCGCGAGGCCGAGCACGCGACTCCACGACAAACGGTCCTCGGGCACGAAGAAGTGCCCGACGAAGTTGGCAAAGACCGGGTGGGAGTTCAGCAACACCACGGCATAGGCCGGTGAGGTCCAATGCACGCCGAAGTTCAGCGCAGAAATCTGTACGATAAACAAGAATCCCAACCCAGCCAGCAGCCGCCGTTCGCCCCGAGTCGGTGCGAGCGGGATTCTTTGGCTCCAACCCCACAACGCGACCACTACGATCCCCGCCAGCATCCGCCAAAAGGCGCTCCAGAAGGGCGCAAAGGTCTGCAAACCGATCTTCAGGGCAACCACATTGCCACCCCAAAGGATGCAGGTCGTCAGCGCCGCGAGAGCACCACCGAGAGTGAGGTGGTTGATTGTTTCCGTTCGTGACATGCAATGGGAGCGGCCGGCCCAGCAGACCTCCGCCCAGGAGGCGACATCTGCTAATCCGCGACTGCTCTCCGTAGAATCTCGGCCACGTGGCGCGGCCGGCGCGTCGTGAAGTGACTGATCTGTTGGCGGCAGGAAACACCGCTGACGGCGATCTCGGTGTCGAGAGACGCCGCCTCCACCGCGGGCAGCAACCTTTGGCGGCCGATGGTTTCAGAAATCTCGTAGTGCTCCTTCTCAAACCCAAAGGACCCGGCCATGCCGCAACAGCCGGAATTGACCTCTTTGACGTCCAGACCCGGCACGAGACGGAGCGCGTCCAGGCTGGAGGCGTTGCCGATGTGAGCCTTCTGATGGCAATGGCCGTGAAAGAGAACCTGTCCGGAATCGTCTTTGAACCGAAGCATTAGTTGATTCGACCGATGCAAGCGAAGCAGGAACTCGTCGAGCATCCAGGCGTTCTCGGCCACCTTCTCGACACGCTCGTCGGAAACCAAGTCGAAGTAGTCGTCTCTCAGCGTGAGCAGGCAGCTCGGTTCGCAGCCGACAACCGGGATATCCTGCTCGGCGTACGGCATCAATGTACGCACGTTGTGTCTGGCGGCATCGCGGGCGTCTTCGATAAATCCTTTGGAGATCATGGGGCGGCCACAGCACTTCTTGTCCGCCAGGATGACTTCGTATCCGGCCTTCTCCAGCACTTCCGTTGCGGCGCGCCCGACTTGAGGGTAGTTGTAGTTCATGAAGCAGTCATGGAAGAGCACGATCTTCGGCCTACCCCTGGTGGACGTCCCGCCGCTGCGACGGCGGTGCCACTTCACGAAGGTCGGGGAAGCGAACGGCGGCATCTTGCGCCGCCGGTCGATTCCGACGAACGCGTGAAGCATCCACTTCACCGGCGCGAGACCCATGGTGAAGTTCGCGAGCGACGGAAAGCGGCTGCCCCACTTGTTCAGCGTCTCGACACCGGCGAACATTCGAGCGCGCAGAGGCGTGCCGTTTTGGGCGTAATAGTGCGCCAGGAACTCATACTTGATCTTCGCCATGTCGACGTTCGTCGGACATTCGCGTTTACAGCCCTTGCACTCGAGACAAAGATCCAGCACATCGTACATACGCTTCGAGGTCAGCTCGGCAGCCGGCAGCCGCCCCGATAGCGCCGCACGAAGCGCGTTGGCACGACCGCGCGTCGAGTGCTCCTCGTCGAGCGTCGCATGATACGACGGACACATCGTTCCTACGTCACGCTTGCGGCAGACACCCATGCCGTTGCAATTCTCGATCGCCCGCGCAAAGCCGCCCTCGCGTTCGAAGTTGAGCTTGGTGTCGATCTGAATCGCTTGGTAGTCCTCACCCCAGCGCAAGCTTTCGGTCGGCTCTGGCGCGTCGACGACTTTGCCGGGGTTCATGATGTTCTCCGGATCGAAGAGGGCCTTCACCCTCTTGAAAGCGCCGTATATCTCGGTGCCAAAGAGGTGCTTGTTGTATTTTCCGCGCGCGATGCCGTCGCCGTGCTCGCCGCTCATCGAGCCACCGTACTCGCCGACAAGGACCGACACCTCGTCGAGGATACTGCTCATCTTTTCAACTTCAGACGCTTTCTTGAGGTTGATCATGGGGCGCACGTGCAAGCAGCCCACCGATGCATGTCCGTAATAGCCACCGTGGGCGTCGTGGGTCTCGAGGATCTCCTGGAAGCCTCGCAGGAACGCCGGCATCTTCGCGATCGGCACTGCGGGATCTTCCACGAACGCGATCGGCTTCTTGTCACCCGACACGCTCATCAAAAGTCCCAAGGCCATCTTGCGCGTGTTCCAGATGTTGGCCTGCTGCACCGGATCGGCAACCGGCAGGTAGCTGAAACCGATCCGCTTCTTTTCGAGGTGTACTTTGAGCCTGTCCAGCTTCGATGCAACTTCCGGCTCGGAGACGCCGTAGAATTCGACGACCATCAGCGCGTTCGCCGCGCGGTCGACGTAGCCCATCTGCTCGGCAAATTCAGGCTTCGCGAAAGCCTGCTTGAGGTTGAAGTCGTCCATCAGTTCAGCGGCGGCAGGTTCGAATTGCAGGATCTCCTCCACCGACTCCACTGCTTCGAGCAATGACCTGAAGTGCACGAGCAGAAGGGCCTTCCTCTTCGGCAAAGGAACGATACGGATCTTCGCCTCGCTGATGACCGCCAGCGTACCCTCGCTACCCACCAGCAGGCGAGCCAGGTTAAAAGGTCCGGGCAGGCTCGAGTAGCCCGCGCCGAAGTGGCCGTTGTTCTTGACCAGCTCGTCAAGGTTATAGCCGCTGACGCGCCGGATGAGCTTCGGGAACCGCGCCAAGATCTCGTCTCGGTAGATTTCGCCGATGCCGAGCGCCTCGCGGTAGAGACGGTTCTCCAGGCTTTCGCCACGTCGCAAGCTGTCAAGACAACCCTCGTTTACAGGCCCGAACACTGCTTCCGAACCGTCCGACAGCACAGTCTTCACTTCCATGACGTGGTCGATCATCTTGCCGTGGACAATCGAGTGCGATCCGGCGGAGTTGTTGCCCAGCATGCCGCCGAGAGTCGCCCGGCTGCTGCTGGAAGTATCCGGCCCCAGACCGAACCCGTGAGGCCGCAGGTAGTCGTTCAGATGGTCTTGTATGACCCCCGGCTGAACACGCACCCACTGCTCTTCGGTGTTCAGCTCGATGACACTGTGCATGTACTTGGCGAAGTCGATGTGAACAGCGTTTCCGACGGTTTGGCCCGAAAGGCTTGTGGCTCCGCCGCGCGGCAGGATCGGGACCTTGTGGCGCGCGGCGACCCGGCCGATCGCTGCTACGTCTTGCTTATGCCTGGGGATCACAACACCGATCGGCTCAATCTGCCAGACACTGGCATCGGTGCTGTAGAGGATCTTCGAGTACTTGTCGAAGCGGACCTCGCCCTCGATTTCCTTGCGGAACTGGTCGGCGAGATCGGTGGGGTATTGCTTCATGACTGGCGGAACTTGCCGGCTCGGAAGCCGAAAAGAGAAACCGGCCTTCTCCGGAGCTCCAACCTGCTTGTAGACTCACGAGCCCCGGAATCACTGAACCGCTCCGCGGGTGGGGTTATCGAGCGGCCCGTGCCATCAGACGGCTGATCTTCTCAAGGCCCAACTCTATATTGTCGTCGCTGACGTTCGAAAAAGAAAGACGCAGCGTATTCGCGCAGCTGCCGTCCACGAAAAAGGGCTGACCGGGAATGAACGCCACCTTCTCTTGCTCCACCGCCTGGCGCAGCAGGAGCAGCGTATCGATTTGCTCCAGCAACTCGACCCACAAAAAGAGGCCACCTTGCGGACGGTTCCACTTGGCGAGCCTGGACATGTGCCGTTCGAGCGCCTCCTGCATCAGGACGCACTTCATTTCGTAGAATGCGCGAACTCCAGCGAGATGGGCGTCGAGCCAGTCCCGCTTGAGATATTCGAGAATCAGCTTCTGGCCCACAGTCGAAGTACAGAGATCACCTGTCTCCTTGGCAAGCTCGATGCGGCGGACAATCTCCTTGGGCCCGACGATCCAGGCGACCCGCAACCCCGGCGCAAGGACTTTGGAGAAGGTCGACATATACAGGGCGTTCTCCGCACCGTCATAGGACTTGATGGGTTTCAGGACATCGGGATCATCACCCGAGAAGTAGACCTCGCCATAGGCGTTGTCTTCGAAGATGAGCAGGTTTTCTTCGCGAGCCACTTCGATCAGACCTTTGCGGGTCTGCACATCCCAGGTGTGCCCCGAGGGGTTCTGAAAGTTCGGGATGACGTAGATGAGTTTCGGAGGCGAGCCTTCCAAGCGGACTTTGCGGATCTTCGTCCGGAGATCGTCGAGGTCCATGCCAGCCGAGGTTTTTCGAATGCCCACCATGCGCGCCCGGAAGTTCTCGAATGATGCCGTCGCACCGATGTAATTGGGCAGTTCAACGAAAACGGCGTCGCCGGGGTCGAGCAGAACGCGGGCTACAAAATCAAGTCCCTGCTGGGATCCGCTGACGAGAATGGTCTCCACGGTCGCGGCTTCGATGCCGTGTACACGGGCGTTGCGTTCGCGAACGGCCTCGATCAGCTCGGCGTTGCCGCGGGTAACGCTGTACTGAAAGAGTCTTCCCTTCTCTACAGCGATCAGATGGTTGAAGATCTCCGCCAGTTGCTCGTGCGGGAACATTTCCGCGTTGGGCGAACCTGTGGCGAAGGAGATGACGTCCGGCCGGTTCACCAAACCCGTCAACTGTCGGATGAGCGAAGACTTCATGACCTTGGCGTCTTCGGCAATCATCTCGTTGAACAGCATGGTCCTTGGATTCTAGCGCAGGGATCCGAGGAAGCCGCATGTACACCGAAAGACGCCGGTTCATTCATGACTCCCTGATAAAATCGGCCTTATGCTCAACCTCGACAATTGCCGCGAGAGGCAACAACGGTTGCTCATGGTGATGGAACAGGACTCCATCGACCTGGCGGTCATCACGAACCCGAAGACCGTCTACTACTTCTCTGGCGTTCTCGTAAATCCCACGTTGCCGCATGCCTACCTGCTCGATGCGTCCGGCAAATCGGCATTGCTGACCGATGCTCCGGTACTCGATCCGGGAGAAAAGCCCAATGCGGCCGCCGACAAGGTGGAGATGTACCGCTTCCACAGCATGGAGCGCGACAACACCGTGACGAACTGGTCACAAGATGTCGCGGTAATGCTGAAAGCGGCTGCGCAACAGTTCCTTCCCACGGGCGGCACGCTGGGGCTCGAGTTCGACTCGGCGCTATACGCCGTGAGCGATGCGGCCCGCGAGGTGGCGTGCAGCGGCACAAAAAACCTGACCCCCGCCATCGATCAGATGCGCCGCCAGAAGGACCCGGACGAGATCCAGTGCATGCGCCGAGCGGTGACCCTCGTCGAAGCCGGATTAGCGGCCATCAAGGCCCGACTCGAACCCGGCATGACCGAGTTTCGGGCCTATTCGATCTACTACGAAGCGATGGTGGCGAACGCCGGCACATCAGTCGAGCTAGCGGGCGACTTCGCGACCGGGCTTCGAAACGTCAAGGGCGGCGGCCCGCCGACGCCCAGACGGGTGCAGCTCGGCGACCTCTACATCTTCGACACGTTCCCGATCTTTCAGGGCTACATGTGCGATTTCACGCGTACCTTCGTCGTGGGCCGACCAACGCAAATCCAGCAGGACGCCTGGGGGCACGTCATGGAAGCGCACGAGATCGCGCGACGCAACATCGCGCCCGGCGTTCCCGCGAAGGAAGTGTACGAGACGATCAAGACGCATCTCGACAAATTCGAGCCGGCCCAAGGTTCTTTCTGGCATCATGCCGGCCACGGCGTGGGTCTCAATGGCTGGGAGTTGCCTTGGCTCACTCCGGGAAGCAAAGAAACGATCCTGGATCGCGAAGTACTCGCCTGCGAACCGGGGCTCTATGCGGATGCGATGCAAGGAGGCATCCGTCTAGAGCACGACTATCTCGTCACGCCCGAAGGCACAACCGCCCTTGACCGTTTCCCGATGGATTTGACGTAGCAAGCCCCCCCGCAAAGGGGGAAAATGCGCGCCGGCTCTTTCGCGGGCTCCCCGCAAAGGGAGCGTTGCCGTGTTCGGCAAAATCGCTCTTGACGGACGCACTGGTGACGTCGTTCGGAGCCGGCGTCGGCCAAGGTGTTCCGACGCCTGGAATCCTACTTCCCTTTCTCCAGGAGGCGTGTGCATCCTGACCGTAGCGAGGACCAATCAATCAGAGTCTTTTCAGAGCGAGCCAGCGTTACGGATTCGTCAGATCCCGAACATAGATATCCCGGAAGCGCATCCGACCCTTGCCGCCGGAATGAAGCTGCAGAGCTATCAGGCCCTCTTCAGAGCCAGGGTTGGGATAGGTGAAGTCGAGGATCATTATGCCGTTCAGGTGGACGATATAGCGGTTGCCCTCGACCTGGATCAGCATGTCATTCCAATCGTACGGACGCATCACAGCGTTGTATTCCGGAGCGGGCCAGGCCACCCAGCCGCGACCGTCGCCATAGATGCCACCTGTCGGTGAGCGGTTGCCGATCGTCGGGTCGATCTCGATTTGCCGTCCGGCAATGATCCTGGGCGTGTCACCCTCGAACTTCGTGTGGATGTAGACGCCGCTGTTCCCCTCAGCCTCGCACTTGAAGCGCAGTGACAGGTGGAAGTCCCGGTAGGATTTCTCCGTCGCGAGGTAGCCGTACTTGTCGGAGATCCCCGCTCCGTAGATCGCACCGTTCTCATCGACCTCCCACTTCTCGGCGCCAACTTTTCGCCAACCCGTAAAGTCTTTGCCGTTGAAGAGCTGCACCCAACCCGGCTTCAGCTTGCGAGGGCGAGGCCGATTCTGTTGGGTGAACGCGAGACCGGTAGTCAGAAGAGCCAAGGCAATGATCGCGGAGGCAAGTCGGAAAGAGATACCCAGTGAAGACTTCATGACGGTTCCAAGCTCCAGTATGTGATTCGAGGCGCGTAAAGCGGCTCGCGCTTCGCATCCTAGCGCCTACGCTGTTCTTCCAGCAAGCGATAGACTTCCCGCTTCGATAGCCCGCGTTCTTTCGCTACCTGTTTGACGGCGCCCATCCGCCCGGCGCCTTGACTCATGAATACGTCGACGCGATCAGCGATCGTGCCCTCCCTGGTGCGGGGAGATTCACCGCGGCCAATCAGCAAAGTGATTTCCCCTCTCACCGCACCGCGTTGGTCAAGTGTGGCAAGCAAGTGCGATACCGAGCCTCGCAGGAACTCTTCGTGCACTTTGGTCAATTCGCGAGCAATGACGGCGCGGCGGTCGCCGAGGATTTCGAGTACATCCTGCAACGTATTGACGATCCGATGGGGCGCCTCGTAAAAGACCAGCGTGGCAGTGTCGTCAATGAGCGCCTGCAATGTCTTGCGGCGCTGGGTAGCCTTGGCCGGCAGAAATCCGCCAAACCGGAAGGAGCCCGTGGGAAGCCCCGAAGCGACCAAGGCCGTCACGAGAGCCACCGGGCCGGGAATCGGAACGATGACGACGCCAGCGGCGATCGCCTTGGCAACGAGGCGGTAACCCGGGTCCGAGATTCCCGGCATGCCGGCATCGGTTACGACTGCGATCGACTCTCCTCCCGACGCCTGCTCGACTATGTCGCTCGCCCGCACGGACTCGTTGTGTTCGTGAAAACTCAGCAGAGGCTTGCTGATGTGAAAATGCTTGAGCAACTTCCCTGTATGGCGTGTGTCCTCGCAGGCGATGAGATCTACCTCGCCCAGGACACGCAGAGCGCGCAGAGTGATATCTTCGAGATTGCCCAGCGGCGTGGCTACCAGGTAGATCGTGCCGGCAGCCACCGCATCAACTCTTCGTCGGAGAGAAGCACACCAACATCTTCAGATAATCATCGATGCCGTGGCGTTCGTTTTTCGCAACGGCTCTGACGAAGATGCCGCCACAGCCAACCGGTGCGTGGCATTCGCCGTTTACAGGGAACTTGCATCGCACGCTCTCTCCCCAGAGCAAGGGCGCGATAAGAGACGGAAGCCATGGCTTGTCCGTCACAGCCTGATTGTCGAGCAGCTCGGAAATGGCGAATCCCTCAACCACCTTCAAGTTGTCTATTCCACCGCAGGCCGGCCGCGCTCCGACACAAAAGCCGGCCAACAGGACTGCCGGTGTTCTCTACTCGTCTTTCAATGCCCCGTACAGCAACGCCGCCAGTACGCCGCCCAACGGGCACGCCACGAAATAGATCCACAACGTCGAGAGGGCGTTGGGAGCGCTACTGAAGAGCGCCGGACCCAATGACCGCGCCGGGTTGAGCGACGCACCTGTCAACGGGCCGCCCATCAGAATGCAAAACGCCAGCGTCAAGCCGATTGCGATCGGCGCAAAGTCACCTGCCTTACCGCTCACGGCCGTGAAGTAGATCGCATTGACGAGGAAGAACGTCAGGAGCATCTCCAGGACGAACGTCTGCGCCACGCCGACGCCCTCCGCCGGAACTGTCGCACCAAGCGTTCCGGCCTGTGCGCCGAGCACGAAGTTCAATGCCGCGGCGCCCGCAACGCCCCCTATCAACTGAACAACGATGTACCCTGCCGCCTTGGCGAAATCGATCTGTCCTCCAACGAGCAGTCCGATCGTAACCGCCGGGTTGATATGAGTGCCGGAGATGGGACCGTAGGCGTAAGCGAAACCCAGAACAACCAAACCGTGGGCGAGTGCTACGGCAACCAAACTCCCGCTCACGGCAGCCGCGCCAGCTCCAATAAAGATCAGCGTGAAAGTCCCCACGAACTCCGCGACCAATGCCTTGCTATTCATTTATCCTCCTCCATACGCCGCAGCCACCGATAGGCCGGGTAAGTTTCAAACCATCGAGAGAGAGTATACGAAACCACAAGGGGTGCCGTGAGCCGGGGGGGGCCGGAAACCCTTGAAGGACGCCCAGGGGGAGGCGCGGCTGGACTCCGCAGTCGCTTACAGCGGGGTGAGCGAAAAAGCGATCCGGGTCGATCTGATCTGACGAACGACAAAGCCGACAACCGCCCATGCGCGTCACCCGGATGGGCACGCGCCGCTCCAGCAACGGCACGGAGAGCATGCGCCGCGTTTTTTGAGTCCCCCGCCGCTACTCCATCTGCCTCAGCTCGCCTTACGCCATCGAAGTGACTTTTCCACGAACTCTCAGGTGCCCAAGGGCAAAAAATACTGAGTTCCGCGGACCGGCCGGCTCAACTCCTCGAGCAACTCCTTCAGGTCGTTTTTCTTATGTACGAAGTCGACTTGGCTGGTGTCGACGACCAAGACATCCGACGCTTTGTAGTGGGAAAAGAAATGCTCGTAGGCTCTTGTGACCTCGGCGAGGTACTCGTCGGAGATTTGTGCTTCGGAAGCGATATTCTTGCGGATGATGCGCTCACGAAGCACCTCCGGCGTCGCCTTCAGGTACACGACGAGATCCGGCGCGACCAACTGTTCCTTAAAGAGGCGATAGTATTCGTCGTACACGGCCACTTCATCATCGGTGAGGTTGATGTAGGCAAACAGCTTGTCCTTCTCGAAGAGGTAATCCGTGACGACCGGCATCTGCGACCGGCCGGGATCAATTGCGGACAACTGCTGGAAACGGTTCACCAGGAAATACATCTGCGCCCGAAAAGCCGAACCCTGTTGGCCGCGGTAGAAATCATTCAAGAAGGGGTTTTCTTCCGAGTCAAGAACCGTCTTGGCTTGAATCCGCTCAGCCAGTGCTTGAGCCAAGCTTGATTTGCCAACCCGAAGTGGACCTTCAATGGCGATGTAACGAAACGGACTCATCCGATGAAGCGCGAACAACGGCTTGGCAGCACATGTTTCGATAGAACCGTCGTCGAGGACGAAACAACAGAGAACGGCTCTTAGTGAATGTACTGCGAATACTAGATTATTTCACAGCATCGGGCGCTGCCGCCGAGGAGGGTTGTTGGTCGGCCCGGCTTGGCGGCCAGGGCTCTCAGATAAGCGAACGATGCCGCGACCCCGACAAGCAGATCTTCGGAGTCACTATGATTCATAAAGGCGATGCGTACCCTGATAGCTGGCGTCCAGACAGTGGCTGAAGACCTGTGAGATTTCAACCACTCTGCTGCGCAAGAGGGCACCGATAGGCAGCTGGTGCTGGCGGCCGCGATGCTGACTCGAAAGCCCGTGGAACACCTCGGCTCCGGGCTGAGTGGTCCATCGGAAAACAGAGCGAGGGAGTCCGGAGCATGGCCCGGCCAATTCCGCTTGCAGCCAATGTCAGAGCATCGCGTCGGCTGACGGCACAGACATCCTGCACTTAGAAGCGCAAGTTCTCCTGTGGTCCGTGCGTCAACTCTATCCCGAAGTATGAAAAGGCGAGGCGGGTGCCGACGCGGCCTCTCGGCGTGCGGTCGAGAAAACCGAGTTGCATCAGATAGGGCTCGTAGACTTCCTCGATCGTGCTGGCGTCCTCGCCGACGGAGGCGGCGATCGTGTTCAAACCGACGGGTCCACCGGCGTATTTGTCGAGGATTGTGCGCATCACTTTCTGGTCAACCTCATCAAGCCCGTGAGGGTCAACCTCAAGCAGATCGAGCGCGGTGCGGGCCACGGCACGGCCGATAGAACCGTCAGCCCGTACTTGTGAATAGTCTCGGACCCGGCGAAGCAGCCGATTGGCGATGCGGGGCGTTCCCCGGCTACGCTGGGCGATCTCTTCCGCACCTCTATCGTCGATAACGACGCCCAGCATGCCGGCAGAGCGGAAAACGATCTTCGTCAGGTCGGAAACATCGTACGGGTTGAGCCGTAGCGTCAGCCCGAAGCGGCCGCGCAAGGGTCCGGAGAGCATGCCCGCACGGGTTGTCGCGCCGATGGTGGTGAACGGCGGAAGCGGTATCGAGTGTGTGCGCGCTCCTGGTCCGGTGCCTATCATGAGGTCTACCCGAAAGTCTTCGAGCGCCGCATAAAGCATCTCCTCCACATCAGGAAGCAAGCGGTGGATCTCGTCAACGAAGAAGACCTGGTGGGGCTCCATCGCCGTCAAAGCACCGGTGAGATCGAGCTTCTTTTGCAGTACGGGGCCGGAGGTCAAATCGACTCGGACGTTCAGTTCACGAGCGATGATGTGCGCCAGGGTGGTCTTGCCAAGCCCCGGCGGACCGTACAGCAAGACGTGATCGAGCGCCTCGCCACGACCTCGAGCGGCTTCAATGGCGATCGAAAGGTTCTCCTTGAGCTTCGGCTGACCGACGAAATCGCACAAGGATTTCGGTCGGAGGGTAATATCGAACTGGCGGTCGTCGTCCTCCGGCTCAGGTGAAACGATACGCTGGTCCGGCATTGCTGTTCAGCTTAATGTTATCGGCTTATCAGCTCCATCGAGCGGCGAAAGAGAAGCTCGAACTCCACGGCCACTCCTTCCGCCACGGCCTTACGAACGGCCTTGTCCGCCGCAGCGCGGTTGCAGCCGAGGTTCACCAGAGTGGACACGACGTCTTGCTGCATGGCGTCAGAAAGCGAAACCCCTTCGGGCCGCTCGTCGGTATCCAGGGACTCCAGCTTCTCGCGCAGTTCGAGAGAGATACGCTCGCCGGTCTTGCGCCCTACACCGGGTATCCGAGTCAGCCGCTTCGCGTCCCCGACGCGAATGGCGTCGAGCAGCTCGTCTGTAGGCAGCCCTGAAAGAATCGTTACGGCCAAGCGAGGGCCAATCCCGCTGATCGTGATCAATTTCTCGAACAGCTCCTTCTCGCGCCCACCGGCGAAACCATACAGAGCGAGTGTGTCTTCGCGCACATGGGTATAAATCAGCAGCCGGACTTCTTCTCCGATTCCGCCGATGTGTGAGAACGTCGAGACCGGAACTGTGACTGCGTACCCAACGCCGCCGGCATCGATGATGACGAAGTTCGGATGCTTTTCGAGTAACTTTCCGCGGAGAGAGGCGATCATGCGATCGGCGGCGGCCGGAGCCCGAATTATCGCCGTGGCTCGAAAAGCCTGTCAAGCATACGGGTATGATGACCTCCAATGGCATTGCGCCGGGTATTTGTCGACCACGTGGATGACCAAGAAGCCCATGCAGAAGGTACGACCGCGCATCATCTTGCACGAGTCGTTCGGCTTTGCGAGGGGGAAGAGGTCGAGCTTTCGGACGGCCGCCGGCTCTTTCGGGCGCATGTCGCGAAAGCGGACTCCCGCCGAGTCGAGTTCGTCATCGACCAAGAGCTGGCGGCAATCTTTTCGGGACCCGAGGTAACAATACAGATCGCGGTCTTCCAGTTCTCGCGCTTCGAATGGGCCGTGGAGAAGGCGACCGAGCTGGGTGTCAGCCGAATCGTCCCGGTGGCTGCGGCACGAAGCGAGACTCATCTGGTCAAGGCTGCGCCCAAACGGCTGGAGCGCTGGAGGAGAATTGCCGAACAGGCAGCGCAACAGTCCCGCCGCCTGGCCGCGCCAATGATCGAACCAATGATTCCTTTCGAAGCGGTTCCGGCCCATGGGGAGGGTACAAGGCTGATCTTGCATCCGGACGGGGACCCTCTCGGAGGCGTCTTGCGCTCGACCTTGGAGCAGCCCATTCAGCTTCTCGTGGGCCCTGAGGGAGGCTGGACCTCCGACGAAGTGTCTGCGGCGAACCGGGCGGGTTATCGACACGCCGGCATGGGACCACTCATTCTGCGATGCGAGACCGCCGTGATCGCGGCGCTGGCAGCTATAGGACAAGCCCTACACCGCTGATAGACCAGCCGTTCATTTACACTGGAACAGGCTGCGGCAGAACTCTGCGATCGTGCGACAGGGGAAAAAATGCAGACCTCAACACTGGTCCGCGATGCGAGTCTGAATATGGTGGAGTCGTTCCGCTATTCCCTCACGGAATCCGATTGTAGCCTCCCTGAGTGTGCCATTCGGGAAAGGCCAAGCCGTGGGCATCAAAGACGAGTTCACCGTCGCGGAGAGTGAGGACAGCTTCGATTTTCCTGGTGCCAATCATGCGGCGGAGGTTGGCATCGTTGAAGCCGAAGACGCCGCGGCGAAGTTGGAGGACGGCAACATCGGCGACCTTGCCAGCGCTGAGCGTGCCGACCTCGGGGAACCGTTTGATGGCTTGCGCGGGGCGGACCGTGGATCTGCAAATGGCTTCCTGAAGGGTCATGCCGAAGTTCATGAATTTCGAGATGACATTCGGCATTGCGGGCTTGGTCTTCACGATGCTGGCGTTGTGCAGGTCACTGCTGAGGGTATCGGGCGGGAAGCCATGCCGCATCGAGTCGTAGGCGGTGGGGAAGATGAAGGCGCCCGCGCCGTGTCCGACGTCGAAGATGATTCCGCGTTGGCGCGCTTCCCACATCCAGGGCTGTATCTCGCGAGTGGCGCGGTTGATCATTTCAAGCTGCCGGTCGCTGTTCATGTGGGTATGAATGTCGCCGGGACGGAGGATCTCAAGGAGCTTCGTCTTCGTATCGCGTGCCTGATGAGTGAGGACTTCATATCGACGATGACCGGCGTGTTCGTGCGTCCGCCCGCCTCGACCGCACGCTCCAGCGGCAGATAACCCTTGCGGGCAAAGTGCGCCGTCTTGATGCCGACGATGATGTCGGAATATTGCTCGATCTTCTCGGCGGTCTTGTCTGAGTCCATGTCGGTGACGTCGTTCTCCGCCTGCGACCCGACCATGCCCCTGCCGACGATGTTGATGAAGGCGTAGATACGGGTCTTGGCACGGTCGATCACCGTTTGCTTGAACTCGTCAAACGTGCGCCAGCCCGACCCGCCGCAGTCGGCAACGGTGGTCACGCCCTGGGTGAGATGGGTGTCGTCGGGCCAGATCGAGCCTCGATATCCGAAGACATGCACATGGATGTCGACGAGTCCCGGGGTGACGTAGTAGCCAGCGACGTCGATGGCTTTCTTCGCCTGTTCGGCAGGAATGTTTTCGGCGACGCGGGAGATGGTCTTGCCCGCGACGGCGATATCCACGATGCGATCAATCCCGTTGGCCGGGTCGATCACGTGGCCGCCTTTGAGAATGTAGTCGTACGGCTGTGCTGTTGCCGAAGCTGCGACGACAAATACGCAAATCAGGGTCGCGTGCCGCTGCAACATCCCGAGATCCCTAGCGAAAGTTGCTGTAGGGCCCGGCCGTACTCCACTCAGCCATGCTGATGCCCTCGGCGTCCCAGATGATCTCTCCCTTGCGGACGGTCATCATGCAGCGGATGTTTTTTTTCGCCGTGAGCTTGCCGCGGCCGGAGTCGAGAAAAGCAAATTTACCCTCTTCGATCTTGAGGATCGCGATGTCGGCGGTCGAGCCCTCATCGAGCGTGCCGAGATCGCTGCGGCGGATCGCTTCCGCCGGGTTGACCGTGGTGCGTTCGATGATCTGCTGGAAGGTAAGGCCGATGTTAAGGAACTTCGACATGACGTTGTTCAGGTGAGCGCGCGGCAACATGATGCTGTTCTTGTGAATGTCGGTGGAGATGGTGTCGGGCAGGAAACCCTGCTTGATGGCGGGGACGGCGATGCGGAACCAGAAGCTCCCGGAGCCGTGACCGACGTCGAACAGGATGCCCCTCTCGCGCGCTTTCCACATGTAATCCCGGACTTTTTTGTTCTCGTCGAGTTGCGGCGTCAGCCGGCCGTAGAAGTGCGTGTGGATGTTGCCAGGCTTCATGTGCTCGAGGATCAACTCCTTGTAGCCGCGGCCTTCCTTGGGGTGGAAGTCGACCATCAGGACGCTGTTGCTCATCTCGGCAGCTTTGACGGCGCGGTCTATCGCTTCCCAGTCTTGCGGTTGATAGTGCGCGGTCTTGATGCCGACGATGTCATCAGGGTGCTTATTGACCATGGCGACGGCGGCATCGATGTCCATCTGCTCAACGTCGTTCTCGACCTCGCGGCCGTACATGCCCGCGCCGACGATGTTCAGAAAAGCCAGCAAGCGAACGCGCGCCTTGTCGATGGTTTCCGCTTTGAACTTCTCGAACCCCTCATGACCGGAACTACCCGCGTCGACAGCCGTTGTCACACCGTAGCGGAGTGTGTTGTGATCGGGATTGAGGTTGAGCCAAGCGCCATATTGGTCGAAATGCGTATGAATGTCGATCAGGCCGGGAGTGACGTAATACTCGCTGACGTCAACAACTTTCTTCGCGCGATAGGCAGGGAGGTTTTCGGCGACAGTGTGAATCTTCTCGCCGATGACGGCGATGTCGAAGCGGCCGTTACGGTTGTTCTTGATGTCGATGACGTGGCCGTTCTTCAGGAGCAGATCGTAGATCGTTGTGTCGGCGGCAGAGTCTTGGGCCTGTACAGGCAGGATCAGGACAAGAAGGAATATCAGGAAGAACATCTTAGATGACCGCATGGTGTTTTCAATACCTTGGATGTCTTGCACGCCCATGAGAAAACGGCACGGGATACCGTTCCTCTAGGGGATCCTCTCGTATTCACCGGCGGTGTCCCACTCGGGGAATCCGAGCCCCCTCTCGTCGAAGACGAGTTCGCCGGCGCGTACGGTGAGAACGGCACGCAGCCGCAGATCGGCGAGCTTCTTTTTCCTCCAGGCGTCGGAGTAACCGAAGATGCCTTGCTCGAGCACGAGCACTGAGATGTCGGCTTCCTTACCTTCGCCGAGCGTACCGATCTCGGGATATTTGTTAATGACTTGCGCCGGGCGGGCGGTCGAACGGAAGATGGCATCTTCGAGCGACATGCCGAGCGCCATCATCTTCGACATGACGTTGGGCATATCTGCTTTGGTCGAAAAGATGCTCATGTTGTGGAGGTCAGTGCTGATGGTGTCGGGGTAGAACTTCTGCTCCATCGATTTGTGTGCCGCGGGCCAGACAAAGCTGCCGTTGCCGTGGCCGATGTCAAAGAGGCGGCCTTTCTCACGCGCTTCGTACATGTAGGGCTGCACTTTGCCGGTAAAGCGGTTGACGATCTCCAGATGGCGGTCGTTGAACATGTGGGTGTGAATGTCGCCAGGCCGGAAGTACTTCAGCAGCTTGGTCTCGGTGTCTCGGTCGTTATTGGTGAGGATGCTGTTATCGACGATCATCGGCACGCCGGCAATGTTGCCCGCCTTGACGGCTTGTTCGAGGTTGAAGTAGTCACGGCGGCCGTAGTGAGCGCACTTGATGCCGACGATGAGGCCCGGATACTGCTGGATCTTGGCGGCGAGCTTCTCATGATCCATGTCGTCGATGTCGCTCTCGGTTCCGACCATCCCGGCGCCGACGACATTGATGAATGCGAGGACGCGGGTCTTCGAGCGATCAACGACGGTTTCCTTGAAGGTCTCGAAGGTCCGCCATCCGGCGCCGCCGCAGTCGACGACGGTCGTCGTGCCGGTGAGGAGGTGAGTGTCGTCGGGCCAGAGAGAGCCTGAGTATCCGAAGACGTGAGCGTGCAGGTCGATGAGCCCCGGAGTGACGTAGAGGCCCACGGCGTCAATCGTTTTCTTGGCCTGCTCGGAAGGGATGTCTTCGGCGACCTTGGCGATCTTGTCTCCGGAGACGGCAACGTCCATCACGGCGTTGATCTCGTTACCGGGATCGATGACGCGGCCATTCTTGATGAGCAGGTCGTACTGCTGAGCAGATGCGAGCCCCGCGAGCAAGAGGAGCAACAGCCAGGCACCTAGGACACCCCGGAAGAGCGTCCGAGCGGAGTAAGCAGTATATCGAGACAATTCGGGCCACCTCCTCCACTACACAATACTACAAACGAGCCAGCCAGCCCCCCTCAGCAAATCCCCCGTCACCGGGACGGGATGAGATTCAACCGGGGCACGGTGAAAATGATTCCCATCACGGGCTCGACCTCGATGCTGGTAACGGAAGGCAGGGTTCCGGCAGTGGGTTTCTCTCTCTGCAGGAAAGCAGGAAACTTGAGAAAAGGCTGGCCGGATGGGGCGACAATCAACAACCGTCCTCGATCGCTCCTCCCGGACCCTTGGCTTGTTTACAGCGTTTTTCTTTGCCGGGCAGACTACTCTCCGTTCCCCTCTGCTTGCGGCCCGAGCTCGGAAACGGGTGGTCCCAACAGGACCGCCAACCAGCGTGTCCGTTCATTGCTTTCGAGAGCGATCTTCACGGTCATCGTGAGGGGGACGGAAAGCAGCATGCCGACCGTCCCCCAAAGCCAGCCCCAAAATATCAACGACAAGAACACCACCAGCGTCGAGAGCCCGAGTCCACGACCCATGAATCGCGGTTCGATGATGTTGCCGAGCACTACGTTAAGCACGAGATAACCGATCGTGACGATCATCGCGGTTCCGAATCCGAACTGCATGAATGCCAGCAGTACGGCGGGAACGGCAGCGATGATCGACCCGATGTTCGGGATGTAGTTCAGCAGAAACGCGAGGAGACCCCAGAGCAGAGGAAAATCGACGCCCATCACCCAGACCCAGAGCGTGACCAGGACGCCAAGTACCAAGCTGACCGCGGTCTTGATCGCCAGATAACCCTTGACGCTGTCGGTGAACTTCGTGAAGTGAGGGAAGACGAGCTTCGCCTCGCTGGTCGCAACACTCAGTTTGCCCGGGAAGCTTGATACCTCAAGCAAGATGAACACAACCGTTAGCAGGATCAGGAAGGCATTCGTAAAGACGCCCCCGAGGCCTGTGAGCAGATTGGAGGCCAAGCCCATCGCAGCTCCCGGGTCCACATAGTCGAGCAGCACATCGAGGGACAGGTCCACCCCCAACCCATCCAACCAGGCCAAGAGAGCCGAGATTTCTTCTTGAAGTCTCGACTGATAGGTGGGGATGTTCCGCGAGAAGCTATTGACGGAAGTGCCTATCAGGGCAGCCAAGCCGGTTCCGACCCCTACCATGGCCGCGACAACGAGTAAGACCGCCAGGGCGCGTGGAACGCGTTTCGCAGTCATCCAAAAAACCGCCGGGGAGCTGACAACTGCGAGGAAGACGGCGATCAGAAAAGGCAGAAGAATCTCCTGCGCTTCTCTCATGCCCGCCAGGATGATGAAGAGCGCGGCCACGGTCAGCAGAACGCCGACGCGCGATGCCTTCTTGGATTGCGAAGCCTTCTCGGACATGCCGTCCTCCGTTGTTGACATCACTGACACTCATGATCACGACAACCCTGAGCAGAAGAGTGCAGCATGCAGTTCGTGAAACTCAGACTCTCATTTCACGCATTTCGGAGCAACCCATGCCGATAATTACTCGCATAGGGAATCTTCTTCAGGCAGCCAGAGCGGTAACGGACGGTGGGATTAGTGGAGAGCCTCGCCAAAACGATCTGATCTATGGGTTACCCATAGATCCTCGCCTGGTCTGTGGTTTGGACTACAGAAGCCGGAAATTGACTTCGATGGTGGCCGCCACCTTGACCGGTTTGTTCTCTTTGCGGCCGGGGACGAAGCGCCACTGACGAACCGCCTCTATGGCTTTCTCGTCGAGGCCGAGGCCGAGGCTGCGAACAATGCGGACGTTGTGTGCACGTCCATCTTCCCAGACCTGAACGGCGAGAACAACCGTGCCCTGGTATTTGGCCTTGCGGGCTTCCTCGGAGTATTCCGGCTCAACCTTCTTGATGAGCCGCGGAGCACTAACGCCGCCACCGACGCGGAACACGCCGCCACCGGTTCCGCCGCCGGAACCGGGACCGAGTCCTCCACCTGTTCCGGAGCCGACGCCCGTTCCTCTGCCGCTACCGATTCCCCCGCCGGTTCCCGGGCCGGCCGAGGGCGGTCCGATTTTGCCGAAGGGATCGCCAAACACATTCATGGCGATGTTGGGCACTTGCATTTCGGGAGGCCCGAGCAAGGTGGGCTCCACGGCCAGCTTCGGATTCTCATTCTTGATGACCGGGGTCGGAGGGGCAAACTGACGCATCGAAAAGCGCGGCAGCTTACCCTTACTGGCGGGCAACGGTGAATTCTGACCGCCTCCGCCACCACCACCGGTATCACCCGGCGCGAGCATCTTGATGTCCGCCAAGTAGGGCGAAACGTCGACAGGTATGATCAAACTAACCGAGCCGTGGGCCGCTTGTTGGATATCCGATGGCGCAAAGACGGTAAACATGAGCGCTACGACGACCACGTGGGCGGCGGAGGAAGATCCAATGCCGGGCTTTTTGTAGTCGTAGGAGCCCCAAATGTTCTTGACGCGGATCGGGCGAGCCGTCAGTTTCAGCGGCGGCAGCTTCTTGAGTTCTCTCAGCGTCCTCCAAGTGTGGCGCAGTGATTGGAACCAAGCTTCGTGGGCCGTATCAAGAACCTTCGGCCCCAGGTCTTCTTCGCCGGGCAGCGGCGGCCGATATGAGGGGAGCGGGGGCGCCGCCGGCTTCGCGGAGAACATCTCCACGACTTCTCGCTTGAACGAGCCGAACCAAGGCTCGTGAATCGAATCGACGGTCATGGTGAAAGCATCTTTGGCCGATCCGTTCATGGACCTTGTGTTTGGTGTCTCGTTCATAACGTTGTGCCTACCGGCCTCCCGAACCTCTAACCGACAGACGCCGAAAAGCCGCTCGCCGTTACGTGTAATTGAGTCCTCTCGACACGCATAGCAGACCCATCATCCATGATAACGAGAGCCACATGCGACCTGCAATTAAGTCGGTAGCCCAATGATCATATCCGCTTGAGCGCCCCATAGAAATGACCCCTGATCCGGGGTTCCGTAGGAGAAGTCGAGATTGAGGAGGACATGGATGATCGACCCGGCGCTTGAGTCAAGAAGATGCTGAGTAGCACCAGCCTTGCACCGCCTTGAGGTCACCTATGTGATTTCACTCCGGCCTGTTTTTTTCTTGCTGCCTGACGGACGGCGCAGACGATTTCGGCTCGACAATGAGTGTGGGATCTGGTCCAATACTCGCGTTACGAAGGAGGCGCCCATGTTGACACGGCGGAACTTCATAGCCGCAACGGCCGTGGCGGCGGCCGGATTCATGCCGGAGCAGTCCCAGATCCTGAGAGCCTTGCCGCAAGCCGAGACTGAATTCGGCAAGGTCAAGATCACCGATGTCAAGACGGCCTCGGTAATGATCAAATACCCGGCCCACCTAGTCAAGATCGAAACCGACGCCGGGTTGTTCGGAATCGGAGAGGCATTCAACCGAGACGGTGTTCTGGACCACATACGATCCCTCAAAGACCTCGTGATCGGCCAGGACCCGCTTCAAGTGGACTACCTGTATCAGCGCATGGTGGAAGCGAAGCTGGGCGCGGGAAGCTGGACCGGGACGCTTTCGTCGTCGATCGCGGGTATCGAAACCGCCTTGTGGGATCTGGCTGGGAAGATTCTGAAGGTGCCGGCATACGTGCTATTGGGCGGCAAGTTTCGCGACAAGCTGCTGATCTATCACGACACCGGTTCGCCCAAGACACCCGATCCCGCGGCGTGGGTTGAAGAGGCCCAGAAATCGGTCGCATACGGGTTCAAAGCAACAAAGTTCGATCTCGATTGGGAGGGCCGAGGGCAATGGATAGCAGGCGAGCCCTTTCAGTACCGTGGGGAGATATTCAACCGCAGCATCTCATCGCTTGAAATGGAGCAATGGGTGAAGATCCTTGAGGCGATTCGGTTGGAGTTGGGACCGCACTACCCGCTAGCGATCGACTTGCATTTCAACTACAACATGGGTGACTCGATGCGCTTCGCCAAGATGACTGACGACTTGAATCTGTGGTTTATAGAGGATCCGATCCCGCCGCAAAATGCTGACGCGATGGCGCGATTCACGCGCGCCTCACCAGCCCCCACCGCGACGGGGGAGAACCTTTACAGCCGCCACACCTTTCGGGACTTTATCGAGAAGCAGGCGTGCGACATCATCCAACCGGACCCACAGAAAGTGGGAGGATTGCTCGAGACTAAGAAGATCGCCGATTGGGCGGACCTCTACTACATCACAATGGCTTGTCACAACATGTGCACTCCGGTCGGCACAATCGCGAACGGTCACGCCTGCGCGGCGATCAAGTCTTTCATCACGCTCGAATCCGACAGCGTTGAACTGGGCTACTGGGATGACATCGTTCAAACAGAAAGCGGCAAAGTGTTTCGAGACGGCTATCTGGAGATGACCAATAAGCCGGGGTTGGGTATTGAACTGAACGAAGAGGTTTGCCGAGCTCATCTCGCGGAGGGTTCGGTCTTTTTTGACTGAGTGGGAACTCGTTGCTTCGGGAAGCCCAATCGCAACCCGGAAGCCGCTCAGCCGATTGGGCGGCCACGGGCGTCGTCAATTTCCCGGCCCGAGTCGTTGCCGTCGGTGGTCGAGGAGCCGCGGAGCATGTCAAGGCACATCTCGTAGTCGCTGTAAACCTTCTCGAAAACTCGATCCCAAGAAGCCTGCTCTCCCTGCACCCGTGCAGCGGTCTTCATCTTGGCGAAATCCGTTTGCGGGTCCATGGCTCTGAAGACGCATTCGACGAAATGCTGATCGTTCCGGGCCACGAATCCGTTGACGCCGTCCTTGACGAGGAACTTGGGTCCGCCTCTGTTGGTCACGACGGCGGGAACGCCAGAGGCATGTGACTCCTGAATCACGTTGCCATATGTATCCGAATAAGAGGGGAAGACGAAGAGATCGAAATTGGCGTAGGCGCGAGCCAAGTCCTCACCCTCCAGGACACCGGGGAACTCGGCGAACCGCATGTTTTTTTCCAGCCAAGGCTTCTCACTGCCTTGACCGACAATCGCGAACTTGAAGTTGCACCGGCCGGCGGCGATGAGAGCCTGCTCGAGCACAGGCAGGAAACGAACGTTCTTCTCGGCGGCCAGCCTACCAACGAAGCCGAGAACAAAGGTATCGTCGGTGCGGTTGCGCTTCTCAGGGGAGAAGAGATGGAAATTGACACCTCGCCGCATGATTCGCGTCGGTTTGCCAGTTCGAGTCTCGAGCAGGGTGGCCAGTTCTTCGTTCGGAGCGAACAGCAAGCGCGCCGGGCGGTAGAACTCCAGAATGCCGGCGAGAGAGAAGCTCTCCAGAAACCGGCAGATCGACTTGCGGAGGCGGTCGGGGAGGAAGGATGTGGCTTTATCCAGCCTCAAGGCGCCGAACTCATGTACGTTCGTATGCCAGGAGGCGACCGTCGGAATGCCCAACCGTTTGGCGACGATCGCGCCGAGAATGCCACAGTTGCTGAGCGCCGTGAAATGAACCAAGTCGGGACGAAAATTTTCCAGCGCCTGTTTGACGCGCCGATAGTGGCGCCAGAAAACGGGGTCGAAAACGAGCCCACCGTCGATCGGCAGCGATGCACGGCTGAAACCGAGCTGCGCAAGACAGGTTGTGCCCTCTTCCCGGAACTCCGTGTTCGGTCCGGCCAGCAGTGTAAGAAAGGGGAAGCGCTGCCGGTAGGCGAAGTCGTGCAGTTGGCGGCAGGTCAGTGCGAGTCCATTGACTTCGAGAAAGCTGTCGGCGAGCAAAGCGATGCGGGGAACTCGCGGCCTGCCTGCCTCGTTTTGTGAAGCGCCCTGGCTCAGGGGCATCGTCGGCACGTCATTGCCGTGGTCGATGTGCATTGCGGGCGTCCGAGCCGACTGTCCCGCATCGGAGTCCCCAGCTTGTTCCGAGCGGGCTGTTTCGGTCATGTCGGACACGGCTCCCGTTGACGATCTCGAAAAGCAACCATTCGAAGTGTACCGGATCTGCCCTCTCACGGCCTGTCGGGGACGGAGCGATCATATTCGGTGATTCCGCTTCGATGATGCCGCCTGAAGCTCTCAGTGTGGTTGCCGGGAGATAAATTTTTATTGAAACAGAAAACCCCTTTTTTGTTCGGAGACGGGCGGCGCCATCGCGGTGTTCATCAGTGCTCCAACTTCCGGCTTACTACCCTCTGGGCAACACGACGTGTCGGAACAGGCTATAATGAAACCCCATTGGAAGAGTACGGAAAGACGAACAGGGACTTGGTTGAAACAGAATCACAGGGTTGTGTTTCACACGAATTTAATCCTTCCGCAAACGGCTCGTTAACGACCGTCAACAGACTGAGAAGAGCGGCACACTGCGGATTCTCGGTCAGCAGAATGGTAGGTACTGCCGACCGTTCCGCCCGCCCGGGGTTTTCTCTTTTGACCTCGTGCTTCGTCGCCAGGGTGTGAGGATGAACCACAAAATCCTTTACAAGGATCGGGATCGTCCTCTGGACGAGGGTTTCTGTACGGGAATCTCCCTTCACAGTCACACCCTGCATTCGAAAGAAAGCGTCAACTTCATCAAGAGGTTGACGCAGCAATCTTTGTTTGTGAGAGGGCTGATCTACGTGCACCACCGGTCTCGATCCGACAGCCCCACCTTGGAAGGGGAACTGGCCAGGCTCTGGTGGAGACCACCGCTTTCGGCGGGTCAGGCGCTGCATCTCGAGAGATCTCAGATTGAAGAAAAGCTTCAGATGGCCCCGATTGTCTCCATCACTGATCACGACAATATCGATGCCCCGATGAACCTGCAGCTAGCGGCGAGGAACGAACACGTACCACTCTCGTTGGAGTGGACGGCACCGTTTGGAGCGACGTATTTCCATATCGGGGTTCACAACCTTCCGCCGAAGTCAGCGCACAAGATCTTCGAGCGTCTGCTGGCCTACAGAGAGGAACCTCGGCTTGCACTGCTGGATGAGTTGATGCACGAGATGGCCGTGAAGCCCGGAGTGCTCATCGTTTTCAATCACCCGATGTGGGATCAGACGGGCCAAGGAGCCAAGCCTCACGCGCAATGCGCCCATGATTTCATTCGGCGGTATCGCAATCCGATCCATGCCTTGGAAATCAACGGGATGCGGTCGGTCGCGGAGAATCAGCGGGTTACCAAGCTCGCCGAGGCATTCCAACTGCCGCTGATCTCGGGCGGCGACCGCCACGGACGTGAGCCGAACGCCATGCTGAATGTCACCAATGCCTCGACCTTCGCGGAGTTTGCGGATGAAATCATTCGTGACGGCTACAGTCGCATTGTGATCATGCCGCAATACCGGGAGCCCCATCTCCTGCGGGTGACCCAAACACTTGGTGACGTCCTGGACGACTACTCCGATCATTCCTTGGGCTGGGTGCAGTGGAGTGAGCGGTTCTTTCGGAAGCAAATGGATGGCAGCGTGAAGAACTTCGCTCAGCTATTCGAATCGAGATCAAAACCGATCGCGTTGAGATACTTGCTCAAGGGGATCAGGATCATCGCGAACAAGAAGCTTCGGCCGGCCTTCCGATTGGCATTCGCCAAGAGTCCGGAAGAGCTTCAGATTGAACGTGCTCATACCGCCCGATGAGCGGTGAAAGTCGTTCGTCAGGTGGAAGGCCGCAAGGGCTATGATCTGACCTCGTCGGCGCCGGGCGGGATCCAGCAACCGACGCTCTCGTGCACAAGTAGTTACCCCTCTCAGCTTGAAGTAGTGCAACATGAGCAATCCGATCGGGTTCATTCACATTTGATGAACGACAAACCGCCGACCAGAAACGTTTTTGTCTTGTTGATTCGCCAGCGCCAAACGCCGAGTCGTCTTACCTTCTGAACATTCGAAGCAAAGAAGAGGTCGGTCGACAATTGATCCTCCATTGCGCCGAGGTCGATTCCGGCAAAGCAAGCTCCTGCTGCGGCGAGACGGGTGGCGAGTGCAGGAAGGTCCCGCTCGTGTGCCGTTGCAATTTCCGGAGCATCATCCGATGAGGCCAGATCCGTCACGAGCAGGCCGGCGCCGCCGGGAGCGGTGAGATCGGCAAGCAATCTAAGGTGGCCAATGCGAATCGCCTCGAACGCCTCGGAGAGACGCGCGGAATGCCCCCCCAGAGCGGCTGCGGCGGAATGCAAGAGCTGCGTCAACAGGCAGGTCGAAGCAACGACGTCGAACCGTCCGCCGATTCGAGGTGGGGAGACGCGACGCGCGGAGTCAATCAGCAGGTCAACCGCTCGATCGAGCAGCGGTCGGGAAAGCGCATCCAACCGAGCCGCGATGCCGCTGAGGTCGGTGTCGCCGTGCAGGGTGACGAGGCCGCCGAGTTCAGGATGGCGGCGGGCAACTTCGGAGAGCGCCTCGCTGTCGAGATCCACGAGATGGATCTGCCCGAAGGCTTGGGCCAGGACCGGCAGGTCGAGATCATTGGCATTCCCGGCTCCCAGAACACAAAGGCGGTTTCGCTCAACTTGCGATAACCAGACAATGACCTCGGTCACCACACGCCGGTGGGCAAGATAGAGTGATCCGCTGTTACGGGTACGGCGATTGAAGGCCTTCTGACGTCCCAGTACGGAAGAGTGGGGCTTTCGTTCGGTTTCCGTCACAACGGACTTCACCAGCGCGACGCGCTGGTCTGCCTCTGCATATTCTGACGGAGAAAAAGCCGGAGGGCCTGCTAACATACTCCCTTTCTACCCGGCAGGGTGCGATTGGCTAATGATGGAGACGGTCGCTTACGAGCCCGTTCGATGGGGCGTGCTGAGCACGGCGAAGATCGGCCGCGAGAAGGTCATTCCGGCGATGCAGCGGAGCCGGCTGAGCCGTGTTACGGCGATCGCGTCTCGCGATCCGGAGCGGGCGCGGCAGGTTGCGCAGGACCTGGATATCCCCAAGGCGTACGGCTCATATCAGGAATTGATCGACGATCCGAAAATCGAGGCGATCTACAACCCTCTCCCGAACCACCTGCACGTCCCCTGGTCGGCCAGGGCGGCGGAGGCGGGGAAGCACGTGCTGTGCGAGAAACCCCTGGCCTTGACCGCCCGCGAGGCGAAAATACTGGTCGAAGTGCGCGACCGGACCGGCGTGCTGATCGAAGAGGCTTTCATGGTTCGCCATCATCCGCAGTGGAGGCGAGTGCGGGACTTGGTTCGCGAGGGCCGGATTGGTCGTCTACGGGCAACGCAGGGCTTTTTCAGCTACACGAATCTCGACCCGGCGAATATCCGCAATCAAGCCGACATCGGCGGAGGGGGAATCTATGATATCGGCTGCTATCCCATTACGATGTCGCGGTTCATCTTTGAAGCGGAACCAAGCAGGGTGATTGCCCTGATCGAGAGAGATTCCGAGATGAATACCGACCGGCTGGCTAGCGCGATCCTGGAGTTCGATGCAGGGCAGGCGTGCTTTGTGTGCTCGACACAACTCGTTCCCTACCAAAGGATGCAGGTGTTCGGGTCGGCCGGGCGGATCGAGGTCGAGATTCCGTTCAACGCGCCGCCGGACCGGCCGTGCCGCATCCTCGTCGATGACGGCAGCAGCGCGCCATCGACCTCGTCAGCGATAACGGAAACCTTCGAGATCGTCGATCAGTATACGGCGCAGGGAGACGACTTCTCGCTGGCGATTCGCAGAGGAGAGCCGTTGGAATTCCCGCTGGAGAACGCGGTCCGCAACATGAGCATTCTCGACGCACTGTTTCGCTCTGGCGAGAGCGGCCGGTGGGAGAGAGTCGCGGCTACGGCATAAGCGCCCTCGACATACGGGATCATCCGCCGCGGGTCGCCTTCTGTTGCGCGGACCCAGGCGGGATCCCATGGCCTTCAACAAGGGATCGATCGAGAACATCCAGGAGCACAGGGGCATGGGGTATGCAGTATGTGACTTGCTCGGATCGGCCTCGACCGCATTGAAGTCATTCAGGAACATTTTTTGGCTAGCTGAGAGTGAAGTCCACGCGCCAAGGAGAGCTTTCTGCAGTTGACCGACCGTTGTAGACGCCCTCCGGCTGACATGCCCATATACTCTCCAGCGGGCTGGTCCGGGTGCTTCGGTTACCATGAGAAGCAGGCGCATGCGAGCCCTGA
The DNA here is from genome assembly GCA_026713545.1 of Bryobacterales bacterium. Lineage (GTDB taxonomy): Bacteria > Acidobacteriota > Terriglobia > Bryobacterales > UBA6623 > JAPPLB01. Next base: position 83,534 of record JAPOOG010000109.1, read on the forward strand.
TCGTCGTCGATTTACAGAACGACTTCATGCCGGGAGGAGCCTTGCCCGTTCAGCACGGCGACGAGGTCGTAGCAGTAGCGAACCGGCTGATGCCGAGGTTCGACCGGGTCGTAGCCAGTCAGGATTGGCATCCGCCGAATCATGGTAGCTTTGCGTCGTATCACGAGGGTCGCCAACCTGGAGACATCATTGAGTTGGCCGGTCTCCGGCAGGTGCTCTGGCCGGTCCACTGCGTGCAAGAGACCTGGGGAGCCGCATTCCACCATGACTTGAACACGCAGGCGATCGGCAAGGTCTTTCCCAAGGGGGAGGATCCGCGAATCGACAGTTACAGCACGTTCTTCGACAATGCCCATCGACGTTCGACCGGGCTGGCGGATTACCTGCGCGGACAGGAGGTCAATGAAGCCTATCTGCTTGGGCTGGCTACGGACTACTGCGTAAAGTTCAGCGTGCTCGATGCCGCTGGAGAAGGCTTCCGGGTGACCGTCATCGAGGATGGTTGCCGTGGCATCGACCTGAAGCCTGGGGATGTGGATCGTGCGTTCCAAGAAATGCGAGAGGCTGGCGCGCGGGTCGTAGCCAGCGATGACGTCTGAACTGAATCATCCTCCTCATCAAGTGGCTTTGACTACGGTTCGGATGTTTCCTGCATATATGATCTGAACACGGGCGGAGGAAAAACCAGACTGCATATCTCGCCCCATAGCGAGGCGAGATACTCTGGCTGTACAGGCCCGTCGGCTTCCTCCGGAAAATGCAACCGGCCATAGCGGATGAGAGAACAGCAGAGCGAAACGATTCTCGGCGGAGGCCGCTTCCTTGAATTGCGCAAGCGGAACGGCTGGGAATACGTCGCCCGCAAGGGCGTCGATGAGGTGGTCGTCGTGGTCGCCGTCACGACCGACGGCATGGCTGTCTTGATCGAACAGTACCGAGAGCCTGTGCAGACCCGCGTGATCGAATGGGCTGCCGGAATTGTAGGTGATGAACCCGAGTTCGAGGAAGAACACCTTCTGGAAGCGGCGAACCGCGAACTCGAAGAAGAAACGGGATGCCGCGCCGGGCGGCTGCGGATGATCGGCCACGGTCCTTCCTCGGGCGGAATGTCTTCGGAAATCGTCACGTTTCTCCAGGCTGAGGACCTTGTGCGAGTGGGCGAAGGCGGAGGCGTCGGCAACGAGGACATTAAGGTGCATCTGGTGCCTCTTGATGAAGTCGACGCCTGGATCGCCGCCCGCACCGGCGAGGGATTTCTGGTCGATCCGAAGGTCTATACCGGTCTCTACCTTCTTTCGAGACAAAACGGACCTCCGCCAAGCAAGGAGCTATCGATGCATCCGGGAAGCAGCGTTGAATCCGGATGAGATGGTCGTGGAGACGTTCAGCGATAGTCCATGATAGAAGCGGGCGATGACTGCCCTGCCGTTTTCAAGGTCGCATTCTGTGTCAGGTAGCCTGGACGAGAGGGTCATCCCGGAGCAAGCCGCACCTCGCACTGGGCTCGCAGGTGAAACCGGCCGAATGGCTGAAATCAATCGGCTGACATAGCAACTGCCTTAGTCGCGCGGTTCCCCTACTCACGATCGGCTACCTGTACCCTGCCTCTTCGGCGATAAGGGTAGTAGTCCCAAGGGGACTCGCCGCGGGAGCGTGGGTCGCCGGTTTCCTCGAGGCGAGCGGCCAACGCTTCGCTTAGTTCTTTACGGGTGTCGGCATAGTTCGGATGATTCGCCAGGTTGTTGATCTGGCCGGGATCGTCAGCGACCTTGTAGAGCTCTTCGGCGGAGCGGCGACCGAAACTCAGATCAAACTCGCGGGCGAACTTCCGCTTGTTGGGCTCTTGCAACATGAAGGTCTTGGTGGGGCAGCGATCGACATCGCCGTAGAAGCTCTGCGGCTCCGCATCCAGATCCGGGTCGCCTGCCGGCCAGAGGTCGGGTTCGTAGTTGCGAATGTAGAGGTAGTCCGCTGTACGGATGGCGCGGCTAGGATAGGGCGCGCCGTTGGGTCGGGTCCATGTATGCCGCTCGATCGCGGTGAACACACGGTCGCGACTGGGGTCGACTCGGCCTCCCTTCGACGAAATGAGAACGTTGAGCAGGCTACGGCCTGTCATCATCTCGGGAACGGGAAGGCCCGCCGCTTCGAGAACTGTCGGCGCAAAATCGGCATGACCGACGAGGTCGTCGACCCGTCGCCCTCCCGGAACTTTCTCAGGCCAGCGGATCGCCATCGGCATGCGGACGCCCCAGTCATAAAGCGTAGTCTTCGCGCGGGGAAAGGGCATACCGTTGTCGCTGGTGACGACGATGATGGTGTTGTCGAGTTCACCCGTCTTTTCGAGCGCCTCGATCATGCGAATCAGATGCGCATCGAACCATTCGATTTCGACGTAGTAATCGAGGATGTCGCGGCGAACTTCGTCGGTATCCGGCAGAAATGCCGGGACGGAAACCGTCTCGGGTGACTTGCCTTTCTTTACGCCCGCGTCGTAGTCGTAGGCGCGGTGGGGTTCAGACGCTCCGTACCAGAAGAAGAACGGCATGTCCTTTTGGCGTTGCGCCAGGAAGTCATCGAAGTTGGCGGCGTAATTGTTGTTCCGTATGCCCGGCGGAACGGATTCGTAGCTGCGCCGGGCGAACTCACGTCCCGTGGGATAACGCTCAAGTCCCCCGGCCTGCCAGTCGCCGGGCCCCCAGGCCTTGCCCGTGTAACCGGTCTCATAACCGGCGTCTTCGAGCAACAGCGGAAAGAGTGCAAACTTCGACGGAATGGTTCCCATCAGCACTCCGGCATCCTCGAGCCGCCAAATGGATTGGCCGGTAAGGATGGCGCTGCGAGAGGGAGTGCATGAAGGTGCGGCGGTGAATGCGTGCGTGAAAAGAACACCCTCGCGTGCTACGCGATCGAATGCCGGGGTCTCGACATTCGGGTCACCCATCGCACCCGTATGGAGCCACGATTGGTCATCGGAAATGGCAAAGAGAAAGTTCGGCCTTTGGGCCGCCGCATTGTCGCCGACGCCATTGCAACCCGAGAGTCCCAGCAACCCGGTGGTTGCGAGCAGCAGCGTAAAGACGAGCGTGGCGCGAAGCAATGGCGGGGGGAGAAGTGGTGCCGGAGAGCGGACTTGAACCGCTGACCTAGGGATTATGAGGCCCTCGCTCTGACCACCTGAGCTACTCCGGCGTACTCCAAGGATGATCTCATCGTATCGGCATGTTTTTTTAGGTGTCAACGACGGAGATCAGTGTTCGGTTCTCTTGAAAATGAGACAGCCGAGGGGCGGCAGGGGGAAATTCAGGCTATGGGACCGGCCGTGGGTCGGCTCTGTCTCGGCTTTCAGACCTCCGAGGTTGCCGACTCCGCTTCCGCCGTATAACGCCGCATCGCTGTTGAGCAATTCCTGCCAGCAGCCTTCATGGGGAACGCCGATGCGATAGCCCTCACGGGGAACGGGAGTAAAATTGCAGACCACCACAAGCTCGTCGTTCGGCGATACTGCGCGGCGGAGGAAGCTGATGACACTCCTCTGGCGGTCGTTGCCGTCAATCCATTCAAACCCACGGGAGTCGGAGTCGCTCTCGAACAATGCGCATTCAGACCGGTATAAGCGATTAAGGTCTTGCACCCATCGGCGCAGACCCGCATGCCGGGGGTAGTCGAGCAGGTGCCAGTCGAGACTCTCGTCATGCGTCCATTCCCTGCCCTGGCCGAACTCGCTGCCCATGAAGAGCAGCTTTTTCCCCGGGTAGGTGAACAGGTAGCCGTAGAGCGTACGCAGATTGGCGAACTTCTGCCATTCGTCGCCCGGCATCTTGTCGAGCATCGATCCCTTCATATGAACGACTTCATCGTGGGAAAACGGCAGGATGAAGTTCTCAGTGAAGGCGTAGAGCGTACTGAAGGTGATCTTCTTGTGGTGGTGCGTGCGATACAGCGGGTCTTTCTCGATGTACGCCAAGGTATCGTTCATCCAGCCCATGTTCCATTTGAACCCGAAGCCCAGCCCACCCATCGAGGTGGGTCGCGAAACCATCGGCCATGCTGTGGATTCCTCGGCGAACGTTACCGCGCCCGGGCACTCGGCATAGACACGCTCGTTCAACCGCCGTAGGAAATCAATCGCCTCGAGATTCTCACGCCCTCCATGCTGGTTGGGAACCCATTCGTCTTCCTTGCGGCCGTAGTCGAGATAGAGCATGGATGCGACCGCGTCGACGCGCAGGCCGTCGATGTGATACTGATCGAGCCAAAAAAGGGCGCTGCCGATCAGAAAATCCACCACCCCTTTGCGGCCGTAGTTGAAGATGAATGTGTCCCAGTCAGGATGATGGCCCCGGCGAGGGTCCGCATGTTCGTAAAGATGGGTTCCGTCGAAGTATCCGAGGCCGTGCTCGTCCTTGGGGAAATGGGCCGGCGCCCAGTCTAGAAAAACCCCCAGGCCCGCTTGGTGAAGCGTATCGACGAGAAACTTGAACTCCTGCGGCGTCCCGAATCTCGCAGTGGGCGCGTAGTAGCTGACGGTCTGATATCCCCACGAGCCGTCGAAGGGATGCTCGGTGACCGGTAGCAGTTCGACGTGCGTAAAGCCCATTTCCACGGCATAGTCGGCCAACCGCGGCGCCAGATCGCGATAAGTCAGCCAGCCCCCCTCATCCGGCACGCGCATCCACGAGCCGAGATGGACCTCATAAATCGAGATGGGGGCATCGTGAGCGCTCTTGGGCGCGCGCGATGCCATCCACTCGGCATCGCCCCAGTCGTAGTCCGCCAGGTTCCATACCTTCGAGGCCGTGCCAGGGCGTATCTCGGTCGCAAAGGCATAGGGATCGGCCTTCTCGACTTCGTAGTCTTCGGCGCGTGAGCGAATGAAGTACTTGTAGCGAGTATTCCGCCCAACTGCGGGCACGAAAACTTCCCAAACACCGGCTTCGGGATGATTCCTCATCGGATGAGAGTCGCGCTTCCAGTCATTGAAATCCCCAATCACTGCAACGGACTTGGCGTTCGGGGCCCATACCGAAAAACGGGTCCCCTTGACGCCATCGACCTCAACCAGGTGAGCTCCGAGCTTTTCGTAGTTCTTGCAGTGGTTCCCCTCGGCCAAGAGCCGGAGATCGAGTGGGGTCAGCAGTGTGTTCGACATGTACAGCTCGGGCTGAAGTGTGCCGGACTTCGTTGCAAATCCGATCCTAGCCGAAATCGAGGGTTTCCGGGTGCCTGTCGGGGCACTGCCGTTTCCAGCAATGAGCCAATGTTCGCGAGGACCCTCGAGGGTCCTTGCGGGACTCAGGAATGCTCAGCGATTCCGCGAAAAGTCTTGCAGCGCAGTTACCAGGCGCTCAATCTCCTCCGGCGTGTTGTAGTGTGCGCAGCCGATGCGGACCATGCCGCCCGAGGCCTCGACGCCGAGACGCTCAGTGACGTTCAGCGCGTAGTAATTGCCGTCCCATACGAAAAAACCCTGCTGGCCGAGGAAGGCCGCGAGCTGGCGCGGGGAACCGTCTTCCATTCGTATCGAAACGGTGGGCGTGCGGCGATCGAAGCGGCTCGCGTCACGGATTCCGTAGAAAGTGAGCCCTGGGATCTCGAGCAGCGCCGGGATGAGCTTCTGCGACAACTCGCGCTCGTACGATTGCGTGAGGTTCATGGCGGCAACGAGGGCATCGCGGCGGCTCTCCGTGCCTTCGGGGACGTGCCGGCGGCCCACCTCGGCTATGTAGTCGATGGCCGCGATCACTCCGGCGAGTCCCTCGTGGTTCTGGGTGCCGGTTTCCCAGCAGTCAGGGATTTCGTTGGACGCGGGCCGAACCTTGTAGGGATGCAGTTGCTCGAGAAGCTGCGCTTTTCCGTAGAGCACGCCGACATGCGGACCGAAAAACTTGTAGGCCGAACAGGCCAGGAAGTCGCAATCGATCGACTTCACGTCGATCGAGCCGTGCGGAGCGTAGTGAACGGCGTCAACGAAGCACAAAGCTCCCGCTTCGTGAGCGGCTCTCGTGATCGCGGCAACATCGTTGATGGTTCCGACGGCGTTGGAGGCGTAGCCGACGGCTACGAGTTTCGTTCGCTCATTGATCAACGCGTAGAGTCGATCGAGGTCGAGTGTGCAGTCTTCGATGCGCATGTCGGCGGTGTGAACAACGGCGCCGCACTCTTCCAGGGCCCCCCACGGGGCGACGTTCGCATCGTGATCGAGTTGCGTGACGATGATCTCGTCACCTTGTTTCAGTTCGCGTCCGATGGAGCGGCTGAGGGCGAACGTAAGGGTCGTCATGTTGGGGCCGAACGCGACCTCGTCGGAACTGCATCCCAAAAAGTCGCCCGCCGCCGCATGGGCCTCGCCGAGCATTCGTTCGGTGCGTTCGGCCGTAAGGAATGCACCGTGAGTATTGGCGTTGGAGGTCGCGAGGTAGTCCACGATGGAGTCGATGACGCGCTGAGGAACCTGGGTCCCTCCGGGGCCATCGAGGAAAACGGCCGGACGGCCGTTGACTTCCAGAAGCAACGCGGGAAATTGGTCCCGGATCCAGGAAAGATCAAGTTCAGCCATGAAGTTGAAAAGCCCCAGCGCTGGTGCCTCCGGGCGCAGCACGCGATTGCCTATTCTGACCTGAAACATCCCCCTGATCAAGTGGCGTTGACATCGGTTCGGATGTTTCCCGCTTGAACGATCCGCGCACGGGCGGCGAATAACTAAAAACTGAAAACTGAAAACTGACCTGAAACATCCCCCTGATCAAGCGGCGCTGATGCCTGACCGGATGATTTCTGCTTGTATGGTCCGCACAGCGGCAGAGGAAAAACTTGCCTGAAACCCTGCTTCCGTTCTGCCGTAGCTGTAATCGGGCTGACGTTGATGCAACTCTACCGGGAGTCATTGCGACAAACTCCCGAAGCCGCTCGTGCCCATAATAGGCGATGGCGCACACGATATCGGGGTTAGGGATGATGGCGGACGCAGGCGAACGGAAGCGACCCAGGGTTGTAGCGGATGGTCCTCTCGATGAAACGGTTCTCGGGTTCATGGCGGATCGGTTCGAACTGCTGGCTTGGGATATCGCGCGTGAAGGCTTGTCCGAGCAGATCGACGGGATCTACACGTACGGGCATCCCGTGCTGAACGGAGAGATGCTCGACCGGCTGCCGGGCGTCCGCATCATCAGCAACTATGGGGTCGGCGTAGACCACATCAATGTGCCGGATGCGTCGGCCCGAGGGATCCCGGTGGGCAACACGCCGAGCATTCTGGATGGAGCGACTGCGGATATGGGGATGGCGCTGCTCCTGGCCGCCGCACGCCTCATCGTCAAAGGAGACCGCCATGCGCGGTCGCCGGAGTTCACGTGCTACGACCCGGGTTACATGCTGGGCCGTGAAGTGCACGGGATGACGTTGGGCATCATCGGCATGGGCGCCATCGGCAGCCAGGTCGCAAAGCGAGCGCTGGCTTTTGACATGACGGTTCTCTACCACAACCGACGCCGGCGCGAGGACGAAGCGGCTTTGGGCGTCGCGTATCGTCCGCTGCACGATCTGCTCCGTGAGTCGGATTACGTGATGCTGACGTGCCCGCTTACGGACGAGACACAGAACCTGATCAACGTGGAAACGCTTGCCAAGATGAAACCGACGGCGACGCTGGTCAATGTGGCTCGGGGGGCCGTGGTCGACACGCAAGCGCTGTATGATGCGCTGCGGGCCGGCGTGATCGGCGGCGCGGCGCTCGATGTGACGGAACCGGAGCCTCTGCCGCGGGATCACCCCCTGCTGCAACTCGACAATCTGACGCTCGTCCCGCATCTGGGCAGCGCAACGGTTGAACCCCGCCGCGAGATGGCCCGGCTCTCGGTGGAGAATCTGTCCCTGGGCTTGGACGGCAAGCCCCTTCGGCATGAAGTGACTATGCTATAATCGACTCATCTGCTGGATGAGCTTCGCATCACCGGGAGTGGTGCCGGGGCTGATTTCGGGGGCCGTGTCAGCGGCCCCCGAGTTGTTTTACGAGACATGCGTCCGTTGAGTAGTTCAGGCAACGGATCGCATGCATGGACTTCCCGCACGATTTGGCTGAGCCGATCTCGGCGGGACACGTCCCACTGAGCGTAGTGGCGCTCCGTGGTGATCACGCTGCTGTGTCCCAGAAGCGTGCTTAAATCCTCCATGGATTTGCCGGCGAGCAGGAACTCGACGGCGAAAGTGTGACGAAGACGGTGGGGTGTGAAGTTCTGGACTCCTGCCTTGCTAGCGACGAGTTGCAATCGATCTCGCCAGTATTTCGTCGCGGTAATCGGTAGTGATTTTCCTGACCAGAAGAAATGTGTCTGGCCCGCTTGGTATATACGCTCAAGTGCCTCGATCGCCAAGCTGTGGAGGGGCAGCATGACAAGCTCCCCACTCTTGGCGCGGCGCAGAGTGAGGTTATTGTTACCATCAATGGCGTCTGATCGCAGTGTGACAGCATCGCGGATCGACAGACCGGAATAGCGCATGAGCAGGATCAGGGCTTTTTCCTTCGTCCTGCCTGAGTCCTCTGCTGTGTTGACAAGAGATGCGACCTCGTTTCTTGTTAGCGGCATTCTCGGACGAACAGACGATCGAGGGGCTTTCAGTTTCAGCATTGGAGATATCTGTACCCATCCAACATCGATGGCATAGGTAAAGAACGCTCGTAATTGACCAAGACGCAATCGCTGCGTGCCTGGCTTACAAGACCAGGATTCGCGCCAGGCGCGCATCTCGGCCTGGTCGATTCTGGTCAGATCGGTAAGGCCGTGATCTCTGGCGTAGCTCTGTAAAGCACGGAATAGAGACTTGTAGTTCTTCAGGGTGGAGCGGCGAAAATTCCTCGCCTCCATGTCTCGAAGATAGGCATCGCAGGCGTCGGAGAGCTTCATGCGGTCACCGTCTGTTCATTGGGTTTCTTCCACGGGTTGGGTGTGAACACGTCGGCCTCACCGCCGGGGAACCAGCGGTAGAAGGTGCAGGGGTGGACGCCGATCTTACGGGCGATGTCGGCTTTCGACAGGCTGCCTTCGCGCAGCAGTGCCTGCACGAGCTTGACCGTCTCGGGATCGTGGAATTTTGACTTCTTGCCCCAGGGGCGATTGTTCTTCCGCGCGGCGGCGATGCCGGCGCGGGTGCGTTCGGA